>NZ_JAGQBP010000002.1:0-875890 GCF_024345695.1 Synechococcus sp. L2F | reverse complement strand
CAATGCGCACAACTTCCCGCTCGACCTGGCGTCTGCCGAAGCCACCCCTGTGGCCCTGACCGCTCCGGCGATCGGCTGATCCCCTACGTTCTTCAACAGGTTTTCATTGAAGACAGGTTGAGGAACACCGATCGATCAGCAGCCCCCGCAGATTGCGGGGGCTTTTTTTTGGCAGGAAGCAGTCAGAGGTGGATGGGGGGCTGGGATTGGATTGGGTGTGGGTGTGGGCAAACAGGTGCGAGTAATGAAGAACGGCGAGTAATGAAGAACGGCTTAGGGCCAGGGGTGGTGGCTGCCGCCTGTGAGCACACGGCGCACGCATGACGGCATCGGCTCAGACTGGCGGGAAGCGCGTGAACAGCCTTCCGTGCAGATCCCGGGCAAGAACGTTCTAAAGAAGGCGGAGCTTTCGCTGCCGCAGGCAGAGGCCTACCAGAGCAACAACGCCAGAGAGCAGGACAAACAGAGAGAGGAAAGCCGATTCATTAGCAGCGGCATGCTGGAAGCTTGAAAACGCTAGATAGACACATGCCACAGCGAAAAGAAGCGGACACAAGGGGAAGAGTGGCGTCTGGAAAGTGTTCAGGCTTGGCGCACCGGAGCGGCGGCGCAGGATGATCAGGGACAGTGCAATCAGGGTGAGAAAAGCCCAGAAGAGGGGTGCGGTGTATTCCACGATCGCCGTGAAGCCATCGGGTTGAACGGCGGCGATCGCAATCAACGCGCTGCTGAAAAGACTCTGAACCAGAAAACTCCGGGTGGGGGTGCTTCGTACCCTCTGCCATCCGCCGAGGAAGCCAAGGGCCTGCCAGTCTTGGCCAAGGGCATGGTTGGCCCTGGCACCCATCACCATCGTTGCGTTGATGCTGGTGAGGGCGGCCGCCCCGATCAGCAGGATCACAGCCAGCTCTGCCCAGCGGCCAAGGGACTGGCCCAGAACATCCACGGCGGCAGCAGAGCTTTGGGCAAGCCCGGAGATCCCCAGCGCGGAAAGCAACGACAGGTTGAACACCAGATAGATCGCGGTGATCAACACCAGGCTCAGCACCAGCACGTTCGTGACCGCGCGAGGCCCACCTCTCACCTCTGAAGAGATGGTGGCGGCCTCATTCCAACCACCGAAGGTGAGCAGAACGAAGACCAGGGCTGTGCCCAGGCTGGCCGGACGGGGACTGCTCTGAAAGGCCGCGGTGGAGATAGACGCGAGGTGACCATTGCTGGCAAAACCGGCAATGCTGATGATCAGCAAACCAACCAGGATCACCAGCACCAGTGGTTTCTGGATGCCGGTGGCCACGCGCAGCCCCAGCAGATTCGATGCCGTGAGCACGAGTACGACAACCAGCGCCCCCATCCCTTCAGATCGGAGGCCCAGGGGGAGCAGACGGCTGAAGGCGTCGCTGAACACAAAAGCAAGCAGAGCAATCGAGCCAGGATTGATCACCGTGGCCTTGGTCCAGGCATACAGGAACGACAACCTGCGGCCATAAGCCAGGGTGAGGAAGTGATATTCACCGCCGATGTGGGGGTAAGCGGAACTGAGTTCGGCATAACAAAGGGCGCCGGTGAAGCTCACCACAGCCCCCACAACCCAGGCAGTGATCAACCAGCCGGGATCCTGGGTGAACTGCGCCACCAGGCTGGGGGTCTTGAAGATCCCTGCTCCGATCACCAGGCCAACGATCAGGCAAACAGCTTCCCATTGGTGGACCACCCTGGCTGGATTGGTCTGGGCTGGTGTGGATGGCATCAAGCGCTCTGGCTGCCCGCTCAACTGGCTCATGGCCGACTCCGCAGCGCTTGGCTGATCCGGCCACCTGACAGCTGCACGTCCACCCCCTGATCACTGAGGGTTCCGGCAAGGATTCCAGCCCGGACCGTTCCCTTGAACGTGCCGCGGGGTTGGTCACCATTGGCTGATCTGGTGCCGTAGGTGAAGCTGATCGCTTCGCCCCGCATCCGTCCGGAGAGAATGCTGAGGCTCTCACCATTGAGCAGCAGGCGGCCGCCCAGCATCTGGAAGGACTGCTGGATGTCAAGCTCCGCTGCCGGCTTCGCACCCTGAGCGCCCAGCTGCCAACGGCCCTGCACCGAGGCCGGAACCACCCAGAAAAAGCCTCTGCCCCCTTCCAGCTCAATGGTGGCATCAGCCGGCCAGGTGCCCATATCGAAGGAATTGGATACAACCCGGGTGCCCGGACGCATCGCCAGGATGGTGGGCTTCAGCTTCACGTTGAGTTGTGGCAGGAGATAAAGCGTGAGCACCGTGGCTTCGCTGAAATCCTCTTTGAAGATGTCTCCCCTGATGAACGTCACCTTGTCGTTCACTGCGGCCCGAGCGGCATGACGTTTGGCAAGCGCAACCAGATCTGGGTTGTACTCAATGCCAACAGCTTTAATCCCATAGCGTTGAGCCGCGCCGATTACAATCTTGCCGTCGCCTGAGCCAAGGTCGTAAAGAATGTCACCGTCCTGGATGTTCGCGATGTCCAACATGGCCTGCATCAGGGCATCCGGCGTTGGCACCCAGATCACGTCCTTCCCTTCCTGACCCACGCTTGGCTGGTACAGCACATCGCCTGGCGTGGCTTGGGAGCCATCGGCCCTTGCAGCGACCGGTGGCAGCAGCCAGACCAACAACACTGAGGCGACCAAGGCCAGGCCATTGATCCTCACCATCGAACGGCTTGTTCTTCGAGCCGACCTAAATAGCTCGACTGGATGACCGCCGCAGTAGGACAAAGGGGGCATCACCTCAATGGATCATCTCGCCACCATCTTGGTGGCCTTCGCTTCAGAGTTGATGTGTTCCACAGCACTCGAGATGTCCATTTTGATCCAACGGAAAATCCACTCTCTTGCGTGCAATAGCGGAGTGGAATGCCCAAGAATGGGCCGAAAGCTTCCCCTTTCGCCTGCGACCTTCTCCATCCAAATGACGGAGCATTCACTGCCTTGGCGCTGAGAACAATGACCCTTCACCGATCTTGAGTGCATGCAGGTTGCAGGGCATCGATCCAACCGCCAGCAGCCCCGCAGGTCTCGGGCGTTGTGTGGCGCAGACCTCACTTCGCGGGCCATCGGGGCGGGGATGAGGAGCGAGGGGAGCAGCACCAAGCAAGCAGCGCCGGCCTGAGACAGCAGTGAGGTGATAGCTGAGGCGCAGCAGCTCGAATCAGTAGGCTCCAGCCAGTGCAATGGCGCCATGGGCAGCAGCTTCGGCCAGCTCTTTCGTATCAGCACCTTCGGCGAATCGCACGGCGGCGGCGTGGGGGTGATCGTGGATGGCTGCCCGCCGCGGCTGCCGCTGGATCTGGCAGCGATTCAGGCCGAGCTCGACCGGCGCAGACCGGGGCAGAGCCGCATCACCACCCCGCGCAAGGAAGCCGATCAGGTGGAGGTGCTCAGCGGGCTGCTCGATGGGGTCACCCTCGGCACCCCGATCGCCATGGTGGTGCGCAATCAGGACCAGCGTCCCGGCGACTACAAGGACATGGAGGTGGCCTTTCGCCCCTCCCACGCTGATGCCACATACCAGGCCAAGTACGGGATCCAGGCCCGCAGCGGCGGTGGCCGCGCCTCGGCGCGGGAAACGATCGGCCGGGTGGCCGCCGGTGCGATCGCCAAGCAGTTGCTGGCCCGCGCCCACGGCACCGAGGTGATGGCCTGGGTGCGGCGCATCCACACGATCGAGGCGCAGATCGATCCAGCGCTGGTCACCCTGGCGGCTGTGGAGGCCAACATCGTGCGCTGCCCCGACCCTGAAACGGCGGAGCGAATGATCGAACGGATCGAGACGATCGGCCGCGAGGGCGATTCCTGCGGTGGGGTGATCGAGTGCGTGGTGCGGCGGCCGCCGCCAGGGCTGGGCATGCCGGTGTTCGACAAGCTGGAGGCGGATCTGGCCAAGGCGGTGATGTCACTGCCAGCCACCAAGGGCTTTGAGATCGGCTCCGGCTTCGCCGGAACCCTGCTGCGAGGCAGTGAGCACAACGATGCCTTCCTGCCCACCGCGGATGGCAGCCTGCACACCGCCACCAACAATTCCGGTGGCATCCAGGGCGGCATCAGCAACGGCGAGGAGATCTGCCTGCGGGTGGGCTTCAAGCCCACCGCCACGATCCGCAAGGCCCAGCAGACGGTCACGCTGGCCGGGGAGGCCACCACGCTCGCAGCCAAAGGACGCCACGATCCCTGCGTCCTGCCGCGCGCGGTGCCGATGGTGGAAGCAATGGTGGCCCTGGTGCTGGCCGATCACCTGCTGCGTCAACAGGGGCAATGCAGTCTCTGGTGATCACGCTGATGCCGGGGCCGGCGGCAGGAGGGCGGCCGCCCGCTGGGAAGCAGGCAGGCTCCCGCAGCTCGTGATGGGCACAGCTTTCCGCTGAGGCTGCCACGCACACAAGGTTGGCTCAGGCCTGAGAGAAGGGCAGCCATGGCCCGGTGTTTGCAGGACTGTCCGGATCATCTGCGTTCTTGGCTGAGGCGGCTGCTGAAGCCAGCTTGAGGGCCTGCAGCAGCAGCGCCAGCTGAGGGTCCAGGGCAGCCTCGGGGCCGGCAGTGAAGAGGGCGGAGCCCAGGGTGACCGCCTGCACCCCCGCCGCCAACCAGACGGGCACATCGGCGGGGCGCAGGCCGCCGGCGGCGATGCAGAAGGGCAGCGGAGCCAGGGGACCGGCCAGCAGGCGCCAATAGCCCGGGCCGAGCGCCGCCGCCGGAAACAACTTGACCAGGCCGCAGCCCAGGCGCCGGGCAAGGTTCACCTCCGTGGGGGACATCACCCCTGGCACGAGGAGCAGATCGAGCCGTGCCGCCTCGGCCAGCAGCTCGGGGCACAGCAGCGGCGACATCGCATAGGACAGACCAGCCGCACGCACATCGGCGAGGGCAGCGGCCGTGGTGATCGATGCTGCTCCCAACAACAGGCCGGGAAACTGGCGTTGCAACGCCTGGCACTGCTCCACCCAGCCGGACTGGGGCGACCAGGCCACCTCCACATGCCGTACACCCGCTGAGGCCAGCTGCTGCACTTGCCAGTGGAGTGCGGCGGCCTCAGCACAGCGCACCACGGTGAGCAGGGGCTGCTCCCGCAAGGAAGAGATCAGCCCGCCAGTGGCGGGCCCCCAATCCGCAGCCCCAGAGAGGAGCTGCAGGGCACTGGCAGGCTCAGACGTACTCGGCGACCCGCACATCGCTGCGGATCAGCAGCTCCTGCAGCTCCTCGGCATCCACGGTTTCCTTTTCCACCAGGATGTCGGCGAGTTCATCGAGCACCGAACGGTTGTCGGTGAGCACGCCCTTGGCACGGCGGTAGGCCTCTTCCACCAGTTGCCCCACCTCCTCATCGATGGCGGCGGCGGTGTCTTCGGAGAAGTCGCGCTCGGCGGCGATGTCACGGCCGAGGAACATGCCGCCCTGGGAGCGACCGAGGGCCACAGGACCCAGCCGATCGGACATGCCGAAGCGGGTGACCATCTGGCGGGCGACACGGGCCACCTGCTGCAGGTCGTTGGAGGCACCGGTGGTGACTTCGTCTTCGCCGTAGACGATCTCTTCAGCGACACGACCGCCCAGGGCGACAGCCATCTGGTTCTGCAGATAGGCGCGGGAATAGAGACCCGATTCCATCCGCTCTTCACTGGGGGTGAAGAAGGTGAGGCCGCCGGCCTGGCCGCGGGGAATGATGCTGATCTTCTGCACCGGGTCGTAGTCGGGCATCAGGGCGCCCACGAGGGCATGGCCCGCTTCGTGATACGCCACGAGGCGCTTGCGCTTCTCGCTCATCACCCGGTCTTTCTTCTCGGGGCCGGCCATCACGCGCTCGATCGCGTCGTTGACCTCATCCATCGACACTTCGGTGAGCTGACGGCGGGCCGCCAGGATCGCCGCTTCGTTGAGCAGGTTGGCCAGGTCGGCGCCGGTGAAACCGGGGGTGCGGCGGGCGACGCGGTCGAGGTCGACGTCCTTGGCGAGGGTCTTGCCGCGGGCGTGGACGCCGAGGATCTGCAGCCGGCCCGCGTAGTCGGGGCGATCGACCACCACCTGGCGATCGAAGCGACCCGGCCGCATCAGCGCTGAATCGAGCACATCGGGGCGGTTGGTGGCCGCCACGATGATGATGCCGGTGTTGCCCTCGAAGCCGTCCATTTCGGTGAGCAACTGGTTGAGGGTCTGCTCGCGCTCGTCGTTGCCACCGCCGAGACCGGCGCCGCGCTGACGGCCCACCGCGTCGATCTCATCGATGAACACGATGCAGGGGGCATTCTTCTTGGCCTGCTCAAACAGGTCGCGCACGCGGCTGGCGCCCACGCCCACGAACATCTCCACGAACTCCGAACCGGAGATCGAGAAGAAGGGCACGCCGGCCTCACCGGCCACCGCCTTGGCGAGCAGGGTCTTGCCGGTGCCGGGAGGGCCCACCAGCAGCACGCCTTTGGGGATCTTGGCGCCGACGGCCGTGAAGCGATCGGGGTTCTTGAGGAAGTCGACCACCTCGGTGAGCTCGAGCTTGGCGCCCTCGATGCCGGCCACATCACCGAAGGTGACCTGGGTCTGCGGTTCCATCTGCACCCGGGCCTTGCTCTTACCGAAGCTCATGGCCGGGTTGCCACCGCCGCCCTGGGCGCGACGCAGCAGGAAGAAGAGGCCGCCGAGCAGGAGCAGGGGGAACAGCAGGCTGCCGATCGCCTGTTGCCAGGCCGCCGGTTCGCGGCTGGGCTGCACGGCGATGTCGACGTTGTTGTCGGTCAGCAGCTTCAGGAGGTCCTTGTCAGGGGCGAGGTTGACCACCGCGCGGCCGCCATCGTTTTCGACGATCTGTGCAGTGCCCCGGTCGGGGGAGATGAGCACACGCGACACCTGCTTGCCTTGCACCGCTTCAACGAAGTCGCTGTAGCGGAGGGTGCGGGGGGCGTTGGCCGGGTTGGGCCGGTCGAGGAAGGCCGTTCCCACGGCGATCACCACGACGGCAAGGAGCACATAGAGCCCCGCATTGCGCCAGCGCTTTTTCACCCTGTGTGCTCCTGATGAGATGGAAGTAAAGGAATGTTAATGGGGCGGCAGGCCTTCAGACGGCGCGCAGGACCTCCACCACGCTACGGAAGGCAAACCATTCCGGGATCTCCTCGCCGCTGCGCAGCATCTGACGGAACTGGGTGCCGCTGAGTTTCTTCACATGCAGCCCGCGGGCCTCGGCGTGCTCGGCGGTCACGTAGCCCTCCTCCTCGGTGTACACGAGGTTGAGCGACGGCACCGTTTCCATGCCCAGCTCGGTGGCCTGGTCGCGGGCGAAATCCTGCGCCTGGTAGGGGCCGTAGAAGTCGTCGCCCGTGAGGGACGATTTGCAGCCGGCCATGTCGCGGCCGATGATGAAGTGGCTGCAGCCGTAGTTCTTGCGGATGATCATGTGCTGCAGGGCCTCACGCGGGCCGGCCATGTGCATGGCGTAGGGCAGATAGGCCCAGCGGATGCGGGGGTTGTCCACCTCGGCGGCCAGCCGCTCATACGACTGAAAGCGCACCTCGCCGGCGATGTCGTCTTCCTGGGTGGGGCCGCACGTGGGATGCACCAGCACCACGGCATTGGCGCTCACGTTGGCGGCGTGCAAGGCACGGGTGAACAGCTCATAGTGGGCCCGGTGGATCGGGTTTCGGCACTGAAAGGCCACCACGTCTTCGCTGGCGGGCAACTGGCTGCGCACTTCGGCCGGCGTCTGGCAGGGAAAGACCCGGCGGGGCAGCTCCAGGCCCTGCAGCATGCCGCCGAGGTAGAAGCGCCCGCGCTCGCCCCAGATCATGCGCACCGCCGGGTGCTCGATCGAAGTGGTGCCGTAGCAACCGGCCGCCTCACGCACCTTGTCGGGCTCCCAGCGGCTCTCGACCGTGAGCACCGCCAGGTCCTGACCGCGGTAGGTGAGCAGCAGGCGATCGCCCGGGGCGATGGTGTCATCGTCGGTGTCCATCACCACCGGCAGGCCGAACAGCAGGCCCGAGGTGGTGCGGTGCCCGCTCACCACAGCGTGGTAATCCTCTTCGTGCATAAAGCCGCGCAGGGGCGAGAAGCCTCCCACCATCAGCAGTTCCACGTCGCAGGCGTTGCGATCGGAGCACTCCAGCACCCGATCCACACCGGCCTTCACCGCCGCCACCTGCTCGGGCGGCACGCGCAGATCAACGAGCGTGCCGCCGTGGGGCGCGATCCCATGAACCATGGGTTGGCCGTCAGCGGAAGTGGTTGAGGTCACGGGCAGCGACATCAGGGAATGGAGAGATTCTTTCAGAGCACCCTTGCCTGGGTGGTGAACAGGGGAGCCCGGCCCGATGGGCTCAGCGGTGGGGCGTCCGGAACGCCCGCGCCGATGGGAAGGGACGAAAGAGCCCTTCCGGAGACTGCTCCGGAAGGGCTTGGCGAAATGCGGAAGGCCCGGGCCTGGCTCAGGCCTCTTCGAGGCGTCCGAACAGCTGGCCGGTGACCTTCACGTCGACAGCCTGCTTGCCGCCCATGTCGGTGTCGGAGGGCTGGATCGCCGTGAACACCCCGGCGAATTCACCGGTGGCGCTGTCGACCTTGGTGATCGAGAGGCTCATGGAGCCGCGACCATCGATGTACTGCTTGGTGTTCTCCTTGGCCAGGGCTTCGTCGTCACCGGCCGGCACCAGGCCCATAGCGCTGCTGTAGCCGGTGGTGAGTCCACGGCCCTTGGGATCCAGGAAGTTGCTGGTGCGGTAGCTGGGGGTGCGGTAGGTGCCTTCGAAATCGGTGCTGGTGCTGATCGCGGCTCCGTTGGAGGTGGCCAGCAGCTCCTTGCTGGAGAAGGTGAAGGGCACTTCCTCACCACCGGGCATCAGCACGGTGATCGGCTGGAAGTCGATGCCGCCGAGCTCCTTGAAGGTGAGGGAGTCACCGGAGACCTTCAGGTCGCCATACACCTGATCGAGGCTGGAGGTGTAGCGGGTGAGGATCTTGCCGGCCACGAACTGGGCTTCCTGCCGCTTGTTGGCGGGTTCACCCTTGACGAACACCTCGCTGGGGTGGAGGCAGATGTCGCGAAGCTGATAGCGGGCGCCGGAATCGAGGGGAATCGTGCCGCGCGCAGAATCGGGAAGGGTGGGGCAGTCGTTGGCCTTGCCCGTGTTGACGATGTCTTCGTAGGTGACGTTGGTGCGATCAACAGCTTTGGCACCGCCGCCGCAGGCGGTGACCATGGTGAGGCAGAGCGCCAGCACGAGTGCGAGCAGGGGTCGGAAACGCATGGGGAGAAGCCGCGCGGGCAGGGTGAAACCTTGTTAAGGCGTGCGTCGCGGCGATCCTACAGAGGAGAAACCCGGGCTCCTGCAGCGCAGTTGCGCCTCTCAACAACATGACTCACAGCAGCCTGGCCGGTGCCGGTGGGGCAGGCTCGGAGGCCGGCGGGAGCAAGGCGCCGAGCGCATCCAGCAGCTGGTGGGCCACGGCCAGTTTCCCCATCGAAGCCAGCGGGCGCTCGTCGGAGCCCGGCCCCAGCAGCCAGCCCTGGTTGGTGGCGGCGGCGAATCCGGCACCGGGCTGATCAATCGGATTGGCGAACAGCAGATCACAGCCCTTGCGCCGGAACTTGGCCCGGGCCTGGGGCAGCACATCGCCGGAATGGGCCGCGAAACCGAGGATCCGCTGGCCGGGCCGGCGCTGGCTCACCAGTTGCTGCAGCAGGTCGGGCACCTCCTGCCAGCCCGCCTGCAGGGACAGCGCCAGCTCCTCCTTGCCCAGCTTGGTGGGCAAGGGCGCTGCCCTGCGGTGGTCGGCCACCGCCGCCGCCATGGCGATCGCATCGGCTTCGGGCTGGAGGGCGAGCAGCCGCTGCTGCAGCTCAGCGGCGGTGACCACCGGGTGAAGCTGCAGCCCCTCCAGCCAGGCGGCCTCCACGCTGAGCGGACCATGCACCAGATCCACCTGCGCCCCCCGCAGGCGGGCGGCCTGAGCCAGCAGCACCCCCATCCGCCCCGTGCTGGGGTTGGTGAGGCAGCGGGCCGGATCGAGGAATTCGCGGGTGGGACCGGCGCTCACCAACAGCCGACGGCCGCGCCAGTCACGGCTGGCGCCATGCAGGCGCAGGGATTCGAGCGCCAGTTCCAGCAGGGCCGGTTCGGCCATCCGTCCATCGCCCTGCCGGTCGCAGGCGAGCAACCCGGGCTCAGGGCCCAGCGGCAGCACCCCGGCAAAGCTCTGGAGGTCGTGCCAGTTGCGGCGCACCCCAGGGTTGCTCCACATGGCGGTGTTCATGGCGGCGGCGGCGAGCACCGGCGCCTCGGCGGCCAGCAAGGTGCTCGCCAGCAGGGTGTCACCAAGGCCATGCACCCACCGGGCCAGGCTGCTGGCACTCAACGGTGCCACCACCACCAGATCGGCCCATTCGGCCAGTTCGATGTGCAGCGGCCGCGCCGCCTGGTGGCTCCATTGGTCGGCCTCCAGCAGGCAACTGCGGCGGCTGAGGCTGGCCAGCGCCACCGGGCTCACCAGCCGGGTGGCACTGGGGGTGAGCACGCAGCGCGTCTCGGCGCCCCGCTTGGCGAGGGCACTCACCAGGCCCGGCAGCTTGACGGCGGCGATGCTGCCACTGATGCCCACCAGGATCCGGCACCCCGCCAGGGGATCAGGACGACTGTCGCCCTCATTCCTCATCGAACGGTTCCTGATCCACCAGATGGACGTAGGGGCGGGCCAGCTCCGGGCGGTGAATCGCCAGCGCCCGCATCAGGTGCCAGTCCTGCAGGCCAGCGAAGGGGGTGGGGTAATCGTCTTCATCGAGGCGGCGGGCCAGCTCGGCGATCGCGGCTTCATCAAAGGCCTCAAGCCGCTCGGGGGTGATCGCTGGGCCAGCGCTTCCCTGCGGCTGGCCGGCGGCCTCGGACGTGGACGGAGCGATGGGGTCGGCCAAGGCAATGGAGACAGATGTCCGGTTTCATTCCATCGCATCAACGGCCTGGCGGCTGCTCGCTGCCTCAACGGCCCTGCCAGCGAACGCCCAGCCGCCCCGGCAGACACCCAGGCGGCAGTGATAGCTTTTCGCCACGGGGAATTAGCTCAGCTGGTAGAGCGCTGCGATCGCACCGCAGAGGTCAGGGGTTCGAGTCCCCTATTCTCCATCGGCTTCTCAGACTTTCAGGCACTCCGTTCAAAGGGCCTCCGCCCTCTGCGGAGATAGGCGTAGACGAAAGACAGCTTTGCTGCAGCAGCCCGTCAGCCCTCTCCTCCCGTTCTGCCAGAGCCAGGAAGCCACTGAGGCCGCCATCGATGGGAGCCAGGCCATGCCGGCGAATGCAAAGCGGAGAGCCGGCACCCCTAAGCCATGAGGTGATGAGCCGTTGGTGACCGGACGGTTCGATTCATTGGCTCTGTGAGCTGGCGGTGGGACAAGCAGGATCACAGCGCCCGAGGCAGGCACGCCTGGCTGACGGAAGCGAATCGACCAACGGGAGCAGCTCAGCCAAGAGCGGAAAGGCTGGGCACGGAAAGGCTGCGCGCGGAAAGGCCGAGATGGGATCAGGCGCTGGCTTCTGCCTGAGCGACCGACGCTCTAGAAGTCGGCGTAGATCTTCTGAAAGGCAGCGAAGGTTTCCTGGTTGTTCATTCCAGCCACGACGACCACGATCGTGCCGATCTTGCTGCTGCAAGAGACATTCAGGGTCATCGGCAAGTCTGCGTGAGCGGCGTAGAAATCGGATTTGTCTACCACTTCATGCTCGGATGTAAACCCATGCTTGTTGGCGAGCATGGTGGCCCGTTGAACACAGCCTTCAACTGACTTGACGCCCAGGATGGCATCTGCGTACACATAGGGGACTGCCAAAGCCGGAAGTGGAAGGGCGATGGCGGAGGCCGCCAGCATGGCGAAGGGCGCCAGCCGTGCCGGGCATCCAAAGACTGATATTGCGTTCCGTGAACTCTGTACAGCTTACCCGGGTGAAAAAGATGCAACAAAGAATGACAACAATCCAACGCATTGAGCAGCGACCCATGCGCATGGAGCACAAACCATGCGCATGGAGCTGCGCGAACCATGCCGTGAATCAGCCGCGCACCATCTGCAGACATCACCCCATCAGAGTGGTCGGGCCCATGGATTCACAGATTCATCCAAAAGGCGAAGAATCCACGGCAGGCGGCCACCTGCACTCTTCCACCGTCTCCACCGGTGGAGGGCGGCTCACGGACTGAGCAACTCCTGCACTGAAGAAGAGATCTCGCTCCTCAGGGATGTTCAGCGCGGGGCGCCAAGCACCGGCCAGAGATCATCCTCTGCTTCTCACGAACGGGAGCCGTTCAAGCCTCACGTTCGGGAAGCCTTCAGGTCTCACGTGGGAAAACCCTTCAAGTCTCACGCACCCGAGGAGCTCAACTCCCGCGGGGGAAAGCTCTTCAACTCTCTCAAGGGCAGCGCTTCAACTCTCGTGTGCTGAAGCCGTTGAACTGGTGCTGGCATCGAGCAAGCCGGCGAGGGCGGCCTGATAGCTGTCACGGTCGGCGGGGTCGCCCACAAGCGTGATGGCACCGCTGTCGGGCCACCAGTTGAGGCGGAGGTTGGTCTGCTTTTCGTCGAAGACGAACATCTCGTACGCCCCCTTGTGCTCCCAGTGACCGGGATGGTCGAGGCTGGTGACGATGGACTTGAGCTCGTTGAGGCTTCCGTGAAACTGCACGCAGGGGGCATCCGATCCGCCCACTCTTGCAAAACGGCTGTCTCCGGCCTGTTGCCTATGCAACCTGACGCCAGGCCTCCCCTGCCGATGCGATGGGCCGCAAGGCCTCCCCACATCCTCCAACGACTGACCTGAACCATGGACTGGACCAGCGACGCCGAGCAGAAGCTCAAGGAAGTGCCCTTCTTCGTGCGCCCCGCCGCGCGGCGACGGATCGAAGCGCTGGCGCAGGAGGCGCAGCTCAGCACGATCGATCTCACCTTCTACGACGAAGCACGAGCCCGCTTCGCGCGCCGCTGAGCACACCGGTTTCCGTGCCACCGACGGTGCGGCAGGCACGGCTGGGGGACCTTCTCCGGCTCAACCCTTGCCTGGCCAGCGGGTCAGGGGGGGTCGATAGGGTAAAAGGGAGCTCAGCATCCTGCCTCCCGCCTCCATGTCGCAGTCAAAGCGAGAACAGGTCGTCAGCCATCTCCGCTACATCCGTCAGGAATTGCGCGAAATGCACCAGGGCGTCATGGAAGACGGCCTGCTGCCCGAGGCCGGCGAGGTGCGCGGCGTGATGGCGCAGATGGAAGCACTGCTCGAACTGCTCGAGGGCAAGGGCGCCCGCAAGAACAAGGACGGCGACGGCTGAGGCCGGCGGTCCCTTGACAGCACCGGCCGAGGGTGCATCTTGCCGGGACGCGAAACCATCGGTTGTCTGGGGCCGTTCCCATCCCCCTGGCCCGGGCCCTGCCCGGGCCTTTTTATTTCAATCCCCTATGGATGGCGTTTGGGGGTACCCCCCACACCAGAAATGGTGTAAAAAGTGTTCGGCAGTTGTCCGGGCCAGGTGATGGGGATCGCCAGCCGTTGCTCCTGCCACCCTCTTCCGTGACCCGCCTGCAGCAGACCAGGCTTCATCGCCAGATCGGTCTGGCCGGTGAACGGCTGCAAGGTTGGGCCCACAATCCCTGGCGCCGGCTGTCTCTGCAGGTGATCACGCTGCTGGGCGGCTTCTTCATGGGGGGCTCGGTGGGCATGCTCATCGGCGCCCTCTCCTATCTCGACCCGGTCGCCGCCCTGGCCAGCGTGGCGCTGATGGAGCTGTCGGTGCGCACCCGCCGCGCCCTGCTGCAGCAGAGCGGCGACCGTCTCACCCTGCAGCTGATCGATGCCGCCCGTACCGGCTTCCTCTACGGGCTGTTGCTGGACGGTTTCAAGCTGCTGTGAACGGGTCGGGTTCAGCGGCAGCCAGCAGATACAACAGCGCCATGCGGATCGGAATGCCGTTGCGCACCTGCTCTTCCACCAGGCAGCGGCTGGGATCATCCAGCAGCGCACCGCTCAGCTCCACGCCACGGTTCACCGGCCCCGGGTGCAGCACCGGCACCGGCTTGCCGCACAACTCCAGCCGCCGGTGGCTGATGCCGTAGTGGCGGTGGTAGGTGTCCAGACTGGTGAGCAGGTGCTGGTGCATGCGCTCCTGCTGCAGGCGCAGGGTCATCACCGCATCGGCGCCCGGCAGGGCCTCCTCCAGCTGACGCGCAATGCGGATCGAGCCGCGCCGCTCCACCGGATCGTGCGCCTGGCCCGGCGGCGGTGCCTGCACGAAGGCCGCGAAGCCATCGGGCAGCAGCGTGGCAGGACCGCAGAGCACCACATCGGCGCCGCAGGCGGTGAGCGCCCACAGGTTGGAGCGGGCCACGCGGGAATGGAGCACATCCCCCACGATCACGATGCGCTTGCCGGCCAGGGCAGCGGGTGTGGGCGCCGTCGGCTCGAACCAGCGGGCGAGGGTGAGCAGATCCAGCAGGCCCTGGCTGGGATGGCTGTGCAGACCATCGCCGCCGTTGAGCACCGCCACCCGCTCGCCGCTGCGGTCGAGGGCGCGGGCCATGGCGGCGGGTACAGCAGCGCAGGCATGACGCACCACCAGCACGTCGGCGCCCATGGCCACGTAGGTGCGGGCGGTATCGAGCAGGCTCTCGCCCTTGCTCAACGAGCTGGAGGCCGGTGAGAAACTCTGCACATCGGCCGACAGCCGCCGGGCGGCCAGCTCGAAGCTGCTGCGGGTGCGGGTGCTGGGCTCGAAGAACAGGCTGGTGACCAGACGGCCCTGCAGGGCCGGCAAACGCCGCGCGCCGCTGGTGGGCAGGGAGCGGAAGCGCTGCGCCAGCTCCAGCACGGTGGCGAAGTCGGCGAGGGAGAAGGCGGAGAGATCCAGCACATGGCGGTGGCTCCAGCGGCTCATGGCAGCCCACCCGGTGTGGCCATCGCGGCGGGGCAGAAGGCCACCGCCGGCCGGGGCGGGCGATCGCCCCGCGCGCGGCGGCTGACGCTGCGACTGGCGCGCAGATACCAGCGCCAGGGCAACTCCTGGGCCTGGGAAATGCCGATGCGGGTGGTGCACACCATCGGGTCGTCGCCCGCCTGCTCACAGCCCTGCCACCAGCGCTGGAGCGCCTCCGGGCGCGGCGCGATCCAGGCCCCCTGCGGCGGTGCCAGCAGCTGGCGGTCGTGGCAGCGGTTCAGGCCGAAACGCCGCGCCAGCAGAGCGGGGCCGGCAGCGATCCGCTCGGCCTCGCCCGGCAGGGCCACGGCCCTGAGCAGGACCCCACTGGCGTAGTCGTCGTGTCCTGTGACCACATTCACGCAGTGATGCAGGCCGTAGGTGAGATACACATACAAGCGGCCCGGCGGGCCGAAGAGGGTGTCGTTGCTGGGGGAACGGCGGCGGTGCCCATGGCAGGCGGGTTCACTCTGGCCATAGGCCTCGGTTTCCACCACCACCCCCCAGACATGGCCGCCACCGGGCAGGGCGCGCACCAGCAGGCAGCCCACCAGATCGGGGGCCACCTGCTCGGCCGGACGGGCGAAGGCCTTGAGCGGCAGGCCGGCGCCGGCCGCAGCGGGCAGCCGGTGATCGCTCGCGCACACGGCTGCGCCCGCCGGGTCGCCACCCGCCAGACTGGCGCCGGCGGGGGTGGTCACAGTCCCTGCCATTCGTCCGATCGGCTCCTTCCCTTGTCCAGCGCTCTCTCCAGTTTCAACCTCGGCACCGTGCTGCTGGCCGGCAGCGGGCTGTTCGTCCTGGCCACGCTCTACTTCGGCACCCGCGGCGGCTTCTACGACACCGACGATTACGACGGCAACGGCACGGCCCACTGAAGTGGAGCCAGCGGGCGTTGTGCCTGGGCAAACCCGCCCAGCCGCGTTCAGCCCTGGCTGTGCAGCCGTTCCGATTCCGGGCAGTCGTCGGCGGTTTCCAGATCCTCCGCACTGCCGCTGCGGCTGAAAGAAGCCAGCCGGGTTCTTACGGAACCAATTGAATCCAGCCGCACGCTCTCCTCCCAGCTGTGGCGCTCGTCGTCGTCGGCCATGTCGTAGCGGAGGGTGACCAGATCGCCCACGATCTCCACCACGGTGGCCTGCTCGATCCAGCACTGCTGATCCCGCAGGAACACCCACACCGGGCGTTTCTCGCTGCAGAACTGATCCAGCTTGCGGTGCAACATCACCCTCCCGGCCAGCGCCGGACGAGGCCGGGTCAGGCCCGGTTGGCTTCGATCCTAGAGATGATGCACGGGACACTTTCATGCGGCGGCCGCGCCGCCTTTCGCCGGTGAGCACCACGTCCTCCCCTGCACCGGCCACGGCGGGCAGCCCCGCCGTTCCGGGCCCGGTGGCCAGTCATGAGGCGATCCGGCTGCAGCTGCGCAGCTGGCCGGAGGTGGAGGCCTACCTGGAGCACTGCAAGGGGGTGATCGTGCCGCTCGGCTCCACCGAACAGCACGGGCCCACCGGCGCCATCGGCACCGACGCCCTCACCGCCGAAGCGGTGGCGCTCGAGGTGGGACGCCGAACCGGCGTGCTGGTGACGCCCGCGCAGGCCTTCGGCATGGCGGAGCACCACCTGGCCTTCCCCGGCACGATCAGCCTCCAACCCGCCACCCTGCTGGCCGTCCTGCATGACGTGGTGCTGTCGCTGGCACGGCATGGCTTCCAGCGCATCTTCGTGATCAATGGGCATGGCGGCAACATCGCCACGGCGCGGGCCGCCTTCGCCCAGGCCTACGGCACCGCCGCCGCCCGCGGGCTGCCCCATGCCACCGAGCTGCGTTGCCGGCTGGCCAACTGGTTCATGGCGGGGCCGGTGATGCGGCAGGCCCGGGAGCTCTATGGCGATCGTGAAGGGCACCACGCCACCCCCAGCGAAATCGCCCTCACCCTGCACCTGGAGCCCAGCCTGATCGCCCTGCAGCGCCCCTTGCCGGAAGCGGCGCCGGCGGGCCCGATCCACGGGCCGGAGGATTTCCGCCGCCGCCACCCCGATGGGCGCATGGGCTCCGATCCCTTCCTGGCCACCGCCGCCCATGGCGCGGCCATCCTCGATCAGGCCGCCAGCGCGCTCACCGCCGATCTCGAAGCCTTCCTCAACGACGGGGAACCGGCCGACTGAACGGGTGGGCTCAGGCTAGGTTCGGCCTCAGATGTGAGCTCCGGTGCGATGAGCAGGATCGACAGCGACGACGTGCGCAAGGTGGCCAAACTGGCCCGCCTGGAGCTGCCTGAAGAGAGGATCGCCACTTACACCAGCCAGCTGGAGCGCATCCTCGATTACGTCGCCCATCTCGAGCAGGTGGACACCGAGGGCGTGCCAGCCACCACCCGCGCAGTTGAAGTGGTGAACGTGACCCGCGAAGACCGGGTGGATCCCACTCCCGTGCGCGAGGAACTGCTGGGGTTGGCGCCGCAGCGCCAGGGCGATTTCTTCCGGGTGCCGAAAATCCTGGCCGACTAGCTTCTTTCGCTCAGCTCACCGTGGAGCGGGGCACAGGGGAAACGGCGGTGCGGTGCAGCAGCGCCAGCACATGGCGGCGGGCACGGGGGCTGGGGAAGAGCGCGGCGATCGGTCGCAGGCGACTGCGGCGGCGCTTGTGGCTGCGGATGCCGCAGAAGATGTCGTAGAGGAAATTGATGCCGTCGTGGCGGGTTTCAAACAACCCCAGCCGCTGCGGTGAGCCTTTGGATTCGAGCAGATCCTGGGTGGCGCGGTAGGCGTCCTGATACTCGAACCAGGGAATCGAGGGCCAGAGATGGTGAACCAGGTGATAGTTCTGGCCCATGATCAGCCAGTTCATCACGCGACTGGGATACACCCGGGCGTTCTGCCAGCGGTTGCGCGAAAGGAAGGGGCGGTGAGGCAGATAGTCGAAGAAGAGGCCCAGTGTGACACCCACCATCAGCGCCGAAGCGAACCAGACGTTGAGCACGAACGGCAGGAAGTTGAAGCGGATTGAAGCGGCCACGATCGTGAAGAACAGGGCCCGGGCCAGACCCCACTCGAGCAACTCCCAGCGCCGCCAGAGGCGATGGCGGAAGAAGAACACTTCGTGATAGAAGAAGCGCGGCGCAATCAACCACAGCGGCCCGAACGTGGACACGATGTGGTCGGGGTCGCGCTTGGGATCGTTCACATGGGCGTGGTGCTGAAGGTGCACCCGCGTGAACACCGGAAAGCTGAAGCCCAGCAGCAGCGCCGCGCCGTGACCCATCACCGCATTCCAGAAGCGGTTGGGATGGGCGGCGTTGTGGCAGGCATCGTGGATCACCGTGCCCTCCAGGTGGAGCGCAAGGAAACCGAGCAGCAGCAGCACCGGCAACGACCAGTTGCCCACGAACCAGCCCCAGATGCAGAGCCCGGCCAGGGCGTAGCCCGCCAGAAACAGACCCACCGTGGGATTCCACGGCTCCGGCGGGTCGAGATACATCTTCGGCACCGACTGCCGCACAGGAGCCGTGCTGGCGGAGGCGGCATGCTGTTCAGGCGGGAGGGCCAGAGCTTGTGTCATCCCCTGATCCGACGCCCTACTGGCAATGGTGAGCCCTCACCTTACGGGGAAACCGAAGGAAGGGGCGACTCGCCCCGCGGCAGCACCAGCTCCACCAGGGCACCGCCGGCCGGATGGTTGCGAGCCTCCACCCGACCGCCGTGGGTGAGGGCAATCTGCTGCACGATCGCCAGGCCGAGGCCGCTGCCGGAGCGGCGGCTGCGCACCCGGGAGGGATCACCGCGGTAGAAGCGCTCGAACAGATGCTTGAGGTCAGTGACGCTGAACCCACAGCCGCGATCGCGCACCGTGAGCTCCCACCACTGCCCCGTGCCGCTGATTCCCACGTCAATCGCGGTGCCGTCGGGGGTGTAGCGCAGGGCGTTATCGAGCAGGTTGAGCAGAGCCCGGTGCAGGCGGCTCCCATCCCCCCGCAGCGGCGCGCTTGGGCAGGCCGCCAGATCAAGGCTCACGGCGCGCTGGTCGGCCAGGGGGCGCAGGCTGCTCCAGGCCTCCGCCAGCAGGTCGCGCAGGTCGAGGCAGCGGTAGCGCTCGTCATCGCCGGGGAGGCTGTTCTCCAGCCGCGACAACTCCAGCAGGTCCCCCACCAGCTCCCGCAACCGCTCCAGCTCACGTTGCAGCCGCTCGATCAGCACGACGTTGGAACGGGTGGCCTGGGCGGCCAGGCTGTCGCCCACCAGCAGCAGGGCCGTGAGGGGCGTCTTGAGCTCATGGGCCACATCACTCACCCAGCGGCTCTGTTGATCAAGCTGGGATTCGAGCGAGCGGCGGCTGCTGAGCCACACCGCCATCCAGCCGTCCTCTCCGGGCAGGAGGGTGGCTTCCAGCGGCTCGGCCCCGAGGCTCCACTCCACCCGCTGGGCCCGCTCCAGCCGGCGGGAGCGCTGGACTGCCTCCTCCAGCTCGGGTGAATGAACCAGCTGGCTGAGCTCTTCGCCACGCAACAGCGAATCGGCGGGCAGCTGCAGCAGATACTCAGCCTTGGTGTTGATCGCCTGGATGGTGCTGGCCCGATCGAGGGCCAGCCAGCCGTGCGGGGCCGCATTCAGCCAGGCGAGCAGCTGGGAGCGGCTGAGCGGGGGTACCGCCAGCGCACGGGCCTGAAGCGAACGGCGCCGCCAACTGGCGGCCGCCCGGGCCAGGCCCCAGCCGATCAGCACGCCGAAGGCCAGGGTGAGCAGAGACCTCACGGGAACACAGCCCTCAACCGAAGCGGTAGCCGAAGCCTCGCACTGTGAGGATGTGTTCGGGAGCGGAGGGGTTGGCCTCCAGCTTTTCCCGCAACCAGCGGATGTGTACGTCCACGGTCTTGGTGTCCACCACGTAGTCGGTGCCCCAGACCTCATCAATCAGCTGGTTGCGGTTCCAGACCCGGCCGGGGTTCTGCATGAAGAACTCCAGCAGGCGGTATTCCTTCGGCGAAAGGTTCACATTCACCCCCTCGCGGGTGACACGGAACTCATCGGGATAGAGGGTGAGACCCGCATGGCTGATGGCGGGGCGCACCGGAAAGCGCTCGGACGGGCCCTGGGAGCGGCGTAGCAGGGCGCGGCAGCGGGCCACGAGTTCACGCAGCCCGAACGGCTTGACCAGGTAATCGTCGGCGCCGAGCTCAAGGCCAAGCACCCGATCGGTTTCGGTGTCACGGGCGCTCACCATCAGGATCGGTGTGTGGGCATCGCTGCGGCGCAGATGGCGGCACACATCCAGACCGCCCACACCAGGCAGCATCAGATCCAGCACCACCAGATCAAAGCCACCGCTCGACGCCTGCTGGCGGGCATCGATCTGGTTGATCGCCTGACGGCCGTTGGAGGCACACACCACATCGAAACCTTCATGGCGGAGTGCCTCTTGAAGGGTGGTTCTGATGCCTTCATCGTCATCGACGATCAGCAGCCGTGGCATGGGGGTTCCGGCCCAGGGGGCATCCTGGGCTGAAGCTAGGCCAGGCTCCTGCCGGCTCATCGGCGCTTGGGCAGATGGCTGATCACCAGATGGCGCTGCCCATCGATCTGCAGCCAGCCCTCTTCACGCAGCACGCCCAGCACGCGGGTGACGGTGACGCGGGTGGTGGAGAGGGCGCTGGCCAGTTCCTGATGGGTGAGCCGCAGGTTCAGCCGCAGGCCGGTGTCGCAGGCCTGGCCATAATCCTGAGCCAGCAATTCCAGGAAGCCGCGCACCCGTTCTTCAACGCGCCGCAGCCCCAGCAGCGACAGCATGGTTTCGGCCTGGCGGTAGCGCGACACCAGGGCCTGCATCATCGCCATGGCGAGATGGGGGGACTGCTCGATCTCAGCGCAAGAGAGGCAGAGCAGATCGGAATCGCAGATCGTGTAGGCGCCATACGCCTGCACATTGGTGAGCGGCTCGCCGAAGGGTTCGTTGGGGCCGGCCAGGCCGAGCAGCAGTGCATCGCCGTGCATGGTGACGGCCTCAAGTTTCACCATGCCGCGCACCACCAGCCAGATGCTGTTCTTGATCAACGGCACACCGCTTCCGGCGGTGACGTGCAGCAGGTTGCGGTTGCGATAGCTGGTTTCGAGGATGTCTCGAATGGCGCCGCTGCGGCCGGCATCGCGGAAAGGCGTCGAAACCATGGCCATCACCCGGGGACACCATTGAGCGTATGGAGGACTACCGACAACGAGGCAAAGGCCGGATAAGCAGTCGGTTAAGCAGCGGCTAAGGCGCCGGGCGGCGAGCAAGGCACAAGGGCTGGGCCGCCCCCAATCGGGTGCAATGGTTCAAAGAGGCTGCGGGTCAAGACAAGTTCAAGACCAAGATCAACGCCCCTTAAAAAGAAAGGGGGGGCGAAGCCCCCCTTGCGATCAGGAACGACCGAGATAGCCCTTCCGTATGGCGATAACCAGCGCCTGAGGATCAGGAGCCGATGTTGGCGATGGCCTTGCGGGCGCTGTTGAGGATGGCGCCGCGCAGGGGCACATATCCGAGGTCGTCAGCCTTGCCCTGGGCGGCAGGGCTGAGCAGATGGGTCATGGCCGCACGGATCGAGCTGGCCTTGGCGCCATTGCCCTTGCGGTACGCCAGCACCCAGGTGAGGGTGGCGATGGGGTAGCTGTCAGCGCCCGCCGGGTTGGGTTCTTCACCCGCCAGCATGGAGTTCAGCTTGATGTTGTTGAGGGCGGCGGCGCCACTCTTGAGGTTGGGGAGCACGAACTTGCCCGCCTTGTTCTGGACGGCAGCCGCGCGGATCCGGCCCTTCACGAACGCCTGGTTGAGGTAGCCGATCGAGCCGGGGGTGTTCTGGATGATGCCAGCCACGCCTTCGTTGCCCTTGCCGCCCACACCGACGGGCCACTTGACGGCTTTGCCTTCACCCACGCGGCTCTTCCAGGCCGGCGAGAAGGAGGACAGGGAGTTGGTGAACGCGAAGGTGGTGCCGGAGCCGTCGGAGCGGTGAACCACGGAAATCCGGCCGGGCTTGCAACCCAGTTGCTTCCAATCGTTGATCACACCCAAGAACACATCAGCGGCCTGCTTCTGGGTGAGCTTGAGGTTGCAACCGGGCTGGTTGAAGGCGATCGCGATCGTGCCACCCACAGTGGGGAACTGCACCACGCCACGGCTCACCTTGGCAGCATCAGCGGCGCTGATCGGCTCATCGGTGGCACCGAAATCAACAGTGCCGGCGATGAATTGGCGCACACCAGCACCGGAACCAACCGACTGATAATTGACCCTGGTGCCACCACCAGCGGCGAGATCAGCGAAGGCTCGTTGGTAGAACGGGGCCGGGAATGTGGCGCCGGCTCCATTGAGTGCGGTCTGTGCTGTAGCCGCCGCACCAACGCCGAGAACAGCAAGAGAACCAAAAACCAGGGCCTTCTTCGCGAAGGTCATTGGAGCAGCCGATTGAAAGACCACTGATAGTTAGCAGCGACAGATGACCAGGCGTGTAATGGAATGGTTAAGAGCCTGTCAAGATCAGAGAGGAATGGAACATTCTCCGCGCGAACGGGCTGTTCATGAACGAAACAACCGATCAAATCGTGTAGAGAGCAACTCCCGCCCGCAGGCCAAGCTGTCTCCACCGGCCACGCCGGCAGCGCCTGACCGCACCCTCCTCCGGACACACCCCTCCCGTTCATGTCCCAGCTGCAGCAACCCTTCGAGCCCCTGCCGCCGCCGCCCGAGGCCGAGGCACTGATCGAAGTGCCGGTGGCGGAGCTGCAGCCCACCCAGATGTGCATCGGCATGGCGGAGGTGCTGCACCGGCGCGCCGACTTCCGGGGCGAACCCGACAAGCAGCGGCGCAACTACCTGCGGAAGAAGCCGGTGCCGTTGGCGCGCAGCGCCGCTGGCGGCCTCTGGATGGTGGACCGGCACCACCGCCTGCGCGGCCTGCTGGATGTGGACCCCGGGGCCACCGCCTATGGCTACGTGGTGCGTCAGCTCGACCACAGCGACCGACCCTCGGTGCTGCGGGAGCTGCAGGTGCTGGGCTGGCTGTATCTGTTCGACGGCCGCGGCCAGGGCCCCTTGCCGCCGGAGCGGCTGCCCAGCAGCCTGCTGGACCTGCACGACGACCCCTACCGCAGCCTGGTGTGGAAGCTGAAGCGGGAGGGGGTGATCGAGGCGGCCCCCCTGATTCCCTTCCATGAGTTCCGCTGGGGGGCCTGGCTGCGTAGCCGGTACCTGCCACCGTTCACCTCCCTGCGGCTGGAGCCGGCCCTGCCGGCCGCCCGCGCCCTGGCACGCTCCCAGGCCGCCTCGCGGCTGGCGGGCTGGAAAGGCTGAGGGCTAGCAGCTGATCACGCAGCAGCTGGCGGAACCCGGTGCAGGGGATTCCCAGGCTTGACGGCGTTCTGCAGCCGGTCGCGGTCCGCGAGGGCGGAGTCGTGTGCCCGCTCCCGGAAGGCGGTGGTGACGGTGGTGACGGTCAGGACCAGCACGGCGCTTCCAGCCACGGCCAGGAGGGCCAGCCGTCCTGTGCCGACCACCGCCGGTGTGGCATTGCGAACAGAACCTTGGCGGGTTGGGGGGACAGCCGGGAGCGTGCCAGGGGGAAACCCACCCTGGAGGAATCGGCCAGCGCCCATACGGTGAAGGGAATGGCGGTCAGGCATGCAGAGCCACGGGTTCGGCTTCTACGTGGTGGTGTTCTTCGCGGTGATCGTGCTGCGCTACTTCCTCGTGGCCGGAATCTCCCATCTGCTGTTGTACCGATCGGAGCCGACGGGCGCCACGGCGATCATGGCCGCAGCGGCTTCGTCGCAGCCTCCGGCGATCGGCCGCCGCCCCTCGCGCCGCTGGATCGGCCATGACATCCGGCTCTCGATGATGTCGGCGGCGATCTTCGCACTGGCCACCGCCGCGATGATGACGGCCTACAACCATGGCTTCACCCTGCTATACGACGGCACCAGCATGCGTGGCCTGCTCTATGCCGCGTTCAGCTATGGCGCCGTGCTGATCCTGCAGGACGGTTATTTTTTCGCCACCCATCGGTTGTTCCATCACCCTGCCCTGTTCGCGCGCTGGCATCAGGGTCATCACCGATCGCCGTGCCCTACACCCTGGACCTCCTTCGCTTTCGATCCGGCCGAAGCGGCGGTCCAGGCGGTGTTCCTCGTGGCGATCGTGTTCGTGGTGCCCCTCCATGTGGTGACCCTGCTGGCGGTGCTCACCACCATGAGCGTGTGGGCGGTGGTGAACCACCTCGGCCTCGATCGCCTGCCCGGTTCATTTCCGCACCACTGGCTGGGACGCTGGGTGATCGGCCCCCAGCATCATTCGCTCCACCACCGCAGGCACAGCGTTCACTTCGGTCTTTATTTCACGTTCTGGGACATCCTCTGCGGCACCCAGGATCCTGTCTATAGCAGGGAACTGAGCCCTCGTCCAGAGCCATCATGCCCAGTGTCGCCAGGGACCAGCTAAGCGAAGACGCTCCATTTTCGGGCTCGGTCATACGATGTTGCCGCTGGATCGCAGCTTGAATTGGCCACCCACTTGCAGAGGCATACCCTTCGATTGCTATGTTGAAGACGTCTTCAGGCGCATCCGAACATGCTCACTGGATCTGATTTGCTGGCCAAAGTCAAGGAGCTTGGCGATGCCTCCAAGTCTGAGCTCGTCCGCAGCTGCGGTTATCTCAGCACCAAGAAGGACGGCACCGAGCGGCTCAACTTCACGGCCTTCTACGAAGCTCTGCTGGAAGCCAAAGGCGTGAGCCTCGGCAATGGCGCGGGCTCACCGGTCAGCAAGGGCGGCCGCAAACTCAGCTTCGTGGCCACCGTGCAAGGCAATGGCAACCTGCTGGTGGGCAAGGCCTACACCGGTCTGCTCGATCTCAAACCCGGCGATGAGTTCGAACTGAAGCTGGGCCGCAAGCAGATCCGCCTCGTGCCGGTCGGCGGCGACGACACCGACGAAGACTGATCGTCGGCCCTGAGCGATCAACCCTGGGCGAAGGGTGTTGCAGCCAGTTGCTGGCGCAGCCGATCAATTGACCGACCGGTCCTATCGTGCTGCGCCACCCAAACGAGCGGGCACAGGATCAACGAGAAGCCCAGGGTGAGCGGGACCAGTCCCAGCGCCCACAGGATGCATCGGTTACCGCAGAGATAGTGCACCCGCTGGTGCTCGTTGATCATTCCGTACCGCCGGGCGGCCATCACGATCGCCTGTTCTTCTTCCGTCAGTCCCATCGCCAGGGGGCTCTTGGAGGCGCAGAACTGTTGTAGAGGCCCAGGGTTGAGGTTCCGTTAAGGCCACCAAGCCGGAGCACCCGTCAGGGTTTGTGGCACCACAGGCGGTTGTGTCGACCGTCACGGCGATGGGCTGGACCGGGTGGTCGCGTGTGCGGCGTCGCCAGTTGTTGTGTTGGCGTGTGTGTGGTGCCCGGTTCCGTGGTGCCGGTCACCGGCAGCGCGCGGGGAATGGGCCTGGCTGCTCAGGTGTTGTCGGCTCGTTCGATCGGCGCCAGGCTGCGCAGATAGCGCTTGCGCTGCCCTGAAGCCCAGGGCTCGTCGATGCGCGTGGACAGGGCGCCGTCGGGGTCGGCTTCAGGACCGGCCGGCTCAGGCCCGGCCAGGGATCGGGGAAGCGACTTGTTCATGACGAGACATTAAGGAGGCGGCTGGCAGGCCGTTGGTGCGCGGCACAGCCAAACGCATGTGTCAGCGAATGCCAAGCGATCCGGCGGCTCAACCTACGGGAGGCACGATGGTGAAACCCCCTTGCACCAGCCGGCGCCGAGGCCGAACTCCCCCGACTGATGCTGTTTCACATCCGCCATCGCCTCGATTACAGCTACGACCATCCGGTCTTCCTTGAGCCGATGACGCTGCGGCTGACACCGCGGCAGGACGCGAGCCAACGTCTGCTGCGTCACAGCCTGCGCATCGTGGAGCCCCCCCTGGGCCAGGCGAGCATCGTGGAACCCGACGGCAGTGATGCCGTGGTGCTGTGGTTCGGGGAGAAGCGGCAGTCGCTGGTGATCGAGGTGGAGTCGGTGGTGGAGACCCTGCGCGACAACCCGTTCGCCTGGATCGTCACCGATGCCGGCGCTCAGCACCTGCCGGCGCACTATCAACCGGGGGAAGCCGCCTCGCTGGCCCCCAGCTGCGGCGGAGCCGTGGCGGAGCCGGTGCGCAGCTGGGCGGCCGAGCTGGCCGCCGGTGCCCAGCACCACACCCTCGATTTCCTCACCCAGCTCACCGACACCATCCACCTCACCTTCCATCACGTGGGCCGGCCTGACGGTGAACCGCTGCCCGCCAGCGACTGCCTCACCAGCCGCTGCGGTGCCTGCCGTGACACGGCGATGCTGTTCGTGGAGGCCTGCCGCAGCCAGGGGCTGGCGGCGCGCTTCGTGAGTGGCTACTCGATGCACCACCCCCCGGAGGTGAGCGAGCAGGAGCTGCATGCCTGGGCGGAGGTGTACTTGCCCGGCGGAGGCTGGCGTGCCTACGACCCGAGCCTCGGTCTGGCCGTAGCCGACGGCCATGTGGCGATCGCCGCCGCCCCCGACCACCAGCTGGCCGCACCGGTGTCGGGCACCTACCGCGGCACCGGCATCGGTTCCAACATGGGTTACACCGTGCGGCTGCGGGCGGCGGCAACCGCCGCGGAGCTGAACCTGCCGCCAGCCGATGCCTTCCCCGGTGGCGGCGCTTCGCTTGGCGAGGGGGCCGCGATCCGTTGAGCCTTTCCCCCACCCTGCCCTCCCAGCTGCACCGCCTGGCCGCCTTCACCGACCGCGCCGATGGTGGCAATCCGGCCGGGGTCTGGATGGGCGAGACGTTGCCGCAGGTGGAGGCGATGCAACGCCTCGCCACGGCGGTGGGGTATTCGGAAACCGCGTTCCTCACACCAGACCACGGCGACCAGTGGCAGGTGCGCTACTTCAGCCCGGTGGGGGAGGTGCCCTTCTGCGGCCACGCCACGATCGCGGCCGCCGTGCTGCTGGCGGACACCGGAGCAGGCCGGAGCTTCGTGTTTCAGACCCCGGTGGGGGCGGTGCCGGTGCAGGTGGAGGAGCGGGAGGGCGTGCTGCAGGCGTCGCTCACCTCGGTGGAACCCCGCCAGGCGCCGGCCTCTGAGGCCCTGGTGGCCGGGGCACTCGAGGCCCTGGGCTGGCAGGCGGCGGAGCTCGACCCGGCCCTGCCAGCGGTGAAGGCCTACGCAGGCGCCTGGCACCTGGTGCTGGCCGCCGCCACGGCCGAACGCCTGGCCCAGCTCCACTACGCCTTCGAACCCCTCAAGGCGCTGATGCTGCGCGAAGACCTGCTCACCCTGCAGCTGGTGTGGCGCCAGGACCGCCAGCTGTTCCACAGCCGCAACCCCGCTCCGGTGTGCGGGGTGGTGGAGGATCCGGCCACCGGCTCGGCCGCTGCCGCGCTCGGCGGGTACCTGCGCGCCGCTGGCCTGGTCCCCGTGCCCACCACGCTGCAGATCCGCCAGGGCGAGGCCATGGGCCGGCCCAGCCAGCTGCGGGTGACGGTTCCGCCCACCGGCGGGATCGTGGTGAGCGGCGGCGCGGTGCGCCTGCCTTGAGCGGGCGGGGCCTGGGTCTGGGGCTGGGTATAGGCCTGGGTCTGGGCTTGGTGATCGCCGGCGGCACCGGCAGCGCAGCAGGCGCTGGTGGTGCTGGGCCCACTGCCCACTGCGAGGCGCTCCGGGCCGCGCTGGAGCAGGTCCTGCGCCAGGCACTGGCGGCGGAAACGGCCTTGCTGTCGCGCACCCGCCGCGAGATCTGCCCCGACCTGGAGGCGCCCGCTGAGGCGCCGGCTGAGGCGCCGGCAGTGGTGCCGCCAGTGGCCGGGACGTCCAAGGCCGCCGGGGCTGGCACAGCCGAGGCCCCGGCGATCGATTTCGGTGCCCTGCGGGCCTGCCGGCAGGAGGCCGAGCGGCAGGTGCAGAGCCGCTGGCCCCTGCTGTATACCGATCAGGCTCGTTTCCGCTACTTCACCCCCGCCGGGGCAGCCCTGGCCCGTGAGGCAGATGCCCTGCGGCAGCGCCGTGCGGCGGCGGGCTGCCTGCTCGGCTCACGCCCAGGCCGCCGGGTCGAGGAAACCGTCCAACGCACAGGCCGCCACCAGCACCTGCTCGTTGCTGGGATCGAGCGGGCCGGCCAGCAGTTCGGCGCTGCCGAGCACGGCACCGGGCGGTAAGGCGCTCTGGTCGGGGTCGTAGGCGGTGGGGTGGGTGACGCTGCTCGAGAAACCGCGAAAAATCAGCAGTTCAAAGGGCTCCCAGGCAGAGGTTTGAGCAGCAGCAGCCTCCACCTCAGCAGCGGCCTCCAGCGCCAGGGGCAGCTGCCCGCGCAAGCGCAGGACGCGGTCGGGGTGCTCGCGGCTGATCTGCTCAAGGCGCTGCAGCAGTGACGACGGGCCCGGCCCCATCAGAAACCGCCCGCCACCCGGCCGAAGCGGGGCAGCCGCACCAGCAGCCACTGCAGCATCCCCACCGCGTAGAAGGCCAGCGCCAGGTAGCCGAAGAAGGCCGTGAGCCCTGGGGTGAGCTGCCCGCCGAACACGAAGCCGAACACCCGCACGGCCACGGCATGCAGCTGCCGGGGCGCCTCCAGCCACACCTGGCACACCGGCCGGTTCACCCCACCCACCAGGCAGGTGAGCGCCGTGACGCTCAGCATCGCTGCCGTAACGCCGTAGACGGTGAGCGCCCAGCGCCAGGCCCGCACGGTGAGCGGCAGGGGCCGCCAGGGGGGCAGATCGTCGAGTTCCTCGTTGAGATCCACCCAGAACCACACCGCCACCACCACCAGCACCTCGGCCACCAACGCCAGCACGTAACCCAGCGGGCGGGCATCGATCAGCAGCAGCACGGAGATGCCCAGCAAGCTGGCCACCTTCCAGTAAATGGAGAGCAGACGCACCAGAGCGCCTTCCCGCCGCGCGACGGCCCACACCAGCAGTACGAACGGAAGCCCGAGGGCGAACACCACCGCCAGGCGGTAATCCAGCCAGACCAGGGTCCGATAAAGCAGATCTGGCACAGGGGCGGTACGGGAAGCGCCATTATCCGTAGTCGTGCTCCGGCAGTAGGGTCCAGTCCATGGCTGCGCTTTCCCTGCCCTCCTGGCTCAAACGCGGTGAAGCGCCGGCCTCGTGCCAGACGGCCCTGTCCCGTCAGCCGTCCCTGGAAGCCGCTGTCGAGGAAGTGGCGAAGGCCCTCGGCAACCGTGGCGCCAACGATCTGGCCCTGGTGTTCTGCTCCACCAGCTACGCCAGTGACCTGCCACGCCTGCTGCCGCTGCTGCGCAGCCGCCTGAATGCACGCCACTGGATCGGCTGCGCCGGCGGTGGAGTGGTCGGGACCGATGCCAGCGGGCAGGCGCGGGAACTGGAGCAGCAGCCGGCGTTGAGCGTCACCCTGCTGCGGCTGCCGGGGGCCGATCTGCAGCTGTTCGAGCTGGATCCGGCCTCCCTGCCCGATCTCGATGGCGACAACCTCGACTGGATCAACTGGGTGGGCGCCGACCCGGAGCGGGCCCGCTCCATGCTCCTGTTCGTGGATCCCACCTGCCAGAAGATCAACGATCTGATCAGTGGCCTGGATTACGCCTACCCGTCAGCCGCCAAGGTGGGCGGCATCGCCGGCCACCACAGCGCCGAACACGGCTCGCTGCTGTTTGACGGCCGCGTGCTCACCGGCGCGGTGGGCTGTCTGATCGGCGGCGCCTGGAGGCTGGATCCGGTGGTAGCCCAGGGCTGCCGGCCGATCGGGCCGGTGTTCGAGATCGAGCAGGCGGAGCGCAACGTGGTGCTGCAACTCAGCTCCGGCGCGCAGACCAACAGCCCGGTCAACTGCCTGCAGGGGATCCTGCAGTCGCTCACGCCGGCGGAACGGGAGCAGGTGCG
The DNA here is from genome assembly GCF_024345695.1 of Synechococcus sp. L2F. Classification (NCBI taxonomy): domain Bacteria; kingdom Bacillati; phylum Cyanobacteriota; class Cyanophyceae; order Synechococcales; family Synechococcaceae; genus Synechococcus; species Synechococcus sp. L2F. The sequence goes on along the minus strand of NZ_JAGQBP010000002.1, from coordinate 846,028 downwards.
CCATTCGCTGTTCCTGGGCGTGGCGCGCAGCAACTTCAGCCTTCCCGGTGACAGCAGCCAGGCGGAGCCCACCGCCTTCCTGGTGCGCAATCTGCTGGGCGTCGACCCGCGCAACGGCGCCGTGGCCGTGGCGGAAAAACTGCGGGTGGGCCAGCAGGTGCAGTTCCAGCTCCGCGATGCGGCCGCCTCGCGCCAGGAACTGCGGCAGTTGCTGCGCCGCCAGGCCCGTATCGACGACGCGCCCCTGGTGGCGCTGCTGTTCGCCTGCCTGGGCCGCGGCGAAGGCCTCTACGGCCAGCCCGATGGCGATGTGAGCGTGTGCCGCGAGCAGTTCCCGCAGGTGCCCATCGCCGGGGCCTTCTGCAACGGCGAGATCGGCCCGGTGGCTGGCACCACCCACCTGCACGGCTACACGGCCAGCTGGGGCTTCCTGGTGCCCAACCACGACGACGACGGCGTGCCCCCCGCGGCGGCCCGAGCCGAGGGCTGAGCCTTGGTGCGTCAGCACGTCAACCCGCTCAGCCGGGTGCACCAGCAGCCGCGGCCGTTGCCGCCGCTGGTGGAGCTGTTCGCCCAGCCCCAGCTGCCGCTCCATCTCGACATCGGCAGCGCCAGGGGCCGCTTCCTGCTGGCGATGGCGCCGCTGCAGCCGGGCACCAACTTTCTTGGGGTGGAGATCCGCCGGGTGCTGGTGGAGGCCGCCGAGCACGACCGCCGCAGCCTGCAGCTCGACAACCTGCGCTTTCTGTTCTGCAACGCCAATGTGAGCCTGCTGGACTGGCTGGCGCAGCTGCCGCCGGGCCGCCTGCAGCGGGTCACGCTGCAGTTCCCCGATCCCTGGTTCAAGAAACGGCACCAGAAGCGGCGGGTGCTGCAGCCGGCGCTGGTGGCGGCCCTGGCGGCGGCCTTGCCCCCCGGCGGCGAGCTGCTGCTGCAGAGCGATGTGGAGGCGGTGATCGTGCCGATGGTGCAGGTCACCGAGGCGAGCGGGTGCTTCGAGCGGCCCGCCGAAGACCCGCGGCCGTACCGCCCCACGAACCCGCTGCCGGTGGCCACCGAGCGGGAGCAGCACGTGCTGTCACTGGGGCTGCCGGTGTACCGGGTGCTGTACCGGCGCAACGGCGCGGCCGCACCCGATCCGGGGGGGCTGGAGCAAGCCGCCTGCCGCACCCATAATCCGCCCACGCCCGGCGCCTGAATGTCTTCCACCTCCCCCACCGCCCTGGGCCCCGCCAGCGGCTCCGTTCCCTGGCTACTGCGCTGGCAGGGCCTGCTGGCGGGCTGGGCAGCCGGACCGCTGGGCCGTCGCCTGCCGCTGCTGGCCGGCCTGGTGCTCTGCGCGCTGATGGCCGGGCTGCCGCTGGTGACCCGCACCGGCCTCAGCCTGCTGATCACGGCGGCGGGGCTGCTGTGGCTGCTGTGGGCGCTATGCACACCGGCGGGGCGGATCGGGCCGATCAGCGGCTGGCTGCTGGTGATGCTGGGTGTGTCGGTGCTGGCCACGGGCTTTTCGCCGGTGCCGGCAGCGGCGGCCAACGGGCTGATCAAGCTGCTGAGCTATCTCGGGGTGTACGCGCTGATGCGGCAGCTGCTGGCCACGGCGCCGCCCTGGTGGGACCGCATCACGGCCTGCCTGCTGGGCGGCAGCCTGCTGGTGAGCGTGATCGGCATCCGCCAGCTCTACGCCGATTCCTCCGCCCTGGCCCGCTGGTCGGATCCCAATTCGGTGGCGCAGGGAACGGTGCGGATCTACAGCACGCTCGACAACCCCAACCTGCTGGCCGGCTACCTGCTGCCGATCCTGCCGATCGCCGTGGTGGCGCTGCTGCGCTGGCAGCGACTGAGCGCACGGCTGTTTGCGCTCACCACCGCCGTGCTCGGCAGTGCGGCCCTGGTGCTCACCTACAGCCGCGGCGGCTGGCTGGGCCTGGTGGCCGCCTACGGGGTGCTGGCGGTGCTGCTGCTGCTGCGCTTCACCCGCCACTGGCCGGTGTTCTGGCGGCGCGTGTTTCCACTGCTGCTGATGGTGCTGGCGGGGCTGGTGCTGGCGGTGGCGATCGCCAAGGTGGAGCCGCTGCGGGTGCGGGTGATGAGCCTGGGCGCCGGCCGGGAGGACAGCTCCAACAATTTCCGCATCAACGTGTGGATGGCGGCGATCGAGATGATCAAGGACCGCCCCTGGCTGGGCATCGGGCCGGGAAACAGCGCCTTCAACCTGATCTATCCGCTGTACCAGCAACCCAAATTCAACGCGCTCAGCGCCTACTCGATCCCGCTGGAACTGGCGGTGGAAGGTGGCATCCCCGGCCTGCTGGCCGGGCTGGGGCTGCTGGTGGCCAGTGTGCGGCTGGGGCTGACCCAGGTGCGCGCCAACGGCCACCAGGCCCTGCCGGCCCTGGCAGCAGTGGCCGTGATCGCCGGCCTGGCCGTGCAGGGGGTCACCGACACGATTTTCTTCCGACCGGAGGTGCAGCTCAGCGGTTGGTTCTGCCTGGCCACCCTGTCAACGCTGCCGGCCGCCGCCCGAGCGGATGGCTGAGGGCCTCCGCATCAATGGCGGCGAGCCGCCCGCCCTGCTGGCCGGCTTCGATGCCGGCCAGACCCACACCACCTGCCGCCTGGCGGCAGTGGATCCCGGCGGCGGCTGGCGGGTGCTGGCGGAGGGCCAGGGGCCGGGGGTGAGCCATCTGGAGGCCGCCGGCGGCGAGGAGCGCTTCGGCGACGCCCTGCGCACCAGCCTGCAGGCGGCCCTGGGCGCGGCTGGGATGGTCGGGGCGCCGCTGGCGGGGCCGGGTGCCCCCCGGCTGGCCGCCGCAGGCGTGGGTGCCAGCGGCATCGAGCACGGCAGCGGCGTGCAGCTGCGAGGGCACGCGCTGGCGGCGGCGGCCCTGCAGCTGCCGACGGGGCGCGTGCTGGTCACCGGCGATGAGCGCACCGCCCTGCGAGGCGCCTTCAGCGCCGACGGCCCCGCCGGCGCCGGCATCGTGGTGATCAGCGGCACCGGCTGCATCGCGCTGGGCCGCGACGGCCGCGGCCGCGAGCACCGCTGCGGCGGCTGGGGTTGGCTGCTCGACCAGGGCGGTTCCGCCTGCGATCTGGGCCGCGACGCGCTGGCACTGGCGCTGGAGATGGCCGATGGCCGGCGGCCGGACACTGGTCTGCGCGCCGCGCTGTGGCAGGCCCTCGCTTCTGGTGAGGAGCTGGTGACGGCCCAGCGGGTGAAGGCGATGGTGGTGGCGCCGGCGTTCGGGGCCGCCGGCTTCGCACGGCTGGCCCCCTGCGTGGAGGCGCTGGCGGCGGCAGGCGATGCAGACGCGCTGGCGGTGCTGCAGCGCTCCGCCGACGCCCTCGCCGCGCTGGTGCATGGTGTGGCGGCGGCGCTGGAACTGGGGCAGCCGCGGGTGTGCGGCCAGGGCGGCGCCCTGCGCCACCTGCCGACCTTCGCCGCGGCCTACCGGCGGGCGCTGGCCACCCAGCTGCCGGGCGCCACGCTGGTGGAGGCCGCCGGCGATGCCTGCGACGGTGCCCTCAGCCTTGCCGCCGATCAGCTGGCTGGCCTCTGATCAAACCCCGTTGAGCTCGGCGGCCGCCAGATCGGCCAGATGCGACGACCAGTGATCAACGGCGGCGGGTTCAGCCGCTTCCACCATCACCCGCAGCAGCGGTTCGGTGCCGCTGGCCCGCACCAGCACCCGGCCTTCGCCGCCCATGGCCGCCTCCGCCTGCGCCACCGCCTCGCGCAGGGGCAGGCTGTCCTGCCAGTGCTGACGCCGCTGGCGGTCGGGAACGATCACGTTCACCAGCACCTGGGGATAGGGCGAGAAGCTGGTGTCCATCCAGTCGGCCAGGGAGCCGGCACCGGCGTGGATGCGAGTGGCCACCTGCAAGGCCGTGAGCAGGCCATCGCCGCTCATGCCGTGATGGGCCGAGAGGATGTGGCCCGACTGCTCACCGCCAAGGGCAGCGCCGCTGGCGGCCATGGCGGCATGCACGTGCTGATCGCCCACGGGAGTGCGATCGAGCACACCACCACGCGCCAGCCAGGCCCGCTCGAAGCCCAGGTTGGACATCACCGTGGCCACCAGGCGGCTGCCGGGCAGCTCACCGGCCGCCAGCAGCTCCCCGCCCCAGAGGTAGAGGATCTGGTCGCCGTCCACCACCCGGCCGCGGCCGTCCACGGCCAGCATGCGGTCGGCGTCGCCATCGAACGCGAAGCCCATCGCCGCGCCATGGGCCAGCACCGCCTGCCGCAACGGCTCCAGGTGGGTGCTGCCGCAGCCCACGTTGATGCGGCTGCCGTCGGGGTTGCCATGCAGCACCGTGAGATCGGCGCCGAGGGCGCGGAACACCGCTTCACCGCAGGCGGTGGCCGATCCCCAGCAGAGGTCGAGCACGATCGGGCAACCGTCCAGGCGGCGCCCCGCCACGCTCGCCAGCAGGGTGTCGGTGTAGGCGGCCAGCAGCTCGGGCCGCTGCCGCACGGCGCCGCAGACACCGGAGGAGGCGCTGGCCGTGGCGGTGGCACGGCCGCGCAGGCCGGCTTCGATCACCTCCTGCTGCTGCCGGTCGAGCTTGTCGCCGCTGGGGCCGAACACCTTGATGCCGTTGTCGTGGGGCGGGTTGTGGCTGGCCGACACCATCAGCCCGCCGGCGGCACCGCAACGCCGGATCGCACCGGGCACGGCGGGGGTGGGGCAGAGCCCGAGATCCCACACCTCCCGACCGGCCGCCGTGAGACCGGCGGTGAGCGCCGCCACCACCATCGGGCCGCTGCTGCGGGAATCCATGCCGACCAGCACCGCCCCCTCGGGCGGCAGCACCTGGCCGCACCAGTAGCCCACCTGCAGGGCCAGCAGGGGCGTGAGATGGGTGCCGACGCGGCCGCGGATGCCGTCGGTGCCGAACCAGGTGCCACCGGCACTGAGTGGCGGGCCGATGGGCAGGGGGGCCGGCTCCGCCATGAACACGCAATCGCTGGGCGCAGATTAGGAGCAGGCCTCCAGGCGGACGCTCCAGGCGGCGCCAGCTACACGCTGCGACGGGGCCACCACACCCAGCGCACCAGTTCGACCACCGCCCAGAGCAGCAGAGCGCCCACTACCCAGCCGGGCAACACCCGCAGCGGCCAGAAGGGGCGGAGGAAGAACACCCCCGCCGCCAGGGCGGTGACGGCCAGGGCGCGGCGGCGCTGACGGGCACCGGGCAGGGTCGTCAACCAGGGAGGCAGGGAGGGCCGCAGCGCCATGGCGATCGGAGACGTGGTTCCAGAATGCCAAGACTTTGCCGGCGTCAGCGCCACCCCTGCCGCCTGTGCCCAGTCCGCCAACGGCCGCTGCCCCGACGCGCGGCCCACGCACCTTGGCGCTCACCGTGCTGGGAAGCCTGGCCCTGCTGGTGCTGGGCCGCCAGGCGCTGAACGCCCGGCCCCTGCCCACCCCCGACACCGCCACGGCGGCGCTGGAACGCACGCGGCAGTGGGACCTGGACCCGGAGCGGCGCCGCGAGGCCAGCCTGCTGCTCACGGCCCGGGCGGCGGCCACGCCGGCCCGCCAGCACCAGCTGCTGCAGGGCCAGGGCTGGGGGCGCGATCCGCTCGCCGCGGTGGCGCTCAAGCTCGATGCACTGGCGGCCGGCAAGCTCGGGCAACCCCTGCTGGCCACGGCCCGCTGGCGCGAGCTGCTGCGCCGTTTCCCGGCCGACCCCGCCAGCGCCGATGCGCTCTATGCGCTGGGCCGCAATGACCCTGCCCTGCGCGCACAGCTGTGGCGCCGTTTCCCCGCCCACCCCGCCGCGCTCGCCGCCGCCGCCGAGGCGGGCCCGGGGCCGGCCCAGCGCCGGGCAGGCGCCCTGCACCTGGCCCGCTGGGGCGCGCGCTGGCCAGGGGCTGAAGGGCTGCTGCGCCAGACCTGCCAGCTGAAGGCGCCACCACTGAGCGCCGCCGAGCGGCGGGTGCTGGCACGGGGGCTGGGGGAACTGGGTGATGGCGCCGCCGCCGCGGCCTGCCTGGCGGGGGCGCCGTCTGATGCGGCCACGGAGCTGGTGATCGGCCGGGCGTTGCTGAAGGGCACGGCGGCCCAGAACCAGGCGGGCGAAGCGCGGCTGCTGGCCCTGGCCAGCCGCTGGCCGAAGGCACCGCAAGCGCTGGAGGCCGCCCGCCTGCTGAGCGGCAACGACAGCCCGACAACCCTGGCGCGGCTGGCACGGTTGCCACAGGCGTTGCAGCAGAGCGCGCCGGTGGCAGCCCGCCGCGCCGCCACCAGCGGCAGGGGCTGGCAGCAGGTGCTGGGCCGCTGGCCCACCGATCCCGCCAGCTGGGAGCTGCAGTGGGAGCTGGCGCGCGAGGCCCTGCTGAAGCGCCGCTGGGCGGCGGCGGCGGTGCTGCTCTCGGCGCTGGAGCCGCAGCAGTTGCCCAGCCCACTGGCGGCACGGCAACTGTTCTGGCTGGGCTACGCGCAGCAGGAACTGGGCGAGCAGGAGGCCGCACGCCGCTCCTGGAGCCAGCTGCTGGAGCGCAACCCCTGGGGCTACTACGGCTGGCGGGCACGGGTGCGGCTGGGGCTGGATGCCCCGCTCGCCCTGCGCAGCAACGGCAGCAGCGAGGACACCATGCCGCCCGCCCCCCCGTGGCAGCCGCTGCGCAGCGGCAACGGCAACCTCAACCGCCTGTGGCGGCTGGACCAGCCGCTGGAGAGCTGGGAGCGTTGGCGCACGGCGCGCCGCAACCAGCCGCCCCAGCAGCCGGCGGACCTCACGGTGGAGGGCCGCCTGCGCCAGGGCGTGGGCGACGACTGGACGAGCCTGGGGCAGCTGGAACTGGCCAGCCTGCGCTGGGTAGGCGCCAGCTGCCGCGCCAGCCTGCCGCTGGAGCAGGCGCTGCATCCGTTGCGTTTCGGCGCGATCTTCGGGGCGGCGGCCACGGCGGAGCGGCTCTACCCTGCCCTGCTGCTGGGGGTGGCGAAGCAGGAATCGCGCTTCACGCCGGGGGTGCGCTCGCCGGTCGGCGCCGTGGGGCTGCTGCAGCTGATGCCGGCCACGGCGGCGGAGCTGGCCGGGGCGCCCGTATCGGATGAACAGCTGCGCCAGCCGGAGGTGAACGTGCCGCTGGGGGCCCGCTACCTGAACCAGCGGCTGCGCCAGTGGAGCGGCAATCCCTTCCTGACAGCCGCCAGCTACAACGCCGGCCAGGGCTCCGTGGGCTCCTGGCTGGAGGAGCCGGCCGACCCCAGCCTCTCGCTCAGCCGCGAGCCGGAACTGTGGGTGGAGGCGATCCCGTTCCCCGAAACCCGCCTCTACGTGAAGAAGGTGCTTGGCAACGTGTGGAGCTACCAGGCGCTGGCGCAACAGCAAGGCTGCTGAGCATCCACCGCAAGGCCGCAGCCTCGATCAGCTCACTCACACCTGCAGCGGCCGCCAGATCCCCTCGAGGAACAGCCAGCGCCCCAGGCCGATGCCCACCAGCACGTAGAGGCTGAGCACCAGGGCCAGCTGCGGCGGCGGGGGCACCACCCGGATGCGGGCGAGGTCGAGGCGGGCCAGGAACACCGAGGAGCCGAGGATCATCACCTCGGCCACCAGGCGGCCCAGATCGATCATGTAGATGGCGAGCACGCTCACCACCAGCAGCGAGAACACCAGCGTGAACACCTTGCTGGCGTTCATCAGCCGCGACACCTGGGCCAGCAGGTAGCCGGGCATGGTGCAGAGCACCACCACCATCAGCGAGTGGAGGCACTCCACCGACCAGAACAGCTGCTGGTGGCGTGGCAGGGCCAGCAGCGACAACGCTTCGTGCGGGTAGACCAGCACCCACTGCATGCCGAGGTAGGCGCTCACCGCCAGCAGCACCACCAGGAACGGAGCGCGCACGGGCAGCAGCGTGAGCCGCAGCAGAGCCCGCACGGGGCCGTTACGCGGTTGGGCCTTCACCATGGCCGGCGCAGACGGGGGGCAGGCGAAGTCATCGGGGCTCCAGCACCAGCGCGATCGCTTCGAGCGGACAGCTGGGGATGCACTGTTCGCAGACCAGGCAGCGTTGGGCATCGAAGCTAAGCCGCCAATCGGGTGGCGCACTGCTAAGGGCGCCACTGGGGCAGACACTGGAGCAGATGCCGCAGTCGACGCAGCGGGCCGGGTCGATGCGGATCTCCCCGGGGGCGCGATCGAGCGATAGGCCAAGGCTTTCCAGCCACAGCTCGGCGGCGTCGAGCTCGTCGATGTCGCCGGAGAGCTCCACCACCATGGTGCCGCTCTGGTTGGGGGCCACCTGGGCGCGCAGGATCTTGGCGGCGATGTCGAAATCCACCGCCAGGCGGTAGGTGATCGGCTGATGCACCGCCTGGCGCGGGAAGTGAAGGGTGAGGCGGCGCTTCAACGGAGGGGTGGGCGCTGCGAAACCCCATGCTGACGCAGGCAGCCCCGGCCTGCAGCACGTAGCTGCCAGAGTGCCCCAGCCCGAGGCGAGCCATCCACGCCCCGATGACCGAACCGCCCATCGACCCCATTTCCTCACCACCACTGGGGCGCCGCGAACGCATGGTGCTGGCCGGCCTGGCCGCCCTGCTGGCACTGGTGCTGTTCTTCGCGCGCGGCTGGCTGCAACCGCAGGCGCCGCTGGAGCAGCTGGCGCGGCGGTCGCTGGAGCTGCCGGTGGCGCTGGCGAATGGACGTCCCACGATCCTGGAGTTCTACGCCGACTGGTGTGAGTCGTGCCGAACGATGGCGCCAGCGATGGAGGCGGTGGAAAGCCAGAACCGCGGGAAGCTGAACGTGGTGCTGCTGAATGTGGACAACCCGCGCTGGGGCCCGGAGCTGGATCGTTATGAGGTGAACGGCATCCCGCAGCTGGAGCTGTTCAACCGCAAGGGCCAACCGATCGGCCGCTCGCTGGGCCTGCGCAGCCCGGCGGAACTGGCCGCGATCACGATTGCCCTGCTCGACGACAAACCGTTGCCGCGCCTGGCCGGCGTCGGCAAGAGCAGTGGACTGGAGCAGGGCCCGCAAAGCAGCGAACCCGCCGCCGTCGGCCCGCGCAGCCACGGCTGACGACACACCCACCCCTCACCGAGCCTGCCGATGGATCCCCGCTTCCGGGTTGAGCTGATCGCCGCCACCCCGAACCCGCAGCAGTGCGTGTACGCCGGCATGCATCAGGACTACAGCGAGGGCTTCGTGGCCGCCGACCGCGCCGACTGGCCCGATGAAACCAAGGCTGGTGAGATCTGCGTGAAGCGCCTGCTGGCCGGCGAACGCGGCCATTACGGCCCACTCGAGCACGCCCAGATTGTGCTGAACGTGGGCTGGTTCCCCCATTCCGTGATGCAACAGGCACGCACCCATCGCGTTGGTGTGAGCTTTGATGTGCAGTCGATGAGATACACGGGCGACCGGATTCGCAAGGCTGCTAATAATGAGATAGACCTGGAAGAAGTGTTCTATCTACGGCCCGTGGGCGCCTATAGCGACCGCCAAGGCAAGAAATACATCTACGACGAAACGCAGCGGGCCATTGATCTGGAGCTCTGCCGTGCTGCAGCGGCGCGTTACCGCGATCTGCTGGATGCCGGCTATGCGGAAGAGCACGCCCGCGGCATCCTGCCGTTCGACTACCGCCAACACTTCGTGGTGAGCTTCACTCTGCGCGCCTTTCTGCACTTCCTCGATCTACGCGCCAAGCTCGATGCCCAGCAGGAGATCCGCGAACTCTGCGATCTGATGTGGCCGCACCTGCAGGGCTGGGTGCCGCAGTTTGCGGAGTGGTATGAGAAGAGCCGGCTGCATAAGGCAAGGCTGGCGCCTTGAGGACGAAAGTCTGACGTGGACGAAAAGCCTGGGGCACACAAAAAGCCTGAGGACTTAGCGAGAGAGGCATCCAAATGCTCGACGTATCACCCAGCCCTCTCAAACCACCGCTCGATCAAGTCAACGCCCGTTGAAACTCCATCCTCCGCCCGAATCCGCTCACCGAGCGTGGTTGCCTTGGCGCGGATCGTGTCATCACTGACAGCAACCTCGATGGCCTCACTCAGACGTTCAACAGTGAGCTTGCGCCGAGGTACGCACGTCGGCCCGACTCCCAGGTCGCTGACACGCCTGGCCCAGAAGCTCTGATCGCCCAGCACAGGCGTGACGATGGAAGGCACGCCAGCCGACAAGGCTGCGGCTGTGGTGCCGGCGCCGCCGTGGTGCACGATGGCCGCCATGCGCGGGAACAACCACGCGTGTGGGATTGACCCCACCATGTAAACGGAATCGGGCAGATCGTTCGTTGTGAGTCCGCCCCAGCCGGAGGAGAGAACACCACGCTGGCCGGTCCGCTGCAGCGACTCCAGCACCAGCTCTGCCGTCGCCTCCGGGTTGCTGCTTCCCATGCTTCCGAACCCGACGTACACCGGAGCTGCCCCCCCTTCAAGGAAGGCCACCAGCTCTGCCGGCGGGTGCCACTCCTCTGAAGGTTCAAGGAACCAGTAGCCCGTGACATGGTTCCGGGAGGACCAATCCGGCGGCACCGGAATCACGTGTGCGCTGTATCCATACAGGCACAGCTGGCCCGCGCCAGCCAGCGCAGCGAACGGCCCCCAGAAGCCCGACGGCTTGAGACCCAGAACCTTCACCCGGACGATCGCGTCCGCCGATCGCGACGATTGCCACAGGATCTGCTGGGTGACGCGATGGGACGCAGCGTTCGCCCAGGACGTGAGCGGCGTGTGAGGGACTGGCGTGAGCACGCCCGGAAACGCGCTGGTTGGCGAAAACGGATACAGGTAGGCCTGCACGAACGGAACAGCAAGCTTCTCTGCAAGCGCCTGTGCAACAAACAGCCCGCCCAGCCCACTCACGATCACGTCGACGCCTTCGCAGGCGGCAAGACCATTCGTCGCCGCCTGGACCGCCACCCGTTCTGCCGACACCCCCATCGCGGCCATGATCTTCAGAACGTTGCCTGCTTCCAGGAGGTCATGCATCTCGCTGGCGATCGCCTCGGTGCTCACCCCCGTGTCGCAGAACTCCAGCCCATGAGCCCGCACGAGCTCGCCGAAGTCGCTGGATGTGACAACGCGAACCGAATGCCCCGCCTGCTTGAGCCCCACTCCGAGCGCAACGTGCGGTTGCACGTCGCCACGACTACCCAGCGCAATGATGGCGATTCGCACGTGGCCTCAATCCCGTGGTTGGTTTGTCCAACGCTAAAGATCAGCAGCGGACCGGAGCGCCTAGTCGAGCATAGATTCTGCGTTCCCGCCGTTTAAATCTGGATGCCAGAAGGGCATTACCCTATACAGAGACAGGCGATGACGCCCTTGACTTGCGGACAGAGAAACACGCCTCCAACTAACAACAAGGACGTGCTAGGTTGCTAAGGATAGTAGTTCTATTTCCATTCAAAAGTTGAATAAATTCCCCGCACCGCCCCCACCGCATCCTACATCGAGTGACGACTCAGGCCACCAACCCCATCGGCTGGGCAAGCATAAGCCGCTGCTTGGCATTATTGGACTAGTTGCACTGCTAGCAATTACTGTTCATGCTTGCGTGACAGATCAGAAGAAAAAAGAGATTCAACGCGCTGTTGCGAGAATGGACAAACTCGAAACAGATTGGAATTCTGATCTTCAGATTGCTACTGCGACTGGCAGGATTGCCCTTGCGGGGCCAGTATTGAAGTTACGCGAGCGAGAGGAGGAGTTAGCCAGCAGGGAGGTTCCAGAGTGCCTTTCTAAGGGAAAGACCGCATTCTTGGCGCACATGCGTGCATCCATACAAGCCTTTACGTCGTTCATGGCAGACCAAGAATACACATCATCGGCTTACATGCTTGAAGCAGCAAAGCAAATTGAGACCTACAATAAGTCAAAGGTCCAGTGTGAGAAGCTTCTATAGCACAATGAATTAATGCCTCCTAAGGTCCGCGCCTCTACATGCAGAATGAGTCCACAATTCCTATGCCACGAGAAAGACTAGATTGAGCATAGATCGGTCACTAGAATCACGTCTTGCTCCTTCTAACGTGGTACGTGTGAGCTGTGCGCCTGCTCGAAGCGCCTTTTAGACATTAGCTCGACTTGCTGCGAGAACACTCTCGATCACAAGATCCACGTCGACTGAAGGGTTCGCCGCTACCGACCGAGCCCAAACCTCACCATCAAGAACACACGTCGACAACATGCCTGCGGGAGCTGCCTGGATGAAGGTGTCGCTCTGTCGGTTCGTTGGACGAAACACATTGATCGCTGATTGCGGCCGGTTCCAGAGCTCCAGGTGATCGCTTGACTCGATCGCATCCGCCAGCGCGTCAGCCACCTCCATCAAGCGATCAAGTCGCTGCGCAAGACCTTCGCGCCCCCAGGCGAGCAGGGTCGCGAGCAGCGGAATGGCCGCAGCAGATCGCGAGCCCTGTACACCGATGTTGGGCTTGGCCAGATAGCCTCCGCCGAAGCTGATTGCCGCGTTTGCGACCTCGAGCTCGCGGAATAGTACGAGTGCCGAATCCTTTGGCTGGAACAACCACTTATGAGCCGATACCGCCACGGAGTCAGCGCCATCGAGCCCGTCGAGCTTGCCGGCGTGAGCGTGGCTGAGTCGTAGTGGGCCTGCCCACGCGGCGTCGACATGTGTCCATTTCGCGGTGCCGACCAGATCGAGAGGGTCGATCGAACCCGTCGAGGTCGTGCCAGCGGTCAGCACCAGGCAGGCGTCGGTCAGGTCAGGCAGTTGCTCGCGATCAAGCCGCCCTAGCGCGTCAACAGGGACCTTCACCAACGCGAGCCCGAGCAGTCGGGCGGCCTTCTCGACGCTGAGGTGCGCAGCAGCCGACGTCACGACGGTCTTCACGCCTGCGGCGTCTCTCGCCGCCCAGAGTCCAGTGAGATTGGCAAGCGTGGAACCGGAGCAGAAGTGCCCGCCCTGCATGCCGAAATACGGCGTCAGCCAAGCCAGGACGAGCGCCTCCGCCTGGGTGGCAAAGGGCGATGTGACCTCATGGAGCATGTTCTGGTTGAGGCTGGCGTCCCACAAGGCCATCGCCCACGTGATCCACGGCGTGGGCGGGTCCATGTGAGCGAGCGAGCTGGATGAACCGAGCCGGGCAGCCTCTCCAAGGACGCGTCCGGACATCATTTCGAGCACCCGAGCCTCACCGACCCCGGTCTCGGGCAGCCCAGGTGGCAGGTCGCCCGTAAGACCATCCGGTGACATGAGCAGTTCGAGGGCTCGTCTGAGTCCGTCGCCTGCCACAAAGCTTGGGTCGGGCGTGTGCATGCTCAGCCAGCCCATCGACTCTGCGCACCATAGGCACTGAGCCGGGGATCGTTGCTGATGATCGCCGTGGCGGCCGCTCTGGGATGATCCCGTGCGATATGAATGTCCTGCGCAGGGAAGTAGAGCGTTCGGTACGCACGGGCTGTGTCGTCTGGAGACAGGCCCTCCTGGCCTCGTGAGACGGCACGTTCCAACGCCGTCTCAAAGGTGCAGTCGATCCAGAATGATCTGTCGTATTGAGATTGCAGAGAACGTTTCAGGAGATAAATCCCCTCCAGCACGATCACGTCGATCCGTTCGAACTCGTAAAGGTGCCGCCTGTATGCGGTGGCAGTTTCCTCCGCGAAGTCAACCTCAACGCACAACGAACGGCGATCGCGGAGCGGAAGGACAAGCTGGGTGAACATGTCGTCGAAGCGGATCGCGTTGAGGTAGAAGTGTTCAGCGGCGTTGGCTGAAGCAAAACGTCTACTGGGAAGGTTCAACCACGCGTCCGCATTGATCGTCGCTACCCGAATCCCATGTGTTCGGAGGAGCTTCGCGATCCGTGCCGTCACAAAGCCCTTGCCACAACCGTCGATTCCGGTGATTGCCACCAGGGTGCTTCGACAAACGGGCGTTGCCCCCCTCGCGTCGAGGATCGAAGTCACGGCGCGGTCCAGGTCGTTCATGAGCTGCGTGATTCGTCTGGCTAACACTGCCCTTGAGTGGCAGGCAAGCAGCTTGTGTTTGCGGAGCAGAGGTAAGATGGGGCCTGTCCACTTAAGGGGAATGTCACATGGTATCTGCGTGTAAAGGTTTAGGCTGGAACCGGCCATCTCTTTTTCCTAACGTAGATCGGTCTCCCAGCGCTGAAGATCCCACCATCAAATTTTGAGCATATGCACGGCATGCGAAACGCCTATTGACAAACCTGGTCTGTACTGAGGCCAGTTGCCTCGAGACTTATGTTGGGCAAACTATGCCGACAAGCCACTATGACTGAGTGGAGGCCAATGCCCCGTGGCCGATCAAGCATCGAAGCCAAGGAGGCTATAGTTAGAGCGAATTTCACAATGATGAAGAGACGTGTAATTCCTCAATGGAACTACAATGGTAGCGAGTCGCAATGGGTCTTATTCGAAGTTGGCGAAGGCCCTTGGGCGGGAGTAGTACTACAGCAAAGATATAATTTGGCCAGGAATCGCTACCTTGGAGGCAACTGTCATAACGAGTTTACTCTCACGAGCGTCCATGACAAGGACTCGTACATTAGAAGTGCCTTTTTGAATGCCAAGCCCTCAAGAATAATCTCCAGTACATGGACTTTCGAGAGTGCGACGGAGCCGATCCCATTCTATTTTGATCCTTTGGATCTTAAAGCACTGACTAGTTGCAATAACAGTCTCAGCCTTTTTGCGTCTGAGCATATCATATTTCTTCAGCCATGGTGTGAATTTTCTCGAAGCTTAGATGATGCCACTCAAGAAGTCTGGATCCGGTCCCTGGAGAATATTGACGAGTCTATTCGCTACGCATGGCGATCACTGACAATTCCTGGCAGGATTATTAATAAAGACTGGACATATGTTAATACGACGACGCCTGTCAAATTCACCCTTGACCAAGACGAGAAGCATGACTTCAGCGGAATCGAGTTTCAACAGACAGTCAGCCACTGGACTCATCGTGGAATCAACTTAAGATCTGTGGTGGACATGAACCAAGCGCTTGATGTGATCTTGTCAAAGATTGATTGCTCGCTAGTTGATGCATCATTTGATTACTATGCGGCGAGTGAACATCCGGAGGAGAGATTCCGGCAACCTATTGTCATTGTTGACGAGTTTTTTCAAGAATACACCACAACACTTGAGTGTTTGACTAAGGGGATGACTTCCATTTCAGTTGGCGCCGGGCAATTGCCATGGAACAGGGGGACCTCAAGGCTAACTCCGAGCAAGATTCGCTCAAATCCTCGATTCCTCGGCTCACCGGGGATATTCTATGTAGCCGAAATACCAGACTCCGCCGGGAATAGCTATTTGAAGATGGGCATAACAACTAAGCAATCTCCTAGCCATAGATGTCCTTCATACAAGACCCTAACTGCAGTTTCCAGCAATAGCCTATTGGATGTTTCTATTCTAGAATGTGCGCTGCTTAGGGCTACAATTAGGCATAGGCCTTCCAACTATCGGGAGCTCCTGTTCCCTCTTGGCTTTGGAGGGGGGAACTCCGAAGTTCGGAACTTATCTGTTCTCGATCACTATTACCTTGTGGGAAATGATTCGGAGCGAAGACTTGCATCAGCATTATCAGTCGCCGCTTCTTTTCGAGAGGTTAAAAACCTATCTTCAGAGCTAATACATCAGACTGTTGCCGCCTTGGCGATATAACGTTTGAGTTCAGCCGCCCACGGAGGGCGTAGCCCGGAGTGGGTCGGCTGGAACGAATGGTTAGGCATCATTCTCTCTCAGGTATGCGTTGCGATGCCGGAACCGTATTCATGAGCGTGCGAAGCCTTGAAAGCGAGATAGCTCTCTGCCCATTCTTCTGCATTTCGCCGCAGTGTGACCAGACCAGGTTCCCTGGACCATTGAAGACTTCTGTGGCATGGCCTTCCTTGCCAAGATGCAAGACGACCAGCTGTTCAGGTTCAGCGCTGAGGGCAACGGACTTTCCTTGTGTTGCTTTGATCTCGACCTGCTTGCCATTTGGCGCCACAGCATCATGACCGGTGCTCGAAGCGCGGTGAAGGGTGAGGTTGTAGCGATAGGCTGCCATGACCTCGGCGGTGCATCCGACGAGATGACCGTCTGGTGTGAATGCACGCCCAGGGAAGAGTGATTCGAACTCGCCGACAAGAGCATAGAGCCTACGCACGAGCTCCGGCACGAGTTCCGTGGCGTGGGGTTCGAGTCTGTTCATGATGCCTAACACTGCGCAAAGTGGCGAGGCGAGACTCTAATGACTTCCCGACAAGCGTGCAGTCCAGCTCGCCTCGTCCGTTCCAACCCATTGTTCTACGTCGCATCGATGGGGGCGCCCGTCCCTACATCATCGGGCAAAAGCATTGCACTACTCCAGACCATCTATTACGTCTTTCTTGGCAATTTCGATGAGATGCTGGATCGGTGACATGTCCTGGAGCGCCGTTATATCCTGAAGCACCTCGAACGTCGCCGAGTAAGTAAAGCGATTGGCGCGCACGTCGTTGTGAAATGCCCTGACGTGAACAACATCTCCCTCAGGTATGACCCTAATCTCATAGGACTTACCGTCGTGCTCAAAGCTCGCAGCTGCCATTGCCAGTCCTCCCTTTTTCTGGCAGCTTAGTCTTCCTTTGTGGAATTTGCTGGCACAGGAACACCCCCGGCATCACAACCGTGCGTAGCGCTCATCATCACCCGCCCGTAGGAGGCCAAGCCGATGACCAGTTCTGTTTAGCCGGGTCGGGTGCATGATGATGTTAGACGGGCCTGCGCGGGACAAGCGCCCTTACGCTATAGGGCACAGCTGGAGTGCCAATTGTAAATGTTCCGCCTCTCAGGAAAACCGCGCCACCCTTCATGCGGTCGCCCTCTAAAGTATAGAGCCGAATTCCAGCCAGGGCTAACTCGCTAATACACAGATCACCTGATAGCATGCATTCGCCCCAAACTTTGGCCACACCTTCATCAACGCTCCTTCCTTGGAGATCCTCTCCACCGAGCACCTTAAACTCCAGAGTGAATACGGCTGCAATTGCATTTGGACGCTCCGTTGCGTATAGCTCCACGGATGAGCCGATCCGATGACCTACATGCCATCCTTGATCAGAAGTAAGCAATTCCATTTCAGACAAGACAGCTTCGGCAAGGACTTTTGTAATAGCCTCGTCTTCGACGTGCGGGAGCTGAGATTGAATCGACCTAAGAACGTCTGAGATAGTTGCAAACAACCTAACTCTTCCACCGGCTTCCTCTGCCAGATCCGGCGAAAGAATAGTTCCCTTTGCTTGCCTGTCGAGAAAGTCTCCATCATCGGTGACGAATAGACAATTCTGATTCACGTCCAAGATGCACTCCCATAGGATGCAATCTCTGTACTGCTCGGATGTCCTGGCTGGAGGGCGATGATCAAGAACCCGATCTAATGCATTCCTCAGATGCCTTTCAAGGACCTCGACTGGCAGGACTAAATCACTTAACTCATTCAACCTATTCTCGGCAGATTGTCGAACATCATCTTCAGAAGGGAAAGTAATTCCTGGACGACTACCGGTCAGTTGCTGGACTATTCCCAGCCCTCGCTCAATATTTCGCACAGCATCCGCACCAACTCGTTCCACACAGGCAAGAATCTCTCTGCGTGTCGTATCAGGAAGCAGGATATTTCCGCCAACCTGTCGAACTGCATATAGAAAGGCAACTCCAGTGGCAGTTCTCAAGAGCCGCTCCTTAATCCAAACGTTCGTGTCTAGTGCAAAGATCATGGTCATCTCCGTCTAACGCTTGCCATCACCTGGCCGCATTGATTGACGGCTGCATAAGAAGGCCTTGAGGTGGCGGCGCAGGTGAATGGCAATGTTATACGCCCAGCATGGCAATGCCTTGTGCAATGTCGTATATTGCAGACTTTAGGACTTGCAATGATATCTTTGCGGTGCCCTCCCTAGGGCTAAATCCAACGCTCATCTGCTCAAACGGATGGATGTAGTTTCGAAAGTCACGCAATGTGTGACTAAACTTCTTTGTATCGTGTTCAATTATCTTCAGTTCGGCCGCAACATCAATCAAAGCATTCAAATTCCACTGATGAAACTTCATAGGCTTTCCATCTGAGTCTTTGGGAGATGCTTGGGCTTGATTGAAATGACGTGGATGCTTTCCCGCAATGCCAAGTAATAGGCCTTCTAAGGTGCTCCCAGCCAGTATAAGTACAGCCAGATATGCGCCTGACTGGAAACATCGTTCAATCTCTTTTACTCTCTCATTAAGAACATCAACCAAGCCTCCCTCAAGTCCAAGTGCATCAATGGATAAATTAGAAAACTCTCGCTTGAGGAACTGATCCTCTTCGTTCAACTCAAGTTTAGCAGTGTTGGTCGCAGCCTGATTCTTATCAACACGCGCAAACCGAAGATCGGCTCCCTCTCTCACGACTTTCCAGCTGTCAAAAGCCAGATACTGGTTGAACTCTTCCAGGAGCCTATCAAGATAGTCAAACTGGCCGACAAAGTTAACTGGAGCGAATACTGTGCATATGCATTGGTCAATCCCAGGAGTTCCGTTTAGCCTGGCAAGCCTTTCATCGGTGTATGCCCATCGCGACGGGAAGCCTTGGCCATAGCTGTCACTGAATCCAAGGCTGTTAAAGAATTGCACAAGTTTTGGCCCTGACCTATATTCAGTCTCCTCGTTTATCAGTTGTCGTAACTTTTCGAGTGTCTTCTGATTGAGAATCATTTTACTGGAGCTTTGGCGAGCACTTTAGTGCGTATAACGCTCAAGATCAGAAGCGGGCAGGGAACCTTCGCATAGCGACCTCCCTTAGGCCCCGACTTCTGCATCTTGATGTTATGCGTCACGTTCTTCCTTATGCGAGATCGGCCAGCCGAGGCTTGAGTTTCTCTGTCAAAGCGGCGAGGCCTTCGCTGTTGTTCAGGTACTTTACGTACCTCAGGTGTCGCAAATCGAACGGTATGTCTGCCTCAGATTGCGTGATAAGAATGACGTCTCGCCCGAGCGTATGGGCGATACCGATCTCGTAGAAGACATTAGGATTGCGCCCGGTGCAATCGCATATCACCACGGACGACCGATCGATCAGAGAAACTATGTCTTGGATTATTGCTGGATTCTCCCAGATGTCATCTGCTCGCCTACATCGAAGACCAACGGCCTCGACTGTGCTCTTCAGGGCTGTATAGACTGCATTAAAGTTGGGGTGAAAAGGCATCATTGCGGACACCAGCGTCGGCTCTATGTTCTCTGGATCGGCGATCTGAAAGATTCTCGGCATCTGTCTCCTCGGCTGGGTGTTCCGAAGCAAGACACGAAAGAGATCAATGTCTTTAACAGCCCAGTGGGTGCGACTGAACTCGAAATCTTCAATATCAAGGTCAGCGGCAAACCCTTTAATGATGTTGTTGGTCAGAGGAGGAATCTGAGGATCGTATGCATATTCTAGAATGATCTCCCGTCCAGACACGCGAACACTAATGATCGTGCCAACCCGAGCTACAGGATTCCTGCTCCGAGAGCTTTCCTCAAGAAACAAAGCGGGTAACGTCAAAAGCTCCGAGGTCGCAAGCGTCCCTTTCGGGCGAAATCTCTCCTTTAGATCGGGCTCGGTGTACTCGAACGCTCGGTCCTCCGGCATAGTGTCGCGCCCATTTGCCCAACCTCCTCCGCTCACAAGAAGATGGAACACAAATCACTCCTGTTCACAGGGACCACTCAGCTACTGTAGAAGCGCAGCCGAGTGACGCATAACTTGTTCTTGGACAGTTCCGCAAACCACACCCCATAGGCGTTCCCTTTCTGCAAACCACAGTGACAAGGCTTCCCCAAGCATCCTTCAAGCCTGATGCTGCAGGGGTTCTGGTCAGTCTGCTGAGAGGAGCCACAGTGGTTCGCGGGTCAGATAACCACTGTGCATGACGATACACAGCCTGCTGGCTTCTTCTGATGGGAAGGCTTCTTGAACAACACTTTTAAGCCCTGCAATCGCATCAGCCCTCTCAGCTTCTAAGCCCATAAACAGAACACAAACGCAAACCCATCAACCTCCCCGCGTCTCCAAGCACACCCGCTCCCCCAACCAACTTCAAACCTTCGCCAACGTCACCCGCTCCGGCTGGTGCTGATACTTCCCGGCGCGGTCGCTGTAGGTGGTCTGGCAGGGTTCGCCTTCGAAGAACAGCAACTGGCAGATGCCTTCGCTGGCGTAGATGCGACAATCGGCGCCGGAGGAGTTGCTGAATTCCAGGGTGAGGTGGCCTTCCCAGCTGGCTTCAGCGGGGGTGGTGTTCACGATGATGCCGAGGCGGGCATAGGTGCTCTTGCCCAGGCAGATCACGGTGATGTTGGCCGGCACCCGCAGCAGCTCCAGGGCCACCCCCAGTCCGTAGGAATGGGCGGGCAGGATGAAGTAGTCGCCGTCGTCGTCGTGATGGAGCGGCGCCGGCTCCAGGTTGGCCGGGTTGAACCGCTTCGGGTTCATCACCGTGCCCGGCACGTGCCGGAAGATCAGGAACTCCTTGGGTGAAAGCCGCAGGTCGTAGCCGTAGGAGGAGCAGCCGTAGCTCAGCACCGGCGCCGTGCGGTTCTCGGCATCGAGGTGGCGCACCAGCGTGGCCTGGAACGGCTCGAGCATGCCCGCCGCGGCCTGTTCGTTGATCCAGCGGTCGCACTTGAGCATGGGGTCAGCAGTTGCGGCGGAGCTGGGTCACCTGGTCGGCCATCGCCAGCAGCGCGGGCGGCATCGATGGCCCCGTAAGGATCACATCGAGATGGGCGGGCCGTTGCTCCAACGTGGCCTCCACCTCCGCCGCCGGCAGGTAGCCCAGCGCGATCGCCAGCCCCAGCTCGTCGAGCACCATCAGATCCACCGCCCCATCCAGCAGCTGGCGCTGTGTGTAGCCCCACACCTCCAGCACCGCTTCTTGCTCCTCCGCTCCGGGCCCTTCGGGCTCCGCGTCGGCTGGTTCAGTCAGGCAGGCGGGCATGGCGGGCCGCAGCCACTGCAGCCGGCCGCACAACCACAGGCTGCGCTCCAGCCCCTGATCCACGCCGCCCTTGAGGAACTGGCTGATCAGCACCCGGCTGCCCAGCCCCGCGCTGCGCAGCGCCTGGCTGAACACGCCGGAGAAACTGCCGCGAAACGGTGCCGTGTGCACCTGCAGCTGGCCTTCGGTCTGGGCGGGGGGCACCAGGGCCAGCGGGCGCGGTGCCACGGGTGCCACAGGGGCCACGGGCGCAGCCGCGGCCGCGCCATGGGGGCGGCCCGGGCCGTGGGAGCGGGGGCCACCGGCAGGGCCAGCACCAGAAGGCACACCACCAGTGGGCATGGAGGGGTTGAGCAGGCTGGCCGTCATCAACACCCCGGTGGATCGCGAAGCCGAATGTAGCGGCGCCAGGCCCCGAAACACCAATCGCACACCACCCCTAGTGTGTAGCCCTGTACTACTTTGCGGAAATCCCGTCGGCACTGGGATTCTGCAGACGGATGTCCACAGGGAACCGTCCAGTTAGTGTGATCGGCTACATGGAGCACGGAAGTCGATCCGTAGCTTCCAACCACTTGTCCAACCGTCATGGTCGGCGCGATGCGCGGATTCAGCCGCACCAGCACCACCCCCGCGCCCGTCAACAGCGGCTTGGCCTCCTCCGCCAGTGGCTCCAGCACCCTGCTGGACGTCATGCGTGGGCTGAGCGGCTGCACCAGCGAAACGGTGGAGCGCGGCAAAACGATCTTTTTCCCCGGCGACCCGGCCGAGCGCGTCTACCTGCTGCGCCGTGGCGCCGTGCGGCTTTCGCGCGTTTATGAGAGCGGCGAGGAGATCACCGTGGCCCTGCTTCGCGAGAACAGCCTCTTCGGCGTGCTCTCGCTGCTCACCGGCCAGCGCTCCGATCGCTTCTATCACGCCGTCGCCTTCACCCGCGTCGAGCTGGTGGCCGCCCCCGCCAGCTCCGTGCGGCGTGCCATCGAGCAGGACGCCAGCGTGGGCCTGCTGCTGCTCCAGGGCCTCTCCTCCCGCATCCTGCAGACGGAGACCATGATCGAGACCCTCACCCACCGGGACATGTCCTCGCGGCTGGTGAGCTTCCTGCTGGTGCTCTGCCGCGATTTCGGTGTCCCCGGCACCGAGGGCATCACCATCGATCTGCGCCTGTCGCACCAGGCGATCGCCGAGGCGATCGGCTCCACCCGCGTCACCATCACCCGCCTGCTCGGCGACCTGCGTCAGGCCGGCCTCGTGCAGGTGGACCGCAAGAAGATCACCGTGTTCGATCCGGTGGCCCTGGCCAAACGCTTCAGCTGAAGGCCCGCGGCCGATACTGGACCCCCTCGCCCTGAATCGTGTCCGGCTGGCTGCTGATCCTGGCCCTGCTGACCCTCGGGGGGGTGCTCGCCACCCTCGGCGATCGCCTCGGCAGCCGCGTCGGCAAGGCCCGGCTCAGCCTCTTCAACCTCCGCCCGCGCAACACCGCGGTGCTGATCACGGTGCTCACCGGCAGCCTGATCAGTGCCGTCTCGCTCGGCCTGATGCTGGCCGTCAGCCAGCGGCTGCGCACCGGCCTGTTCGAGCTCGACAGCCTCGAGCAGAAGCTGCGGGACAGCCGCGACGCCGTCCAACGCAGCGATGCCGCCCTGAAGCGCAGCCTCTCGGCCCAGCGCGACGCCCAGCAGGCGGTGGGCCGGGCCGAACGGGGCCGCCAGCAGGCGCGCCGCCAGCTGGTGGCGGTGGAGCAGCAGGCGGGCCGCCTGCGCCGTGAGCTGCAGCCGCTGCAGAACCAGCAGCAGCAGCTGCTGCGCCAGCGCGATCGGCTCAACAGCGACATCCGCGCCCGCGACCAGGACATCCGCCGCACTGAAGCGGAGCTGGCCCGCGTGAAGGGGCAGATCGCCTCCGGCCAGGCCGAACTCAAAGATCTGGAAACCAAGCTGATCGCCCTGCGCCGCGGCGATGTGGTGATCAGCAGCGGCCAACCGCTGGCCACGGCCAAGGTGAGCGTCAAGCAGCCGGGCCAGGCCCGTGCCGCCATCGATGCCCTGCTGCGCCAGGCCAACCAGTCGGCCTTTCAGCGGGTGCTGCCGGGGGAACCGGTCAACCGGCCGATCCTGCTGGTGCCCCGCGAAGACATCGCCAAGCTGGAGGCCCTGATCCAGAAAGGTGGCAACTGGGTGGTGAGCATCCTCTCGGCCGCCAACGTGCTGCGCGGCGAGCAGCAGGTGCTCGGCTTCCCCGACCTGCGGCCCAACAAGCAGGTGATCCGCCAGGGCGAGGTGATGGCCACCACGCGGCTGGAAGGCAACGAGATCTCGCCAGAGCAGGTGCGCAACCGGCTCAACCTGCTGCTGGCCGCCTCCTTCGCCAAGGCGCAGCGTCAGGGGTCGCTGGTGGATGGGGTGCAGTTCGATGTGGCCAGCTTCAACCAGCTGGGGCGGGAGCTGAGTGAGCGGCCGGCCGGGCAGGCGGTCAGCCTGGAGGCCGTGGCCGTGCGCGAGGCCGAAACGCCCGATCCGGTGGTGCTGGAGATTCGCCGCCTCGATGGCGGCCCCACGCCCCCCTCCTCGCCGAAGCGCCCCTCATGAGCCCCACGCCGGCGGCCGCCGCGTCACCACCGCCAGAGCCACCTCCAGAGCCGCAGCCAAAGGCCCTGCCGCTTCCCGCCGATGGCCCCCTCGCCGCGCTCGATCCAGGCCGCTGCAAGTGCGGCCTGGTGCGCTGCGACCCGGCGCGGCAGCAGGTGCTGGACGCCCTGATCCTGGAGCCGGAGCAGGCGCTGGCGCAGCTGCGCGCCTGGCAGGCCGAGGGCGCGGTGGCCGGCGTGGTGCTCGGCGATGGCACCGGCAGCCGGCACTGGAGCCAGCGCCTGGCGCCGCTGCTGCCCCTGCAGCTGGTGGATGAGCGCAGCACCACCCTGGAGGCACGGCGGCGCTTCTGGCAGCTGTTCCCGCCACGCGGCTGGCGGCGCCTGTTGCCCGCAGGCCTGCGCCAGCCGCCCCGCCCCTGGGACGATGTCGTCGCCCAGCTGCTGCTCGAACGCCACCTCGGCCATCCGCTGACGCGGCCCCCTTCCCTGCCGCCGGCCGCCTTCTAGAAGCGCGCCCGCACCGTGAAGGCGTAGTCGCCGCCGGGCTCCAGCTGGTAGTCGGCCTTGAGCAGAAAGCGCAGCAGTGCGTCCTGGATCAGGGCACGACCCAGCGAGGGCTCCACGGTCAGCTCGCCGCGATCGAACGCCCAGCGGAAGGTCCAGGCGAAACCACCGGCCACCACCTCGCCCTCCAGCAGCTTCTGGGTAAAGCTCTGGTGCAGCACCCGCAGCTGGGCGGTGGTGGCGGGAAGACGGCTCACGGAGGAAGAAAACGCACGGAGTCAGACGGGAGGCGGAGCATCGGCAGGCAGATGGAGCCAGACGAAAGCGGGACCAGATGAAGCTGCTGGAAGCAGCCTCAGGCCGTTGTGGGCTGAAAACTGTTCAGGCGATTACCGGCCCGTTCATAGCCCAGCCGCTGGATCACCCCCAGCCCCGCCAGCACCTCGTCGAGCACGGCATCCACGCAGGCCTGCTCGCTGGGCTCGAAGCGGCCCAGCACGTGGGAAATCGTGCGGGCCTTGCGCGTGACCGGGTCATCGGCCGGGGCGCTGATGCCGATGCGCAGGCGGGGAAACTCCTGGCTGCCGAGATGGCTGATCGTGCTGCGCAGGCCGTTGTGGCCGCCGGCACTGCCGGCCAGGCGCAGCCGCAGACGGCCCAGCGGCAGGTCCATGTCATCGACGAGCACAAGCATCTGGTCAGGACGCAGGCCGAACCAGTCGAGCGTGGCACG
Organism: Synechococcus sp. L2F; assembly: GCF_024345695.1. NCBI lineage: Bacteria > Bacillati > Cyanobacteriota > Cyanophyceae > Synechococcales > Synechococcaceae > Synechococcus > Synechococcus sp. L2F. Next base: position 821,251 of record NZ_JAGQBP010000002.1, on the reverse strand, counting down.
GATCGACCGGCCGCTCTCGTTCATGTAGGTGGTGGGCATCAGCAGCCGCAGGCGCTGGGCCCCCTGGCCCACATCCGCCAGCAGGCCCTGCAGGCGCGCATTGGCGCGAAAGCTCACCCGCTCGCGCGCCGCCAGCCGCTCCAGGGCCATGAAGCCCACGTTGTGGCGCGTGCGGGCGTACTTGTCGCCGGGATTGCCCAGGCCCACAACCAGCTGGAGGTCGCCCGTGCGGGCCTCACCGCCCGGCGTGGAAGAGGCGGTCATGGCCGTGGCGGAACGAAGCGGCGGAAAACGTAGCGGCGGAAGCAGAGTGGCAGAAGTGAAGCGTTGAACTCAGGCGGCCGCCGCAGGCGGTTCGCTGGCAGCGGGGGGTTCAGCCGCTGCGGCGGAGCTGGCTGCTGGAACGGGAGAAGCAGTGGTGGCGGCCTGTGCAGGTGCAACAGTCTCAGCGGCGGGGGCGGGAGCCTCGTTGATCGCCACGCTGTTGGCGGTCACCACCGTGTCGGCTTCGGAGTCGATCGCCTTGCGGAACTCCTGCTCGAAGTTGCTGGAGGCCGACTGGAACCCCTTCAGCGTGCGCCCCAGGGTGCGCCCCAGCTCGGGCAGACGCTTCGGGCCGAACACCAGCAGGCCGATGGCCGCGATGACCGCCATTTCCGGCAGCCCGATCCCGAAGATGTTCATGCAGCGGAGCCTGGGTCAGGAACTGAGGCGAAAACAGGCGGCAAAGCGGCAGGCCCGGCAGCCTGTGCCGCCGGACTCTTAGGCCGGAGGATTCAGAGGCAGATCAGCCGAGGCCGTTCCAGTTCACGGTGATGCCATCGAGCAGAAGCGACTTGTTGTACAGCTGCAGGATCACGAGCAGGAACACCAGGAACAGCACCATGAAGATGCCCATCACCGGCGTGGTGCCCCAACCGGGCACCACCTTGCCGTACTCGGAGTTGAGCGGGCGGAGCAGGTTTCCCAGTGGGGTGCGTTGCGCCATGGCGGGTGAGCCTCTCGGACACATGGATGGGGATCGTTACTGTAAGGGTCGAGGCGGAGACCGGCGCGGTCACTGTCGAGAGTTGTGATCCACCTCCGCCACCCCCAGCAGCCGCCCCTTCCTTGACCGAAACCTCCTCCCCCGCCCTGTCGATCGCGATCACCGTGCTGGTGGCGCTGCTCGCCCTCACCGGCTTCGGGGTGTACCTCGCCTTCGGCCCGCCGTCCAAGGGCCTCACCGATCCCTTCGACGATCACGACGACTGATCCTGAGCGCGCGCCAACCGCCGCACCCGCAGCTGGCGCAGCTCCCAGGGCCTCAGCAGCGGTTCTGCAGACCCGTCGTCCACGACTCCATCCATCCGCGCCTGAGCGCCACCCTCCACCGGCCCGATCACCTGCCACCCCGCTGACAAACCGAGCGGCTGCCGGCAGGGCGAGAGGTTCTGCACCGTGAGCCGCACCACGCCCGGCTCCGGATCCGGCGCGATCACCACCGGGTCGAGCTGGGCCGAGCCCAGGCCAAGCGCCGGTGGTGGCGTGGCCGCTGGCTCGGCCGCTGGGTGGCACCAGGTGGGGGCGCGAAACGCGCGGGCCGCCGCCGGCACCGCCGCCTGACGCCACCCATCCGCGCAGGGCATCAGCGCGAGCTGCAGGCGCTGCAGACCGTTGTCGGCGCCGGGATCGGGCCAGGTGGGGCCGCGCAGCAGCGATACGCCAAGGCGCTCCGCCGTGCCCGACACGCCCTGCGGCCCATCCAGCAGCAGCGCCAGGCCGCCGCGCTCCGCCTGGCTGCAGGTCCAGGCGATCGCCGGCACCTCCCAGCGGGCCTGCTCACGGGCGGTGCAGGGCACGGCAGGACGCTCCAGCACGCCCGCCGCGGTGTCCGCCGCCCAGCGGCAGGCCCGCTGTTGCAGCGGCACCTCCAGCTGCAGCAGCTCATGGCGCTGGCGCCAGTGCACCCGCAGCACCAGCTCCAGCCAGGGGCTGCCCGCCAGCAGGCGCAGATCCAGCCGCAACGGGCTGGCCCCGCACTGCCCCCGTGCCACCAGACGCACGCACAGGGGGCCCTGCTCCACCAGCTCCAGCGCCGGCTCCCACACCAGCGGCAGCGGGTGCTCGCGGTGGTCCGCCGCCAGATCCCAGGCATCCCAGAACTCACCCCTGTCGCGCCAGCGGCGCCACTGCAGCGGTGCCGCCAGCTGGGGCTGCCCGTCGGCGCCGCAGAGCTGCTCCAGCCCGCCCGCCCCCAGTTCCGCCGTCAGCAGGCCGTTGCCGATCCGCCAGCGCCCCTCCCCGAGCGACGCGCTCCACACCGGCGCCTGCACCTCCTGCGGCGGCGCGGCTGGCGCCACTGCCGGCAGCGGCCGGCGCTCCAGGGCCAGGGGTGTCAGCCCGGCCGCAGGCGGCAACTGCACCCAGCAGCCGCCTCCCGCTGCCTCCTGCTGGGGCAGGGGCCGCTGCGCGAGTGTCCAGCTGCCCGCCGGCAGCCGCAGCGTCAGCGCCGCCGCCGGCAGGGGCTGCAGCCGCATCACCCACCAGGGCTGGCCGGCCGGCAGGGCCTCAGCCGCCGGCGCCCCTCCCTGCAGCCAGGCCAGCAGCAGGCGATCGCGGCGCTGCCGCGCCTCACGGCGGGCCCGGCGCCACTGCGGCTCCGCCTGCTCGAACACCTCCGCCACCGACGTGCCCGGCAGGATGTCGTGGAACTGCTGAAACAGCAGCGTGCGCCACCCGGCGCGGGCCGAACCAGCTGCCTGCATGTCGCCCTCCGGCGCCGTGACTCCCGCCGCACCAGCCCACAGCAGCGCCGCCGCCAGGTCGGCTTCGCGCAGCAGCCGCTCCAGGGTGCGGTTGTGGCGTTTCTGGTCGGGCCGGCTGGTGGGGCAGGCGCGGTGCAGCTCCAGGTAGAGCTCGTCGCGCCATACCGGCAGCTGGGCGCGGCAGGGCTCCAGCCGTGCCAGGTAGGGGCGCACACCGCCATGCACCTGCGGGGCAGCGGCGGGCTGCTGCTGCCACAGCGCCAGTTGCTCGTACATCTCCGCCGTCGGGCCGCCGCCGTGGTCGCCCACACCCGGCAGCCAGAGAGCTTCCTCGTGGCCGGTGGCCCGCTGCCACTCCAGCCGGTAACGCTCCATCGCCAGCGGATCGCCGCCGGTGCCGATCGGGGCGGTCATCAGCGCCAGCACTTCGGCGCCGCAGCGCCCCCGCCAGCGGAACAGCCGGTGCGGGAACGGATTCGTGGCATTCCAGGCCAGCTTGTGGGTGCAGAACCAGCGCACCCCGGTGGCCGCCGCCACCACCGGCAGACCGGCGCCGAAGCCGAAGCTGTCGGGCAGCCAGACGAGCGGGTGTTCCCACTCCGGGAAGGTGGCGCGGCTGTACTCCTGGCCTTCCTCGAACTGGCGCAGCAGCGACGCGGTGCCGATCAGCACGGCATCGGTTTCCACCCACGGGCCATTGAGCGGTTCCCAGCGCCCTTCCCGCATGCGGGCGCGGATCGCGGCAAATAGCTGGGGGCGGTGCTGCTCCAGCCAGGCGTAGAGCGCCGGGGTGGAATGACCGAAATGGAGGGACGGGTCGCGCTCCATCAGCGCCAGCGTCGAGCGGAAGGTGCGCTCGGCCGCCTGCCAGGTGTCGGCCACCGGCCACAACCAGGCCAGATCCAGATGGGCATGGCCCGCCACCTGAAAACCACCCGGCGGCGCCAGCACCGCCCGGGCCCGCGCCGCCGCCACCTCCAGGCTCAGCGCCGCCGGGTCATCGCCTGGCGCAGGGCTGACGGGAGCCAGGCTGCCGGCCGTTTCGCGCAGGGCGGCGAGCTCCAGGGCCGTGGCCAGCAGCAGGCCGCCGGGATCGCCGCGATCGAGGGGTTCGGCCTCGATCCGGCTGTGGATCAGCGCGCCATCGTCGTGCAGCGGGCTGCGCAGCTCCAGCTCCAGCTGCAGCGGCTCCCCGCGCCACCAGCGCTCCGGCAGCCGCCAGCGGCAGGCCGCGTCAAACAGGTCACCGCGATGCACCGGCTGCCCATCGACGCGCAGCTCAGCCTCAGCGGCCCACCAGCTGAGCACCAACCGGGCCAGGCCCGACGGGTCAGGCTCGCCGCGCCACGGCTCGGGACACACCAGCGTGGTGCGCAGCAGCAACTCCTGGCCACCGCGGGGCCAGAGGATCAGGCCTCGGGCATGCCAATCGGGCCGGTACCGCCGTCCCCAGGCCTCACCGAGGGCCACACGCCACTCCCCATCAGGGAAGCGGCGGCACCAGCGGGGCTGCAGGTCGAGGCAGGAACGTGATCGAAACGTTTCAATCCAGGGGCGAAGCTCGGGATCGAGGCCCTGCGTCATCGTTTCCGGTCGGGTGCGACCCATAGGATGATGCCGCTGCCGAAGGGTCGTTCAGGGCCCGCCTGGCGCCTGTCACTCCCTGTCACCCGCCGGACCGGACCATGCTCGCTCTCAAGATTTCGGTTTACTCGGTCGTTTTCTTCTTCATCGGCATCTTCGTCTTCGGCTTCCTGGCCAGCGATCCCAGCCGCACCCCCAGCCGCAAGGACCTCGAAGACTGAAATCCCCCGGCCCAGCGCACCGCGTCCCGCTTCGGGCCGGCGCTGGGCCAGTGCTCGCCCTGCCCGACAGCGGCCTCTGACCACGGCCGTCGTGGCAGGATCAGCCGCTGATTGGGAAATCGCGTGCCCTCAGCCAACCCACTCAGCTGGGCCATTGGGGTTGCAGGCGTGCTCGTGGCCTGGTCGGGTGCTCCCAGTGTGGAGGCCCGCAACCTTCCCCCATCCCCCCAGCCCCTGGAAGCCGCCGGCGTCACGCCGGGCACCGAGTCTGCTGGGGATGAGGGCGCGCTCAGCCCCTTGGTACTCGGCGACGCGAGCGCTGCGGGCGCGGCCACCCCATCGAGCAATCCCGGCAATCCCGCCTCCCTGCCCGCCCCGCCGGTGCCACCCCCGGCCGCTGGCACCGGCAACGCCAACGCCACAACCCCAGAGAACGGTCGCCCGGATTCCTTTCCCAGCCAGGGCCAGGACCCCAGCCCGGTGCCGCAGCCCGGTGGTGGCCCAGCGGCTGATCTGGCGCCCGCACCGGCGGCCGCGGCGGCCTCCCCGCCGCCCCTGCTGCTCGACATCACCGCCGATCAGCAGGGCTTCGATCTGGTGATCAACCGCTATGTGGCCACCGGCAATGTGTCGGCCCAGATGGCGGGTGGCCGCCTGATGGCCGACCGGCTCGAATACGACACCGTGAGCCGGACCGTCTACGCCACTGGCAGCGTGCGGTTCCAGCGCGGCAACCAGTTCCTGCAGGCCAGCAAGCTGCGTTTCAACCTGATCGAAGGTCGTGGCGAGATGGAGGACGTCTACGGCGTGCTCGACCTCACCACTGCCGCTGTGGATCTCAATCCGGAGGTGCCCCCGGCCGAGCCCCTGGGCCCACCACCATCGCTGGCTTGCCCCACCGAGCTGCCGCCGATCCCGGACTGGCACCCCTATCCCTGGGCTGCTACGGCATGGGCCGGTCAGACCACCAACGCCGGCTTCGGCGAAACCTTTGTGTTCCAGGGGTCCCTTCGCCAGGACTACCTGCTGGGCGCAGGCCTGCAGCGGCGCCTGCTCCAGGCCGGACCCTTCGCCCTCGAACTCGACCTCAACCTGCTGGGGCACAAGGCCGCCGCTGAGAACAGCGCCGGCATCGCCGCCCAGAGCTTCGGGGAAATCACCGCCGGCATCGGGCTGCGGGCCTGGCTGCAGCCCTGGCTCAGCCTGGGCATCGTGCAGGGGGTGAGCCTCAACACCAGCTTGAGCAACTTCGAATGCAGCACCCGCGAGGATTGCGCGCAGTTTCTCAACTATCTCGCCTTCGAGGTGGAAGGGGCGTTCTCGCCGCAGTGGTCGGTGGTGGGCCGGATTCATCACCGCTCGGGCGCCTTCGGGGTCTACAGCGGTGTACGGGAAGGAAGCAACGCCTACCTGGTCGGGCTCCGGCACCGCTTCGGCAACCCGCCGGCCCGCACGGTGAACCCACAGGCTGAGCTGCTGCCGCCCAAGGGCTGCCCCAACCGCGGCGCCGAGCCGCCCGAGCGGCCCCGCTCGCTGGCCGAAGCGCTGGAGCAGGTCGCGATGGGCGGCACCGCCCCCGCCGAGCCCCAGCCCCCCGCCCGGCCCCCGGCCGGCACCGGTGCCGGTGCAGCGAACGGCACTGGAACTGGCACTGGCACTGGCACCAACGCGGGTACCACCAGCGCCGACCCGACGACTGAGCGGCCCAGCTTCCGCGCCCTGCGCGCCCAGGAGGCGGAACGCCGCAAGGCGATCGCCGCCCTCACCGATCAACGCATCAGCGATGTGCAGGTGCGCGCCGGCCTGGCCTCCGAGCGCCGCTTCGGCGTTCCAGGTGGCGGCAACGCCAATACCGATGACGGAGATAACACCAACAACGACTTCGGGCCCGCCAGGCCGCCCCAGGTGCGACAGCTGGAGAGCAACCGCAACCCGAAACTGGTGGACGGCACCCTCACCCGGCTGCGCTTTCAAGCCGCCCGCGCCGTGCTCACCGCCGAAGGCTGGCGGGCCGATCGGGCCAGCTTCACCAACGATCCATTCACGCCCGCCCAGTCGTGGATGGATGCCGACGACGTGCTGGCCGTGCAGGACAAGAACGGCGACACGGTGATCACCTCCCGTCGCAACCGGCTGATCCTGGAAGATCGCCTGCCGATCAATGTCACCAGCCGCACCCGCATCCGCAAGGAGCAGGAGGTGCAGAACCGCTGGGTGCTGGGCGTCGACAACGAAGACCGCGACGGCTTCTACGTGGGCCGCCGCCTCAAGCCGATCGGCATCGGCCAGCGCGGCACCCTGCAACTCGAGCCCCAGTTCCTGCTGCAGCGGGCCTACGAGGGCACCACCAGCAGCTATCCACTGCCCGGACAATCCGCCGGAGCGGATCCTCAGTCGCAACCGAGCACCCTCGGCGATCTGTTCGGCCTTGAAGCGCGCCTGCAGGCGCCGCTGTTCGGCTTCGACGCCGACCTCAACCTCGACATCTCCACTTTCGAACCCGCCAACTTCGCCAACGGCACCCGGAGCTGGGGCGAACTGGTGCGCCCGCTCAAGTTGCCGCTGCTGGGCACGGTGAAGTCGCGCATCTTCGGCGCCTATCGCTTCCGCATCTGGAACGGAACGCTCGGCGAGCAGGACGTCTATTCCGCCTACGGCACCTCGATCGAACAGCGTGGCGAGCTGCCGCCTGTTGGCAACTTCACCAACAGCTACTTCTGGCGGCTGGGTATTGGCAACTATCAGAGCAACGAGTTCTTCGAGAACGGCGGCGAATCGCAGAACTTTGCCCAGCTGTGGCGCGGGAATGCCTTCGGCGCCATCAACAGCTCCCTCACCCTCTGGCGAGGCAAGCCGCTGCCCTCCACCCCGGAAGGGGCACTGCGCTATTCGCCGGTGCCGATTGTGCCGGGGCTCACCTTCAACACCAACATCTCTGCCAGCCTGGCCTACTTCGGAGATGGCACCCGCCAGAACGTGTTCTCGCTCTCCGGCGGGCCCACGCTCACCCTGGGCCACTTCAGCAGGTCCTTCCTCGATTACACCCAGCTCACCATCACCGGTGGCATCAGCTTGCGTGATGGCCTCAGCCCGTTTGCCTTCGATGCCGCCGTGGATCTGGGCACCGTGGGCATCGGCCTCACCCAGCAGCTGGTGGGCCCCCTGGTGCTCAATGGCGGCATCGGCCTGAACGTGGATGCCAGCTCACCCAACTACGGCGAGATCACCGGTTCGTACGTGGAGCTGCGCTGGCAGCGCCGCTCCTACGCCTTCAGCGTCTACTACAGCCCCTATGAAGGGATCGGTGGCGTGCGCGTGCGGCTGAACGATTTCGGCTTCAAGGGCACCGGCGTGCCCTTCGTGCCGTATGAGCAGCGCATGCGCGGACAGACCGGCGATGGCCTGTTCTGAGCGAGCAGGCGCCCCTGCTGCTCAGAACCCGTTCAGGTAAGGCAGACGGGCAACAGTGGCCACCAGCGCGTCGTCGTTGGCAAGCAGCTGGCCGGTGGCGTCCCACTGGCCGGTGGTGAGCATCTGCCGCGGCCCGGGCGCCAGCTCAAGGGCCCACACCTGATCGCCGCAACGCAGCTCGGCGGCCTGCACATCCAGCAGGAAGGAGGCGGAAGGGTGGGCGCTGGCATGGGCCTGGATGGCCAGCATCTGCTCGTGGCCGCTGGTGAGACAAGGCAAACCGAGCGCCAGGCCATTGCCGTGGAAGATCTCAGCGAAGCTCTCGCCGATCACCGCCCGGATGCCCCAGCGCATCAGCGCCTGCGGCGCATGCTCCCGGCTCGATCCGCAGCCGAAGTTGCGGTTCACCAGCAGCAGCCGGGCACCGCTGTGCTCGGGGCGGTCGAAGGGATGGCTGCCGCCCAGCTCACTGCGGTCGTCAGCGAACACCTGTTCCCCCAGGCCTTCGAAGGTGACGCACTTGAGGAAGCGGGCCGGGATGATCCGGTCGGTGTCGATGTCGTCGCCGGCGAGCACCAACGCACGGCCTTCGACTCTGGGGATCGGGCCGATCGGGAAGCTGCTGGCACTCACCGCATCGGTGAGGGGGGGCAGGGAAGGGGAAGCGATCACGGCGTCAGGCGGTGAGAGAAGGCTGGCGGGAGGCGGTGGTGGTGCTGGGGCCGGCTTCGGCGAGCAGTTCGCGCACGTCGGTGACGTGGCCGCGGACGGCGGCGGCGGCCACCATCGCCGGGCTCATCAGCAGGGTGCGGCCACTGGCGGACCCCTGCCGGCCCTTGAAGTTGCGGTTGCTGGAACTGGCGCTGATCTGGCGCCCCTCCAGGCGGTCGGGGTTCATCGCCAGGCACATTGAGCAGCCGGGTTCGCGCCACTCGAAACCAGCCGCGCGGAACAGCTGGTCGAGGCCTTCAGCTTCGGCGGCGCGGGCCACCTGCTCGGAACCCGGCACCACGAACGCCCGGATGCCATCGGCCACGTGGCGGCCACGGGCCACCAGGGCGGCGGCACGCAGGTCGCTGAGCCGGCCGTTGGTGCAGCTGCCGATGAAGCAGACATCCACCGGCAGACCGGCGATCGCTGCGCCGGGGCTGAGGTTCATGTAGCGGTAGGCCTCCTCGGCGATGGGCCGCTCCTGTGGATCGAGCTGCTCAGGGGTGGGCACCGCTTCATCCACGCCGATGCCCTGGGCCGGGGTGATGCCCCAGGTGACCGTGGGCGACAGCGTGGAGGCATCGAAGCGCGCCTCATCGTCGTAGCTGGCGTCGGCATCGCTGGCCAGGCTCGACCACCAGGCCACCGCCCGCTCCCAGGCAGCGCCAGAGGGGGCCATCGGCCGCCCCTCCAGGTAGGCGAAGGTGGTGGCATCGGGATTGACGTAGCCGCAGCGGGCGCCGCCCTCGATCGCCATGTTGCAGAGGGTCATGCGCTCCTCCATCGACAGAGCCGCCACGGCGGGGCCGGCGAACTCATAGGCATGACCGACGCCTCCTTTGACCCCCAGCACCCGGATCACGTGCAGGATCAGATCCTTGGCATAAACGCCGGAGGGCAGGGCGCCATCCACCCAGATGCGGCGCACGCGCAGCTTGTTCAACGCCAGGCTCTGGGTGGCGAGCACGTCGCGCACCTGGCTGGTGCCGATGCCGAAGGCGATCGCCCCGAAGGCGCCATGGGTGGAGGTGTGGGAATCACCGCAGGCCACGGTCATGCCGGGCTGGGTGAGGCCAAGCTCAGGGGCGATCACGTGCACGATCCCCTGCCGGCCGCTGCCGATCCCGTGCAGGGGAATGCCGTGGGCGGCGCAGTTGCGCTCCAGATTCACCAGCATCTCCTCGGCCAGGGGATCGGCGAAGGGGCGGGCCTGGGAGGTGGTGGGCACGATGTGGTCCACCGTGGCGACGGTGCGCTCCGGGTGACGCACCCCCAGGCCGAGATCCCTCAGGGCGGCGAACGCCTGCGGGCTGGTGACCTCATGGATCAGATGAAGGCCGATGAACAACTGGGTGGAGCCACCCGGCAGTTCCGCCACGCGGTGGAGATCCCACACTTTGTCGTAGAGGGTGCCGGCGCTCACCGTTTGTCCCCAGGGGTCTGACGACACCCTAAAACCGAGCCGTGCGGGCGGTCGGAATCAGGCGGGCGCGATGAGCTGCAGCCGCAGGCGGTTGAGCGCCTCCCCGGCGGTGACGGACTGGATCCAGGCGCGGCCCCGGGAGCTGCCGAAACGCACCGCCTCACTGCGGCTGCCCTGCGGGCCCGCCAGGCCGATGTGCACCAGGCCCACCGGCTTCTCGTCGCTGCCACCGCCCGGGCCGGCGATGCCGGTCACCGACACCGCCCAGGTGGCGCCGGTGCTGCGGCGCACCCCTTCCGCCATGGCCAGGGCCACCGGATCGCTCACCGCGCCATGGCGCTCGAGCGCGGTGGCCGTCACCCCGAGCAGTTGCTGTTTGATCGTGTTGGCGTAAGCAATCACCCCGCCGAGGAACACGTCGGAGGCCCCGGGCACGGCCGCCAGAGCAGCGCCGATGCCGCCGCCGGTGCAGCTCTCCGCCACCGCCAGGGTTTCCCTACGGGCCCGCAGCAGCGCCAGCACCACCGAGGCCAGCGATTCCTCGTCGGCGCCGAAGCAGAGGGTGCCGGTGCGGGCGCGCAGCTCCGCCTCCAGCGGCGCGAGCAACGCCCCCGCCTCGGCGGTGCTGGCGGCCCGGGCCGTGAGGCGCAGCTTCACCTCACCGGTGCCGGCATAGGGGGCCACAGTCGGGTTCTCGAGGGCCAGCAGGTCGGCCACCTGCTCGGCCAGTGTGGATTCGCCGATGCCCCAGAAACGCAGCAGCCGGCTCTGGAAACAGGCCCCCGCCAACCCCTGCTCCCGCAGCCAGGGCACGGCGCTCTGCTGCCACATCGGCCTCAGTTCGCTCGGCACCCCCGGGAAGGTGAGCACGGTGAAACCCGGCTGTATGTGGCCGTCTGGCAGGGAGGTGGCCGGCGGACTCCAGAGCATCCCCGGCGCGGTGCCGGTGGGGTTCGGCACCACGCGGGCGCCCTCGGGCAGCAGCGCCTGGCGCCGGTTGCTGGCGGCCAACGGCCGACCCCGGCCGGCCAGCTTGGCCTGGATGTCTTCCCACACCTGCGGCACCTCCACCAGTGGCGTGCCGAAAGCGGCGGCGATCGCCTCGGTGGTGAGGTCGTCGGGGGTGGGGCCGAGGCCACCGGTGCAGATCAGCAGACGGCTGCGGGCCGCGGCCTCCCTCACCACCTCGATCAGCCGCTCGCGGTTGTCCCCCACCACGGTCTGGCGGAAATGCGGAAGGCCGAGGGCAGCGAACTCTTCGGCCAGCCAGCGGGCATTGCTGTTGAGGATGTTGCCGAGCAGCAGCTCGGTGCCGATGCAGAGCACCTCGGCCGCGGCCCTGTCACCTTCGCCCATCTGCGCACCGCCCACTGGCTGAGAACTCATCGGTTCAGCATCATCCCGGCCAACCCAGGCTGGCGGCGCCGGCGCTCAGCTGGGTCGGTTGCCGCCGCCGTCGCAGGGGGGAGCGGGCAGCTGGGTCGCGAGGTGGCTGCGCGACCCCATCACGGCGCCGATCAGGATGGCGGTGGCGATCGCCAGCCAGAGGAAGCGCATCTCCACGTTGGCGGCCACCAGCGCCAGGGTGGCCAGCCACTGGGTGAAGGCATAGATCAGCAGCACCGTGCGGCGATGGCTGAAGCCGGCCCGCAGCAAGCGGTGGTGCAGGTGGCGCCGGTCGGGATAGAAGGGGGAATGGCCCTCGCTGAGCCGGCCCATGATCACCGCCGACATGTCCGCCAGGGGCAGCGACAGGATCAGCAGTGGAAACAGCAGGCTCACGGTGGTGAGCCCCTTGGCCGGCCCCACGATGCTGATCGCCGCCAGAGCGAAGCCGAGGAAGTAGGAGCCGCCATCGCCCATGAAGATGCGGGCGGGGTTGAAGTTGTGGCGCAGAAAACCGAAGCAGGCCCCCGCCAGCGCGGCGGCCAGCAGCCCGGCGGCGCTCTGCTGCAGGCTGAAACTCACCGACAGCAGACCGATCGCGGCAATGCCGCCCACGCCCGCGGCCAGCCCGTCGAGGCCGTCGATCCAGTTGATCGCATTGGTGATGCCCACCAGCCAGATCAGCGTGGCCAGCAGGCTCAGCGCATCGGGAAGCACGAGGCTCGCCGGCGGCTGGCCGAACAGGCCGAACGGCAGATCGATCGCGCCGATGCGCACGCCCTGGCTCCAGACCACCATGGCCACGGCCACCTGACCCGCCAGCCGGGGCAGGGGCGGCAGGGCGAACAGGTCGTCCGCCAGGCCGATCACGAAGAAACAGAGCGAGCCCGCCAGCGTCGTCCAGATCAGCTGGTCTTTCGCGGGCGAGAGGGTGCCGAAGCCCCCCAGCGCCCAGATGCAGGTGAGCGCCAGCGAGAACCCGAGCACCATGCCCACCCCGCCCAGCCGCACCATCGGGATGCTGTGCTGCTTGCGTGAATCGGGCGGGTCGAACAGACCCAGCCGCAACCCGAGCCGCCGCACCAGCGGCACCACCAACGCCGTAAGCAGGGACGCGACACCGAAGGTGACGAAGGCCGCGATGACCGGGTTGCGGAGAAGACTCACGACTGCGAAAGGCTTCTCAGCTGAAAGCTCAGGGCGTGGCTGGGGGGATGGAACGCCGACAGCGCACAGGCCAAGGCGGGATGGTTCATCACAGGGTGAGCCATGGGCCTGGTTGTCCTGGCGAGCAGCTTAGGGAGGAGGTGCAGCTCAGACCGGCTGGGCCACGCGGACCGGGCCGTACAGGGGGAAACGCGAGCACAGCGCCCGGACCCGCTCGCGGCAGCGCAGTTCCACCACGGCGTCCTCGGGATGGAGCAGGCGATCCGCGATCACATCGGCCACTTCCACGAACGCCTCGGCATCGAAGCCGCGGGTGGTGAGCGCGGCGCTGCCAACGCGCAGGCCGCTGGTGACGAAAGGCGATTCGGGGTCGAACGGCACCGTGTTCTTGTTGGCGGTGATGTTCACATCGCTCACCAGCAGGTCGGCGACCTTGCCGGTGAGGCCCACCGAGCGCAGATCGAGCAGCACCAGGTGGTTGTCGGTGCCTCCCGACACCACCCGGATGCCGCGTTCCATCAACCGGGCCGCCATCGCCTTGGCATTGACCACCACCTGCTGGCTGTAGGCGCGGAAGGCCGGCTGGAGGGCTTCGCCGAAGGCCACGGCCTTGGCGGCCACCACATGCTCCAGGGGGCCGCCCTGGCTGCCGGGGAACACGGCCTTGTCGAACTGCCGACCGAAGGCGGCATCGCCGGTGAGGATCAGGCCACCGCGAGGGCCGCGCAGGGTCTTGTGGGTGGTGGTGGTGACCACATGGCAGTGGGGGACAGGGCTGGGGTGCACACCTGCGGCCACCAGACCAGCGATGTGGGCCATGTCGGCCAGCAGATAGGCGCCCACCTCATCGGCGATGGCGCGGAAAGCGGCGAAATCGATCGTGCGGGGGTAAGCGGAATAACCGCAGATGATGAGCTTGGGCCGGTGCTCGAGCGCCAGCTCACGGATGTGGGCGAAATCGAGCTGTTCGGTGTCGGGGGAAACGCCGTAGTGCACGGCCTTGAACCACTTGCCCGACACGTTCACGGGAGAGCCGTGGGTGAGGTGGCCGCCGTGGGAGAGGTCCATGCCCAGGATCGTGTCGCCCGGCTGCAGCAGAGCCAGGAACACGGCGAAGTTGGCCTGGGCGCCGCTGTGCGGCTGCACGTTCGCCCAGTCGGCGCCGAACAGCTGGCGGGCGCGGGCGATGGCCAGCTCCTCGATCGCATCAACGTGCTCGCAGCCGCCGTAGTAGCGCTTGTGGGGCAGGCCCTCGGCGTACTTGTTGGTCAGCACCGAGCCCTGGGCTTCCATCACGGCCCGGGACGTGAAGTTCTCGCTGGCGATCAGCTCGAGATGGTGCTGCTGACGCTCCTGCTCCTTGCCGATCAGGGCGGCGATGGCGGGATCGCCGCTCGCCAGGGAATGGTTGAGGGCCTCGCCGCTGGAGTCCGTCATCGATCGGTACGTCGCCTGATGGAACGGATCGTAGGAAATCGACCCACCCGCAGGGCTGCTGGCGCGGAAGCGCAAAAAAAACCGCCCGGGTGGGCGGTGAGAGGAAGCGAGAACGGGAAACGTTGAAAGCGCGCCTGGAGAGATTCGAACTCCCGACCCTCTGATCCGTAGTCAGATGCTCTAATCCGCTGAGCTACAAGCGCTTGCCCACACATTCTCACCGCACGGAGGGCCCTTCCGTCAACAGGCCCAGGCCCTGGGGCCACAATCGAGGCAGCTTCCTGCGGCGGCTCACCGCGCAACAACCATGCCGATCCGCTGGTACGGCCCCGCCGATCCCACCGACCCCACCTACCGCCACTTCGAGCGGATCGTGAACCTCACCCTGCACGGCATGGCCTTCGCCGCCATCAACAGCGGGCTCTGGGTGGTGCAGGGTCTGCGCCACCCCTGGAACCATCTGGGCTGGCTGAGCCTGGGCTGGGGGGGGCTGTGGCTGGTGCATCTGTGCGTGGTGCTGAGCCGGCGACCGCCCGCTTCCGATGGGGCTACACCATGAGCAGTTCCCCTTGCCCCCTGCGGCCATGACGCTCTCGGCCACCGAGATCGAAGACCTCCGCCAGGCCCTCGCCGAGCGGCTCTACCTGCAGATCGCCGGCTGGCACCTCTATCTGGGCGATGCGGGCCTCGATGGCCCGTTGGCGATCGAATGTGCCGCCCGGCTGGACCAGGGGGCCGGGGTGTGCGCCCGCCAGGCGCTGGAGGCGGTGCAGGTGCCGATCGGTGGCGGCTCCAGCCGCCTGCCGCTGGCGCGGCTGATCCCCCCTGGGCAACTGCGCGACCTCGAAGATGTGCTCGACGGCTTCAGCCACTGAAGTTCGGCGACAAGCCGGGCGCAAAGGCAAGGCTGCGCATAAGGTTGCTGCCACCGCAGGCGCCGGATGCTGGTCATCGAGGTCACCAACGCCCGCGAGGTGGTCCGTCAGCGCATCGGCCGTCTGGGTGGGCGGCTGATCGGCAAGGTGGTCGACGCCGAAGCCCAGGTGGAGAAGGCCTTGATCCAGGAGCTGGAAACCGCCTTCCGCGAGTTCGGCATCGAAGCCCGCATCTTCTCGATCGACGGGCCCACGATGGTGGGCCGCAGCCACATCGAGGTGCCCGTTCACGTGCGGGAGGAACGGCAGGTGCGGCTCAAGAGCGGCGCCTGAGCCGCTGCAGCACCTGCTGGCTGAGCTGGCGCGCTTCCGGCACCCCGGCCGAGGTGGCCAGCAGCCCGTAGACCACGAAGGCCAGGGAAGCACTGAGCCCGCACTCCAGCAACTGGCCGATCAGGCCGGCCGGCCAGGGCACGCCGATTGAGAGCAGCCAGGCAACAAGACCGGCCCCCACTGCCGCCAGCAGCAACAGCAGGCTGTCGCGGCCCCACTGACGCAGGGGCAGCTGGCCGAGGCGATTCTGGAGGGCGAGCAGCAACCCCAGGCAGGTGAGCACGTTGACAGCGACGGTGGCCATCACCAGCCCAGCAGCGCCGAAGTTGATCGCCGGCAACTGCAGGCCCCAGGGAGTGGGCCCTCCGACGAACAACCAGCAGAAGACCACGTTGAAGCCGATCCCGGCCAGAGAGAAACGGAACGGTGTGGTGCCATCACCAAGGGCATAGAAGACGCGCACGATCACGTCGCGACCGAGGTAAGCGGGC
Source organism: Synechococcus sp. L2F (assembly GCF_024345695.1). Classification (NCBI taxonomy): domain Bacteria; kingdom Bacillati; phylum Cyanobacteriota; class Cyanophyceae; order Synechococcales; family Synechococcaceae; genus Synechococcus; species Synechococcus sp. L2F. The sequence continues at coordinate 805,465 of NZ_JAGQBP010000002.1, read as the reverse complement.
ATGCCCACCCCATAGGCGATCAGCAGGCTGGTCACCAGCTGGGCCGCGTCCGCGTCGAAGGCTCCCCGCTTGTAGATCAGGGCCACGATCGGGCCGGCCAAGCCCACCATCAAGGCCCCCAACGGCAACATGCTGGCGTTGGAGAGCATCAACCCCTGACGGATGCGTCCCACCAGGGCTGGCCGGTCGGCCGGTTCTGTGAGCCTGGAGAGCACCGGCAGCAACGGCACCAGCAAGGCGTTCGAGATCAAGCCCAGCGGTGTCTGTACCAGGAGGTTGGCGTAGCCCAGACCGGCCGCCGCACCCACCATCCCCGAAGCGAAGAACAGGCTGGTGAACACATTGATCTGCAGCATCCCGGAGGAGAGCGTGGCCGGCGCCATCACCTGCAACACCTCCTGCACACCGGGGTGGTGCCAGTCCCACACAAGCTGGAAGCGATGCAGCCCCTGCTTCGCCAGGGCCGGCAGCTGGATCAGCCACTGCAGTACGGCTCCGAGTGTGGTGGTTCCCGCCAGCACCACCCCACCGAGCACGGCCGTGGCCGGCAGGCCGATCTCCGGGCCTACCAGCCACCAGAGCGCGCCGATGCCGCCGATCATCGCCACGCTGGAAACAAGTGGGCTCACCGAGGGCAGCCAGAAGACATCGGCGGCGTTGAGAGCCCCGAAACCCAGGCCAATCAAGCCAGCGAACAGAGCCATCGGCGCCATCCAGCGCAACTGGAGCACGGCGATCGCGTGGCGCTCCCCCTCCAGGCCCGGGCCCACCAGGCTGATCAGCGGATCGGCAGCCAGCACCAGCAGCACGGTCACGCCCAGCAGACCCACTCCCACGAGCGTGTTGATCGCCGCCAGCACGTGGGCCCCCTCCTGGCGCGGCCGCCGGGCCAGCACGCTCACCATGGCGCTGTGAAATGGCCCGTTGATCCCGCCCAGCAGGATCAGCAGAAATCCCGGCAACACGTAGGCGTAGTTGTAGGCGTCGTAGGCGGCCCCCACCCCGAAGGCGGCGGCGATCACCAGCTGGCGCAGCAGACCTGCCACCTTGCTCAAGGCGGTGGCAAGGGCCACGATCAAGGCGATGCGCCGCAGGGATTTCACCATCCGGTATCGACCGCAGGCCCATTCGTTCGGCTGATTCTCCACCGCGTCCCCCCACCCCATGCCACCAGCCCCCAGAGACGCGGCATCCGCCCACCAAGCGGCCGCCCCCGTACTGCGCTTCGAGCCCTTGGTAGAGGGGCTGCTGCTACGGCGCTACAAGCGCTTCCTGGCCGATGTGGAGCTCACCGATGGCGCGGTGGTGACGGCCCACTGCGCCAACACCGGCCCGATGACCGGGGTGCTGATTCCCGGCGGCCGCGTGCGGCTGCGCCACGATCCCCGGCCCGAGCGCAAGCTGGCCTGGACGTGGGAGCAGGCGGAAGTGCCCAGCGCCGACGGCTCCCTCTGCTGGGTGGGCATCAACACCGCCTTGCCGAACCGGCTGGTGCGCGCCACGATTGAAGCTGGTCTGCTGGAGCCCTGGCTGGGGCCGATCGGGGCCATCCGCGCGGAGGTTCCCTATGGCCGCGGGCGACGCAGCCGCATCGATCTGCTGCTCACGCCCGCCGAGGGAGCGGCCGATCCCCGCCTGATTTATGTGGAAATCAAGAACACCACCTGGAGCCGCGGCTCCCTGGCGCTCTTTCCCGACACGGTCACCGAACGGGGCCAGAAGCATCTGGAGGAACTCACCGACCTGCTGCCCGAGGCCCGTGCGGTGCTGGTTCCCTGCCTGAGCCGTGGAGACGTGGACCGCTTCGCACCAGGCGACTCCGCCGATCCCCGCTATGGGGAGCTCTTCCGCACGGCAGTGGCAGCCGGGGTGGAGGTGCTGCCCTGCCGCTACGACTTCCGGGAGGACACGGTGACATGGCAGGGCACCACACCGGTGTTGACGCATGAAGTCTTAGACGGCACATCCTCTTCTCTTTGATCGATTTGTAGCCGTCGACACCACAGGAACACGCATCAGAAAGGAAGTTTGGCGGCCAGGGACGCGCTTCCGGGCGTCATCCACTTCCGACAACCCTCCTGGTCTTTTCTTACATGACCATTGCAACCCAACCCCCTCGACAACGGCGCCCCAAGCGCCTGTCGGAGGCGAGCCTGCTCGAAGCTCCCCCACTGCTGCTGCGTCGCATCAGTGGCATGAGCAGTTCCCGCACCCTCACCTGGATGGCCTGCGTTCCGCTGGCGCTCTTCGGTCTTGGTGTGTTCAACCTTTCGGCTCACGCCGCTGAGCTGCCTGAGCTCACCCCTGCCTTCCTGATCAACAACCTCTGGCTGCTGATCGCCTCGATCCTGGTGATCTTCATGAACGCCGGTTTCGCCATGGTGGAAGCCGGGCTTTGCCGCCAGAAGAACGCCACCAACATCCTGGCCAAGAACCTGATCGTGTTCGCCCTGGCGGCGAGTGCCTACTGGCTGATCGGGTATTCGCTGATGTACGGCTCGGCTGTGGTGCCCGGTTGGCTCTTCTACGGCAAGGGTGGCCACCTCGGCCTGTTCTTTGATCCCACCGTCACTCCGGCGATGGTCACGGATGGCGCTCTGGTTCCCAGTGTTGACTTTCTCTTCCAGGTGGCCTTCGCCGGCACCTCCGCCACGATCGTTTCCGGCCTGGTGGCTGAGCGCATCAAGTTCTTCGAGTTCGTGATCTTCTCGCTGGTGCTGGTGGGTTTCATCTACCCGATCGCCGGAAGCTGGAAGTGGAACGCCGAAGGCTGGCTCAACAAACTCGGTTTCATCGACTTCGCCGGCTCCACCCTCGTCCACACGGTTGGTGCTTGTGCTGGTCTGACCGGAGCGATCATCCTCGGCCCCAGGATCGGCAAGTTCGTTGATGGCAAAGTCAAGGCCATCCCTGGCCACAACCTGGCCATCGCCACCCTCGGTTGTCTGATTCTCTGGATCGGCTGGTACGGCTTCAACCCCGGCTCCGTCCTTTCCATGACCGAAGCCGTTCCCTACATCGCTGTCACCACCACCCTTGGTGCCGCAGGCGGAGGCATCGCCGGCACGGTGGTTTCCCAGCTGCAGTCGGGCAAACCCGACCTCACCATGACCATCAACGGCATTCTTGCCGGCCTCGTGGGCATCACCGCGGGTTGCGACGGCTTCGGCATGGCCGGTGCCTGGATCGTCGGCTTCATTGCCGGTGCGATTGTTGTTTACTCGGTAGGCATCATTGACGGCCTCGGCATCGATGATCCTGTGGGTGCCTGGTCAGTGCATGGAACCTGCGGCATCTGGGGCACCCTCGCCGTGGGCCTGTTCAACAAAGACGCAGGTCTCTTCTTCGGCGGTGGCTTCGGGCTCCTCGGCCTGCAGATCCTGGGCTCGGTCTGCTACGTGATCTTCGCCCTCGTCACCTCCTGGATTGTCTGGTCCGTGCTTGGCGGTATCAGCGGTGGCATTCGCGTCACGGAAGCTGAGGAAGTCGAAGGCCTTGACATCAGCGAGCACGGCATGGAGGCCTATCCCGATTTCGCCTCCACGGCCAGCTGAACCCCGGTTCACCAAAGCGCGGCCTTTTGCTTCCGCGCCCCCACCCACGGCTCACCCCGTGGGTTTTTTGTCGTCAATCGCCCGGGCCCGCCCATAGAGTCGTCAGCGATGTGGGGCGATGCCGTGGACACCCGTGCCTTCAAGCGCTCGCTGCACCATTCGGAGCGCTACAACCGCCGCGGCTTCGGCCGGGCCGAAGAGGTGGCCGGCAGCCTCGAGCAGGCCTATCAGAGCGCGTTGATCGCCACGATCCGCGAGCAGGGCTATGAGCTGCGCCACGGGCGCCTCACGATCAAGCTGGCCGAGGCCTTCGGCTTCTGCTGGGGCGTGGAGCGGGCGGTGGCGATGGCCTACGAAACGCGGCGTCACTACCCGAGCGAGCGGATCTGGATCACCAACGAGATCATCCACAACCCGTCGGTGAACGACCACCTGCGCCAGATGAACGTGCAGTTCATTCAGGTGGAGGAAGGCGTCAAGGATTTCTCCGAGGTGGGCACCGGCGATGTGGTGATCCTGCCGGCCTTCGGCGCCACGGTGCAGGAGATGCAGCTGCTCAATGAGCGGGGCTGCCACATCGTTGACACCACCTGCCCCTGGGTGTCGAAGGTCTGGAACACGGTGGAGAAGCACAAGAAGCAGGCCTTCACCTCGATCATTCACGGCAAGGTGAAGCACGAGGAAACCCTTGCCACCAGCTCCTTCGCCGGCACGTACCTGGTGGTGCTCGACACCGCCGAAGCCCAGATGGTCTGCGATTACATCCTCGGCCGCGGCGATCGCGAGGCCTTCATGGAACGGTTCGCCAAGGCCTGCTCGCCTGGCTTCGACCCCGACCGCGACCTCGATCGGGTGGGGGTGGCCAACCAGACCACCATGCTCAAGAGCGAAACCGAGGACATCGGACGCATGTTTGAGCGCACGATGCTGACCCGCTACGGCCCCACCGCCCTCAACGATCACTTCCTGGCCTTCAACACGATCTGCGACGCCACCCAGGAGCGGCAGGACGCCATGTTCTCGCTGGTGGACGAACCACTGGATCTGCTGGTGGTGATCGGCGGCTACAACTCCTCGAACACCACCCACCTGCAGGAGATCGCCATCAGCCGCGGCATCCGCTCCTTCCACATCGACACGCCCGAGCGGATCGGCCCCGGCAATCAGATTGAGCACAAGCCCCTGGGCGGCGAACTGGAGAGCGTGTCCCCCTTCCTGCCGGAGGGGCCGCTGAAAGTGGGAATCACCTCCGGAGCCTCCACCCCCGACCGGGTGGTGGAGGATGTGATCCGTCACCTGATGGAGCTGTGCGAGCCCTGAGCACCCTTGACGGCCTCCCTGTCGCCTTGCACCGTGCCACCCGCACCCGTGCCAGCGGCGTCAGCGCCAGGAACGGCAGCACCCAGGAACGTGCCCTTCTGCATGACACGGAGGCATCCCAGCTTGCTGTCACATCGGCTGCGTATCAGTCGGACGCTGCGATTTACGGTTGCCTGTGACAACCAGAAACAGTTCATCCACTCCGGCCTCCGGTAGGTCCAATCCTTTGACCTTCACCCAGCCCCGCCATCTGTCCGACGCTGTCGCGCCCGTTTCCCAGTTACGCAACGGGGACGATGCACGCATCCGGTGCTACACGAGCGTCTTCGCCGACCTGATGGAAATGCGTGCGGAGCCACGCACCGTTGCCACCTACCTCGACCATCACGACGGCTGGTTCCGCCGCTGCGCGGCTCCGATGCAGGTGTTGCCGCTCGGGCACAACGGCTATGCGCTCACCCTGGGCCGCTTCGGCAACTTCGGCTTCGAAGTGGAGCCCACGATCGGGCTGGAGCTGCTGCCACAGAGCGAAGGGGTCTACCGGATCGTGACGATCCCTCTGCCGGAAGGCGACCCCGCCCTGCAGCAGATCTACGACGTGGCCTTCAACGCCTCGCTGCAGCTTGAGCGTGGCGAAGGCGATCAGGCGCTCGCCACCATGGTGCGCTGGACCCTGGATCTGAGCGTGTGGATCCGGCTGCCCGCCGTGATCGGCCTGCTGCCTGAAGGGCTGGTGCAATCCAGCGGCGATCACCTGTTGCGCCAGATCGTGCGGCAGATCTCGCGCAAGCTCACCTGGAAGGTGCAGGAGGATTTCCACGCCACCCATGAGCTCACCTGCCCGCCACGGCGTCAGGCGCGTTTCTGAGCGCCTGGCATTGCGGCAGGAGAGGCCCTGAGTGGCCCACAGCGGCTCAGGGCTCAGAATCCGTGCGCCCTCAGCGGCTCGTCCAGATCTTGTTGACGATCTGCATGCCGCTGACCGCCTGCCACAGGAACAGCGACATCACGGTCATGTTCAGGCCCACATGCGCCTTGCGGGCAAGCATGTTGCCCTTCTGCATGGCGGGAGCGAAGGCGGCGGCCACGGCGATCAGGCTCACCATGGAGATGCCCGCCAGCAGGTGCGGCCCCACGAACAGCTTGCCGTTGTTGCTGTAGGTGACGGCCATGCCGCCGAAGCTGCCGAGCACCATCAAGGCAAGCACCAGGCTGCCGATCTGGAAGTGGCGCTGGGCGAACTTGCCCTTGATCAACTCCTTGCGCTGTTCCGGTTCAGCGGTACGGGTCTTCTTGGCCTTCACCCCCAGATAGAGGGCGTAGCCGAAGAGTGCCAGCAGCGCCCACATCAGCAGGGGATGCAGGAAGTTGAGATTGAAAGCCAGGGCGTCCGGCATCGCAGTGAGAACGGTGACGTTGCGAAGCTACAACTCACGGTGTCGTCCCGTCCGTTCAGTGGAGGAAGTGGCGACGTCCGGTGGTGACCATCGCCAGACCCAGCTCCTCGCAGGCCCGGATCGAATCGCCATCGCGCAGGCTGCCGCCCGGCTGGATCACCGCCGTGATGCCGTGGCGGGCAGCCAGGCGCACGGTGTCGTCGAAGGGGAAGAAGCCATCGCTGGCCAGCACCGCCCCCCGGGCCGCCTCTGCCGCCGCCTCCAGCGCGAGCCGCGCCGATCCCACCCGATTCATCTGGCCCGCACCGATGCCGAGGCTGGCCCCATCGCTGGCCACCACAATCGCGTTGGAACGCACGTGACGCACCAACCGCCAGGCGAAGCGCAGATCGTCCAGTTCAGCCGCCGTCGGCGCCCTGCCCGTCACCACCTGCCACTCGGCTTCGTCCACCGGTTGATCGTCAAGGTCCTGCTGGAGCAGCCCACCCAGCACGCTGCGCCACTGGTGGCGAGGGGCCCGGGCGATCGCGGCTGCATCGAGCTCCAACAGGCGCAGATTGGCCTTGGCGCCCAGCTGCTCGCGGGCCTCGGAGCTGTAGCCCGGTGCCACCACACACTCCAGGAACAGGCCAGTGAGCAGCTCGGCGGCCGCCTGATCCACCGGTGTGTTGAGCGCCACGATGCCGCCGAAGGCCGAGGTGCGGTCAGCGTCGAGGGCCCGCCGCAGGGCCATCGCCCCATCGGTGGCGACCGCCACGCCGCAGGGGTTGGTGTGCTTCACCACCACGGCGGCCGGCGTCTCAGCGGCCGTGCCCTGGGCCAGGTCGGTGTAGCCGAACTCCCGCACGGTGGCGAGGGCGGCTTCGAGATCCAGCAGGTTGTTCATGCTCAGCTCCTTGCCCTGCAGCTGGCGGGCCGCGCCCCAGCCGGCGGCGGGAGCGGAGAACCAGGACGCCTGCTGATGGGGGTTCTCCCCGTAACGCAGGGTCTGCTGGAGGGGCAGCTCGATGGCCAGCGGCCGTGGCGGCGCAGCGGCTTCCAGGCGGCTTTCCAGCCAGGCGCTGATGGCCGCGTCATAGGCGGCGGTGTGGCGGAAGGCCTCCAGGGCGAGACGCTGGCGCAGCGCGTCGTCGAGCGCGCCGGCCGCCAGGGCGGCGAGGAACGGTTCGTACTGGGCTGGGCTGGTGAGTACGGTCACGGCCGCATGGTTCTTGGCGGCGGCACGCACCATCGCCGGGCCGCCGATGTCGATCGTTTCCACGGCCGTTTCCCAGCTCACGGCTGGGTCGGCCACCGTTTCGCGGAACGGATAGAGGTTCACCACCACCACATCGATCGGGGGGATGCCCTGCGCCTCGAGGTCGGCCTGATGGGCCGCGTCATCGCGGCGGGCCAGGATGCCGCCATGGATGCGGGGGTGAAGGGTCTTGACCCGGCCGCCAAGGATCTCCGGAGAGCCGGTGTGCTCCGCCACCCGGGTGACCGGCAGGCCGGCCGCCGCCAGCACCGCGGCGGTGCCGCCGCTGGAGAGCAGTCGGAAGCCGTGGGTGTGGTGGAGGGTGTGGGCCAGCGCCACCACGCCCTGTTTGTCCGACACACTCAGAAGCGCCGTGGGTGCCATGTCGATCGAGACGCGATTGCCACAACCTACGCAGCAACTCCCCGTTTGTTTTCGCCGCCACCCCTCCGATGTCTACCGATCAGCGTGTCCATGGACCGGCCGAGGCGAAGCGGCGGCTGGTACTGCTGCACGGCTGGGGCGCCGATGCGGATGATCTGATCGATCTCGGCCAGGAGCTGGCCGGCCCTGCCATCGGCCTGGTGGGGCTGCGGGCCCCCGAGCCCCACCCACAGGGCATGGGCCGCCAGTGGTACGACCTGCAGAATCCCCTCTGGCCCGAGCTGGTGGCGGCGGCAAGGCAAGCGCTGCAGCTGCGCCTGCTGCAGCTGGGCGAGCAGGTGCCGCTGGAGAACACGGTGCTGCTGGGCTTCTCCCAGGGCGCCGCGATGGCGGTGGATGTGGCCAGCACCCTGCCACTGGCGGGCGTGATCGGCTGCAGTGGCTATCCCCACCCCGACTGGCTGCCCCGTGGCCCCCTGCCCCGGGTGCTGCTCACCCATGGGCGCGAGGATCCGGTGGTGCCCTTTGCCGCCAGCGAGCGGCTGCAGCAGCTGCTGCAGGGCGCAGGCGGGAAGGCTGAACTGTTGGGTTTCAGCGGCGGGCACAGCATCGATCCGGCGCTGTTTCCGCAACTGCGCACGTTTCTCCAGGATCAACTCGGCGCTGCACCGGCCTGAGCAGATCCTGGGATCGGGGCCTTGCGGCGGTTATCGCGGGAAGGCCCGCCCCCTGGAGGGCGGCCTTCCCGCAGGGGAAAGTCAGACGAAGGCGTATTCGTACTCTTCCATTTCCTCCCAGTCGTCTGCGGCGCTGGATTCGATGCCGGCAAACAGGTTTTCTTCGCCGATCTCATCGACGATCAGGCGAAGGGAGGGGAACAGGAAGTGGTTCTCCTCGGCGTACTGCGCGCTGAACAGGCCTTTTTCACCCCAGAAGAAGCGGTCGGTGGTGTGCTCGTTGCGGCGCACGTTGAGCAGGGCCGGCGGCACCAGCGCGGATTCGGCGATGAAGCGCCGGGCGGCCGTGACCGGTTTGTGCTCACCGGTTTCGAGGTTGTGGGTGGGCACATGGGCCAACACACGCTGACCGGCAAGACGACGGCGGCTGATCCGCTTGCGCTTCTTCGACATGGAACGACTCCCGAGGGGGAGGAAAGGAGGATGGGTTTTGTGGCGTGCCGAGGCGAGCCACGGCGAATGCGCACCCGGGATGGATGCAGCAAACGGCCAATCAGGGCAGGGCGGGAGCGGTGGTGCACGGGGTGGCCTGCTGGCAGATCACGCCCGAACACGACACGGATAACGGCGCGGCGGACCCGAGCGGGTCGCCGAACGGCAGAGGGACGATTCAGCCTCTGCTGTAGCCTCGGTCGCAAGGGAAATGCAACCGCTGCCGCCGATACCTCCGCAGTGCCATCCGCTCCCGGACAGCGAAGTATTGGTCGATACGTAAATCTTAAGCCTTTTTCCGAAATCCGGATCATCGGATCGCAATTTCTTTCGGCAACCCGTCCGTTTCAGTGCTGATGGAGGTTTCTGCGCGCTTCACCGCCTTCCTGACCCATCAGCTGGATCAGTTTTCCGATCGCCCCGACCTCCACTCCCTGGTCGTCTACCTCGCCATGACGCGCCAGGGCGGCAAGCCGGGCCTGGTGCCGGTGGGCCAGTGGCCACGCCGTTCCACCGCCCTGCCTGCCGTCGATGAAGACCGCAGCCTGCAGTTGCCCTGCCCGGAGCGACGCTGGCTGCCGCTGCGCCGCGAGCAGCTCCTGCTCGGTGCCATCCGGGTGGAAACGGCCTCCCTGCCGTGGTCGCCCACGCTCACGCCCCGGCTGCAGGCCACGGCCCAGGCGGTCACCGAAGTGCTGTGCCTCGATCTGGAGGAGCAACGGCTCACGCGCCAGCTGAAGCGGAACCAGGAGGATCTGCGGCTGCTGGTGCACCAGCTGCGCAACCCGCTCGCCGCCCTGCGCACCTTCGGCAAGCTGCTGCTGCGGCGCCTGGAGAGCGACCCCGACAACCGCTCCCTGGTGGAGAACCTGCTGGCGGAAGAGCAGCAGCTCAACCGTTACGTGGAGGCGATCGATGGGCTGATCGAGCGGCCCCTGATCGGCCCCGGCAGCCAGGATCCCCAGCCCCTGCTGCTGCCGCCCTCCCTGAGTTCGGGCCAGCCACAGGCGCTGGCGGAGCGCCTCGATCCCCTGCTGAAACGGGCCGCCGCCACGGCCTTGCTGCAGGGCCGTCGCTGGCTGGGCGGCGAGGTCCTGCCCCAGTGGTTCGGTGACAGTGGTGCGGTGGCCGAGATCGTTGCCAATCTGCTGGAGAACGCCTTTCGCTACTGCCCGCCCGGCGCACCGATCGGCCTGGAGGTGGCCCACGCCCCCGGCGACGCCGAGCGGCCCCGGTTGATCGTCTGGGACGGTGGAGCACCGATCGCCGCGGCCGAGCGGGAGGCGATCTTCGAGCGCGGCATGCGGGGAGCGCAGGCCGCCGGCACAGCCGGTACGGGCCTCGGGCTCACCCTGGCCCGGGCGCTGGCCCGCAGCCTGGGTGGTGATCTCACCCTGCACATCCCGCCGCAGGAGCTGGATCCGGCGCTGCCCGGCACCGGCAATGCCTTCTGCCTGCAGCTGCCCGCCAGCAGCGCACCTGCCGTGGGCCGGCTCAGGCCAGCGCCACCATCAACGCCATGAGGGCCAGCGCCAGGGCTTCACACCACTCCACACAGGCGCCGTAGGTGTCGCCGCTGTGCCCACCCAGGCGGCGCCCCAGCAGCCAGGGGATCACCAGCGCGGGCACCAGGCCAAGCGCGCCCAGACCGCCCAGACCCACCGGGCCGGACGCCAGGGCCAGCAGCACGAGCAGAGGCAGGGAGGGCAGCAATTCGCGGCCAAGGCCGCGCCAGTGCTGGCGATGAAAGCCGGCGCTGCCGCCGCTGGTCTGCCGCAGATACGGAAACCATTGGATGGCGACCAAAGGGGCGAGGCGCCCCCACACCGCCGCCCAGATCAGGGCCAGCGCCACCAACGGCGCCGGGGCCACCTCCGCAAGGGTGAGCAGGGCGGCGGCGCGCACCAGCAGCACCTGCGCGAACGCGACCACGCCACTGGCTCCCACCCGGCTGTCATCCATCGCCTCCAGCGCCCGCTCGCCTGCCGCGAGGCCGTCGGCGGTGTCCATCACCCCATCAATGTGAATCCCGCCGCTGAGGCTGAGGCCACAGGCCAGCACCAGCGCCACCTGGGCCGCGGGCGGCAGCCCGCCATCGCTGAGGATCCAGAGCAGGCCCTGCAGGCTGCCGAGCACGGCGCCGATCCAGGGGCCGAAGCGGGCAATGCGCTCAAAGCGAGGCTGCACCCGCGGCCAGGCCGGCAACACGCTGTAGAAGATCCAGGCACCGGCGAGCTCCTGCCACCAGGCCGGCGGGGCGGACGGGGATGGCGGACGGGAAGACACGAACCGCAGCGCATCGGAAGGGAGCACCTAGGTTCGTCGACCGTGCGCGCGCTGATGCCGTGAACCGCTCCGCCCCCGAGGCTGCCGGGCCTGAGGCCGCGGCGCCATTCCGCTTTCAGGTGTCCCACCGCTGCAGCCACAGCCATGCCCGCTGCGGCAGCTTCCACACCCCTCACGGGGTGGTGAACACGCCGCGCTTCATGCCGGTGGGCACCCTGGCCACGGTGAAGGGGGTCACCCCCGAGCAACTGCGCGCCACCAAGGCCCAGATGGTGCTGGCCAACACCTATCACCTGCATCTCCAACCAGGCGAACAGGTGGTGGCGGAAGCGGGCGGCCTGCATCGCTTCATGGGCTGGAGCGGCCCGCTGCTCACCGATTCCGGTGGCTTCCAGGTGTTCAGCCTCGGGGCGATCAACACGATCAACGACGACGGCGTGGTGTTCCGCTCCCCCCGTGACGGCGCCCGCATCACGCTCACGCCGGAGCGGTCGATGGAGATCCAGATGGCGCTCGGCGCGGATGTGGCCATGGCCTTCGACCAGTGCCCCCCTTATCCGGCCAGCGAAACCGATGTGGCGGAAGCCAACCGGCGCACGCACCGCTGGCTGGAACGCTGCATCGCCCACCACAGCCGGCCCGATCAGGCCCTGTTCGGCATCGTGCAGGGGGGCACCCATGCCCACCTGCGCGAAGAATCGGCGCGGGCGGTGGCGGCGATGGGCCTGCCCGGCATCGCCATCGGTGGGGTGAGCGTGGGCGAACCGGTGGAGGCGATGCATCGCATCGTGCGCCAGGTGACGCCGCTGCTGCCGGACGACCGGCCGCGTTATCTGATGGGGGTGGGCAGCTACCGCGAAATGGCGATCGCGGTAGCGCAGGGGATTGATCTGTTCGACTGCGTGCTGCCGACCCGGCTGGGCCGGCACGGCACCGCACTGGTGGGAGGCGAGCGCTGGAACCTGCGCAATGCCCGCTTCCGCCACGACCACACCCCGCTCGATCCCAGCTGCCCCTGCCCGGCCTGCGACCACCACAGCCGCGCCTACCTCCACCACCTGATCCGCAGCGAGGAACTGCTGGGGCGCATCCTGCTCAGCCTCCACAACCTCACCCAGCTGCTGCGCTTCACCAGCGCCATGGCACAAGCGATCCGCGAGGGGTGTTTTTCAGAGGATTTCGCTCCGTGGGAGCAGGGATCTCCGGCGGCGCACACGTGGTAGCGTCCGAGCCACACAGGTTTCCAAGGCCCGCGATGCCTTTCTCCATGCTGTTCGCCCTCGCGACTGCCAACGCCGCGCCGGGCTCCACCCTGGCCCAGCTTCCCGAGGCCTATCAGGCGTTCGGTCCTCTGGTGGACATCCTGCCGATCATCCCCCTCTTCTTCCTGCTGCTGGCCTTCGTGTGGCAGGCCTCGGTGGGCTTCCGCTGATCTCCTTGTCTGGATCGCGCTCCGCTGATCGCATCCTCTCTGGCATGGCCAACCGCCACTAGCGGTTGATCGCTACGGGAAATCGCTCTGTGGCGATGCCAGGTTCTTCAGCGGCGCTCCCGGATCACCGCCCAGGCAAAGGCCGGCAAGGCCAGCATCCGCTGCCAACGGGCCGGTTCCTGAATCAGCCGGAACAACCATTCCAATTGCAGGGCGCCCATCCACCGGGGCGCCCTTTTTTTGACGCCGGCCCAGACATCAAAGCTGCCACCCACCCCCATCCACAGCCCGCGGCGGCCGTGGTGGACGCGTTGAATCCAGGTTTCCTGGCGGGGCACCCCCAGCGCCACCAGCACCAGATCCAGCTGGGCGCTCTGCAGGGCGTGCTCCAGGCCTGGCCAGGCTTCCGGCGCCTGGTAGCCGTGGATCGTCATCACCAGCTGGAGGGCGGGCAGGCGCCGGCGCAGTTGCTCGCTCAGTGAGGCCATCACCTCCGGGCTGGCCCCCACCAAGGCCACGCGCCAGCCGGCCTCGGCGGCCTGCTGCAGCAGCCGATCCGCCAGCTCAATGCCGGGCGTGCGCCGCACCCGATGCCCCTGCCGGCGCAGGGCCCACACCACGCCGGCGCCATCGGGTATCACCAGCTCGGCCGCATGGATCACCGCGCCCAGCTCCGGCTGCTCCAGGGCGGCCATGGTCATCTCGGCATTGAGGGTGACGATCTGGCCGCCGCCGGCACCATGGAGATCCAGCGCTGCCGCGAACACATCCGGGCAGACATCCACCGGCAGGCCGAGCACCAGGGAACGCCGGCCAGCCAACGGGGTGGATTGTGTGGCCATCGCTGCCTGAGGGCCGTGGGGCCGCGGGAGAGAATGAGTGGAGAGTACCGGTGCCGGTGGCGCCGCGATTCCCGTCGCACGGAGCCGGAGCAGGAATGACAGAGAGCTGGGCGGCGGACACCTGGAGCAGCGGCGATGCCTCCCATGGCCTGCCCGCACCTGAAGCGCCGGTGATGCAGGGTCCGCTGCGGCTGGAGCGGTCGGAGGCCGAAGCGCTGCTTGAGCGGCTCCACGCCCAGATCGACCATGTGGTGCTGGTGCGCCAGCACCCGATCAGCGGCCTGCTGCCCGCCAGCACCGCCCACACCGTGCACGGCAACTACGGCGACGCCTGGGTGCGGGACGGGGTGTATTCGATTCAGTGCGTCTGGGGGCTGGCCATCGCCCAGCGGCGCCTGCACGGAGCCGGCACACGCGTGTATGAGCTGGAACAGCGGGTGCTGCAGCTGATGCGCGGCCTGCTCACGGCGATGATGCGCCAGGCCCACAAGGTGGAGCGCTTCAAGCGCAGCCTCGACCGCCTCGATGCCATTCACGCCAAGTTCGAGACCTCCAGCGGCGATCCAGTGGTGCCCGATGACGGCTGGGGCCACCTGCAGCTCGATGCCACGGCGCTCTACCTGCTGCAGCTGGCGCAGCTCACCTGGGCGGGGCTGGTGGTGGTGCGCAGCCATCACGAGCGGGATTTCCTGCAGAACCTCGTGTACTACGTGGCCCGCGCCTACCGGGTGGCCGATTACGGCATCTGGGAGCGGGGTGACAAAGGCAACCACGGCGAACCGGAGCGGAATGCCAGTTCGATCGGCCTGGTGAAGGCGGCGCTCGAGGCGCTCGAAGGGCTGGATCTCTACGGCCCCCATGGCGACGGCCACTGCCGTCTGCACATTCCCCACGACGCGATCGTGCGGCTGCGGCGGGCCCTGCAGGCTCTGCTGCCCCGGGAATCGGCCAGCAAGGAGGTGGACAGCGCCTGCCTGGCGGTGATCGGCTACCCGGCCTGGGCGGTGGACACGCAAGAGCTGGTGGAGCGCACCCGCACCAAGATCCGCCGCGAGCTCGGCGGCGCCTACGGCTACAAGCGCTTTCGCCGCGATGGCCACCAGACCCTGATCGAAGACCACAACCGCCTCCACTACGAACGGGAGGAGCTGGCGCAGTTCGAGAGCATCGAGTGCGAATGGCCGCTGTTCCTGGGCTACGAGCTGGTCACCGCCTGCTGCGAGCAGCGCTGGGAGGAAGCCTGGCGCTGGCGGCGGCGGCTGGAATCCGTGAGCGTGCTGGTGGAGGGCGTGCCGCTGCTGCCTGAGCTCTACCTGGTGCCGGAGGAGGCGATTGCCGCAGAGCGGCGCCAGCCCGGCAGCCAGGCCCGGGTGCCAAACGCGAACGTGCCGCTGCTGTGGACCCAGAGCCTCACCTGGCTGGGGGATCTGCTGCTGCACGGCCTGATCGAGCCCGAGGACATCGACCCCTGCGGGCGGCGGCTGCCACGGCCGCTGGGGGCGGAGCAGGTGCTGGTGGCCCTGGCGCCGGCCACAGCCGAGATCGCCGACGCCCTGGAGCAGAAAGGCCTGCCGGTGAGCCGGCCGGATGGCGCCGTGCGCATCGCCAGCTCCCAGCAGCTGGCACGGCGCAAGGCGCAGGTGGGCGCCAACGCCCGGCTCGGTCTCAGCGGCCACCCGCCCGTGCGGATGGAAACCATGGCCACGGCGCGTCTCTACCGCTGCCCGGGCGCCGACGGCGAGGACCCCATCGCCTTCCTGCCCGCCGTGCTGGAGGAGGGCACCTTCTACCTGGCCGACGACCCTGAACAGCTCGCCGACACGGTGGTGAGCGAGCTGCGGGTGCTGATGCGCCAGTGGCGCGGGCCGGGGCTGCCGCTGCTGGTGATTCCCCTCGCCGTGGTGCCCTTCGGCAGGGATCCCGGCGCCTTACTGCGGCTGGGTGAAAGGCTGCAGGAAGGGCTGGTGGAGGGGGTACCGGTGCGGCTCGACCGCCTCGAAGCCTTCACCGAGCTGGCCGGCTGGGAAACACTGCCGCCGCTGCCGGCCGCCACCGCGCCGGCGGCCAACAGCCGCCCCCCACTCCTTCAGCAGAGCACGAGCCAGCAACCGCTCACGATCCAGCAGGAGCAGGAACTGGATGACGCGCCCCTGCCGGTCCTCGCAGACCGGCTCTGGAGCAGCACCTCCCTGCCCGAACAGGCCGAGGTGCTGGAGCAGCTGGTGCGGCGGCTCGGCCCCAACGCCATCCTGCAGGGGCCGTTCAGCAGCGGACCGGTGACCCTGCGGGGTCTGGTGGAGGAGGTGTACCGCCGCGGACTGATGACGGGCGACTGGAACGTGGTGCGCCGCTGCGGCGGGCTGATGCAACTGGTGCACCCCCAGCTGGAGGATGCGCTCACCGATCTGCTGGTGCACCAGAAGCAGCTGGTGGTGGGCCGCAACTACACCCGCGACTCGCTGATCACCGAACCGCAGGGCAGCGTGGCGATCGCGGCGATGATCCAGCGCTTCAGCGGCGAGGACGGCCGTGAATGGATGCTGCAGCAGGAGCTGCTGCTTGCCCTCGATGGCCTGGCGCGGCTGGAGCCGAAACTGCTGCAGGGCAGCCTCACCCTGCAGCTGGGCCAGCTGCTGCTGCTGCTCACCGGCGAGCTGGCCGCCGAGCAGGATCTCACCCCCGACGAAGCCTTCGAAACGCTCTGCAGCCTCCCTCCCCATGCCATCCGGCGGCGGTTGCGGGCCGTGCTCGCCGACGTGGATCACGCCCGCGAGGCGCTGCTGGCCAAGGAGCAGCTCCACCTGCAGGGGCGGGTGCAGTGGGAAGTGCCGGATCCGATGGAAGATCTCCCCCCCGGCGGCACCAGCTGGCTGCAGCATCGCCAGCGGCTGGGGGCCCTGCAGCGGGTCCCGCGCGATTTTTACGCCGGCATCTGGGACCTGCTGCACCATTGCCGCGGCCTGGTGATCGGCGACAAGCTGGAGCGCCGCAACCGCCTCGAGAGCGAACCGCTGCTGTCGGAGAAGACCCGGGGCGAACGCAACTTCGCCGCGCTGGTGGAGCACCTGCTGATCAAGATCGAAGCGCCGGAATACCGGCAGCTCTGCACGGAAACACTGCTGTCGCTGGTGGCCTTCGTGGGGGCCAACCCCCAGGTGCGCTTCGACGACTACCTGGCCCTCGATGTGGTGATCGGCTACGCGGTGCGGGCCGGCTGGGCCCAGACCCATCCGCACCAGCCGATCGAGAGCTACCCACAGCAGAAGGCGTCGGCCTGGGATCTCTTCTACCGCTCCTCACCGGCCACCTGCCGCCGCTGGCAGATGCTGGCGCTGCGCGACCTGGCGGTGATCCCCCGGGCACCGGCCCCGGCTCAGATGGGCGCGTCGAGGGCCATGCAGAGCGCCGGCTGATCCACCGCCCGCTCGATCAGGTTGGCCAGCAGCAGGGCGCGGGAGGCCTGCTGGCCATCCACCGCCGGGGTTTCCCGGCCACGCACGCACTGCAGGAAGTGCTCCAGCTCGGCGTAGAGCGGCTCGATCGAGGTGGTGCTCACCTCCTCGATGAAGCCATCGTTGCGGTAGAGCAATTCGCCGTGATCGGCCGACACCCACTCGTGGGCGCGGCGGTGGATGTGCAGGCTGCGGTTGAGGAAATCGGTTTCCACCAGGCTGGCGCGGCAGTGAGCGCTGAGGCTGCGGATCTTGCGGTGGGCCATCTTGCTGGCCGTGAGGCTCGCCACCACGCCGTTCTCGAAGCCGAGCGTGGCGTTGACGTAGTCGATCGGGCCTTCGCCGCTGCGCCCGCCGGCCGCCGCCAGCCGCACCACCGGCGCCTGGGCGAGCTCCAGCACCAGGTCGATGTCGTGGATCATCAGATCGAGCACCACCGACACATCGTTGGCCCGATCGGCATGGGGGCTATGGCGGCGGGCTTCCAGCACCACCACTTCCTCATTGGCCACCACCTTGCGCAGTTCGCGGAAGGCGGGGTTGAAGCGCTCGATGTGGCCCACCTGCAGCTGGCGGGCGCTGGCTTCGGCGGCTTGAATCAGGGCGCTGGCCTCCTCCTGGGTGGCAGCGATCGGCTTCTCGATCAGCACGTGCAGGCCGGCCTGCAGGCAGGCCATGCCGACCCGGTGGTGCAGGAGGGTGGGAACGGCGATGCAGACCGCCTCCACCTCACTCAGCAGCGGGCCGTAGTCGGGGAACCAGCGGCAGCCGAACTGCTCGACCGCCAGGCGGCCGCGCTGGGCGTCGGGGTCGGCCACCCCCACCAGCTCCGCATCGCGCAGGAGGCTCAGCACCCGGGCGTGGTGCCAACCCATGTTGCCGATGCCAATGACCCCTACCTTCACCGGCGTGATTGGATCCGTCGTCATCGCGTCACATGCTCACGCGTCAACGGCCCAGACCTCGTTCCTGAGACGGCATTATCAACGATCACCCTGCGCTGCGGGGCCCCGTTCATCGGCAGACCGGCAGGTGATGTGAACCCGCTCAATGCGGGGGCCGTCCATGGCGGTGATCTCGAAGTGGTGGCCCTTCCAGCGCAGGCTCTCTCCGGGCGCCGGAATGTGCTGCAGCCGCTCCAGCAGGAAGCCGGCCAGGGTGTGGTGGCCATCGGCTTCGGGCAGACGCAGGCCCAGCTGCCGGTTCAGCTCGAAGATTTCCAGCTCGCCGGCCACCAGCCAGCTGTCGTCCGGCAGCTGCTGAAGATCGTCGCCACCCTCGTGCTGATCGTCTTCCTCGCCGACGATCTCGCCGGTGAGATCGGCCACCGTGACCAGCCCCTCGGTGCCCCCGTGCTCATCAACCACGACCAGCAGCGGCTGGCCGCTGCGGATCAGCGGCAGCAGCTCCGCCAGCGAGGCGGTTTCCTGCACGCGAGCCACCGGTGAGATGAAGGGGGCCAATGGGGTGTCCCCCTGCAACTGGCCGCGGGCGATCGGTTCGGCGAGGCGGCGCAGGTCGAGCATGCCGCGCACGTCGTCCAACGACTGACCGATCACCGGGAAGCGGGCGTGATGGGTCTGATGGACCGCATCCATCAGTTCGGCGAAGCAGGCATCAAGAGGCAGGGTGACCATGCCGGAGCGGGGCACCATCACCTCACGCACCTGCGTGTCCCGCAGGGAGAACACCCCTTCGAGGATGTTGCGCTCATCCGGCATCAGGCCCGTGACGCTGTTCGATTCGATCAGGGTTTCCAGCTCCCCGGCTGACAGTGCCGGCACCAGCGCATCCCAGTTGCGGGGCAGCCCCAGCAGGCGCAACAGCGTCACGGTGACGCGCTCGAACGCCGTGAGCAGTGGCGCCAGGGTGCGGCTCACCGACTCCAGCACCGGCGCCAGCCGCAGGGCGGAGGCCTCCGGGCGATGCAGCACCCAGGCCTTCGGGATCAGGCCGCCCAGCAGGGTGGCCAGGCTCACGATCACGGCGAACACCAGCAGGTCAATCCAGGGGCTCTCACCCTCGGGATCGAGGCTGGCCGCCAGGCCGCGCCCCGACCAGCCCAGCGCCACCACCGCCAGCGTGGCGCCCAGCTGGGTGGCCAGCAACGTGCGGCGCAACCGCTTCTGCAACCGCTCCACCGCCTTGGCGCCCGGCGTGCCCCCGCTGGCGAGCACCTGCACCCGGCTGGGGCGCAGGCGGATCAGGGCAAATTCGGCGGCGGCGAAGAAGCCCAGCAGGGCCACCAGGGCCACCAGCAGGAGACTCAGGCGCAGGACCAGCACGATCGGAGCGTCAGGGGCGAAGGGAAGGGTCACTCCACAGTGACGCTCTTGGCCAGGTTGCGGGGCTGATCGACGTCGAGGCCGCGATGGGCCGCGATGTGATAGCTGAGCAACTGCATCGGGATCACGGTGAGCAGGGGCGAGAGCAGCTCGTCGACGGCCGGCACCGGCAGCAGCACATCGAAGAGTCCGGTGTCGGGGCCTTCCGGCGCCACGCCGATCAGACGGGCGTCACGCGCCTTGGCCTCCTGAGCGTTGGAGAGCACCTTGTCGAACACCACACCTGGCATGGCGATCGACACCACCGGCACACGCGCATCGAGCAGGGCGATCGGCCCGTGCTTCATCTCGCCGGCCGGGTAGCCCTCGGCGTGGATGTAGCTGATCTCCTTGAGCTTGAGGGCCCCCTCCAGGGCGATCGGGTAGTTGATGCCCCGGCCCAGGAAAATCACGTCCTGGGTATCGGCGAACAGGTGGGCCAGCTCGGCGCACTGGCGGTCGTGCGTTTCCACCAGCTGCTGGAGCTGGGCCGGCAGGGCCCGCAGGCCGCTCACCAGGGCCTGCAGCTGGGCCGGGCTGCGGCTGGAGCGCCGCTCGGCGAACGACAGGGCCAGGCCATAGAAGGCCAGCAGCTGGCCCATGAAGGTCTTGGTGGCGGCCACCCCCACCTCGATGCCGGCGCCGATTTCGAGCAGGTGGGGAACCAGGCGTCCGAGCGAGCTCTCCGCCCGGTTGGTGATGCCCAGCAACTTCGGGGCGTAGGCGGGATCGGGGATCAGGTCGCGCCGCTCACGCTCCATCAGCAAGGCGGCGAGGGTGTCAGCGGTTTCGCCCGACTGGGTGACCCCGATCGTGAGGGTATGGGGCACCAGCGGCGGCGGTGCGTAGCGGAACTCGCTGGCGTAAAACACCGAGGTGGGCAGGCCGGCCAGCTGCTCCAGCAGGTAAGCGCCCACCATCGAGGCATGGCGGCTGGTGCCGCAGGCGAGGATCTGAATCCGCTCCACCTGCTCGAACACCCCGTCTTCCAGGGGCAGGGCCACCAGGGAGGGTCCGGCTGGGCCGCCGTTCGGCTCGGGCAGGTGACGCGCCACCCACAAGGCCGCCGTTTCCGACTGCTCATGGATCTCCTTGAGCATGAAGTGGCGGAAGCTGCGCTTGTCCGCCACGTGCTCGGTGCCGGTGAGCAGGCGCGGCAGGCGCTGCACCCGGGCACCGGCGGCGTCATAAAGCTCGATGCCGAGGGGCGTGAGCAAGGCCAGCTCGCCGTCCTCCAGCGGCAGGATCGTGCGGGTGAAGCCGGCCAGGGCGGGCGTGTCGCTGGCACAGAGGAACTCCCCTTCGCCAAGACCGATCAGCAGGGGCGCCTGACGCCGGGCCACCACCAGGGCGCCGGGCGTCTGGGCCCACAGCACCGCGAGGGCGTAGGCGCCATGCAGCAGGGGCAACACCTGCTGCAGCGCTTCGAGCAGAAGGGCGCCGCTCGGGATCGCCCCCGCGTCCAGCCGCGCCGCCAGCTCCCGCGCGATCAGGTGCGGGATCACCTCCGTGTCGGTGTCGGAGCGGAAGTGGACGCCCTGGGTCTGCAGCTCCTCGCGCAGTTGCCGGTGATTTTCGATGATGCCGTTCTGCACCACCGCCAGCTGGCCGCTGCCATCGAGGTGGGGGTGGGCGTTGCGCTCCTCGGGCTTGCCGTGGGTGGCCCAGCGGGTGTGGCCGATGCCGCAGTTGCCGGGGGCGCCCTGCCGCTCCAGCCGCTGGGCCAGGTTCACCAGCTTGCCCTCGGCCCGCAGGCAGACGAGCTGGTGGGTGCCGGCCAGGTCAGCCGAGGGGGCGGCGGCCCCGGCAGCCATCGACACGGTGGCCAGACCGGCGGAGTCGTAGCCGCGGTACTCGAGCTGACGGAGGCCTTCCATCAAGAGAGGGGCGGCCTCCCTGGAGCCGATCACCGCAACGATGCCGCACATGGGCGATGGGCCGGAATTGGGGTGGTTCTACAGGATCGCCGCTGCCTGGCAACAGTGCCAGGTGCCAGCTGCTGCGAGCTGACAGGTGCCAGGTGCAGGGCCGCCGGCACCCAGGCCGAAGCTTCTTGCGGCAGGCACGCACAGCGGGCAGGGCCCGACATGCAAAAGCCCGGCGTGCGCCGGGCTGGAAGCGCTGCAGAAGGCTGCGCCTGACTTCAGTAGGCCAGACCCATGCTGCGGCTGGTCTCGTCGCCCAGATAGACACGGACGCTGAGGAAGTCGGTGGGGCAGGCGGTTTCACAACGCTTGCAACCGATGCAGTCTTCGGTGCGAGGGGAGGAAGCGATCTGGCCGGCCTTGCAGCCATCCCAGGGCACCATCTCCAGCACATCGAGAGGGCAGGCACGGACGCACTGGGTGCAACCGATGCAGGTGTCGTAGATCTTGACGGAGTGGGACATGCCCGACCGGAGGCGAACGGCGTGCGGCCAAGGTACCCAAGGCGACCGAAGCCAAGGCTGGGCCGGCCCGAGGCCGTCATTCTTTTTCATATGGCTCGGGGGCCCGTCCGGGGCGACCCGTAGGATGCGGCCTCCCTCTAAGCGGCCATGTCACAGGAAGCGATCTTCGAGAAAGTGCGTTCGATCGTTGCCGAGCAACTCAGCGTGGATGCCGCTGAGGTCAAGCCCGAATCGAACTTCCAGAACGACCTCGGCGCCGACTCTCTCGACACGGTGGAGCTGGTGATGGCCCTGGAAGAAGCCTTCGATATCGAGATCCCCGACGAGGCCGCTGAAGGCATCACCACCGTGGGTGATGCCGTGACTTACATCCTGGATAAGCAGGCCTGAGGGTGTTGATGGTGGAGGGACTCCACCGCGTCGTGGTCACAGGCCTGGGCGCGGTCACACCGATCGGCAACACCGTTACCGATTACTGGGAAGGCCTGGCCTCGGGGCGCAATGGCGTGGCCGCGATCACCCTGTTCGACGCCTCGCGCCATGCCTGCCGTTTTGCGGCGGAAGTGAAGGATTTCGATCCCGTCGGCATGATCGACCGCAAGGAAGCCAAGCGCTGGGATCGCTTCTGCAAGTTCGGCGTGGTGGCCGCCAAGCAAGCCGTGCTGGATGCCGGTCTCACGATCGACGACACCAACGCCGACCGGGTGGGTGTGTCGATCGGCTCTGGTGTGGGCGGACTGCTGATGATGGAGAGCCAGGCCCATGTGCTGGCCGACCGCGGGCCGGACCGGGTCAGCCCGTTCTGCGTGCCGATGATGATTCCCAACATGGCCGCCGGCCTGGCCGCCATCGCCCTGGGGGCCAAGGGTCCGAGCAGCGCCGTGGCCACCGCCTGTGCCGCCGGCTCCAACGCCATCGGCGACGCCTTCCGCCTGATCCAGATGGGCCTGGCCGACGCCATGGTGTGCGGCGGCGCCGAATCGGCGATCACTCCACTCGGGGTGGCGGGTTTCGCCAGTGCCAAGGCACTGTCGTTCCGCAACGACGACCCCGCCACCGCCAGTCGCCCCTTCGATGCGGAGCGCAACGGCTTCGTGATCGGCGAAGGGGCCGGGATTCTGGTGCTGGAAAGCCTGGATCACGCCACCCGGCGCGGCGCCGAGGTGCTGGCGGAGATCGTCGGCTACGGCATGACCTGCGATGCCCACCACATCACCTCCCCCACACCCGGTGGGGTGGGTGGTGCCGAAGCGATGCGGCTGGCCCTGCGTGATGCCCGCCTCGACGCCGAAGCTGTGGATTACGTGAATGCGCACGGCACCAGCACCCAGGCCAACGACAGCAACGAAACGGCCGCCATCAAGGCCGCGCTCGGTCCGCACGCGCTGCGCACACCGATCAGCTCCACCAAATCCATGACCGGCCACCTGCTCGGCGGCAGCGGCGGCATCGAAGCCGTCGCCGTGGTCAAGGCGATGGAGCACAACCTCATACCCCCTACGATCAACTTCCAGAATCCGGATCCGGCTTGTGATCTGGATGTCGTGCCGAACCAGGCGCGGGAACAGAAACTGAACGTCGTGCTCTCGAACTCCTTCGGGTTTGGTGGTCACAACGTCTGCCTCGCATTCCGCAGGAAGCCCTGAACGCCCCCGTTCAGCCGTCCTTCAGGAAGCCCTCACACCACCCCCCTCCTCTTCGCCATGGTCGCTGCCCCTTCAGTGGACACCTTGTCCATCGACACCCTCTGCATCAACAGCATCCGCTTCCTGGCGATCGATGCCGTCAACAAGGCGAATTCCGGTCACCCGGGCCTGCCGATGGGCGCAGCGCCGATGGCCTATGCGCTGTGGGACAGGGTCCTGAAGCACAACCCCAGCAACCCCGGCTGGTTCAACCGCGACCGCTTCGTGCTCTCGGCCGGCCACGGCTGCATGCTGCTCTATTCGCTGCTGCACCTCACCGGCTACGACAGCGTGGGGCTGGAGGACATCAAGCAGTTCCGCCAGTGGGGCTCCAAGACCCCCGGCCACCCGGAAACCTTTGAAACCGCCGGTGTCGAAGTCACCACCGGCCCTCTCGGCCAGGGCATCGCCAACGCCGTGGGCCTGGCGATCGCCGAAGCCCACATGGCAGCGCGGTTCAACAAGCCCGGCGTTGAGCTGGTTGATCACTACACCTACGTGATCATGGGCGACGGCTGCAATCAGGAAGGGGTGGCCAGCGAAGCCGCCTCCCTGGCGGGCCACCTGGGCCTGGGCAAGCTGATCGCCCTCTACGACGACAACCACATCACGATCGACGGCAACACCGCGGTGTCGTTCACCGAAGACGTGATGAAGCGGTACGAGGCCTATGGCTGGCACGTGCTGCATGTGCCCGATGGCAACACCGATGTGGCGGCGATCACCAAGGCGATCGAGGAGGCCAAGGCGGTCACCGACAAGCCCAGCCTGATCAAGGTCACCACCACCATCGGCTACGGCTCCCCCAACAAAGCCAACACCGCCGGTGTGCACGGCGCTGCCCTCGGCGCTGACGAAGCCGAGCTCACCCGTAAAGCCCTCGGCTGGTCGTATGGACCGTTCGAAGTGCCCCAGGAGGCCTACGACCACTGGCGTCAGGCCCTCAGCCGCGGTGCCGCCGCCGAAGCGCAGTGGAACGCCGACCTGGAGACCTACCGCTCCCAGTACCCCACCGAGGCAGCTGAATTCGAGCGCCAGCTGCGTGGCGAGCTGCCCGAGGGCTGGGAGGCCAAGCTGCCCACCTTCACCCCCGCAGACAAAGGTCTGGCCACCCGCCAGCACTCCTACAACGTGCTCAACGCCGTGGGACCCAGCCTGCCGGAGCTGATCGGCGGCTCCGCCGACCTCACCCACTCCAACCTCACCGACATCAAGGGCGAGGCCAGCTTCCAGAAAGGCGGCGAAGCCAATCGCTACCTGCACTTCGGCGTGCGTGAGCACGCCATGGCCTCCATCCTCAACGGCCTGGCGTATCACGGCAGCGGCCTGGTGCCCTACGGCGGCACCTTCCTGGTGTTCGCGGGCTACATGGTGGGCGCCATGCGCCTGTCGGCCCTCAGCGAGCTGGGCGTGATCTACGTGCTCACCCACGATTCCATCGGCCTCGGCGAAGACGGCCCCACCCACCAACCGGTGGAAACCCTTGCCTCGCTGCGTTCGATCCCCAACCTGCTGGTGATGCGTCCCGGCGATGGCAACGAAACCAGCGGCGCCTACAAGGTGGCGATCAGCAACCGCAAGCGCCCCACCGTGCTGGCCCTCAGCCGCCAGGCGATGGTGAACCAGGCCAACTCGTCGATCGATCAGGTGGCCAAGGGCGGCTACGTGCTGATCGACTGCGACGGCACCCCCGATCTGATCCTGATCGGCTCCGGCACCGAGCTCGACCTCTGCGTCAAGGCCGCCGAGCAACTGAGCGCGGATGGCAAGCAGGTGCGCGTGGTGTCGATGCCCTGTGTGGAGCTGTTCGAGGAGCAGGACGCCAGCTACCGCGAAGCGGTGCTGCCCGCGGCGGTGCGCAAGCGCCTCGTGGTGGAGGCCTCCAGCTCGTTCGGCTGGCACAAGTACTCCGGCTTCGACGGTGACACCGTGTCGATCGATCGCTTCGGTGCCTCCGCCCCTGGCGGTGTGTGCCTCGAGAAGTTCGGCTTCACGGTCGACAACGTGGTGGCGAAGGCGAAGGCCCTGGGCTGAGCCGTTCCGCCATGCCGATGGAGATGCTCGAGCTGTTTCCGCGTTACGTGCTCACGGGCACGTTGCCGGTCGGCACGCTGGAGCCTCTCCTTTCCCTGGCGGAGCGGGTGCTGGCCGATACCGGCCTCACCAGCGATGCCTCCGCGAAGCTCGCCGGCCAGTTGCAGCAGCAGCGCGAGCTCGGTCCGCAGTTTCCGGAGATCACGGCCCTGTGCAGCGAGGTGGTGCTGCCGGCCTGCGAGCGCTGGCTGCGCCACGTGATGGAGCGGCAACCGCCCCAGGGTCGCGGCCCCTGGCATCCGGGCCGCTACGGCCTGCAGATGATCGACATCTGGCTCAACAGCCAGCAGGCCGGTGACTACAACCCGGTGCACACCCATGGCGGCTCGTTTTCCGGCGTGCTGTTCCTGAAGGTGCCACCGCAGATCAACGGCACCAGCTTCGACGGCCAGCTCTGCTTCCACGGCCCGGAGGAGTGGCACATCCAGAGCTTCCGTACCGGTATGGCGCACTACGTGCAGCCCGTGCCGGGCACCTTCTATGTGTTCCCGGCCTGGCAGCCCCATTCCGTGCCGCCCTTCCGTGGCGAAGGCGAGCGCTGGTCGCTGGCCTTCAACGTGCAGGCGGTTCCCGCGCCGCCAGGGGGGCAAGGAGCCCAGGCCGCTGCGGCCGTGCCCCGCGGCCGCCTGGAGGTGGGCCCGGCCATGCCAGTGCCGCCCCCGGCCAGCGGCAACGTGTCGCTGTCCTCCACCCGGAAGCGGCCCGGCGGCTTCGCCTGAGCGGAGCGGGGGCGGCGTGCAGCTGACCCAAGGTCTTGCGCGGCGAGGCCTGTCGCCGAGCTAACCGCGGCGCTGGCGGGGCGGTGAGGCGAGCACCAGCAGCACGGCGCTGACGAGCAGCACCAGGGTGGAGAGCACCTGGATCTGGGGCGAGATCTCGCGCTGAAAGGCACCGGCCAGGTAGAGCGGCAGGGTGACGATCTCGCCGGCGGTGAAACTGCTGATCACGTAGTCGTCGAAGGAGAGGGAAAAGGAGAGCAGGGTGGCCGCCAGCAGGCCAGGCGCCAGCAGCGGCAGGGTGACCCGGCGGAAGGCCGCCAGCGGTGGAGCGCCCAGGTCCTGCGCAGCGAGCTCGAGCGTGGGGTCGAACCCTGCCAGCCGTGCCTTGAGGGTGAGCGCCGCGTAGCTGAGGCAGAACAGGCTGTGGGACAGCAACAAGGTGAGCGGTCCACGGGGCAGATCGACGCGCACGAAGAGGGTGAACAGGGCCGTGGCCAGCACGATCTCCGGGTTGGTGAGCGGCAGGGCCAGCAGCAGCTCGATCCAGCGCCCCGCCCGCAGGCGGGCGCGGCTGAGCGCCAGGGCCATCAGCCCACCCAGCAGCACCGCCAGCAGCGCAGCCGCCAGGGCAAGGCCGAGGCTGGTGAGGAAGGCCTGGGTGAGGGCGACGTTACGCAGCGGATGCCGCCAGTTCTCCAGGGTGAAGCCCTGCCACAGCAGGTTGAAGCGCCCGCGGGGGGCGTTGAAGCTGAACAGCACGGTGACGACCACCGGCGCATACAGCAGGCCATAGGCCAGCGCACTCCATACACCCAGCAGCAGCGCACCGGTTCGGTTCATGGCAGCGGCAGATCCTCCACGCCACGGCTGCGCAGCTGCAGCACCACTGCCACCGAGATCAGCGCCATCAGCATGAGCGTCAGGGCCGCCGCCCGGGGCGCCTGCAGTTGCACCAGCAGCAGGTTGTCGATCGTGTTGGCGATCATCCGCTCATTGGGGCCGCCGAGGAACAGCGGATTCACGACATCACCGGCCGCCGGGATCAGGCTCAGCAGCAGGCCGGCTCCCAGCCCCGGCAGCGACAGGGGCCACACCACCCGAACGAAGGAGCGCAGCGGACCGGCATGCAGATCAGCGGCGGCCTCCAGCAGGCGGGGATCGATCCGCTCCATCGCCACCACCAGCGGCAGCACCAGAAACGGCAGCACCCCATTGGTGAGGCCCAGGATCACCGAAGTGGGCGTGTTCAACAGCCGTCCATCACGCAGCACCCCCAGCCCATTGAGCAGCTCGGTGAGCCCAAGGGTATCCAGCACGCCGAGCACCGGACCGTTGTCCCCGAGCAGGCTGGTCCAGGCAATCGCCCGCACCAGAAAGGACGTGAGCGAGGGCAGCACCACGAGGCCGATCAGCAGCGGTTGCCAGCGGCCGCCATGGAAGCGGATCGCGAAGGCCAGCGGATAGGCCAACACCAGGCCCACGGCCGTGGCCACCAGTGCGTAGCTGAAGGAACGCACCAGGATCGGGCCGTAGGCCTGCAGCACCTCCAGATAGTTCGCCACCCGGCCGGTGAACACCGTGTCGAGGCCGAAGCGGCTGAGCGGCTCCGACAACGACAGGGGCACCAGACCGAGCAGCGGCAGCACATACAGGGCCAGCAGCCACAGCAGGCCCGGGGTCAGCAGCAGCCACGGCCAGTGGCGCCGGAGTTCAGCCCTCGGTGATACGGGCAAAGCGTTCCTCCCAGCGGGCTTCCTCCTGATCGCTGAGCGGCCCGAAGACATGCAGCTTCTTCTGCATGGCCGCATCCGGGAACATCAGCGGGTTGTTGGCCAACGGGGCGGTGGCGGGATCCTTCGCCAGCACCTCGCGCACCCCTTCCACCGGGGAGATGTACTGCACCGCAGCGGCGATGCGTGCCGCTTCCACCGGCTCGTAGACCCAGTTGAGCCAGCGGGCCACCTCCTGCGGGTGGCGGGCGCCCTTGGGCATCAGCATCACGTCGGCCCAGAGCACACTGCCGCTGTCCGGCACCAGGAAGCGCAGGTCGGGCTGCTCCATGGAGAGCTGCGCCACATCCCCCGACCAGCCGATGCAGGCGGCCAGGTTTCCGGCCAGCAGATCGGTCTGGTAGTCGTTGCCGGTGAAGCGACGGATCTGGCCGTCCTTGCGGGCCTGCTCCAACCGGTCGAAGGAGGGCTGGGCTGCGGCCCAGGTGGGGCGGGTGATGTCCTGGCCGTCGGCCAGCATCAGCAGGCCCATGGTGTCGCGCATCTCCAGCAGCGCCGACACGCGGCCCTTGAGCGCCGGATCGAACAGATCATCGATGCCGCGCAGTTCCCGGCCCGTGGCCTTGATGTTGTAAGCAATGCCAGCGATCCCCGACTGCCAGGGCAGGCTGAAGCGCTGCTCCGGATCCCAGGAAGGCTTGCGCAGGGAGGGGACAAGATTGCGGGCGTTGGGCACCTCCGCCAGCGGCAGCGGCTCCATCCAGCCCAGCCGGATCAGCCGTTCGGCCATCCAGCCGGTGAGCACGATCAGGTCCTGAGCGAGCGGCCGGCCGGCAGCCAGCTGGGGCTGGATGCGGGCGAAGAACTGGCGCACATCATTCACGTCCTCGATGTAGCGCACCTGGATGCCGGTGTCCTTCTGGAAGCGCGAGACGCTGCCGGGGGCGCCAGGGGCGTCCACATCGATATAGAGGGGGAAGTTGGAGATCACCAGCTCCCTGTCCTTGCCGCCGCCGTCGCCGCCCTCGCTCTGGCCGCCGGTGCCGCCGCCAGCCCCACCGCCACAGGCCTGCAGCAGCGGCGGTGTGAGCGCCACCCCCGCAGCCGCCAGCCCCAGCTGGCGCAGAAAGACCCGGCGGCTGCGGGGGGATGGGGCGGAGCCGGAGCGGGAGGGGGTGAACGGACGGGTCATGGGCGGCTGGGCGGCTGGAGGGCGTGGCTGTCGGCGGGGTTCCACCGGCACCAGAGCTCGGTGCCGATGGAGAGATCGTCCGGCAGGCCGGCGCTGGTATCGATCGCGATCAGCGGCAGATCATCGGCACAGCGCAGACGCACCTCCACCGTGGCTCCCTGAAAGGCGAGTTCGCGCACCCGCGCCCGCAGTCCCCGCTCCCCTTCCCCCGGCGGGGAGGCGCTGAGCCGCAGGCGCTCGGGCCGCAGCAGCCGCACACCCTCCCCGGCACCGTTGGGCAGCAGGTTGGCGGCGCCCAGGAAGGTGGCCACCACGGCGCTGGTGGGGCGTTCATAGAGCTCCCGCGGCGTGCCCACCTGCTCGAGCCGGCCGCGGTGCAGCACCGCCAGCCGGTCGCTCAGGCTGAGGGCTTCTTCCCGGTCGTGGGTGACCAGCAGGAAGGTGATGCCCACCTCCCGCTGGATGCGCTTGAGCTCGGAGCGCATGGTGCGACGCAGATCGGGATCGAGTGCCGCCAGCGGTTCGTCCAGCAGCAGGGCAGCCGGGGCGTTCACCAGCGCCCGCGCCAGCGCCACCCGCTGCTGCTGGCCGCCGGAGAGCTGGTGAGGCCGGCGCCGGGCCAGCTCCGTGAGCCGCACCACCTCAAGCGCTTCGCCCACCCGGCGGCGGATCTCCGGCTCCGGCCGGCGCAGCGAACGGGGCCCGAAAGCCACGTTGTCCCAGACGCTGAGGTGCGGGAACAGGGCGTAGTTCTGGAAGACCAGATTCACCGGCCGCCGGTGAGGCGGCGCCTGGGTGAGGTCCTGGCCCTGCAGCAGGATCCGGCCCGCCTGGGGGCGCTCGAAACCGGCGATCAGGCGCAGGGTGGTGGTCTTGCCGCAGCCGGAGGGGCCCAGCAGGGAGAAGAACTCGCCGGCAGCGATCGACAGGCTGAGGTCGTCGAGGGCGGCCTGATCGCCGTAGCGATGGCTCACATGGCGCAGCGCGATCGCCTCGGCGGGGAGGGCCGCGACGCGGCCGCTCTCCAGGACGGGCTGCGTGAGCACAGAGGAAGCGCGAATGGGCCCCCTTTTAGCAATGTCCGGCCCGCTGTGATGTCCACCAGCAGCTGGCATCAGCAGTTGAACAGATGGCGCCGGCATGGGGCAGCGGAGCCAGCCGTTCAGACAGGCGCGACAGGCCATGGCAGACCTGGGGCCCTAGGTGGCCTACTTGATCGCCACCACCATCGAATCAGGCCCTACGAGGGGTTCCACCCGGCTGCTGGAGAAGCCCGCCTCCCGCATCCAGCCGGCGCAATCGGCGCCGGTGTAATCGAAGCCGCCGGGTGTTTCGATGAGCATGTTGAGGCTCATCATCAGACCGAAGGCATTCTGCGAGCGGTCGTCGTCGATGATGGCCTCGTAGACGATCAGGGCACCGCCGGGCGGGAGTGCGTCGTAGGCCTTGGAGATCAGCATCTTCTTGGTGGCGAGATCCCAGTCGTGCAGGATGTGCCCCATCAGCACCACATCGGCCTGAGGCAAGGCCTGCTGAAAGAAGTCACCCGGCTGGAAGCTGAGGCGATCTGCCACTCCAGCCGCGGCGACATACTCCTCGAACAGCGGCGCCACCTGCGGCAGATCAAAGCCGATGCCCCGCAGGTGTGGGTTGGCGAGGGCGATCTGGGTAGCGAGATCCCCCTGTGCCGTGCCCACATCCACGAATCTGCGTGCGGTCTGCCAGGGGTAGTGGCGGGCGATCGCCATGTTGGCCCCCCGGCTGATGCCGGTCATGGAGGAGAGGAATTCCTTCAGCCGGGCCGGGTCGCTGTAGAGCGTTTCAAACAGCCCCGTGCCGCCGTTGCGCAACTCGTTCTGCGGCGCGCCCGTGCGCAACGCTTCGGTGAGGTGACCCCAGAAGGGATAGAGGCGATGGTTCGCCATCTCAAGAATGCCGCCCAGGTAGGTGGGCTGGTGGGGATCGAGGAAGAGATCGCTGTCCGGAGCATTGGCATAGCCGGCCGGGCCACGGCTGAGGAAGCCGAGGGCCACCAGCGCATCGAGAAAGTCGCGCGCCGCACGCGGATGCAGACCAAGGCGCTCGCTGAGACCTTCGAAAGGTTCCGGACCATCCGCCAGCGCACGGAACACACCGATCTCGATGGCGCTGAGCAATGTTTTCGAGGCCCAGAACGCCAGGCCGGTCTGCAGGATCTTGTCCGGAGTGGGTTGCTCAGGCACGCAGGTCACCAGATGTTGAAGGGAGTCGCAGCAGCGGCCGTGGTTGAGGGTTGACGCCTCTGACAGCGGTTCGCCGCGGAGCAAGCCCGGCGCTACCGCAGCGTCGCTGACGGCGGCAGGGGCACTGGAGCCTAAAAGAGGAAGGGTCTGTGGCTGAATCGCGCCTTGGCTGAATCACCCTGCCGGCCGTGGCCGAGGGGGCCGGGCGTGGCCCAGGTGGCACCCTACCCGCCACGCCCGAGGCCCTGCGGGTTCCATGACCACCTGGGACTCCTGCAACCACGCTGATGGGCAGGAACAGTGGCCAATCAGGGGCGCCAGCACGTGCGCGCCTTAAAACTCCAGCCGGAGCGACAGCAGCAGCAGGGCAGCAGCCGCACCTGCCGACGGAGGCGAATGGCTTGAAGCCGTGCAGGCGGAGGCGACCACCTGGGTGTCCCTTCAGCTGGAGACAAACAGCTGGATGTCTCTTCAGGTGGAGGCGAACACCATGAGCAATGACGCCGCCTGGGGGAAGGATTGCCCGAGGACCTCCAGCTCCATCCGCTCAACCTCCTCCGGCATCACCCGACCCCATACGGCCGTGCCCAGCAGCGCGTAGCCAAAGGAGCCTCCGGGGGCCACCCGTCCGGCATGGAATGTGCCGCCTGGAATGGCCAGCTGGGGCCGCTCACCAGACGCCAGGTCACTGCCGACCTGCGCGATCGAGGCATGGCCTTCGGGCGACACCAGCAGCACTTGCAGCGGGTCTCCCAGGTGGTGGTGATACACCTGGTCGTGGCGGATGCGGTGCAGCTGGATGCCTCGCTCCGGGCTGGCAAGAAAGTAGAGGGTGCCGCCTGGAATCTCCCGGGCCACGAAGCTCTCGGCCACCCTGCCGCAGGTGCGATGGGGCTCCAGCCCGAGCCAGGCAACCACCTGCTCGGCGCTGGGTGGCTGGGCCCCTTTCGGGCCGTGGCCGGGCAACTTCAGACCCCTACCGGCTGGCCGGCAGCCGCCTGGGCCTTCAGCACGTCTTCGAGGCCGGCGAGATCCTCATCGGTGATCTTGGTCTGCATCGGGCAGTGCTTGGGACCGCACATTGAGCAGAACTCCGCCTGCTTGTAGATGTCGGCCGGCAGGGTTTCGTCGTGGTATTCGCGGGCGCGCTCGGGATCGAGCGAGAGCTCGAACTGGCGGTTCCAGTCGAAGGCGTAGCGGGCACGGCTGAGTTCATCGTCGCGATCGCGGGCGCCGGGGCGGTGGCGGGCGATGTCGGCGGCGTGGGCGGCGATCTTGTAGGCGATCAGGCCCTCACGCACATCCTCGGCATTGGGCAGGCCCAGGTGCTCCTTCGGGGTGACGTAGCAGAGCATGGCCGTGCCGTGCCAGCCGGCCAGGGCGGCACCGATCGCGCTGGTGATGTGGTCGTAGCCAGGGGCAATGTCCGTCACCAGCGGGCCGAGCACATAGAAGGGCGCTTCGCTGCACTCCTCCATCTGCTTCTTGACGTTGAACTCGATCTGGTCCATCGGCACGTGGCCGGGGCCCTCCACCATCACCTGGATGTCGTGCTCCCAGGCGCGGCGGGTGAGCTGGCCGAGGGTTTTGAGCTCCGCCAGCTGGGCGGCATCGGAGGCATCGTGCTGACAGCCAGGCCGCAACGAATCGCCCAGCGAAAAACTGCAGTCGTAACGCTTGAAGATCTCGATGATGTCGTCGAAGCGGGTGAACAGCGGGTTCTGCTTGTGGTGGTAGAGCATCCACTGGGCCAGGATGCCGCCGCCGCGGCTCACGATCCCCGTGAGGCGGCCCTTCACCAGCGGCAGGTGCTCGATCAGCAGACCGGCGTGGATGGTCTGGTAATCGACGCCCTGCTGGCAATGCTTCTCGATGATGTGCAGGAAATCATCGGCATCGAGCTTCTCGATCGAGCCGTGCACGCTTTCGAGCGCCTGATACACCGGCACGGTTCCGATCGGCACGGTGGAGGCGTTGATGATCGCCGTGCGCACCTCATCGAGATTGACGCCGCCGGTGGAGAGATCCATCACCGTGTCGGCGCCGTACTTCACCGCCAACCGCAGTTTTGCCACCTCTTCCTCGAGGTCGGAGGCATTGGGGGAAGCGCCGATGTTGGCGTTCACCTTGCACCTGGAGGCGATGCCGATCGCCATCGGCTCCAGATTGGTGTGGTTGATGTTGGCAGGGATGATCATGCGGCCCCGGGCCACTTCTTCCATCACCAGGGATTCGGGCAGGTTCTCCCGCTTGGCCACGTAGGCCATCTCCTCGGTGATCACACCCTGGCGGGCGTAATGCATCTGCGACACGTTGGCGTCGCCGCGACGCTTCTCAATCCAGGCGCTGCGCATGATCGACTCGAGAAATGGGGCGTTCGGACCGGGTCGCTGGGAAGCGAGGACACAACTCCGGAACCGGGCGCCACCGGGACCGATCGGACCGCGGTTGCATTCGGGACACTTCCCTGCGCCGGCATGACCCGGATCAGGTTCGGAGGGTGTGATCTCAGCCGAGGCCCAGGCGCACTTCCGGTGGGAAGCAGGCTCGGGGCGGCACCCCTAGTGACCGGCCAAAGCTAGCAAGGGTGCCTGTGAATGCCGGAGTTCAGCACAGAACCCATTCAGGGCTGCAGTCCGTTGAGGGCGGCCGCCACCACCCGGTGGTCGGGGTCGTTCTGCAGACCGCGCAACAGCGCCCGCACCGCTTCGGCACCCTCCGCCGGCGCCACTTCATGCGCCAGCCGGCCGAGGATTTCGGCGCCACCCACCCGCACCGAGCTGTCGGGATCGGCGATCGCCATGCGCGCCAGCTCCAGCAGCGGTTCAAACCCCATCACCGCCTGCTCGGCCAGGGCCGAGAGGATGCTGCAGCGCACCAGCCACTGGTCGTCGGCGGCGAAGGCCTCGCGCAGCAGCGGCCAGGCCTGCTCGGCGCCATAGCTGGCCAGGGCGTTGGCGGCCTCCGCCCGCACGTTGGCGTCGTCGTCGTGGCGCAGGGCCCGCTGCAGCGCCTCCCAGCCCGCCGCACTGCGCTTCACGCCCAGGCCGGCGCAGCTGAGCGAGCGCACGATGAAGGGTTCCTGCTCCAGGCCGAGCAGCAGCAGCGGGATCGCCACCTCGCTTTCCACGCCCCGCAGCCCCGCCAGGGCCGGCATCGCCTGCACCGGATCACCGGAGGCGATGGCGGCGCGCAGGGCGTCCGCATCCAGCGGCGGCTTGCTGTCGGAAGAGGAATCGGCCATGGCTCCACCCTGTCACGGAGGGGGAGGAAATGACTGCACCTGCCGGAGGCATTCCCGCACCACCCGGCGGCGACGACGGCGGCGCAGGCTGCTGCTCACCAGCAGGCCGCTGCCGATCAGCAGCGCCGGCAGACCCTGCACCCGCTGGATTCCCTGACGCGACACGATGCTGATCAGCGCCAGCAGGATCAGCAGCGGCGCCGACAGCGCCAGCAGCGCGCGGAGGGTGCGGTCGCGGGCGCTCACACCCGGCGCTCCATCCAGAGCAGCAGGCTGAGCGTGAGCACCTGCACGCCGACGGCGATCGCCCCTTCGTCAGGGTCGAAGCCGCCGTTGTGGAGGGCCGCGCAACCCTCGGGCCCGGCCACCCCCAGCCGGAACATGGTGCCCGGCGCAGCGGTGAGCAGCTCGGCGAAATCCTCCGCCCCCAGGGACGGCTGCTCCAGCCGCCGCACCTGCGGACGATCGAGCAGCGCCAGGGCCGCCTCCTCCACCAGCTCGGTGAGCGCCGGGTCGTTGTGCACCGGCGGCGAGATGCAGCGGTAGCGCACCCGCGCCTCGCCGCCGTAGCCGCGGCAGATGGCATGCACCGTGTCCTCGATCCAGCCGGGCAGTTCGGCGTGCACCTCGGTGTCGAGGCAGCGCACCGTGCCCAGCAGGCGCACATGGTCGGCGATCACATTGAAGGCCTTGCCCCCCTCGATCCTGCCGAAGCTCACCACCACCGGCTGCAGCGCATCCAGCCGCCGGCTGATCGCCTCCTGCAGACCGCTCACCACCCGGGCCGCGATCCAGATCGCATCGGTGGACTGGTGCGGGCGGGCGCCGTGGCCGCCTTCGCCGAGCACCTCCACTTCCAGCTCGCCCGCCGCGGCCGTGAGGCTGCCGCTGCGCACACCGATGCTGCCCACCGGCAGACTCGGAAACACATGCACGCCGAACAGGGCCTGCACTCCCTCCATGGCGCCGTCGGCCAGCATCCAGGCCGCCCCCTGGGCGATTTCCTCGGCCGGCTGAAACAGCAGCCGCACCCGGGCCGTGAGCCGCGGGGCGAGGGGCGCCAGCAGCCGCGCCACCCCCAGGCCGATCGCGGTGTGCATGTCGTGCCCACAGGCATGCATCAGCCCCTGATGGCAGGAGGCGAAGGGCAGGCCCGTGCGCTCCTCCACCGGCAGCGCGTCCATGTCGACCCGCAGAGCCAGCAGTGGCGCCGCTTCAGGGCCAAGCTCCGCGACCACGCCGGTGCGGCCCACCCCTTCGCGCACGTCCCACCCCAGCAGGCGCAGCTCCCCGGCCACCAGGGCGGCGGTCTGGTGTTCCGCCCCGCTCAGCTCCGGATGGGCATGAATGTGGCGACGCAGCCCGATCAGCTCCGGCATCGCCTGCTGGAGGGCCGCCTCCAGCTCAAACTGCTGCCAGAGCGTCAGCGGCGCGACCGGCAGGCTGGACAGGGACGGACGCGTTGACGCGGCAGGGCTCATCGACGGGCCAGTTGCAGAAAATCCTGAAGAGCGTGCACCGGCAGGGGAGGCCAGCGCCGTATCTGCAGGAGCCATTCTGGCTGCCGGTAGCGGGGGTCGAGGCCGGAGGCCGCCGCCCAGTTGCTCTCAGCCTCCCCTGAGGCGCCGCGTTGCCACAGCACAGCCGTGAGGCCGGCGCGGGCATCGGCGAACAGCGGGTAGCGGCGAATCAGCAGGCGCAGTTCCCGCTCGGCCGCCGCCCCATCCCCCTGCTGGAAGGCCGCCAGGGCGGCGCTGGAGCGGGCCATCGCAAAGCCCGGCCGGGCCAGATCGGCCGCTTCGAAGCAGCGGCGCGCCTGGTCCCAGTGTCCCTGGGAGCCGCGGACATTGCCGAGGTTGTAGAGCGCCGCCGCATCGGCCGGATCGTTCTGGAGGATCGCCTCGTAGTCGGCAGCGGCCAGGTCCCACTGCTGCAGGGACTCCTCGGCGATGCCCCGGTTCAGGTAGGGGTCGGCGCTGCCGGGTTCGAGCGCGATCGCGCGGTTCTGGTCGCTGATCGCGCCCTGCGGATCCCCCATCGCCAGCCGCACGTTGCCGCGGTTGCTCCAGGCGGAGGCATCGCCGGGCAGCTGCTCCACCACCTGATCCCACAGGGGCAGGGCCTCACCGAAGCGCCCGTCGCGGCTGGCGCTCAGGGCCGCATCGAACAGCTGGGGCACACTCATTTGCGCGGCCAGCAGCACCGCCAGCAGGGTGGCGAGCATCAGGCCGCCTCCGGCCAGGCGAGGTGTTCACGGGCGGCGGCGGTGGCGATGCGGCCCCGCGGGGTGCGCTGCAGGAAGCCCAGCTGCAGCAGGAAGGGCTCCACCACCGTTTCCAGCGTGACCGGGTCTTCGCCCAGCCCGGCGGCCAGGGTCTCGAGGCCCACCGGGCCACCGCCGTAGCCCTCCAACAGCAGCTGCAGCAACCGCCGGTCGCTGGCATCGAGGCCGCGGGCATCCACGCGGTGCAGGCTGAGGGCTTCAGCCACCAGCGCCGCATCGATGCAGGCGTGGCCGCGCACGCTCGCCACATCCCGGACGCGACGCAGCAGGCGGTTGGCGATCCGGGGGGTGCCGCGGCAGCGGCGGGCCACCTCGATCGCGGCATCGCCCGCGAGCTCCAGCTTCAGCAGGCCGGCGGCCCGCTCCACGATCGCCTGCAGATCGGGCAGGTCATAGAACTCCAGCCGCTGGATCAGCCCGAAGCGATCACGCAACGGCGAACTCAACGCTCCCGCCCGGGTGGTGGCCCCCACCAGCGTGAACGGCGCCAGCGGCACGGCGCGGGTGCGGGCCGTGGTGCCCTTGCCCACGGTGAGATCCAGCCGGCAATCCTCCATGGCGGGGTAGAGCAGTTCTTCAGCCACTCGGTTGAGCCGGTGGATCTCATCGATGAACAGCAGGTCGCGCGGCTGCAGGTTCATCAGCAGCCCGACGATGTCGCGCGGGCGTTCCAGCGCCGGCGCACTGGTGATGCGGCAGCGCACGCCCAGCTCCTCGGCCAGCACCAGGGCCATGGTGGTCTTGCCGAGGCCGGGGGGGCCGTAGAGCAGCACGTGATCGAGCGCATCGCCGCGGTTGCGGGTGGCCTCCACCGCGATCGCCAGCACCTGCTTGAGCTCCCGCTGGCCGATGTACTCCCCGAGCCGGCGCGGGCGGAGCGTGTCCTCGCGCAGCAGCCGCGGGGCCTCGGCTGTGCCGCTCAGCTCAGCGGCGCCGGCTGAATCGGCTGGGTCGCCGGCCTCAGCCCTGTCGAGGCCTGCGGCGGGGTCCAGGGCGCTGTCATACGGATGCGGCTGCGCATCCACCAGGCGTCTGGAGCCCAGGCGACTGGAGCCCTTGCCAGAGGTTCGATCGGACGGGCCGGAGGACACGATCGCCATGGCAGGAGCGTAGGGAGGACCGGGCCTGCTTAGGGTCGAGCCTGAGGCCGGGGGTGGCAATGGCGAAGGCAGCGGGAAAGAAAGCCGCGCGGGCAGCCCGTGATGCGGCCAACCGCCTGCTGGCCGACAACCGCTTCGCCCGTCACCAGTACGAGATTCTCGAAACGCTGGAAACCGGTCTGGAGCTGGTGGGCACCGAGGTGAAGTCGATCCGGGCCGGCAAGGCCAACCTGCGCGATGGCTTCTGCCTGATCCGCCAAGGGGAACTGCAGCTGCACAACGTGCATATCTCGCCCCACAGCCACGCCGGCGCCTATTTCAACCACGAGCCGCTGCGCACCCGCAAGCTGCTGGCCCACCGCCGCGAGATCGACAGGCTGCGCATCGCCATCGATCAGAAGGGGCTGACGCTCATCCCCCTGAACCTGCACCTCAAGGGCTCATGGATCAAGCTCACGCTCGGCCTGGCCAAGGGCCGCAAGCTGCACGACAAACGCCAGGAGGAGCGTCGCAAGGACGCCGACAGGGAAGTGCGCGCGGCCTTGACCCGCGGCTGAACCCGGCCACCGCCCCGGGCCCGGTGGCACGCCATACAGTCGCCACGCCCCATCGCCAGCAGCTGCCATGTCGGCATTGACCCGCTGCCTGCAGGAAGAGGCCGCCGCGATCGCCGCTGCCGCAGGCCGGATCGAAAGCTGCCAGGTGGATGCAGCCCTGGCGATGCTGGACCGCTGCGCCGACCAACGGGCCAAGCTCGTGATCACGGGGGTAGGCAAGAGCGGCATCGTGGCCCGCAAGATCGCGGCCACCTTCTCCTCGATCGGGCTGATGTCGCTGTACCTCAACCCGCTCGATGCCCTGCACGGAGACCTGGGTGTGGTGGCCCCGCAGGACGTGGTGCTGCTGCTCTCCAACAGCGGCGAAACCGGCGAACTGCTCGAAATCCTTCCCCACCTGCGCCGGCGTGGCACCGGCCGCATCGCCCTGGTGGGAAAACTGCAGTCGAGCCTGGCCCGCGGCTGCGATGTCGTGCTCGATGCCTCGGTGGACCGGGAGGTCTGCCCGCTCAATCTGGCCCCCACCGCCAGCACGGCGGTGGCGATGGCGATCGGCGATGCCCTGGCCGCCGTATGGATGGAGCGGCGCGGCATCTCCCCGGCCGACTTCGCCCTCAACCATCCGGCCGGTGCGCTCGGCAAACAGCTCACGCTCACAGTGGCCGATCTGATGCTGCCCACCACCCAGCTGCATCCGCTGGAGGAAAGCGACAGCCTCAGCGCCGTGATCGCCCTGCTCACGCGCGATGGTGCCGGGGCCTGCTGGGTGCGCCGCAGCGGCGCGCCGCAGCAGCTGGCGGGCCTGATCACCGACGGCGACCTGCGCCGGGCCCTGGAGCAGAACGCCGCGTCCGGCTGGGCTGAGTTGTGCGCCAGTCAGCTGATGACGGCCGATCCGATCACGGTGGGGCCGGGCATGCTGGCGGTGGAAGCGTTGGAACGCATGGAGCGCAACAGCCGCAAGCCGATCGGCGTGCTGCCCGTGCTCGACGACGCGGGAACCATGCTGGGCCTGCTGCGACTCCACGACCTGATCCAGGCGGGGCTGAGCCCCAGCTTGAGCTGAAGGTGTGGCCGCATGGCGTCCTGCAGAGTGGGCGGGGCCCGCTCAGGCGGCAGCCAGGCGGCGGGCCTGCTCCAGCTGGGCGGCGGTGTCGACCGAGAGGAAATCACCCTCCACCGGGAAGGTGCCCACCGTGAGGCCCGCCTCGATCAGCCGCAGCTGCTCCAGCTTCTCGGTGTGCTCCAGCGGTGAGTGGGGCAAGGCATTCCAGCGGGCCAGCACGTCGGCGCGGTAGCCGTAGATGCCTACATGGCCCCAGTAGGGCGCATGGGCGTGCCAGTGCTGCGGATCCTCACCGCGTACGTGCGGGATGGCGGAGCGGGAGAAGTAGAGCGCGCGGCCGTCGGCCGCCAGCAGCGTCTTGACCACATTGGGGTCGTGGATCTTCTCCGGCAGCATTCGGTAGATCGGGGTGAGCACCTCCGGCGTGGGCGTGCGCCGCTCAAACTCAAGTGCCATCGCATCGATCACGGCCGGATCAATGAACGGCTGATCCCCCTGCACATTGATAATCACGCTGCGGACCGCGGCCAAGGCGCCGCCCGTGGCCCCCGCCCGGGCAATCAGGGCCTCCACCACCGAGGCGAGCCGCTCGCTGCCGGAGCTGCAGCTGGCGCTGGTCATCAGCACCGGAAATCCCCAGCCCTCGGCCGCCGCCCGCAGCACCTCGCTGTCGGTGCAGAGCACCACCGCAGCAGGCCGCTGCGCCAGGCGGCAACGCAGCAGCACCCGCTGCAGCATCGGCTGGCCGCCGATGTCGGCCATCACCTTGTTGGGCAGGCGGGACGACTCCAGCCGCGCCGGCACGGCCACCACGCAGGCCAGCGCCGGTGGGCTGGCGAGGGCGGCAGGCTCCGGCGCCGAGGCGCCACCACCGTGCTGCCGATCGCTCAAGCCACTGCCCGTCATCTGCTGCCAAGACCCTGGTGGCGGGAGCCTATTCCCACAGCGCCGTGAGGCTGCGGGCCTGCCGCACCAGCGCTTCCACCCGCTCGGGCGCCGCCGCTGGCCGGGCGCCGGCCTCCATCTGCCGGTACACATCCGCCACCCGCCAGGCGGCGGTGTCGGGGTCGGCGGCATGGCGGGGGATCAGGTGGGCGTGCAGGTGCCGGGCCCCCTCCCCGAAAGCGATCACATAGACGCGCTCGCAGCCGGTGAGCTGGCGCACCAGGGCACTGCAGCGCTGCAACATCGGCCCGAAGGCCGCCGCCTCCGCGGCCGTGAAGGCGGCCGGGCCATCGAGGTGGCGGACCGCATCG
The DNA here is from genome assembly GCF_024345695.1 of Synechococcus sp. L2F. NCBI lineage: Bacteria > Bacillati > Cyanobacteriota > Cyanophyceae > Synechococcales > Synechococcaceae > Synechococcus > Synechococcus sp. L2F. The sequence goes on along the minus strand of NZ_JAGQBP010000002.1, from coordinate 764,530 downwards.
AGCAGCAGCCAGCCCGGCAGCGGCGCCGGTGTGGGGTGGTGCCGCAGCAGCCACAGGGGCCGGCGCAGGATCTCGTACCGGGCGATCGCCTCCGGCTCGGCGTGCAGACGGCAGACGCCACAACCGGCGGCCACTTCGCTCAATCCCACAGACGCATGGCGTCGTCGCGGGCGGCATACCAGCGGGCGGCCAGGGGCCCGCCCATCGTGCGGCATTCACGGAACCAGGGGCCGCCCAGGGTCCAGTGCAGCAGGGCGGCACCGCCCGGCTCCGGCGCCAGCGGCGGCGGCGCCTGCACATCGACGAGATGGTTCCAGCGGTCGGGCAGGGCGCCGATCTCGTGATCCCCCGCCAACCAGTGGAAGCGGTGCAGATCGAGGCCGGAGGCGGTGTTGACGTACTCGGGGGTGAGCGCGGTGCAGCGGCTGGTGTTGAACAGCATCAACGAACTCCAGTTTTTCTTCGGATAGGCCGATTGCCGCTCACCGAGAAACTTCACGTTTTCGCCAGGAACGTGATCGTGCTGCACGCACATCACCGCGAAGCGATCATCCCGCAGGGCCCAGAGTTCAGTGATGTCACTGAGACACAACATGTCGCAGTCCATGAAAATCGCCCAGCCCTGATAGCCGCACAGCTGCGGCACGAGGAAGCGGGTGAACGAAAAGGCCGTGCTTTGCCTGGGATCCCGCTGGCGCCAGTACAACCCCTGGCACTCCAGCTGCGGCGTCTCGAGTGGTGTGATCGCCAGCGTTTGTGTGCTGTTCTGATACAGACTGTCGATCAACACATTGGTGGCCGCCCGCTCGCGCGGATCGACACCGATGAAAATGGGGATGGGCCTACTCATTGGGGTGAGCATATGTCCCGGCTCCCGTGAGCCATGCTGAGGGCACCTGCACGCGGTGGACCGTGAGTTTCATCCTGATCGCCGGCCCCTGTGTGATCGAAAGCCCGGAACTTGTGTTCGAGGTGGCCGAGCGGGTCAAGGCCATCACCGAGCGGCTCGGCATCACCTATGTGTTCAAGGCCAGCTTCGACAAGGCCAACCGCAGCTCCGGCGGCTCCTTCCGCGGCCCCGGCGTGGCCGAGGGCCTGGAGGTGCTGGCGGAAGTGAAGCGCCGCACCGGGCTGCCTCTGCTCACCGACATTCACGAAAGCCAGCAGGCCGCTCCAGTGGCCGCCGTGGTGGACGTGCTGCAGATTCCCGCCTTCCTCTGCCGTCAGACCGATCTGCTGCTGGCCGCCGCTGACGCCGTTCGCGGCACCGGCAAGACGATCAACGTGAAGAAAGGCCAGTTCCTCGCCCCCTGGGACATGGCCCAGGTGGTGACCAAACTGCGCGAGGCCGGCGTGGAGAAGCTCTGGCTCACCGAGCGGGGCTCCAGCTTCGGATACAACACCCTGGTGGTGGACTACCGCGGCCTGCCCCAGCTGCGGGCGCTCGGCTGCCCGGTGATCTTCGATGCCACCCACTCGGTGCAGCAGCCCGGTGGTCGTGGCAGCAGCAGCGGTGGCCAGCGTGAATACGTGGCGCCGCTGGCGCGCGCCGCAGTGGCCGTGGGGGTGGACGGCCTGTTCATGGAGGTGCATCCCGACCCGGAGAACGCCCTCAGCGACGGGCCCAACATGGTGCCGCTGCATCGGCTCGAACCCCTGCTGGAGCAGTTGCTGGCGATCCGCGCCCCGCTGCAGCAGCGCCCTGAAGCGGTCAGCACGCTGTGAATGGCGGCTGGCTGGCCCGCGGCCGCAGCCGGCTGGCGGCGCGGCGCTGCCGCGATCGGCTGCGGCAGCTGAAGCTGCTGGTGCTGGATGTGGACGGGGTGCTCACCGATGGCGGCCTCTGGACCACCGAGAGCGGTGAGGTGATCAAACGCTTCGATGTGCGCGACGGGCTGGGCATCCGCCTGCTGCAGCAGGCCGGGCTGGAGGTGGCCCTGCTCAGCGGCGGCAAGAGCGGGGCCACCGAGCAGCGGGCCCGCTACCTGGGCGTGCAGCACTGCCTCACCGGCGTGAAGGACAAACCCGCCGCCCTGGCGGCCCTGCAGCGGCAGCTGGGGCTGACCCCCGCCGCCACGGCCTTCGTGGGCGACGACCTCAACGACCTGCCGGTGCGCCCGGTGGTGGCGCTGCTGCTGTGCCCCGCCGACGCGGCGGCCCCCCTGCGACGCCACTGCGACTGGGTGCTGCCGCGGCGCGGCGGGGACGGGGCCGTGCGCCTGGTGGCGGAGGCGATCCTGCAGGCGCAGGGGCGCTGGCAGGCGCTGGCCGGCGCCGGCTGGCTCGATCGCAACGACGGGCCCGCAGCGCCGCTCACCACCGCTCCCGGTCGAGCCGCTCGGCCCTGAGGGCACGCAGGCGCTCGCCCAGCGCTGGCCCCTGGGTCAGGCCCGTGGCCAGCAGCTCCGCCGCCGTGCAGGGGGGCGGCAGCTGGCGCCAGCGCAGCAGCCAGCGCAGCAGTCCGCGGCGCAACGCCAGCCCAGGGGCGGGAGCGGCCGGCCCCGCGCCGCAGGCCAGGGCCAGCACCACGGAGTCGAGCGGCAGGCCCTTGCGCTCCAGCCGCTGGCTGAGCGCCGCCGGCGAGCGCGGCAGGGAGCCGCTGGGTAGGCGTTGCAGGCCCCGCAGTGCCTGCAGGCTGCGTTCTGGCAGTTGCAGGCGCTGCGCGGGCGGCAGCGGATCCTGGAGCGCAGCCAGCAGGGCCAGCAGCCGCCACGGGCCTGGCGACCAGCCTGGTAGATCCGCTGCCGCCCGCAGCCGGTCGGCCCAGCGCAGCCGCCGCCGCCAGCTGCTGTCGCCCTGCAGACCCGGGGCCAGCAGCGCCAGCCCCTGCCAGCCCTGCAGCAGCTGCAGGGCCTGCGGCCAGGGTTCGCGGCCCAGCAGCAGCTCCAGTTCCCGCCGCAGGCGCGTGCCCAGCGAGGGCACCGTGCCCGCCGCCGGCCAGGGCCAGCGGGCCAGGGTGTCGGTCCACTGCCGCAGGCTGCCGGGCGCCAGGTCCATGCCCAGGCGGGCGCCATAACGGGCCGCCCGCACCAGCCGGGTCGGGTCGTCGCTGAGGCTGCCGGCGTGGAGGAAACGCAGCCGCCGCGCGGCCAGATCCGCCAGACCGTCGTGGGGATCGAGCAGGGCGCCATCGGCGAGCACCAGCGCCATGGCGTTGATGCTCAGGTCGCGGCGGGCCAGGTCGTCGTCGAGGGAGCCGAAAAACACCGTGGGGTTGGCACCTGGATGGGCGTAGCGCTCGCCGCGTGCCGTGGCCAGATCCAGCACCACCCCATCGATCTCAAGCTCGGCGGTGCCATAGGCCGGATGCAGCTGACAGAAGCCCAGCCCCGCTCCCGGTGTGCCCCGCAGGCGCTCCACCACCCGGTGGGCCGCCGGCGGTCCCGCCGCTTCACTGCCTTCTTCCACCACCAGATCGAGATCGGGCAGGCCACGCCAGGGGTCGTTGTGGACGCGGTGCAGCAGCAGATCCCGCACCGCACCGCCCACCAGAGCCACCCGCAGCGGCGCTGCGGCGCGCACCACCGTGGCCAGCACCCGCTGCACGGGGGGATCGAGCGCGTCGAGCAGCGAAAGGCCGGGCATGGGGGGAAAGCGATTGTTCTGAGTGAAGCGACGCCAGCCTTGTCCATCAGCACTTCACTGCACCACGAAGGCGCGAACGCCTCCTGTGATCACATCAAGCCAACGGGATCGACCAGATCATTGGAATAAACGAGCCGCCGGTTCATGCCCTGCCATCCCGGCAGCAGCAAGGCCAGATGGACAGGCAGAAAGGGGCTGTTGAGCCAAGCGGCGTCGTAGCGGATGCGGGCACTTTTCACTGGATCAAAACGCATGTGATTGCCGCTGAGGATGTGGCTGCCGGTGGAAGGGCCCGGCATGAGCATCGCCGGCTCAAAGCTCAGATCAAGCCAGTGGCACAAGCGGGTGAGCGCAGCTTCGGGGGCCAGAGCCAGCTCCTCATAGCCCAGGAGAAACACAGGCTTGCCCGCCGTTTGCAGGCGCCGCTCGAGCTGGCCATTGACACGGCGCCAGCGGACCAGCGACCGCCAGCCACTGGCCACCTGGCGCCGGGGGCGGCGTGCGATCGCGTGAACCCAGGAGCGCACATCGCGGACCAGAAACAGCACCCGGATTTCCATGCCAAGCGCCGCATCAGGCAGGGTCAGCAACTCCAGATCCGACTGAAACGAGTCGACCATCCAGCGCAGTGGCTCGGCGAGGGCTTGCTCTTGAGCATGCGCTACCAAACGCTGCCACTTTTGAGCCAGCGGCAGGTGATCGTGAGCCGGTAGCCACTCCAGAAGCGGCCCCCAGACCGGGCATTGCGCCGCGATACAACCGCAGGTGCAGAGACGTTCGTTGCGCAGTTCGCGCCGCAGCCTGGCCGGACCACCGCCTTCCTCACCGGGCGCGGGCCTACGCAACAGGCGCACCGCCTCGCCGAAGCCCTGCACCTGGGGATGGGCACCGAGCGCCAAATCAAGAAGGGTGGTACCGCTGTGGCCCAATCCGCGGATGAGGAGCAGCTTCGGGCGAGTCGTCATCACTGGGAAATGCGTAGCGTTCGGGAAACACGCTGTGGGGAGTGAAACAATCGATCCCGTGTCGATGCTGGGATCAAAGTTTATCCACACGCATACCTATAGACGCCAGGCATCTGAAATCATGCATCGCGGTGTTTGGACTGGACACATTGCCGAAGCCCAAAAGACTGCGGCCGCACATGTGCACTTTCTGGTATCACAATGAAGGTACTTAATGCTGTGAATTGGCGAGGCTCCCAACACGATGCTCCTGAATGGGCCGCAAGCAGTGGCTGAATCAACTCTTTATCCCCGTGCAGACCAACAAAAGGCAGCATGACAGCAGAAAAACCATTCACTCCCTCGGGATCAACACGCTGCAAAGGAATGGAATCAAAATAGGGCACCAGCCTATGCTTTTTAGCAGAAACGCTTGTGCAACCTTGCCGACAAACCCCTGTTTCACCAATAAAGCGAGCCAAATACTTGTAGTTCTGAAGGGGATAAATCTTGGCAGAAAGCACTTCCTGGGAGTGCCAGAAATGCATGCTAATAATAACGGCCAAGACACACACTGTTGTTCGTCTTACATAAGGACTACCTGAGGCAATCAGACGTTGCCCCACATCCCCCAAAGCGAGGGCGAAGCAAGGGAGAAGCACAATAAAATATCGCTCAACAGCGAGTGGCTTAACCAGATCGATCAAACTGATGAGCCCTAAAAATGCCGCCGCTCCAGACAACAACCAACAGGCTTCACTGGAACCACGAACACTATCCCTTAGCTGAAGCCCTCTGTCTTTATCTCTTGATCGCCGCTGGCTTCCAACCGCTGAAATCAGCATGGCGAGCACGATCACGACCACTGCAGCAGGAAAGGCTGGAAAGGCTCCATTCATCGCGGTGCTGAACACACCGATGACCGGCTGAGACACAATCCAACTGGTTCTTCCGCCACCTGCGCCACCGACCAAGACATGAAGCAACGGCCAAGCAAAGAGTGCCGGCAGGAGAGCTAGGCCCCAGCGACGACGACCAAGACATGGCGCCCCTCTCAGGACATCCAGCACCAGGAGCGTGAGGGCGTAGAAAAAACCGAAGTAATGACTAAGAGAAAGCAGCAGCAGGGAAACGATAAAACAAAGGCGCAGAGCGTTAACTCTTGGCAGGTGAACCGAAGGCCCTTGCTGCTGAGACCGCCAGAGTATGGTCATGACCCCCACTGATACTGTGGCAAAAAGCAGAGTCCAGGAATAAGGTCGAACTTCCTGGGCATAAAGACTGAAGAGGGGGCTTGTTCCGAGGAACAGGATCGCGATGATCTGGCGGGCGAAACCGCCGTTTTGCGTGGTCCATGCAATGGCGATCAGGCTCAGCCAGGCAGGAATCAGGCTCAGAAAGCGGGTCGGGATCTCACCAGATCCAAACATGTCGACCCACAGCCGCAGGAGGGTCAGATGAAGGGGGGGATGGGTATCAGGAAGAATCCATTCTTTGAACAAGACATGCCACGAGGAAGCATTGGCAGCCCCAATGGAGAACAATTCATCGTGCCAGTAAGAGTACGCTTGAAACACGCCCCTCGAGCAGAGGAGTATCAGTAAAAGCAGAACGACCAGCAAGATCCGGCGTTGTTGCTTGATCTCCGTTGGATAGCGGCTCTCCTTCACCGCGGCTTGATCGGCGCCAGCCGGGGATCGAGGATCTTGGCGCTCATTCCCTCGAACTTCACCGCGATCGAGATCTTCTCACCGCTGCCGAACAGGTGGGTGATGATCCCGTCGCCGAAGCTGGCATGGTGCAGGGTGTCACCTACCGCCCAGAGCCGCGCCGGGGCGCGGTGGCGCACGGCATTGACCGGCTCAGCAGAACCACCGCCGTCAGCAGCGCCGCCCCCGGCCCGTTGTGCGCTGCGCGGGTTGTCGTCCCGGTCGACTCGGGTGAGCCGGTCGAGCCGCTGCTCACGGCGCAGCGCCGCACCGCCGCTGCGGGGCACATCGCCCTGCACCAGCTCCGGCGGCAGCTCCGAGAGAAACACCGACGGCACCGCCGGCTCGCGCATGCCGCCCCACAGCCGCCGCTCGCTGGCGTGGGACAGGAACAGCCGCTCCTTGGCGCGGGTGATGCCCACATAACAGAGGCGCCGCTCCTCCTCCAGGGCAGCGGGATCCTCCAGGGAGCGGTAGCTGGGGAACAGCCCCTGCTCCAGCCCCACCAGGCACACCACCGGAAACTCCAGCCCCTTGCTGGCGTGCAAGGTCATCAGAGTGACGCGATCGGACTCGGTGTCCTTGCTGTCGGCGTCGCTGGCCAGGGCGGCGGAGGCCAGGAAACCCTCCAGCGAACCCTCCTCGTTCTCCTCCTGGTATTGCAGGGCCGCGTTCACCAGTTCCTGCAGGTTGCGCCGCCGCTCCTCCGCCTCATCGGTGCCCTCGCTGATCAGTTCGGCCACATAGCCGCTCTGCTCCATCACCCGCTGCACCAGCTCCGAGGGGGGCGCGTCCTGCACGCGGCGGCTCAGGTCGCCGATCAGCTCGGCGAACTGCAGCAGCCCCTTCGCCGAGCGGCCCGCCAGCGAGCGCACCGCCTCGGGGTCGTTCACCACCTCCCACAGCGGAAGACCCAGCTGGCTGGCGGCATCGCTGAGCCGCTGCACGGTGGTCTTGCCGATGCCGCGGCGCGGCACATTCATCACCCGCAGCAGGCTGACGCTGTCCGCCGGGTTGACCAGCAGCCGCAGGTAGGCGAGCACATCCTTGATCTCACGCCGGTCGTAGAAGCGCAGACCCCCCACCACGATGTAAGGGAGGCCCCAGCGCACCAGGGATTCCTCCATCGCCCGGCTCTGGGCGTTGGTGCGATACAGCACCGCCATGTCGCCCCAGCGCAGCTCCGGGTGGGCCGCCTCGAGCATGCGCAGGCGGTGCACCACCGCCTCGGCCTCGGCGATCTCGTCGTCGCAGCGGGTGACCACGATCGGCTCCCCCTCGCCGCGGGTGGGGCGCAGCACCTTGTCGATGCGCTCGCTGTTGTGGGCGATCAGGGCGTTGGCCGCCTCCAGGATCGTGGCGGTGGAGCGGTAGTTCTCCTCCAGCTTCACCATTGTGCGGGTGGCCTCGTCGCTGGCCTTGTCGCCGAAGTCGTCCTGGAAGCCCATCAGGATCGTGAAATCGGCGGCGCGGAAGCTGTAGATGCTCTGATCCGCATCCCCCACCACGAACACCGAGCGCTGGCCCCAGTCGTCGAACTGCCCGGGGTCGCGGCCGCCCGTGACCAGCAGCTTGATCAGGTCGTACTGGGTGCGGTTGGTGTCCTGGTATTCATCCACCAGCACGTGGCGGAAACGGCCGTGCCAGTAGTGCCGCACCTGCTCGTTGGTCTGCAGCAGCTGCACCGGCAGCAGCAGCAGGTCGTCGAAGTCGAGGGCGTTGTTGGCCGCCAGGGCGCGGCGGTAGCGGCGGTACACATCCGCCACCATCTTTCCCCGCTGCCCCTGCTGCTCCTGCTCCAGCTGCTCGGGCAGCCAGCCCTGGTTCTTGGCGTTGCTGATCGCCCAGCGCACCTTCTTGGGCTCGAAGCGCTTGGGATCAAGCCCCAGCTCCTGGGTGACGATCTCCTTCACCAGGGTCTGGGCGTCGCCCTCGTCGTAGATGGAGAACTGGCGGGTCCAGGTGAGCCCTTCGGGATCCCGGTACTTGTCGATGTCGAAGCGCAGCAGCCGCGCGAACAGGGCGTGGAAGGTGCCGATCCACAGCTCCTTGGTGATCTCCCGGTAGATGCGGGTGCGCAGCTGACGCTGCTGCACCGGCGAGAGGGTGCTCAGCGGCTGGCCGAACTGGCTGGTGGCGAGCCGCTGGGCCAGCAGCAGCTCCAGCCGCTCCTTCATCTCCCGCGCCGCCTTGTTGGTGAAGGTGACGGCCAGGAGCTGGTGCGGATCGACGCCGTGATGGCCGATCAGGTGGGCAATGCGGTGCGTGAGCGCGCGCGTCTTGCCGCTGCCGGCACCGGCCACCACCAGCAGCGGGCCGTTGTGGTGGTCCACCGCCCGGCGCTGGGCGTCGTTGAGGCCGGCTAGGAAGCTCACGGGTTGAGCCTAGGGGGCCATGCCATCACCGAAAGCCATCGTCCGACGATCCAGCTGCGACGCGAAGGGATGATGGAGCAACAGTGCCAAGGCAACCAGGCTGAGGGGGATCAGAGGAGCGGAATAACGAATCAAAAAATGGGTTGAAAGTCCGTAGAACAAAAAGTAGCCAGCGGGCAACAGTGAGATCAGGATCCAGTCAGGCTTCCGCAGCCAGAGCCCAAGCAAAGGCATGAACACCAGGGAGAGCATTGCCACCCCATTCAGGATCGTGGTGCTCCAGCTGTAAGCGTGAGCGAAGGACCAGATACCCTTCCAAAGGAAAGCTGGGGTAACAAGCAGATGACGAAGGCTGTTGGCCTGAATGTTGCGAACAGCGATCTTCTTGAGAGCATTTTCCTGATCAGACAGTTGGTCGACAGGAAGGTTTGCTTTGAGCTTTGCGGGCACCACGCGCTTCCCAACCTGATAGAAACTCACGACCTCATCCAAGCGGCCAGCGGTGATTGCACGCTGGTCACAGGGGAGATTGCGTGTGAATCGCTGTAGTGAGCCATCGCATTCCAGCTGACTCGGGGCAAAGCCGAGAAAGGGTTCAAACAGGTCCTCGCGCAGACGCTCTGGCGAGAATGCATAGAAGGCGCCTCGAAGCTCATCGGCAGTCATCTTATTGTAACTGGCACGGATGAGCAGCACATCGGCACCTCCGCGTGCCAGGGCGAAATCATTGAAGAGAAGAAAGTTGCGAGTCATCCATGGCACAGTGAACAGACAGATTCCCAGTAACAGAGCAGTGGCGCATACGAAGGGCCTCTGATGCCTCCGCTGCGCTTCTCGCATGATCAGCACGAGGATCACCGGAACGGCAATCATGCAGACGTACTGGCCGGAAGCCTTGGTGAGCAACACCAGCGAAATCCCACCGCCAGCGAGCAATGCAAGGGGGGCGCCAGGTCGACGTCGGGCCAACACCAACAGCACTGCACTCAGGACGAAGAAGGCAGCTGCCGGTAACTCCGTCTTGAAGTTCTCAAGCTCGGATGAAACCAAAAAGGACCAGCTACCCAGCAGCACACCCATAGCAACGATGTGGGCCAGCCAGGGCGGTCGAAACAACAACCAGCAGAGCCACCAGAGCCCCGCGAACAGCATGAGTGCGTACAGGAGATTCACCTTCAACGCCTGCTCCAGGAGACCAGGGTCTTCAAGGAAACGGGAGAATGGCTGAGGCAGACCAGGGCCTTTGGAGAGTGACAGCACGGATGCGAGAATCAGGTTTGGAAGGGGTTCACGCCTGTACCCTGGGATCGCTGGATTCTCCTCAAAGCCATAGGTGCCGCCAACCACCAAGTTGTAGGCAGCATGCAGGTTCTGTCGCGCATCGCCTCCCACCGGCTCCAGCCGAATCTCTTGGCCGGCCTCCAGAAGCAACCAGCAGATCAGGACCCCCACCACAGCCGCCAGAACCGATGCCCAACGCAGACCCGTAACCTTGGTGAGCCAGGGCAATCGCATGTTCAGCGAAAACTCTGCCCCATCGTCGCATCCCTTCAACGTTGGATGGAGATCCTTGAACCAAGCGGAAACGAGCCGAATCCTTAATGCACGCCAGGAAGATCGGTCGCCAGAGCGGGATCGGAATGATGGCATCACCATGGAGTCACCCTCGGTATCGGTGATCATTCCCTGTTTCAACGAAGCCGGTGCGATTCGCCGCACGGTGGAGGAAATCCTGGCTGCCATTGACACCAGCGGACTCAAGGCCGTGGAGGTGATGGTGGTCGACGACGGCTCCAACGACGGCAGCGCTGAGATTCTTAGTGAGCTGGAGAATCTGTATGGCAGCCGGCGAATGCGAGTGATTGGCCATAGTCGAAACCGTGGCTACGGGGCTGCTCTGAAAACCGGCATCCGCCGGTCCCATTCCGAACTGATCTGCATCACCGATGCCGACGGCACTTACCCGAATGAGCTGATTCCTGAATTGGTCGATGAAGCCGCGGACCACGACATGCTCGTGGGTGCACGCATTGCCGAAGATGTCGAGTATTCGAAGCTGCGCACGATTCCTAAACTCTTCCTGGTTCCTTGGGTTTCCTTTCTTTCTGGCCAGGATGTGCCAGATATAAATTCTGGCTTTCGCTTTTTCCGCAGGGATGTTGCCTTGCGCTTCCTGGAATTACTGCCGAACGGATTCAGCTTTACAACCACCATAACGATCTGCATGCTGCGAAACAACTTCGATGTTGCCTACATTCCGATCAGCTATCGGCGTCGAATCGGCAATAGCCATATTCAGCCAATCAAGGACACCATTAATTTCGTTCATCTGATTAGCCGCACTGGCATGTACTTTGCTCCACTTCGGCTTCTCTTGCCGCTCGTGGTGGCGCTGAGCATCTGCTTCATTCTCAGCCTGTTCTATGATGCCTTTGTGTTGCGTAATCTCACAGATAAGACGATCCTCATTGGCTTTGCAGCTCTCAACATCCTGATGTTTGCCATGTTGGCCGACATGATCGACAAACGCAACATCTAAGTCGTTTCCATACCAGATTCAGCTCACAGGGTTGGCCAATCAAGTTGGCGGAGCCAGAACCTGGCAGCGAACGGGCTGGGGACAGGGAATCCTCCTGACCCGGTTGGGCTTCCGGTTGACAGCCAACTCACGCTCCCTCCTTTGTGGACCTGCCCGAACCTTCCTATTCCTTTTGGCCCGGCCTCTCTGCGCACCGGCTCAGAAGGGTGGCCAACTGGTCGTGGTGATGGCCCGTCGTGAACCTGGTCAGGCATCGATGGCGGCCTCGATTGCCGAGCCTTTCGGCAAAGGCGGGGTCAGCAGCCAGGCGGCTGATCGCTTTCCCCATCGCCTTCCAGTCCCCCTCGGGCACCAGGATCCCTGTCTCGCCGTCGATCACCACGTCCGGGATCCCCGCATGCCATGTGGCCACGACGGGCAAACCGCTCAGCTGGGCCTCCATCACCGCTACGGGTGAGCCTTCCTGGTCGCCATCGGGGGCGGTGAGCGAGTGTTGGAGGAAGCCTCTGCTGTGGCGCATCAACTCCGCCACCTCGGCAGGCGTCCGCAGGCCGGCAAACCTCACCCGTTCGGCGATGCCCAGCTGGATGGCCCGCTGGTGTGCCTGAGCGAGCAGGGGCCCCTCCCCGACCATCACCAGCTGGAGCTCTGGCAAGTCCCTGGCAGCCAGGGCGAAGGCGGCCAGGGTGAGCAGCGGACCCTTCTTGGCCACGAACCGACCGACACTGAGGAACAGGGGGGGGGCCGCGGCAGGATCGGCTCCGTGGAACACGGCTGGATTCGCCCCGGACGGACTCACCAGCACGGGGAGGGGACTTGTTCGTCTGTGGGCCAGACCCAACACCGTCTTGCGCATGATCTCCGACTTCACCACAGCTGCGCTCGAGAGCTCCAGCAACCGCTCGTAGCGCTCCTTCAGGTGGAACAGGTAGCGGTGGGCGGATGCATCGGCCCCCCGGAAATGCACGATCAGGGGAAGGCCGGTGGCCGGAACCAGTTCCATGATCTGCACCGCATGGAAGCCGAACTCCGCCAGCACCACAACGGGTTGCTCTGTTCGGCAGATCCTGCTCACCAGCCGGGAGGGCAGCCAGGTGCCGAACCGCCTCACCGCTTGCGCCAGACATCTGGGCAGAGCCGGTGCCAGCCGATGGAGCGCCTTGCTGACCACAATCGAAAGGCCGTAGGCCGTCCGCAGCGGCGGGCCTGACCAGGGAATCTCGTCAGCGCAGACCACGACCGTGTCGAAGGGCAGCCCGGTGGCGTTGGCCCTGATGAAGGTTTCCGAGGGTGCCCTGAGGCTTGGCACCAGGAGCAGCAACCGCTCAGCCATCGGGCTCCGGCGCTGCGACGGGCAGGTTCAGAGCCCACCGCCACAGGGGCTCGATTTCCGTCCACTCCTGCGATGCCAGCCGCTGACGGCCTGCTGACCCGAGCCGTGCACAACGCCGCTCATCGGACAGCAGGGCTTCGATCGCTTCGGCCAGGCACCCGGGGTTCTCGGCCGGCACCACGAGACCGGTGCGGTCGTGCTCCACCAGCTCAAGCGGCCCCGGGGAGGAATCCGTCACGATCACCGGCAGACCGGTGGCCATCGCCTCCAGCAAGGCATTGGGCATCCCTTCGAACCGGGAGGGCAACACGAAGATCCTGGCCTGGTGGAGATAGGGAAGAACGGTGCTTTGGAAGCCCTCGAAGCGAACCTTGGCTGCGATCCCCAGGGACCGGGCCTGCTCCTCCAGGGCCCCACGCTCCGGACCATCCCCCACGACCACCAAGCGCCACTCCCCCGAGGCTGGTGACACTCGGGCCATGGCTTCCAGCAACAGATCGAGTCCTTTCTGGGGCACCAGCCGAGCCACGGCGAGACAAACCTTCGACGGTTGGAGGTCGGGCCGTCCTGCACCGGCCAGGGATATCCCGGGCGGCAGGGGGTTGGGCAACAGGCGAGCCTGGGTGAGGCCCAGATCGGTTTCCAGGGTCGCCAGCACCCCGAGCGTGTTGGCGGTGAGCGCATCGGCGCGTCGGTAAAGCAGACGCCGCAGCCGCTGCCACGGGAAGCCAAGGGTCTGCCGGCGGGGATCGTTGCGTTCCGACACGGCCAGGTGGAGGGGCAGATCCCAGCAGGCCTGGCAGGCGAGCATGTTGGTCTTGGTGAGCAGGGCCAGCAGCCGGGGTGGTCGCTCCGCCAGCACCCGTTCCCGCAGCAAGGAGGCCTGGGGCCCGCCCACCCCGCGCACCAGCCAACGCAGCAGGCCGGCGCCCTGGGGAGGGCGCAACCGCCGGAGCAAGGGCCAGAGGGTGATGAGCAGGAACCAGGACGCCAGGCGCGGCAGCCACAGCTTGAGGAATCGGCGACCGCGGGCGAGCAGGGAGCGGTTCCACCAATCGCCGCGGCGGGCCGCCGCGACGGCGGCGCCAAGGTCGAGCAGCCGTACCCCCGCCGGCACCGCGTGCACCGGGGTCGGATCCGGCAGCAGGGAGACAACCGTGATCTGGTAGCCCTGCCCGGCGAAATGGGCAGCGGCCAGCATGGCGACCTTCTGAGCACCCCCAGGACCCAGATGGGGCAGCACGATCCAGAGGTCGTCAGCCATTGAGGGCCTCGATGAAGCGTTGTGCGAGCTGTGCGTCGCTGAACTGTTCACGCACGTGCTGAGCTGCCTGGCCCAGGCGGCGCCGCAAGCGGGCATCCCGGTGCAGGGTGGTGATGGCGTTCGCCAACTCCAGATCCGAGGCTGCTTCGGGCAACAGCAGTCCGTTCTCCCCATCCCGGATCAGGTCGGCTGGGCCGGTCGGACAGTCGCAGGCCACGCAGGCGCAGCCCGAGGCCATGGCCTCCAGAAGAACATTGGGGAAGCCTTCGAAACGGGAGGGCAGGATGAACATCTCGCAAGCCGAATACCAGTCGCCAATGTTTCCCACCACCCCTGGAAAGTGGACGCGCCCCATGGCTGCCGAGGAGGGGGGCAGCGAGGACTGTAGGTCGGCCACCTGATCCCTACCGCGGTAGGGCTTGATGGTGAGTCCAGCTATCACAAGGTGGAGCCCTGGGCAGTCGTCAGCGATCAACGCAAACGCCCTCACCAAGCGATCGAAGCCTTTCTGAAACGCTTTGGTTCCAACTGCAAGAAGCAGGGCGGGTGGAGGCCCAGCAGTGCCTGAATCGTCATGTCGGAGACAAGGACCAAGAACAGTGACTGGATCCACATGAGGCACAAATGAAGGCAACGGCCAGCTCACCGAATTCGGCAGCAACAGCTGTGGCGTGGCGCCCAGATGCCGCCTGAGCCAATCACCGGTCTGATGGGTCTGCACGAGATGAAGGTCAGCCCTGCGGTAGGTGAGCCATCGCAGCAGGCGCCATGGCAGAGACGGGGGCTTGGCGGGTGGATAGTTGCGCTCAGAGATCCAGCACTTCAGCGGCAGACCCCATACCGCCAGGATCAGTTTGATCGCTGGAAGGGTAGTCATCCCAATGGCGATATCGATTCGGTTGCGGCGTAGCCAATGCCGTAACGTCAGCACCCTCCATGGGAATCCCAGCCAGCCCAAGGCAGCCACCCAGGCTGGATCAGGGGCTTCAACCTCACGTAAAACACCCTCAGGGAGGGGGTAGAAGTCGTGGCGGGCCTGCCGCCGCGTGAGGACAACAGGAAGATAGCCAGCCTCGCGACACCATTGCGCCATCCGCAGCGTCACGCGTTCAGCACCACCAGTCTTGAGAGAGTCGATGTAGAACGCCACACGCACTGTCATTGCGACGGAGCCAGGTAGGAAGCAAACATAACTCTGATCTTGGGGAGGAAACGTGGCTCAAACGTGGTCTTGATGATGAGAGTGATCAAGTGATGGATCTGCTCATCTTCCTTCGCAACCAACCAGCCCGTGCCATCTGTTGTTGCAACTGCCCCAAGCATCTCCCTGGCGAAGCCACGGTGATCTTCCTGAGCACTGCTGGCATCAAAGCAAGGCCTGTGGCAATGGTCGTGGACTCGGCGCAATCGATGACAGGCGAGCCGCCACCGCTCAGCATCCTGTTGGTGCCAAGCCTGAAGGGCTTCAATGGCCAGGCATCGCATCAGATTACGGGTAGATCTGTAGGCGCTATCGGGATCAATGGCCGCGAGGTCAACGCTGTCGATGATGACAGAGACTCGAATCCCCACAGACTCGAAGGAATCAATACTCCCCAGAGACAGATACAATCGAGAAAGTGCTGTGAAAACCGAAACCAGCAGCTTTGCTCGGTTTTCCCGGTTGGCGCGCTGGCAGACAAACACGCCTGGATCGCTCAACAGCTGCTGGACCAGCCGCTCCAGATCAGCAGCCGTATGCTCCATCAGTGGGAAATCATCAGTTGCAATCGCCTGGTAAGCAATGATGATCAAGGAATACCAGCGATAGTGCTCAGGAAGCTTGCTGCTGGCAGCGATCAACTGAAACAGAGCCAGTCGCTGCTTCAGATCACCAGGCCGCATTGACCGGCGAAAGAGAAGGCGATGAAGATAATGCGTGTGGCCTGAGTTAAGCCATAGATCCTCAATCTTGCACACGGCAAAGGAATAATCATTCCGAGCCATTGCCTGAGGAATAATCGCGGCAAGCACCGCAGGATTGCGGGGCCACCGCTCCAGAAACCGCATCAAGAGCTGATAGGCTGCAAGCCGCCTGCCGAAGCAACGTAACCCGGCAGCTATCGCTACAGTCACCCAAGCCAGAACCCACTCAGGCAGGTAAGTGCGGATTCGCCGCCTACTGGGCTGGATCATTGATGGCTTGAGTGCCTCACGGGATTGGGTCGGCTGTCAGTGAACTGTCTACTGACGGCTCAGAGGTGAGGGTGGCTTCCGCGGGAGCACTGAACAGGCACAGCGACGTGGCCGCCAGGAAACCGATCAAACACTGGGTGACTTGATTGGTGCGATAGATGGTAGTGGCGAGGGTGTTGAGCAGGAGCAACACGTTGAGGGAAACAGCTACTTGAAAAAACACAAGGTGTGAGGGCGTTGTGTCACATCGGGACGCAATGCTCTGGAATTGTCGCCTGAGACCCATGGAGACGAGAATCACCACAATCAGAAATGCCAATAGGCCAAGCACACCAAGCTGGCCACCGATCTGAGCGATCGTGTTGTGAGCATGGCCGAATCCACCTCCCTCCCTCAGGTGGCTGCACATATCGTTTGCCTGTGGGCCGTAGCCCACACCATAAAGAAACCGATTCGCCCCAGTAAACATCAACGACAGCCAACATGCCCCCGCTCTCAGCCTACCCATATCCGAAGACTGATTGATGTTCGCATCAGGGGCCAAGAAAAACCACCACGACCCAATGACCATGACAGCCATGGCAGCGGTGGCAAACACAACGGAAAGAAACTTTGTGGAGCCCCTCCTCCAGCGTGCAGCTACCCAACCAATCAAAAGAGCCACTGGCGGAGCTATCTGGGCAAGGCGGGAATCCGTGCTCACGCAGAGAGCATAACCAACAACTGCTGCCGTGGTGCCGATCAGACGCTCGAGCAACGATCGAGAGAGCAATGAGTAACTGGCCGAACTGAGCGTAAGAAGCATCAGGATCGTGGCAAAACGATTGATGCCTCCATGGCCATCCATGGTCGCCTCGTACACATCTCTAACATATGATATGCTCCAGAAGCTTGCGGCAGAATGATGCTGCAAAAAGTAGGCCATCAGCAGCAAGGGGGTGAGCGCCAACCATCCGAATGACAACCTCCATGCGCGCAAGCTCTGGCTGGCACCGATCATGAAGCCGATGGCAATCAACAGGAAGGTCGTAGGCCCATCAATATCCTCACGGAGAACAATCAAGCGAGTGTTCACGAGCAGAAGAGCCAACAGAATGGCTTCCAGCGGAGGCTGCAAGGAGTGTGTCCTAAACTTGGCAACCATCTGATTGGTCAAGCGGATAGCCATCCAGATCACCAGCAAACCCAGCGCGGGCTTGCGTCCTTCAGTGAAGGAATGAAGTGTGATCACAATGGGAAGAATGCCGTCATAGCCCTGAATGGCCCAAAGACGCGACAGGAGCAGATTGGGCAGGCAAACAAGCAAATTCCAAACTTGATTGCGTTCGATCATTCCACCGAGGCAATGTTAGGAAGATAACGAAGCATGGCTTGCGTACGGCGATGATAGGTATGCTGAGCGGCACATTCGATACGCGCCTCAAGCGGGCATCCCAGGCCCTTGAGACTGTTATGCAGAGCGGCGAGGAATGAATCCACTGTTGGCTCGCAAAGAGCAGCAAACGGGCGATAACTCTCCAAAGCATCAATGGCCGAAGCCACAACCGGCAGCCCGGCGGCCAGATACTCAAAGAACTTCATGGGAAACATGGAGCGGGTGTATCTGTTGAAGCGAAGCGGCAGAAGGCCCACATCAAGACCCTTCATATAGGCAGGTAAATCATGATAGGACTTGACGCCAAGCCAGTAAACATTAGAACAATCCAGCAAGCCGGAAAGCTGGGTACTGGGATCACCCTCACCAACGGGACCGATCATCACATAGGACCAGCTTGGTGACGCCTCTGCAAGCTTGGCAAGCAAGTCAAGGTCAAGCTTGTACGCACTTATGGCCCCCACAAAGCCGATTCGAGGTTGGGGGATGATGGCAATATCGCGAGGAATCTCAAGATCAGGCTCAAGTGCCTGCGCGAAGTGATTGTAGTCAGCAACGTTTGAAAAGTAGTATGTATTAGGATTATACTTACGACGACTCTCCTGAAGGGCAGGAGAGGTTACAAAGACAAGATCAGCAGCCCGACAAAGACGCTCCTCCCACGCGGAGAGATCCAGATCATCCATGTCCGGTTGAGCCTGGATGTCATCTACGCAATGGTAAACCAGAGTTGCATACGGACCAGGCATCCCATAAGCAAGGGTCTTTGGATTGTAAGTCCATAACAATTCCGCTCGCATCCCCAGCCAGCGCCGAGCCAGAGCCAGACCGCCAAGCAAGATCAATCGGTTGATCCGAGTGGCAAGTTGACCACGAACCCCAGGCAAAACCAATGGTGACCAAACCCAGAGGTTGGGCTTCTGCTGCCGTGGCGGCATCAAGCCCTTGACTAAACGACGGAAAATTCTGCCAAAATCTTGAGCCTGACGGCGCGGTGCACGTAAACCCAGTGACTCGACATAAAGAACTCGATGACCAAGATCAGCCAACTCGGAAGCGACGTGTTGCTTATTGGTCCAAAGTAGTTGATCCCAATCTGCAGTGGCCAGAAGGGTGATGTCAGCCATTGTCTAGCGAAACAAGCTCCCTGAAGGTTTCCGACCTGGCCTGAAGCTGTTGATAATCTCCGTAGGCTCTAATCATCCCATCCGCAAATTCATAGATTCGATCGCAGTTCTTAACAGTGCTTAAGCGATGTGCAATCACAATTGTGGTGCATCTACGACCGATCAGCTCAAGCGAGTCTAAAACGCTGCTCTCAGTTTTATTGTCCAAAGAGCTTGTCGCCTCATCCAGAACGAGTACCTTGGCCTTCTTGTAAAAAGCCCTTGCAAGGGCGAGGCGCTGACGCTGTCCACCGGAGAGTCGCAAACCATTTTCCCCGATCATTGTATAGAGTCCATATGGCAACTCAGAGACAAACTCATTTAACTGAGCAGCTTCCAAAGCCTCCCAAACGGCATAATCATTGATCTCTTCCTCATCCACTCCAAAAGCAACATTTTCACGGATGCTCGTATCGAGCAGAACAATCGATTGAGGGACCATCGCGCAGCAAGCTTGCCAAGCTGGCGTTTCTTCATAAGCCAACTCGATCCCATCCAGCTCGATGCATCCCCTTTGCGGCTTATAGAGGGCAAGCAGGAGGTGGGCGGTGGTGGATTTACCTCCACCAGTTTTGCCGACCAAAGCAACCCTTGAGCCAATGGGGATCGTGATGTTGACTCCTTTGATCACCCAATCTTCCGAACTGGCATAACGGAACCAAACATCATTCAGTCTGATTGTGTGCTTAGGCATCACCCCAGCAGGAGAGGGGGTACCCGGGCTTAGAAGAGTGGCCCGTGACGCCTTCAGATCCAGCAGCTGTAAGGCATCCGAGATATCTGGAAGGCTGCCTCGAAACCGGTTGACAGATCGAAAAATCGACTGGATTGGAGCTGAGATTCTCAAGGCTGCAAACATGACAGCTGCCAATGCAGGCAAGGCTTGCTGCAGCTTTCTATCTGGATCCAACAAGATGGGAATAAGGCCAATCGCGAAGAGCATCGTGATTCCGGCCGGCTCAATGATATAGCGAGGAATATCAGGCAGAAGCTTTGAAATTCTGTCGTAACGTTTTCCTGTGATTCCAATGGACCAGAACTTGTCGATGAATCGCTGCTCGGCCGCATATAGCTGAACATCACGGATTGAACGAATAGATTCGACCAGCAACGAGTTGATTCTCAACGCAAACCGCAGCTTCTGCTTGGAGGCAAGCCTTAAGGGTGCAATCAGCAGTGCCGACACCGAGGCGTAGGCAGCAACGAGAGTGACAAAGAGAATGATCGCAACAGGGCCCAGGACAACTGCGACACCAATCGTAAGTACACCAACAGATAATGCGCTGGAAATCACTGACAGCATAGGCAGAATGATGTCATCAGATATTTTGCTGAGGATACGGTTGAGACGCGCAAGAAGGTGGGCAGACTTTTGAGCCTGGAAGTACTCGTAATCTTGCATCAGAATATTTGCATAGATCCGATTGCCGTAATCCGACCAAATCTGCGCGCTGAGGAAACTCTGGAGTGCAGCAGTGAGAAACTTTAAGCCTGTTGACAACCAAATCAATCCAATTAGGATGCTCACCATCCAAAGTGATTGAGAGGCTCTACCGCCGCCAAAGAACCAGATCTGTGGAATTCTGTCGGGCAGCTTGACCCCGCTCAAGGCACCCACAAGGCGAGCCAGAAGCCCAACGAAAACCAGATCCAGCAGGCCAACCAATAAAGAGATCACCAGCAAAGCGATCAGACCCTGCAGACGCTTTTTTGGCAAAAATGACAATAATCGGCCCAGTTGGGCCAGCGTCTGGCTTTGCAGCCCGGCAGGGAGGCTCAACTTCACTGAAATCGAAGACTCTGCTCAATGGCCCGATAACCTTATCGGTCACATCCGACAGGGTGCCTGCGTCCAAGCCAGTCACAGAACCGATCGTCCACGCCAGCGGCTTGTGAGGCTGCGCAGCTTGGAGAGGATCCTCATGGCTTCCAGGCTCGCGGGCGAGGGATTCCGCAGCGGCGGAGTGCGGGATGACAGCCGGTCCCAATGCTGGTCGATGGACTTGAGGGCCTCTGCCCAGCGGTACCTCAGTTCCTGCTCCGAGAACATGGACAACAGCCTGTTGCATTGGGCGGGGTCTGCCTGCCAACGGCCCGGATCAGCAGCCGCAGCAATGATTCGCTCTAGGTCGGCCTGGAGTGTGCCAAAGCCGATCTGGTGGCCAACCGCCCCCGGGTCAAGGAAGTCAGCCAGGGCATGGTTGACACTGCTGAACACCACACAGCCACTGGCAAGTGCCTCCATTGGTGGAAGTCCGAAGCCCTCGCTGAGCCCTTCGCTGCGCCAGTAATCGGCCGAGTCGTAGAGATACACCTTGGCGGAGCGAAACAAGCCCACCAGGTCGTCGACCCAGCCGCTCTGCACCTCAACCCGGAGGCCTTGGGCCCGCAAGGCCGGCACCAGTTGCTGCAGCACGTAGGCGCTGCTCTTGCGAGCCTGCACCAGCACATCAATAGGGCGCCGGGCCACCAGGGCCGGATCGGCGACTCTGTCGTCGTCCCCCCAGCTTGCATCAATGGCATTTGGCACCAGAAACAGCGGGTTGCGTGGCGCCCGATTTCCCCAGTACCCGAGCGTGTTGCGGCTCACCGCCAACACCGGCACGCCAGCGGGCAAATCAAAGCCATACCCAGTGCTATGGGCGTGATACGCCACCGCCCGACCCCGTAGCAGACGCAGCTGCCTGGGCACGTCAAACCCCCAGCTCACGATCCAAAGCGCCGAACCGGGTGCTCGCTCCTGGCGAAGCAGATCGGCCAGATAAGGCCTCCCGGGTTCCTTTCGCCGATAGGTGACCACCTCCGTGGGCACGATTGAAGCGGTGAGGCGGGCCGTTTGCAGTTCAACCTGAAGACCGCCACAGCGGAAGCGACCGCTGGTGCCGGGCACAAGGAAGCGAAGGGGGCGCAAAGGCGATCTGGCAGCCGCCGCTGACTCTGGCGCAGGGGAGGGCCGGTGCCGGCTCAGGCGGCGACGGCCTCGGTGCTGCCGGTGCGCTGGCGCCGGGTGAGGAAGCCGAACAGCACCTTGCCGATGGCGGCCACCAGGTTGCCTTCCAACTCCTGGAACATCACCATGTTGAGGTGGAAGGCGTGGTTGGCCTCCTCCACGATGCGATCGGCCGTGGCTTGATCAATCGGCAACTGATCGAGGCTTTCGCGATAGCTGGCCTTGAAGGCCTTCTCATCGGGAATGGCATCGAATTCGTAGAACCGCAGGCCATCGTGTTCGCCCAGGTTCATCGCTTTCTGAGCGATGTTCTTGAGGATCTGGCCGCCGGAAAGGTCGCCGATGTAGCGGGTGTAGTGGTGACCCACCAGCAGCTCGGGGGATTCTTTGGCCACCTGATGAAGGCGTTCCACGTACTTCTGGGCGCCCGGAGTGGGCTGCACCTGCTGACGCCAGCCGGCGCCGAAGTAGAAGGCAAGATCAGCCTCAAGAGCGCTGCGGCGGTTGAGGGCGTCGTGGGCGATAGGCCCCACCACCGGGTGAGACTTGAGGGCGCCGATCTCTTCCTCCATCGCGCTGTACACGAAGTAGAGGTCGGCGACCAGCTTGCGGTAGCTGATCTTGTCGACCACCCCTTTGAGGAAGCAGGTGACGAAGCCGGTGTTCTCGGCCATCGTGTGCGCCTTTTTGGTGCCTTCGCGCAACTGTGAAGCAAGGGCGACAGCCATAGAAGCCGGTGTGCCGTAGGTCGTGGCCAACAAGTTAGGGCCGTGCTGCCGGCACGGGCGGCTCAGGTTGCGAAGGGTTAAGCGGCCTCGTCGCTGGCGGCGGCGGCTGGCCCCTCGCCCAGCAGGGCGAACAGGTCGCGGCAGACGAGCCGCAGCTTCTCCGCCACCTCGGGCTGGGGCAGGTTCACCCCACTCGCTTCCCAGTCGCCCACGGTGGCGAGCCGCCACTGCTCGCCCTGGAAGGTCATGCCGCTGAGCAGCACCCCCAGCAGCCGCGGGGTACCGCCGCCACCGGCGACCGGAGCCTCGGCGAGGCGCAGCTGCATCAGCAGGCTGCGGCACTGCAGGCGGGGGCTCCAGCCGGGGAAGTGGAAGGCCAGGTCAACCGAGGCCTGCTCCTCGAAGCGGCGGGTGTCGGGGTCGTCGCGCCAGGGGGTGAGATTGGCGCGGGCATCAGGGAAATGGCGCCGGAACAGGGCGGCGGCGGAGGCGATGGCGTGGGCCATCTCCGGACTTCGGGCCAGGTCTGCCGCATTCATGGCGTTTCCCCTGAGCAGAACAGCGGATGGAACGGAACCTAGGCTCCGCGAGCCGACCCATGCTGGAGTTTCCCGAGGGAGGCTGCGCCAGCGGGCCGGCACCACGACCACGGACCGCCGTCGGTCGCGCCGTTTCCCCCCTCCTGCCGCCGATGGTGACCCTGTCCGCTCCGTCCTACGAAAAGCTCACCCCACCCGAAAACGGCACGGCGATCCGCTTCGAGAACGGCCTTCCGGTGGTGCCGTCCGACCCGATCATCCCCTTCATCCGCGGCGACGGCACCGGCGTGGACATCTGGCCCGCCACCCAGCGGGTGCTGGATGCGGCCGTGGCCAAGGCCTACGGCGGCGAGCGGCGCATCGAGTGGTTCAAGGTGTACGCCGGCGACGAGGCCTGCGAGCTCTACGGCACCTATCAATACCTGCCACAGGACACGCTCACCGCGATCGAGCAGTTCGGCGTGGCGATCAAGGGCCCGCTCACCACGCCGATCGGCGGTGGCATCCGTTCGCTGAACGTGGCCCTGCGCCAGATCTTCGACCTCTACTGCTGTGTGCGCCCCTGCCGCTACTACGAAGGCACCCCCAGCCCCCACAAGCGGCCCCAGGACCTCGATGTGGTGGTGTACCGGGAGAACACCGAAGACATCTACATGGGGATCGAGTGGGAAGCCACCGATCCGGTGTGCGTGGAGCTGATCGCCCACCTCAACGACACGGTGATTCCGGCCAACGGCAAGCTCGGCAAACGCCGCATCCCGGAGGGGGCCGGCATCGGCATCAAGCCGGTGAGCAAGGCGGGCACCCAGCGCCACGTGCGCAAGGCGATCCAGCACGCCCTGGGGCTGGAGGGCGCCAAACGCCACGTCACCCTGGTGCACAAGGGCAACATCATGAAGTTCACGGAAGGGGCCTTCCGTGACTGGGGCTACGAGCTGGCCACCAGCGAATTCCGCGACCAGTGCGTGACCGAGCGGGAAAGCTGGATCCTGGGCAACCTGGAGCGCAACCACGGCCTCAGCGTCGAAGACAACGCCCGCCTGATCGAACCCGGCTACGACAGCCTCACCCCCGAGAAGAAAGCGGCGGTGGACGCGGAAGTGAAAGGGGTGCTTGACAGCATCGGCGAGAGCCACGGCTACGGCAAGTGGAAGAGCATGGTGCTCGTCGACGACCGCATCGCCGACAGCATCTTCCAGCAGATCCAGACCCGGCCCCAGGAGTATTCGGTGCTCTGCACCCTCAACCTCAACGGCGATTACATCTCCGATGCGGCGGCGGCGGTGGTGGGCGGCCTGGGCATGGCGCCGGGGGCGAACATCGGCGACAACGCCGCCATCTTCGAAGCCACCCACGGCACCGCGCCCAAGCATGCGGGGCTGGATCGGATCAACCCGGGCTCGGTGATCCTCAGCGGCGTGATGATGCTCGAGTACATGGGCTGGCAGGAAGCGGCTGATCTGATCACTGCGGGGATCAGCGCCGCGATCGCCAATGGGGAGGTCACCTACGACCTGGCCCGGCTGATGGAACCGCGGGTGGATCCGGTGAGCTGCTCCGGCTTCGCCGAGGCGGTGGTGCGCCACTTCGGCGGCTGAAGCCCGGAGATTCCGGGCAGGGGTGCGGCCGAGGACAATCGGGGGGATGCGTGCGCCCCCCCATCAGATCGCTCGCAGAGCCGAGATCGACGGCCTCAGAGCCGTCGCCATCGTTGCCGTCATCGTCAACCACCTGAACAAGTCCCTGCTGCCGAGCGGCTATGTCGGGGTTGACGTTTTTTTTGTGATCTCCGGCTACGTGATCACCCGATCGCTGGAGCACAGGCCAACGGCCGACAGCCGCGGAGCCTTCCTGGCCGGGTTCTACCGCCGACGCATCCAGCGACTGGTCCCGGCTCTGAGCGCTTGTGTCGTCGTCACCGCCTTGCTGACCTGCCTGGTGGTTCCTGATCCGGCGGCCTCCCTGTGGACAGGGCTTCTTGCGCTGGCGGGGGCCTCGAACGTGTTCCTGCACCAGCAGGCCACCGATTACTTCGGCACCAGCGCCCAGCTCAACAGCTTCACCCAGACCTGGTTCCTGGGTGTGGATTATCAGTTTTATCTGGTGTTTCCGCTGGCTGCCTGGCAGCTCGGACTGGGCAGAGCCGGGGGAGCGGGGCGAAGGCGGTTTCGCCTGGGGATGGCCCTGGTGGCCGTGCTGTCGCTGATCCTGTTTCTGCAGATGCGGCAGGTCGATTCATCCGCCGCCTACTTCCTCACGGGGCCGAGGGTCTGGGAGTTGGCGGTCGGTTGTCTGCTGACTGCGAACGGGGAGGATCCGCAGGGGGAACCCGGACAGGCCCCCCTTCGCGACGGGCTGGCTTGGGGGGCCTTCCTGGCTCTGGTCGGCGTGACCCTGGCGCCCCAGGGTTCCAGTTCGATCCCGATGCTGGTCAGCGTGGCGGCAACCTGCGCGCTGATCCGAACCCTGCGGGGAAGTTCCTTGCTCGGCCGGCTCCTCACGTGCCCCCCGGTGCTCCGCATCGGCCAGATTTCGTACTCGCTCTACCTGTGGCACTGGAGCGTCATCGTGCTCAGCCGCTGGACGATCGGCATCCACGCCTGGAGTGTGCCGTTTCAGTTGCTGCTGATCCTGGGGCTGGCAGAACTGTCCTACCGGACGCTTGAAACCCCCTTCGGTTCGAAGCCGTGGGCCCCCACCAACCAACAGACCATCCTGATCGGAGTCGGAATCAACGCCGCCGCCGCAACCATGCTGCTGTTGCTGATCGGCGGAGGGCTCGGACCCCATCTTTATCTCGGCCAGCGGCCGGCCACGTTGTCCGAGGAACGGCGGAACCAGCGCATTGCCGGCACGACCATCACCTCAACGGCCTGTCTGATCGATCGAAACGATGTGCTCGATCGCCCTCAGATCGATGCCAAGGCCAGGACCTGCTCGGTCGAGTCCGCGCCCCAGGGCGCAGCCCAAGGTCGGACCATCTTCGTGGTCGGTGACAGCCATGCCACTGCCTTGATTCCCCTGGCCGCCGAGCTCCACCGGGAGGGCGCCGGAATCACACTGCTCACCAAAGCCGGCTGCCCGTTCCCGGCCACCGCATTCGGCCATCTGGATCCTGGCTGTGAGCGCTTCCAGGATGAGATTGCTTCCCGGATCCTCGCCACCAGCCGACCCGGAGATGGCGTTCTGATCGCGGGCTATCAGCTCAGTCACCTGGGCAGCGGCCTGCGGGCCACCCGTGACCATTTCCTGGATCGAACCGGACAGCCGGTGCGGGGCACCGAAGCGAAGACGGCGCTTTACATGAAGGCGCTGGATGCCTTTTCAGACAGGGCTGGCGCCAATGGGCTGCAGGTCGCCCTGATCGGGGCCGGTCCGAGGCTGATCGGACGGGAGCTCTGTCTGCCGGAGTGGTTCCGCCCCGCTCGATGGAGCGAGCCCTGCCTGAACACCCTGCGAGAGGATGCCACCTCCACCAGGACGATCAACGTTCAACTGAGCCGCAATCTCCCTGACCGCGTGCGCTTCATCGATCCGATGCCGTGGATCTGCCCGAAGGGCTGCTCCCTCGACGATCTGAAGTGGCAGCTGGCCGACGACGACCATCTCACCGCCGCGGCGGTTCGGCGGCTGAAGCAGCCGGTCCTGGAAGCCCTGAGCCGGGCAGACTGAGTGCCATGCCTTCTCCAGTCACCGATCCCTGCATCCACTGCGGTTTCTGCCTGCCCACCTGCGCCAGCTACCGGGTGCTGGGCACGGAGATGGATTCACCGCGGGGGCGTATCCACATGCTCAAGGCGATCAATGCCGGTGAGCTGGCGCTGGATGCCACCGTGGCGAGCCACTTCGATTCCTGCCTGGGCTGCCTCGCCTGCGTGAGCGCCTGCCCGGCCGGTGTCCGCTACGACGAACTGATCGAGGCCACCCGCCCGAAACTCAACGCCCCGGAGCTGCGCAGCGGCGGCCAGTGGGCCTTCCGCAGGCTGCTGTTCCAGTTGCTGCCCTATCCCCAGCGGCTGCGGGCCGTACTGCAGCCGCTGCGGCTCTATGCCGGCACACCACTGCAACGGCTGGCCCGGCGCAGCGGCCTCACCCGCCTGTTCGGGCCCGGGCTGGCGGCGATGGAGCGGCTGCTGCCGCCGCTGGCCGAGGAGTCGTTCACCGATCCGCTGCCGCTGGTGACCCCGGCCCAGGGCGAGCGGCGCTACCGCGTGGGCCTCGTGCTGGGCTGCGTGCAGCGGTTGTTCGAGCCGGCCGTGAACCGGGCGGCGGTGCAGGTGCTGAGCGCCAACGGCATCGAGGTGGTGATCCCGCCGGCCCAGGGCTGCTGCGGCGCCGTCACCCACCACCAGGGGGAAGAGGCCCAGACCCATGCCCTGGCCGCAGCCTTGATCGACGCCTTCGACGCCGTGATCGGCCCGGGCAAGCCGGCGGGCGCCGAACCGCTCGATGCGGTGCTGGTGGCGGCCTCCGGCTGTGGCCACACGCTCAAGGCCTACGGCCGCCTGCTGGCCGGTGATCCGGCCTGGGCCGCGCGCGGCAGCGCCTTCGGCGGCCGTGTGGCGGACATCCAGGAATTCCTGCAGCGGGTGGGGTTGAGCGAAGCGGTGCGCCAGCGGTTGCAGCCGCTGCGCCACAGCGACGGCAGCCGCGCCAGCGCCGAGCGTCCGCTGCGGCTCGCTTATCACGATGCCTGCCACATGCTGCACGGCCAGGGGCTGCGCGAACAGCCCCGGGCGCTGCTGCGCCAGATCCCTCACCTGCGGCTGCTGGAGGCCACAGAAGCGGGGGTGTGCTGCGGCAGCGCCGGTATCTACAACCTGGTGCAACCCGTGGAAGCCGCCGAGCTGGGCCGCCTCAAAGCCACCGACCTGAGCAGCACCGGCGCCGACCTGGCGGTGAGCGCCAACATCGGCTGCACGCTGCAGATCCGGCAGCATATGGAGAGCGCGCCGCGGCCGCTGGCGGTGCTGCATCCGGTGCAGCTGCTGGCCATGAGCCTGGATGGCGGATCCGACCGGCCGGCTTGAGCGGCCAGAAGCAGGGAACGGCGCAGCGGAGCGCCAGGCACCAACACGACGCGGAGCGTGATGCACCACCGCTTCGATGCTCACTTCCACATCATCGATCCAGCCTTTCCGCTGCTGCCGAACCACGGCTTTCTGCCCGAGCCCTTCACCGTCGCCGACTACCGCCGCAGCACCGAGGTCCTGGGAATCACGGCAGGGGCGGTGGTATCAGGCTCCTTCCAGGGTTTCGGTCAACGCCATCTGCTCAGTGCCCTGCAGCAACTGGGCCCTGGCTTCGTGGGTGTGATCCAGCTGTCGGCCCAGGCCACCGATGCGGAGATCCTCGCGCTCAACGCCAGGGGCGTGCGGGCCGTGCGCTTCAACCTGCGGCGTGGGGGCTCAGAACGCGTGCAGCACCTGGAGGCGCTGGCGCTGCGCCTGCATGCGCTGGTGGGCTGGCCTGTGGA
The DNA here is from genome assembly GCF_024345695.1 of Synechococcus sp. L2F. Taxonomy (NCBI): domain Bacteria; kingdom Bacillati; phylum Cyanobacteriota; class Cyanophyceae; order Synechococcales; family Synechococcaceae; genus Synechococcus; species Synechococcus sp. L2F. The sequence goes on along the minus strand of NZ_JAGQBP010000002.1, from coordinate 736,372 downwards.
GCTGTATGTGGAGTCGCGTGAGCTGGCGGCCCTGCAGCCGTTGCTGCGGCGGCTGCCGGCGGTGAGCATCGATCACCTCGGCCTCTCGCGCGACGGCTTTGCCACGCTGCTGCAGCTCGCCGAGCAGGGCGTGCGCGTGAAAGCCAGCGGCTTCTCCCGGGTGGAGCTGCCGGTGGCCGAGGCCCTGGGCGCCCTGCACGCCGCCAATCCCCAGGCCCTGATGTTCGGCACCGACCTGCCGTCCACGCGGGCGCCGCGGCCGTTCCACCCCAGCGACCTCACCCTGCTGATCGACACCCTGGGCGAGCCGGCAGCACAGAAGGTCCTGTGGAGCAATGCGGCCTCCTTCTACCGGCTGCCCGCGCCATCGGTCTGAACTCAGCCTCACCTCAGCGCCAAACACCACACCCGGGTTCCAAACAGCAACCTTCAGGCTTCCTGGTTCCTGGTTCCTGGCACAACATGGCCAGGGAGCCCGCTCCCCAAGCCAGTGCCCCCTGCTGCCCGTCTGCTGGCCGTCGCCAACGCCCTGCTGAACCTGGCGTCAGCGGAGGTGGCCGCCGATGCGCGGCAGGCGGCAGCTGGTGATGCAGGCGATCACTGCTCCATCTGCTCCCAGGCCTGCAGCAGCGTGTCCGCCTGGCCCAGATTGCCGGGAAAGGTGAGCACCGGCAGCAGCGGCGCGGTTTCGTGCTCCGCGCCCGTGCGCAGCATCGACAGCCCAGGCAGCAGCTGACCCTCCAGCCGCACCTGGCTGAGGCCCAGCCCTTCGGCCAGCAGGGTCTGGCTGGTGATGCCCCCCTTGCTGATCAGGTACCCCAGCTGCGGCGCCAGCGCGCCCCCCAGCCGGGCCATCGCCGCCGCCAGGGCCAGGCCCAGCCGCCGCCGCTCCTCGGCATGGCGGCAGACCAGCTCCCCCCGGCTGGTGAACAGCACCGGGGTGCGGCCGCTGGCCAGCACGGCGCGCAGCTGTGCCAGCCAGGCCGCTTCCAGTGAGGGCAGCAAATGGTCGGGCAGGGGGCCTTCCAGCACCCGCGCCACACGGGCCACCGGGATCTCCACGCCTACGCAACCCGGCGCCGCCAGCAACCGCTCCAACTGGGCATCGGCCAGCGGCACGTGCGATCCCACCAGCACCAGCCCCGGCAGGGGGCCCGAGGCCGCGCGCCGGCGCAGGCCGGCCAGGGCCGCCGGGTTCAGGGGCTGCGGCGGCAAGTCCACCAGGGCGTTCAGCAGGCTGGCGGCCGACTGGAACAGCAGCCGCAGCGGCCGTTGGCCCGCCGGGGGCTGCACCACGGCGCGCACCGCCTCTCCCAGCACCTGCAGCTGCTGCGGACGCTCCGCATCCACCACCATCCAGGGGTTACCCGACAGCCCGCGCAACCGCTGGATCAACACCTCACGGCCGGCCGGCACCAGTTCGTCCAGGCCGATCTGCTGCACCGCCGCGGCCAGCAGCCGCCCGCCGCTCTTCTCGGCCAGCCAGTCACGCAGCACGCTGGTGCCGTAGCCGAAGCGGCGATCACGGGCAAAGGGCGTGCGATGCACCGGCTCGCCGTGCAGCAGATGGCAGCCCCCCACCGTGGTGCGCCCCCCTTCCAGGAAGGCGGGCACCAGCAGGGTGGCGTCGAAGGGGCCCAGCTCCGCGGCGATCAGCTCCGCCTCCAGCGGCGTGTGCCCCCGCAGGGTGGAGTCGCCACGGCTCACCACCAGCCAGCGATCGATGCCGGCCGCCGCCAGCGCCGGCCGCAGCGCCCGGCAGATCTGGCGCACCCGATCGGCCGCCGGCTCCGGCTCCAGGGCACGGGTGTCGGTGAGCAGGAACAGCAGCGGCGACGGGTCGCGCAGGGCGCTCAGCAGGGTGTCCGGATCCCAGCGGAGCAGCAGCAGGCAGCCATGCACCGTCTGCGAACCGGTGGGATCGTCGTCGAAAACGACCACCTGGAACGGGGGCGCGGGTGGGGGGGGCGGGGCGGCCATGGCACCATCGTGCCGTGATCACTCCCGCGTCCCACGAGCTGCCCGACCTCGTGCGGCAGCTGCATGCCGCCGGCACGCCGTGGCTGCCTGCCGGCACGGGCAGCCGCCTGGGCTGGGGCCCGCCGGTGCGGCACACCGACACGGTGCTGAGCGTGGCGCGCCTGAACCGCCTGCTCGACCACGCCAGCGGGGATTTCACCGTGACCGTGGAAGCAGGGCTGCCGCTGCGTGAGCTGCAGGAGGCCCTGCGCGCGCGCAACCAGTGGCTCGCCGTCGACTGGCCCTGGGGCACAGGCGCCAACGGCGAAGGGGCCGGCAGCGTGGGCGGGCTTGTGGCACGGGGGCTCGGCGGCGGCCTGCGCCAGCGCTACCTGGGTGTGCGCGATCAGGTGATCGGCATCGGCCTGCTGCGCGCCGATGGTGTGGCCGCCCACGCCGGCGGCCGGGTGGTGAAGAACGTGGCCGGCTACGACCTGATGCGCCTGTTCACGGGCAGCTGGGGCGCGCTCGGCCTGATCACCGAACTCACCCTGCGCACCTTCCCGCTGCCGCCGCAACGGCGCGGGCTGCTGGTGCAGGGTCCGCTGGAGGGGCTGGAGCGCCTGCGCCAGTGGCTGCTGCGCTCCAGCCTCACCCCCGAACTGATCGACTGGTGGAGCAGTGCCCTGGCGGAGCAGGCCGGAGCCGAAGCCCAGCCTGCCCTGCTGCTGGCCCTGGCCAGTGTGAGCAGCGAGGCCCTGGACGACCAGCTCGTCACCCTGCGCGCCCAGGCCGACAGCCACGCGCTCAAGGGGCTGCCGCTCGATCCCGAACGGCTGGAGGCCCTGCGCGTGCTGGGGCTCGGCGGCCAGCAGCCGCAACCGGTATCCGGCGCAGACGAGCCGCTCTGGCTGCTGCGGCCGGGCGTGCTGCCCAGCCACACCGCGGCGCTGCTGGCGGATCGCTCCGTCGCCGGCCTGCCGCTGGCCCTGGGGGCCGGCAGCGGCCTCGGCTATGCGTGGTCGGCGGCGGCGGCCTTGCCGGCCTACCGGGTGGAAGCGCTGCGGCGCCGCTGCCAGGAGCTGGGCGGCCAGCTCACGGTGCTGCAGCAACCCAGCGGCAGCACGGTGCCCGCCTGGGAGGACGCCCCTGCCGTGGCGATGATCCAGGCGGTCAAGCGCCAGTTCGACCCCAGGCAGCAACTGGCCCGCGGGCGCCTGCCGGGCGTCAGAGCGGCCTGAGCACGTAGCGACTCTGCAGCGTGCAGCTCGCGCCGACTGCCACCTCCAGCCGCCGGTCGCCGCTCACCAGGGCGCCGCGTGGGCCGGTCCAGGGCTCCAGGCACACCATCGGCCGGGGCGGATCGGTCCACACCACGGCCAGGTCAAAGGGGGCGAAGGGTTGCAGCTCCAGCACCAGCCCGGCAGCCGGATCCACCAGCCGCACCGGCCCCTCGGGCCGCGCCAGCAGGTCCACCCCAGCGGCCAGCGGCGCGAGTGTGGCGGCGGTGTCCGCCTCCGCCATCACCTGATGGTTGAAGCAGCGCTCCGGCAGCCCTTCCAGGTGCACCGCCGCGTTGCCGCCGTCTGGCGCCGGCAGCGCCGACACATTGAAATAGGGGTGCAGGCCGAAGCTGAAGGGCAGCGGCCGGCGGCCGCTGTTCTCCAGCACCGCCGTGATCGCCAGGGCAGCAGGCTCAAGGCGCAGCTGCAGCCGCAGGCAGAAAGGGAACGGAAAGGCCGCCAGGGTGGCAGGGCTGTCGCGCAGCTCGAGTTCCACCCCCGCCTCCTGGGGCAGGGCGCGCAGCTGCCAGGGCAGATCCCGGGCGAAGCCGTGCTGACGCAGGGTGAAGCTGCCCTCCGGCAACGGCAACTGATCGCCCGGCAGGTTGCCGCAGATCGGGAACAGCACCGGCATTCCCCCCCGCACCGAGAGGGCGGGATCGGCAAAACGCTCCGCATCGAGATACAGCAGCTCGCGGCCATTGCAACGCCAGCCGGTGAGCAGGCCGCCCCGCTCAGGCACCAGGCGCAGCAGGTCGGGGCTGCCCGGAGCGTCGGAGTTGCCCGGAGCGCTGTACTCCCAGTGGGGATAGGGAAGGGTTCGTTGCAGGAGGGGCATGGCTCAGGCGCTCGGCAGGCCGGCCACCCACTCCAGCAGGGCGGCGTTCACCTGATCGGGCACCTCATCGTGGGGGCAGTGGCCGGCGTCGAGCACCACCTCGGCGGTGCCGGCGGGGGCGTGGCGCTGGAAGGCGGCGCGGCGGCCCACGGCATTGATCCAGGGGTCGCGGATGCCCCAGAGCAGGAGGAGCGGGGCGGTGAGGGCGGCGAACAGCTCATCGAGCGGCTGACCGCTCGGGATGTCGAACACGGTGCGGAACACCCCGAAAGCGCCCGGGTCGCGTGAGGGGCGCAGGATCGATTCCACCAGCGCCTCATCGACGTTGGTGCGATCGATGTACACCTGATGGAGGGTGCGGCGGATCGTGGAGCGGCGGCGCAGGTTTTCGAACAGCAGCCGCTGCAGCACCGGGCTGCGCAGCAGCGCTCCCCCGATCGTGCGCCGCGCGATCGCCCCCCAGCCCTGGGGAGGCGCCTGCTCGTCGCTGAAGGGGCCGGCCGCATTGATCAGCACCACACCGGCGGCGTCGGGGCCCAGCGCCACGCCGGCGGCCAGCACGGCGAAACCGCCGAGGGAATTGCCCACCAGCACGGTGGGGCGGCCGATGCGTTCGTGCACGTAGGCGGCCAGCTGGTCGCGCCAGAGGGCCCCGCCGTAACGCAGCTCGCCGGGCTTGGCACTGCGGCCGAAGCCGAGCAGGTCGATGGCATGCACCTCGTGCCGTGCCGCCAGGGCCGGAATGTTGTAGCGCCAGTGATCGGTGGAAGCACCGAAGCCGTGCACCAGCAGGAAGGCCGGCCCCACCGGCTCTGCGGGGGCGGCCCGCACCGCGTGCACGGCATGGCCCAGGTAGGTCCAGGGCTGCGCGCAGGGAATGGCGGGGGAAGGGGTAGCCGGCACCACGGCGGTGTCGGGCTCTGCGCTGGGTGCTGCGCTTGAAGGGATCACCGGAAGCCTGCCGCGGTGGCCGATGCTAGGGAGCAGTTTGAGCGGCCCGCTCCGTGCGCGACTGGACCAGCCTGCTGTCGGGGGGGGCGCTGTGGGCGCTGGCGCTCTACCTGCCGCTGACGGTGCCGCTGGCGCGCTTCGAGGAAGCACTGGCCGACGGGCCGCTGAACGAAGGCCTGCGCCAGCTGGCCCTGGTGGTGAGCAGCCTGCTGCTGGCCCTGGTTGTGGGGGGAATCACCCAGCTGGGTCTGAGCTGGGCGCTCAGCCCGAGCTGGGCGGCCAGCCTCGGGCTGATGGCGGTGCTGGCCGGAGCCTTCTGGGGGCTGGCCAGCCGCCGCGATTCCGAGTGAGTCAGGCCGGCTGTTCGGCCGGTGCTTCCTTGCCTCCGAGCACCAGGCGCAGCAGCAGCGGCGCCAGGAAAGTGGTGCCGATCACCATGATCAGGATGGCGGCCTCCAGCGCAGGGTTGAGCAGCTTGGCCTGGGTGCCGAGGCCGAGGAAGATCAGGCCCACTTCGCCGCGGGGCATCATCCCCAGACCCACCACCAGCCGGTTGGTTTTCTCCTTGCTGAGGTAGCTCCAGCCGGACACCAGCTTGCCGAGGATCGCCACAGTGAGCAGGAAGGCGGCCACCACCAGGCCTTCGCGGTTGCTGGGGTCCATCGGGTTGAGCACCGACAGGTCCATGCTCGTGCCGATCAGCACGAAGAAGATGGTGGCGAACAGGGCCACCAGCGGCTTCACCGTGTCCTGGATCAGATGGGTGTGCTTGGAGCTGCTCAGGATCAGGCCGGCGGCGAAGGCACCGAGGGCCGCTTCGAGGCCGATGGCCTGGGCCGCGAAGCAGCAGAGGCAGAGCACCACGAAGGAGGCCACCACCACTTCACCGGGGGCCTTGAGCTGGTCCAGCACCCAGTCGAACAGCGGGGCAGCCGTGCGGCTGAGGAACAGGGATGCCGCCACGAACACCGCCGCGGCCACCAGCAGCTTGATGATCGGGCCGATCTCGAGAGCGCCGCCACCGGCCAGGGCCACCACCACCGCCAGGATCACGATGCCGAGGATGTCGTCGAGCACGGCGGCGCCGATCACGATCTGACCTTCCTTGGTGCGCAGATATTTGAGTTCGCCGAACACACTCGCGGTGATGCCGATGCTGGTGGCGGTCATCGCCGCACCCGCAAACACCGCCGGGATCAATGGCAGATGGAAGAAATAGAGGAGTCCGAGCGTGCCGAGCGCGAAGGGCACCACCACGCCGGTCACGGCCACGGTGCTGGCCTGCAGGCCCACCGCCACCAGCTCATCGAGTTCACTCTCGAGGCCGGTGAGGAACAACAGCGCGAACAGGCCGAGCGTGGCGAGCGATTCCAGGTTCGGGAACGTGGAGTTGTAGATCGACTGCACCACGTCGGGAGTGACATCCGACAGTGAGCTGACCAGATTCAGCAGCGTGCCGTTCAGCTGCGCTCCGGTTTCGGGGGGAAGGATGAAATGGAGGCCGGAGAAGCCGATCAGCACACCGGCCAGCAGCTCGCCGAGGATCGTGGGGAGCTGCAAGCGCACCATCACTTCGGCGAGCGCACGGGCCGCCACGAAGATCAGCAGGATCCGCCCCACCGAGATCAAGGTGGAAGCCACCTCCATCTCATGGGAGCCCATCTGGAGCAACAACTGAGGAACAGACGAGATCATTGGTGTGGAGGTCGTTCCCCAGCGGGGAGCAGCAAAGTGCGTTGGACCTTAATGGGAATCCTGCTGAGCTGACTGAAAACCGAGCCGACGGATTGCAGCGTTCGGCCCCGCAAGGGGGCGGTGGGAGTGCGCCTGGGCGAAACCGCGAAGGGCGAGCGCAGCGGCGGCCCCGGCGGCTGCGCGGGGGTGAGGGAACGCCCATCCAGGGGCGAGCGGCCTTGCGGCCACGGCGGTGCTTGAACAGCCTGTCCGTGAGCAGGGACGGCCCGCGTGCTGCAGCCGACCGTCCTGGCTCCGCACCGTGCCTACGGTTCCGGGTGCTCCCCGAGCCCGCTCTACGCCCTTCGCCACCCGCTCCCATGACGATCACCTCGGCCAGCAGCGCTGGCCAGACCCAGGAGACAGGGACACAGGCCCCGCTTGACGCCGTCGAACTGCAGCGGCTGGATGCCTGGTGGCGCGCCGCCAACTACCTGGCGGTGGGAATGATCTACCTGCAGGCCAACCCGCTGCTGCGCGAGCCGCTCAAGCACGAGCACATCAAGAACCGGCTGCTGGGGCACTGGGGCTCCAGCCCGGGCCAGGCGTTCATCTGGGCCCACGCCAACCGCCTGATCCGCGCCCACGATCTGGAGATGATCTACCTGTCGGGGCCAGGCCATGGCGCCCCCGGCGTGCTGGGCCCCACCTACCTCGACGGCAGCTACAGCGAGATCTATCCCGACAAGTCCCAGGACGCCCAAGGGCTGCGCAGCTTCTTCAAGCAGTTCTCCTTTCCCGGCCACATCGGCAGCCACTGCACCCCGGAAACCCCCGGCTCGATCCATGAGGGCGGCGAGCTCGGCTACGTGCTCTCGCACGCCTGCGGCGCCGTCTTCGACAACCCCGAGCTGATCGCCCTGGCCTGCGTGGGGGATGGCGAGGCCGAAACCGGCCCGCTGGCCACCTCCTGGCACATCAACAAGTTCCTCAACCCGGTCAGCGATGGCGCCGTGCTGCCGGTGCTGCACCTCAACGGCTACAAGATCGCCAACCCCACGCTGCTGGCCCGCATCAGCCGCGACGAGCTGGAAAGCCTGATGCGCGGCTACGGCTGGACGCCCTTGTTCGTGGAAGGGCATGAGCCGGCGGCCATGCACCAGGCGATGGCCGCCGCCATGGATGAGGCGGTGGACCGGATCCTGAGCGCCCGCGCCCAGGCGCGCCAGAGCGGCGAAGCGTTCCGGCCCGCCTGGCCGATGATCGTGCTGCGCTCACCCAAGGGCTGGACCGGCCCCACCGAGCTGAACGGCAAGAAGCTGGAGGGCTTCTGGCGGTCGCACCAGGTGCCCCTGCCGGCCCCCAACAAGGACCCCGAGCAGCTGCAGATGCTGGAGAGCTGGCTGCGCAGCTATCGGCCTGAGGAGCTGTTCGATGAAAGCGGCACCTTGATGGCCGAACTCAGGGCCCTCTCTCCCACGGGCCAGCGGCGCATGGGCTCCAGCCCCCATGCCAATGGCGGTCTGCTGCGCCGCAAGCTGCGCCTGCCGCCGATGGAGGCCTACGAGGTGCCGGTGGATCACCCCGGTCAGCGGGAGCATGAGAACACGGCGCCGCTGGGCGAGCTGCTGCGCGACACCATCGCCCGCAACCCGGACAGCATGCGCGTGTTCGGCCCCGACGAGACCGCCTCCAACCGACTGCAGGCGATCTACGAGGTGAGCAAGAAGGTGTGGATGGAGGACATCCTTCCGGAAGACAGCGGCGGCAGCGAACTGGCCCGCAACGGCCGGGTGGTGGAGATGCTCTCGGAGCACACCCTGGTGGGAATGATGGAGGGCTACCTGCTCACCGGCCGAAATGGCCTGTTCCACACCTACGAGGCCTTCGCCCATGTGATCGCCTCGATGTTCAACCAGCACGCCAAGTGGCTGGAATCGTGCATTCACCACGCCCCCTGGCGGGCGCCGATCGCCCCCTGGAACTGCCTGATCTCCTCCACCGTGTGGCGCCAGGATCACAACGGCTTCACCCACCAGGATCCCGGCTTCATCGACCTGGCCGGCAACAAGAGCGGTGAGGTGGTGCGGGTGTATCTGCCGGCCGATGCCAACTGCCTGCTGGCGGTGGCGGAGGAGGCGTTCCTGGAGCCCAACGTCTGCAACGTGATCGTCTCCGACAAACAGAAGCACCTGCAGTACTTCACCCTGGAGCAGGCGCGGCGCCATGTGGCCAAGGGGATCGGCATCGTCTCCTGGGCCAGCAACGACGATGACGGCACCGCACCGGATGAACCTGATGTGGTGATGGCCTGCGCCGGTGACATCCCCAGCAAGGAAACGCTGGCGGCGGTGGAGATCCTGCGCCATCAGATTCCCACTCTCAAGATCCGCGTGATCAACGTGGTGAAGCTGTTCGCCCTCACCAAGCCCAGCGAGCACCCGCACGGGCTCTCCGACCGCGACTTCGACAGCCTGTTCACAACGGACAAGCCCGTGCTGTTCAACTTCCACGGCTATCCCTGGCTGATTCACCGGCTCACCTATCACCGCAGCAACCACGGCAACATGCACGTGCGGGGCTACAAGGAGAAGGGCAACATCAACACGCCGCTGGAACTGGCGATGAACAACCAGATCGACCGCTTCAATCTGGTGATCGACGTGATCGACCGGGTGCCCTCGCTGGGATCACGGGCCGCCCACGTCAAGGAGAGGATGAAGGAGGAAATCCTGCGGCACCGCGCCTACGCCCACATCCACGGCATGGACACCCCCGAGGTGACCAACTGGCGCTGGAGCCTTCCGGCCCCGTCAGTAGCGCCCGGCGCCTGAACCAGCGCCTTCTCTCCTCTCCCGCGCCCCTTACCCGCCCCACTCGATGACCGAAACCCAGGCCCGCCAGCTGCAGCTGCCCACCCCCGGCTGCTATGCAGATCCCCAGCGCAGCGGTCTCACGGCGGACGATCTGTTCGACAGCGTCACCGGTCACCTCTTCTACACACTCGGCAAGCTGGCACCGGTCGCCACCCGCCACGACGCCTACCTGGCGCTCAGCTACGCGGTGCGGGACCGGCTGATGACGCGTTACCTGGCAGGGGTGGAGGCGATCTCGGCCTCGCCACGGCGGGTGGTGGCCTACCTTTCGGCCGAGTTCCTGATCGGCCCCCAGCTCGGCAACAACCTGGTGATGCTCGGCATCCAGGACGAGGCGGCCGAGGCGATGCGTCGCTTCGGCATCGAGAGCCTGGAGGAGGTGCTGGAGGTGGAGGAGGAGCCGGGGCTGGGCAATGGCGGCCTCGGCCGCCTGGCGGCCTGCTACCTGGAATCCCTGGCCAGCCTGGAGATTCCGGCCACCGGCTACGGCATCCGCTACGAGTTCGGCATCTTCGATCAGCTGGTCCGCGACGGCTGGCAGGTGGAGATCACCGACAAGTGGCTCAAGACCGGCTGGCCCTGGGAGCTGCCGCGGCCGGATCAGGCCTGCACCGTGGGCTTCGGCGGTCACACCGAGACCTACCGCGACGCGCAGAACTGCCTGCGGGTGCGCTGGGTGCCGGCGCAGCAGGCGATCGGCATCCCCCACGACGTGCCGGTGCTGGGCTACCAGGTGAACACCTGCGACCGGCTGCGGCTGTGGAAGGCGGAAGCCTCGGAAAGCTTCGACTTCTACGCCTTCAACATTGGCGATTACTACGGCGCCGTGGAAGAGAAGGTGGGCTCGGAGAACCTCACCAAGGTGCTTTACCCCAACGACGGCACCGATGAGGGGCGCCGGCTACGGCTCAAGCAGCAGCACTTCTTCGTGAGCTGCTCCCTGCAGGACATGGTGCGCAGCCTCGATGCCCGCCAGCTGCCAATCAGCGAGTTTCCCGATCACTGGGCCGTGCAGCTCAATGACACCCACCCGTCGATCGCCGTGGCCGAACTGATGCGGCTGCTGATCGATGAGAAGCACCTGGAGTGGGATCAGGCCTGGGACATCACCACCCGCTCGCTGTCTTACACCAACCACACCCTGCTGCCGGAGGCGCTGGAGAAGTGGGGCCTCAATCTGTTCAGCAGCCTGCTGCCGCGCCATCTGGAGCTGATCTTCGAGATCAACCGGCGCTTCCTGCAGACGGTGCGCATGAAGTACCCCGGCAACGATCAGATCCTGAGGCGGGTGTCGATCATTGCCGAGGACGGCGAAAAGGCCGTGCGCATGGCCAATCTGGCCACCGTGGGCTCCCATCACGTCAACGGGGTGGCGGCGCTGCACAGCGAGCTGGTGCGCACCGAGCTCTTCCCCGATTACGCCGCCATCTGGCCGGAGAAGTTCCTCAACGTCACCAACGGCGTGACGCCCCGCCGCTGGATCGCCCTCTCAAACCCGCTGCTGCGCAGCCTGCTGGATGAAACGATCAGCGCCGACTGGGTGCGCGATCTCGATCTCCTGCGGGAACTGGAACGCTTCCAGCACGACAGCGCCTTCCTCGAGCGCTGGGGCCAGATGAAACTGGCCGTCAAGCGGCGGCTCACCACTTACGTGCACCAGACCACGGGCCTGCTGGTGGATCCCGCCACGATGTTCGATGTGCAGGTGAAGCGGATCCACGAATACAAACGCCAGCACCTCAATGCACTGCAGGTGATCGTGCAGTACCTGCGCATCAAGCACGGACTGGCCGATGGTCAGGCGCCGCGCACGGTGATCTTCGGCGGCAAGGCGGCCCCTGGCTATTACATGGCCAAGCTGATCATCCGCTTCCTCAATGGCATCGCCGATACGGTCAATGCCGACCCCGACATGGACGGGAGACTGCGGGTGATCTTCCTGGCCGATTACAACGTGAAGCTGGGCGAGCGGGTGTACCCCGCCTCCGATCTTTCCGAGCAGATCTCCACCGCTGGCCTGGAAGCCTCCGGCACCGGCAACATGAAATTCGCCATGAACGGCGCCCTCACGATCGGCACCCTCGATGGCGCCAACGTGGAGATCCGTGAACAGGTGGGCGAGGAGAACTTCTTCCTGTTCGGCCGCACCACCGACGGCATCGAGGCCCTGCGCCGCGAGGGCTACCGGCCGTGGGAATGGATCAACGGCATGCCGGAGCTGGCCGAAGCGCTGCGGCTGATCGAGCAGGGCCATTTCAGCAACGGCGACACCGAACTGTTCAAGCCGCTGCTGGAGAACCTCACCGGCCGCGATCCCTTCTATGTGCTCGCTGATTTCACCGATTACCTGCGCGCCCAGGATGCGGTCAGCGCCGCCTGGGCCGATCGGGAGCACTGGAACCGCATGTCGCTGCTCAACACCGCACGCACCGGCTTCTTCTCCTCCGACCGCTCGATCCGGGAGTACGCCGAACGCATCTGGAAGGTGAAGCCCTTTCCGATCACGATCAGCTGCGCCATCGAAGGGGCCGAATCCCCCTGAGCCGGAGGCCGCGATGGAGCCCAGCGCAACGCAGGCCGCCGATCTGGTGCTGGTGCTCAACGTGGGCAGCTCCAGCCTCAAGGCTTGCCTGATCGACCCGGCCGGCACGCGGCTGTGGCAGGACCAGCGCCCCTGGGATCCCGCCGCAGCGGACGAGGTCCTGGCGTCGTTCCTGCCACAGGCGCTGGCCCCGTGGCGTCAGCGCCTGCTGCTCACCGCCCACCGGGTGGTGCACGGCGGTGCCGCGCTCACGGAGCCCACCTGGATCACCCCGGCGCAGGAGGCGGCCCTGGAGGCGCTGGTGCCCCTGGCCCCCCTGCACAACGGGCCGGCGCTGGTGGTGATCCGCTGGATGATGCGCTGGCTGCCGCAGCTGCCGCAGTGGGCCTGCTTCGACACCGCCTTTCACGGCACCCTGCCGCGGGCGGCTTTCACCTACGCCATCCCCGCCGCCTGGCGCGCCGAGGGGTTGCGGCGTTTCGGCTTTCATGGGCTCAACCACCAGCACGTGAGCGAAGTGGTGGCGGTGCCGCGGCTGATCAGCTGCCACCTGGGGGCGGGCTGCTCCCTGGCGGCGGTGCGCAACGGCCTGAGCATCGACACCACGATGGGCTTCACGCCGCTGGAGGGGCTGGTGATGGCCAGCCGCAGCGGCTCGGTGGATCCCGGCCTGCTGCTCGATCGCCTACGGCAGGGCATGAGCGCTGCTGAGCTCGATCACGCTCTGCAGCACGAAAGCGGCCTGCGGGGGCTCTCGGAACTGAGCGGCGACATGCGCAGCCTGCGGCTGGCGGCGGCGGCGGGCCACGCCGGCGCCCAGCTGGCGCTGGAGGTGTTTCTGCACCGATTGCTTCAGGGCATCGGTGCCATGGCCGCCAGCCTGGGCGGGGTGGACGCGATCGCGCTCAGCGGCGGCATCGGCCAGAACGACTTGCTGCTGGAGCAGGAGCTGCGGGAGCACCTGGCCTGGCTGCCACCGTTTCAGCTGCTGCGCGTTGCCGCCGATGAGGAGGGCATGGCCGCCCGGCTCTGCCGCCGGGCCAGCGGCGGCACCGGGCCGAGCGAACACTGACGCTCAGCTGCGATCGGGCAGATCGGGGGTCTGGTGCAGCAGGCGATTGAGGCGCAGGCGATCGGCATTGAGCGGATCGGGAGCCAGCTCACCGGCCGTTTCCCGGAACTTCTGCTCCACCTCCTCCGGCACCCGCACATCAAAGATGCGCTCCATCAGCGCCTCGATCGAGAAGAGGTGGGCGTTGATGTTTTCGAGGTCACTGATCGCCTGCTGCAGGCTGTCCTGCTCCGGCGCGTCGTCGTCAGGCGACTGGGCATCGGGCGCAACGGAACCGGCGGTGGCAGCCGCGGCATCGGTGGCGTCGTCGCCGTGGGTTTTCTGCAGCTCTTCCAGCACGCGGCCCGCCAGGGTGCGGAAGGCCTGAAGGGCAGCCCAGTTGAGCTCCTGCTGCTGGCGCAGGCTGGGATTTTCGCGGATCAGTCGGTCGTGCTCCCGATAGAAACGCTGACAATCAGGGCATTGGCAGGGCTCTTCGGGCACCGCGCTCCCTTGGTTCTTCTCAAACCATCATGCCATTGGACGCCAACCTGTGCCGTCAAGCGAGATCGATACAGGAATCCCCGGTGAAATCATCGTCACCGAAGAGGTCGCCATCCTCCACCTGGGCGGCAGGCAAAGGAATTTCGATCGTGCTCACCACCTGAATCACATCGCGCAGCCGCATCGAATCGGCGAACCAGCTCATCGCCTGCTCCATGTCACCGCGCCGCTCCGCCTCGCCGGCCTGCTCCTCGTGCGCTTCGGTGAGCAGGGCCAGCCAGCAGAGGCAACGGGCCTGCACCACGGAAAGATCGAGCTCATCGGGCTGGCCCCGGGCGATCCTTTCGCTCTCCTGCTGCACCAACAGCCTCAGCCGCAGATCATGGAGCTGGGTCATGCTCAGAAAACGACCTCCCCTACACTAGTGGCGGTGGCCCGTTCAAGCACGGCACCAGTGGTAGTGCCTGCTACCCCTCTGCAAGGTCTCTATGGCCGCGAAGCGAGGTGGTGAGGTGCAGCGGTGAACCGTGTCTGCGCCTGTTTCCTGCCGCTGGCAGTGCCGGGGCCGGGGCCTGGTGAGTGTCGTTGCAGCGTTTCCCGCACGTCGGGCGTCGGCCGGCGGCCGGCGGCGGCGTTCCGGGCCCAGGCTTCAGGCGTTGAGCGCCGCAAGGCCCAGATCCTGGCGCCAGTCGCTCAATGGGCGTTCCCAGTGGTCTTCAAAGCGCTGGGCAATCACCAGGCAGCCGGCCGAGAGGCCCATGGCAAAACCGTTGCTCAAGGCCTGCAACAGCGGGGCGATCGGTTCATCGTCCTGGAGCGTTTTCAGCAGGCCGCCGAAGATCAGCATCACTGCCAGCGGGGAGCGCACCTGGGCCAGATTGAAGGCCTGCAGTCCGAGCTCGCCCACCGCATCGGTGCCGAAGCCGGTGAGCACATGCACGATGTCGTGGGTTTCGCGCAGGCGGTGCACCAGGTAGTCGGACGCGGAGGTGATCGGCGCAGGGTCAAGCAGCGCCTCCAGGGACAGGCCCTGCTCGCTCAGGTGCCGGGCATAGGCATGGCCGAGGCTGCCTACCGGCATGGCTTCGAGCGCCTCAAGGTCCAGCGGTTGCGGTCGCCAGCCTTCTGCCACCAACGCCGCCATCTGCGGGTTGGCGAGCAGATGGCGGTGCATCTGATTGGACAGCGGACTGTTCTGCAGACTCCGCGCCACCGCAAACACGCTGTCGAGCTGGTCGGGGTTGCGCAGAAAGCCGCTCAGTGCCGCCACCATGCGCAGCGACTGCAGGCGCTGGGGAAGGTTGAACATGTGAGCGCTGGATGATTGCGACCATGTTGCCACCGCTGCACCAGGCGGCCGGCGCAGATCACCGTGATTCCAACGCCCTTCGCGGGATGCGCCGATCCATGAACGCCACAGCGCAAGCCATGGCAAGGTGAACAACATCACCGCAACTGCACCACAGTTGTTGACTCTGCTGCAGTGAACAGTGCAGTCAACGCAAATGGGGAAGAGCCAGCCCGACGGACAGTGCCAACGGCAGACTGCGAGCCTGGAGAACAGCAAGCCAGGAGAACAGCGGTGTGTGTCAAGTGGAGATAATCTGGCTACACCGGAGTTCGCGGTTGGTTGCCGATGGCACAGCCGCACCCATCAGGCCCTTCCGCTGGCTGAGATCCACCCGATGAACCAAGACCTCACCACACCCCGAAGACCACGGCTCACCTCGGCCTTTCAGCGGCTGATGTCGGTGCATTGGTGGATGGCAGGGCTCTATCTGTTGTTGTTCAGCGGCGGCGCCTTCATGGCCCAGCTGAGTCGCGAGGTGTCTTTTCGTGGCTCTCTTTATGACATCCACAAATCGATCGGCCTGCTCACCATCGCCCTGCTGCTCTGGCGGATCGTGGTGCTGCTGCAGGTGTGGTGGAAGAAGTACACCCGGCACCTGCCTCGGTTGAGCCCGAAATGGTGGCGCAACATGCTGCTCCATACCCTCCTGTATGGCTTCATGGTGGTGGTTCCACTGGCCGGATTGCTGCTGTCCAATTCGTTCAAGGCAGGCAATGTCGCCTTCTTCGGCCTCGTGATTCCCGATCTGTTTCCTGAAAACAAGGCGATGGTGGAGCTGGGCCGCAGCCTGCACTTCTGGCTCTCCTACACCTTCCTGGCCTTCATCGTTCTGCACACCCTCGCCCAGTGGCGCGTCGTGCAGGCCAACCTGCGCCGGCTGGGTGACACCATCAAGCGCCGGCGGGCCTCAGAGGTTGTTTCCCACTGAAGCGGTCGGCATCGGTCAGAGGCCGCGCAGCGGCAGCGCCGATCAGCAGCAGGCGCCGCTCGTTGTGGACGTGGCCGCCGCAGGCCCGTCGAACGGCAGGGCCGTGCCGCAGCCCTCGAACAGGCCGTAGTGGCGGCTGAAATCGCCGATGAAGCTGAAGTGGGGCGCCAGGCGGCTGCCTTCGAGCATGCGGAAGGTGTTGCCGCAGACGGGAAACACCTTGCCGGCCTCGATCCAGTGGTGCTTGTCGAAAGGCAGGGCGTGGGGGTGCTCGGTGATCGTGCCGCGGTAGATCACCGCCTGGCCGTGGTCTTCGCAGGCATCCTCCAGCTCGGGGAGGTGGAACAGCCGGTAGGTGGCGGAGAAGAAGCGGATGGCGCCGGTGCGGGCGGCCAGCTCGGCATCGGTGATCTCCAGGGGCCGGTCGCTCACCAGGCGGGGATCGGCGAAGCCGGCCTGGCGGGCCAGGCGCAGGAAGTCATTCCAGTAGAGGGCGCCGCTGAGGCATTCGCCGTAGAGCACCGGATCGCGTCGCAGGGCTTCGGGCACGCGCCGGTCGGCGTACACGTCGGCGAAGAAGAACTCACCGCCGCTCTTGAGCAGGCGCCGCACCCCGTTCAGCACGGCCAGCTTGTCGGCCGAGAGGTTCACCACGCAGTTGGAGATCACCAGATCGAAGCTGCCGGGCTCCAGGGGCAGCTGATCGAGCTGCTCGATGCGGCCCTCCAGGAACGTCACATTGGCAAAGCCGAACTGATCGGCGTGGTGCTGCTGGTGCCGCCGGGCCACCGCCAGCTGCTCGGGCGTCATGTCCACCCCCACCACTGCGCCGCCGGGCCCCACCAGCTGGGCCAGCAGGTACACATCACGGCCGCTGCCGCAGCCCAGATCCAGCACCCGCAGGCCCTCCAGCAGCGGCGGCACCACCAGGCCGCAGCCGTAATAGCGCGACAGCACCTCGGGATGGATGCGGGCCAGCAGCGGACGCAGGGCCTGGGGCACGCTGCTGGCGTCGCAGCAGGCGTCGGTGCGCAGGTCGGCGCTGCTGCTGAGCGTGGCGCCGTAGTACTCCTGCACGCCGCGGCTGACGTCGGTGGTGCTGGTGTCAGGGGTGCTGGTGCCCGCCGGGCTGCAGCAGCTGGTGTCGGTGGAAGGGGCGTCGGCGCTGCTGGTGTGGGTGGGGCTGGCCATGGAAGGGTGCAGGGGGATGAACGGGAGGGCTTCGGGGGGCTCAGCCGCGCCGTCGCCAGGCGTGGTAGCGGCGCAGCCAGGGCATCAGGTGCTGGGGCACCCGCTGCTTCTTCCAGCTGGCGGCGGCGTACTTGTTGGCCTCCGCCATGGTGGGGTAGGCGTGAATGGTGGCAAAGATCCGGCCCAGCCCCAGGCCCCAGGTCATCGCCAACACGAACTCGGCCAGCAGTTCGCCGGCGTGCTCGCCCACGATCGTGGCGCCCAGGATGCGGTCGCTGCCTGGCTGGGTGAGCACCTTCACGAAGCCCTGCTCGGCGCTCTCCACGATGGCGCGGTCGAGTTCGTGCAGGGGGAAACGGGTCACGTCCACGGCGATGCCCTGCTGAGCGGCGTCGGCTTCGGTGAGCCCCACCGTGGCCACCTCCGGTTCGGTGAAGGTGGTACGGGGGATCACCCGGTAGTCGGCCTTGAAGGCGCGCAGGTTGCCGAACAAGGCGTTCACCGCCGCATACCAGGCCTGGTGGGCGGCGGTGTGGGTGAACTGGAACGGTCCGGCCACATCGCCGGCGGCGTAGATGTTCGGGTAGTTGGTCTGCAGGAAGGCGTTGGTGGTGACCGTGGCGCCGGTGGGGATGCCCAGCTCCTGAAGGCCGTAGCCCGAGAGCCGGGCGCGGCGGCCGAGGGCGCAGAGCACGGCATCGCAGACGATCGCCCGCTCCTCCTCCCCCTGCCGCAGCCGCACCGTGATCGCGCCCTGGGGGCCGGGCTGGCGCTCGAAGCCGAGCACCGTGGTGCCCATCAGCAGGGTTATGCCGTCAGCTTCCAGGGCCCGTTGCACCTCGGCGGCCACGTCCGTGTCTTCCTTGCTGAGCAGGCGCTGGCTGCGCTGGATCTGGGTGATCGGCAGGCCCAGCTGGGCCAGGGCCTGGGCCAGTTCGCAGGCGATCGGCCCGCCCCCCAGCACCGCCAGCCGCGGCCGCTCCAGGGCGCAGCTGCCGAGCCAGCTCCACACCGTTTCGCTGGTGAGCAGCGGCACCGTATCGCTCCCCGGACAGTGAGGCAGCACCGGCTCGGCGCCGGTGGCCAGCACGATCGCGCGCGCCGTGAGCTTGTGCTCCCCCCCCTCGGGCCCCTGGATCGCCACGGTCCAGGGATCGAGCAGCCGAGCCTGGCCTCGCAGCACCTCCACCCCCAGCCCCTCGTAGCGCTCGACGCTGTCGTGGGGCGCAATCGCCTCCACCTTGGCGGCCACCCGCGCGAACACCTGGCGCACGCTCAGGCGCGGCTCCACCGGCTCAAGGCCGTAGCGGTCGGCGCGACGCATGCGGGCCGCCAGCCGCGCCGAGCTGATCAGTGCCTTGCTGGGCACGCAGCCGGTGTTGAGGCAGTCGCCGCCCATCTCGGCGCGCTCCACCAGGGTCACCCGCGCCTTCACCGTGGCGGCGATGTAGGAGGTGACCAGTCCTGCCGCGCCGGCGCCGATCACGATCAGGTTGCGGTCGAAGTGGCGGGGGCGCCGCCAGGGGCGGTAGAGCTGCCAGATCTGCCAGCGGCGGGTGGCCGCCTTCGCCAGCCAGGGGAACAGGGCCAGCAGCAGCAGCGAGCCCAGCAGCGGCGGGCTGAGGATGCCGCCCAGGCCGCGCAGCTGGGCCAGCTGGGTGCCGGCGTTCACGTACACCAGCGTGCCGGGCAGCATGCCGATCTGGCTGGTGAGATAGAAGCTGGCGGCCCGCATCGGCGTCAGCGCCATCAGCAGGTTCACCAGAAAAAAGGGGAACACCGGCGCCAGCCGCAGGCTGAGCAGGTAGAACACCCCATCGCGCGCCACGCCCGCCTCGATCGGCGCCAGCTGGCGGCCGAAGCGCCGCCGCACCAGATCGCGCAGCAGGGTGCGGGCCACCAGGAAGGCCAGCAGGGCGCCAACGCTGGAGGCGATCGACACCAGCAGGGTGCCGAGCCCCAGGCCGAAGATCGCCCCGCCGGCCAGGGTGAGCACCGCGGCGCCCGGCAGCAACAGGGCCGTGACCAGCACGTAGAGGAGCATGTAGGCCCCGGCCATCAGCACCGGCGCCTGCGCCCGTCGCTCCAGCAGGGCGGCGTGGGCGCGCTGCAGGCCCTCGAGGGTGAGCTGGCGGTGCAGGCCCAGAGCGAAGAAAAGCACCACCACCAGGGCGATGGCGGCGATCAGCAGCAGCTGGCGCCAGCGGGGCCGGCCAGATGGTGGTGAACCAGACGCAGACATGGAGGAGGCGCTTCCCTAGACCTACCGGCAACAGCGTGGTGCGGATTGGCCGGCAACACCGTGGCGTGAACCGGCCGGCTGGGGCAGGCAGCAAACCGGATGGGCCACTGGTCGGTATTGCCTTGGTGGCCACCCTGGAGGGCTAACCCCCTGCTTCCGCCTGTTCGAATCGTCATCCTCGCCAAAGCGCCCGTCCCGGGGCAGGTGAAGACCCGGCTGGAGCCGGCCCTGGGACCGGCCGGCGCCGCGCGGCTGGCCGAACGGCTGCTGCGCCGGACCATCCGCACCGCCTGTGCCAGCGGCCTGGGCGTGGTGGAGTTGTGCACGACGCCTGCTCCCGACCATCCGGCCTGGCGGCGGCTGAACCTGCCGGCGGAGCTGGCCTGGAGCGAGCAGGCCGAGGGGGATCTCGGTGCGCGCCTGGCCGCCGTTGATGAGCGGGTGCAGGCGACGGGAGCGCCTCTGGTGCTGCTGGGCATGGATTGCCCCGGCCTCGGCGTGCAGCATCTGCAGGTGGCGGTGGCCCAGCTGACCGCCAACCAGGCCGCACTGATTCCCAGCCGCGATGGCGGCTACGTGTTGCTGGCGCTGAGCCGCTTCGCTCCCTCCCTGTTCCGCGCGATCCCCTGGAGCACGGACGCCGTCTGCGGCATCACCCGCGAGCGGCTGCGCACACTCGGGTGGTCGTGGGGAGAGCAGAGCCCCCTGGCCGATATCGACGAGCCTGCCGATCTGGCTTGTCTGCCACTGGGACTGCGCGCACACCTCGAGACCTGCCATGGCCATCGATTCATCCCAGAGCCGACCGGAGCCCCAGCCCCCGTTCACAAGGGAACTGCTCGACAGCCTGCAGGTGGTGATTCCGGTGCGCAATGAACGACTGACGATCGCCCATGTGATCGGCCAGCTGCAGCACCAGGGGCTGCGCCGTATCCGGGTGGTGGACAACGGCAGCAGCGATGGCAGTGCCCTGATCGCCGCCGCGCAGGGGGCGGAGGTGCTCAGCGAGCCGCACCCCGGCTACGGCAGGGCCTGCTGGCGCGGCTGCCTCGAGCTCGACCCCGCGGTGCGCTGGCTGCTGTTCTGCGATGGCGACGGCAGCGATCCGATCGAGGAGCTGCCCCGCTTCCTGCCGCTGCTGCACGACCACGACCTGCTGCTGGGCGACCGCACCGCCACGGCCCTGGGGCGGGCGGCACTCACTCCCCTGCAGCACTGGGGCAACCGCCTGGCGACAGGGCTGGTGACCCTGGGCTGGGGCTTCCGCTACCGCGACCTGGGGCCCCTGCGCCTGGTGCGCCGTTCCGCCTTTGAGGCGATGGGGATGCGCGACAGGGGTTACGGCTGGACGCTGGAGATGCAGGTGCGGGCGATCGAACTGGGCCTGCGCATCGGCGAGATTCCCATCTCCCACCGGCCGCGTCTGGCCGGGGACTCAAAGATCTCCGGTCGCTGGCGCGCCAGTGTGCGGGCGGGAAGCGTGATCCTCTCCACCCTCGGCCGGCTGTGGCTGCGGCGATGGCGCTGAGACTCCAGCTGCCGGCGGAGCTGAGGCAGAT
This sequence comes from Synechococcus sp. L2F, assembly GCF_024345695.1. Taxonomy (NCBI): domain Bacteria; kingdom Bacillati; phylum Cyanobacteriota; class Cyanophyceae; order Synechococcales; family Synechococcaceae; genus Synechococcus; species Synechococcus sp. L2F. Next base: position 715,423 of record NZ_JAGQBP010000002.1, on the reverse strand, counting down.
GTGGCTGCGGCAGGTGTGGCTGCGCCAAGCCTTCAGCGCCCTGCTGCTGATCGGTGGGGCGTTGATGATGCGCCCCCACGGCGATCTGTTCGACCCCGCCAACCTACAGCCGTTCTGGCTGGCGGCAGCGGTGATGGGGGCGGGCTTTGCCCTGTCCTGGTCGCTGGCTGCGCTGCCCCGGGCGCTGTTCTGGGCGGTGGCGGTGCTCACGCGACTGCCGTTGCTGGGCATGGAGCCCGGCGACGACATCTGGCGCTACCTGTGGGAGGGGGGGATCCAGCTGCAGGGCTTCAGCCCCTACGACCTGCCGCCGGATGCCGCGGCGCTGGAGGGGCTGCGCACGCCCTGGTGGCCGCAGATCAACCATCCCGGCACCACCGCCATCTATCCGCCACTGGCGCAGCTGCTGTTTCGGCTGCATGCCGCCGTGGCCCAGCAGGCGCTGCTGTTCAAGCTCTCCTTCACCGCCGCCGACCTGGCGATCTGCGGCCTGCTGGCGGCGCGTTTCGGGGCGGCACGCACGGCGCTGTACGCCTGGAATCCGCTGGTGATCTACGGCATCAGCGGCGGCGGCCATTACGACAGCTGGTTCCTGCTGCCGCTGGTGGCGGCCTGGCTACTGAGCGAGCGCACGCCCGGGCCCCAGGGCGCCCGCGCCCAGGCCGGGGTCGACCTGTTGCTGGGCCTGAGCGTGGCGTTGAAGTGGATCACCCTGCCGCTGCTGATCCAGCGGGCCTGGAGCCGCTGGCGGCAGACACGGCGGCCCGGGCCGCCCTTGGCCACAGTCCTGGTGGGGCTGGCCCCGCTGCTGCTGGGGGCCTCCCTGTTCTGCGGCCTGCGCAGCTGCCCGCTGGTGCCCACCGGCTCCAGCTTCGTCCGCTACGGACGCAGCGCCGAATGGCTGCCCCACTGGATCGGCCGGCTCTGGCCCTGGACGCTGCAGACCAATGCCGTGCATGGGCTGCTGCTGCTCCTGGTGGTGGGGGTGCTGCTCGCCGGCCGGGCGCGGCTGGGGGTGTTCGCCTGGCGCTACCTGCTGGCCCTGCTGCTGCTCTCCCCGGTGGTGCACGCCTGGTATTTCATCTGGCTGATGCCCTTCGCGGTGCCCAGCCAGAACTGGGGGGCGCGGCTGGTGAGCCTCTCGGCGTTCGTGTATTTCGTGCTGCCCTCGCGGCTGCCCGACTGGCAGCTCACGCCCCCGGAACGGCTGCTGCTGTGGCTGCCCTTGCTGCTGGGTCTGCTGCTGAGCCTGCGGGGGGAACACCATGACCGAACCGAATCGTCCGCTCAGCGGTAAACCCCTGGTCTGCTTTCGCGCTTCCATGGCTTCGCTTCGTTGGCGTGTCCCGTCGCTGGCGCTCTGCGGGGTGCTGCTGCTCAGCGCCGCAGGCTGCGGCGGCGGACCGGCCGAGCAGATCCTCCGCCAGAGCAGCGGCAGCGCAACAGCCACCGCCCCCCAGCCGCGCCTGGATCCAGCCCCCTTCAATGCCGTGCTGCAAGCGGTGGTGGACGCGCAGGGGCTGGTGGACTACGACACCCTGCAGCGCGATCCGGCCCAGCTGGATCGTTACCTGAAGGAACTGGCTGCGCTGACGCCCGAGCGCTTCGGCTCCTGGCCGGAGGCCGATCAGATCGCCCTGCTGATCAACGCCTACAACGCCCTCACCCTGCGCTCGATCATTGATCAACAACCGATCCGGCCGAGCATCAAGGACATTCCCGGCGTGTGGAAGTTCCGCCGCCACGCGCTGATGGGCCAGCAGCTCACCCTCGATGGGATCGAGCACGAGATCCTGCGGCGCGAATACAACGAGCCCCGCATCCATGCCGCCCTCGTCTGCGCCGCCATGAGCTGTCCGCCGTTGCGCGGCGAAACCTTCACGGGCCCGGAGCTCGACCGGCAGCTGGACGATCAGAGCAAGCGCTGGCTGGCCAGCAACGTGGGGCTGCAGATCGACCGGGCCAACAGAACCGTGGGCATCTCAAAAATCTTTGAGTGGTTCGGGGAAGACTGGTCGCGCGCCGATCCCAAGGCCGCGACGGTGCCCGGCCACGAGAAGCAGAGCGCAATTCTGCGCTTCATCGCCCGCTACCGGCCGGCCGAGGATCAGAAGCTGCTGCTGGGGGGCGACTACCGCCTGATCCACCTGCCCTACGACTGGAGCCTGAATCGGTCACGGCGTTGAGTTGGTCGCAGAGCTGAATTGGTCGCTGGGAGAAAGCATATGCAGGCGATAGATCTTATGAGTTGAAGAGCATTAGGCCTCACGCAAAGTGTCTCTTGCACGTGGCAAAACTCCCAGAGAATATGTATCGTTGCGAACAGTGGTTCTCTGACCCGCGAACCAACGGCACCGCTTTCAGCTGACCAACCAAAGCCCTTGCAGCATCTGCTTAGTCGGATGGCCTTGATGCGATTCTCTCTGCGGTTTGCAGAAGGGCAAGGCCAAGTCGGGGTGGTTTGCGGAACCGTCGAAGAACAAGTTCGGCAGACGCCTCAGTCATGCAGTATCATTTAGAGATTGCACTTCACCACTATGGACAAACACATTGAACCCCTCCCCCTTCCGGATATAACTAATTTACTGAGTAGTCAAACCACTTGTGAGTCAGATTGGTCAGTTTTAGACATTTCAACAGACAGCAGATCAATTAGTACTCCTAATTGCTTGTATGTGGCCCTTCGAGGTACAAGTTTTGATGGCCATGACTTCGTTGCTCAGGCTTTCCAAAAGGGAGCCGCTGCCGCTGTTGTCAGTCAACGTGTTGAAGGTGTTGACGGGCTTCAGATTGTCGTCCCAGACACCCTTCTTGCCCTTGGAACACTTGCCAAATTCTATAGGTCGTTATTCAAGATTCCCGTTGTTGGTGTTACGGGCAGTGCTGGAAAGACGTCTACGAAAGAAATGATTGCAGCTGCCTTAAGGCCATTCTTGAATATACAAGTAAATAAAGCCAGCTACAATAATGAGATTGGAGTTCCACTCACCCTCTTTGGGATTGATCGAAACACCCAAGCAGCAGTGCTGGAAATGGGGATGCGAGGCATAGGCCAGATAGAATATCTTTGCAATATTGCAACGCCAAATATTGGGGTAATTACGAATATAGGCATGTCGCACATTGAATTACTTAAGTCCAGGGAAAATATCGCTATCGCGAAAAGCGAGCTTCTTGCTTCATTGGGCACCAATGGAGTAGCAATAATAAACGCTGATTCCGATTTTGCCGAGTTCCTCAAGGGGCGTTCTCCATCAACTGTGATCACGTATGGAACAAGTCCAAGTGCTGATTTTCAAATTACTGAGTTGCGCTACATAAATAACAAAGATACGGCCTTTAAGGTCAACGACGTTGATATTTACCTTAATGCAACCGGAGATCACCATGCAATGAATGCAGCTGCAGCATGTGCAGTAGCTTCAGCTCTTGGTTATTCCGTTTCGGAGATTGCCGGGAATTTAAGAAACTTTCGCTCAGTAGAGCAACGCGGCACAGTTATCAGGACTAAAGATGATATCATTGTATTGGATGACACGTACAACGCCGCTCCAGATTCATTCCGTTCGGCACTTCAGACATTAAGCATAGTAGGTGCGAATCGGCGTAAGGTCGCAATTTTAGGCGAGATGAGAGAGTTGGGCGAGAAAAGCTCAGAAGCGCATGCTTATGTTGGCCAGATTGTCTCAGAGCGTAACATTGATATCTTAATTACAGTCGGGGGTGATGCACGGTGTATTTCAGAAGCAGCCAACTCTTTACCAGAGTCTCATAAATATCATTTCGAGTGTGCTGACGATGCTGCATTGAAGGCAGCTGACTTGGTTCATCCAAGCGACATTGTTTTAGTGAAAGGATCAAGAGCGATGCAAATGGAGAAGATTGTCGCGCGGCTTGAGCGCGGATTGGAAGATCTAGCATAAGAATGTGGCAACAGCTGCCCAACATCAAGATGCAGCGGGCGGGAGCACAGTTTTCTTAATTGTCGTTCAGGAATTTGCCCGCCGCTGATCTTGGCGTTAGATTTCACTCGAGGGCATGATGAGATCGGAAGTGCAACTCAACGGATTCGCGTTTTCTGGATACAGGAGCTTTGGTGGCGCGCTAGCGAAGATCGCTCCACTGAAGAAGATAAATTTTGTAATTGGTCAGAACAACAGCGGAAAGTCTAATGCAATTAACTTTCTTAACAAGCAATACCCATTGTTTTGGAGCCTGGCCAACGGAACATATAGATCTGGGAGCGATGGAAAGCATAAGTTCACCGATCTTGATCGACCTATCGTGTCATCAGCAAGTAATCCGAAGATTGCATTTCCGATCGCAAAAGAATCCATCGATGAATACCTCAGCAGCAAGTTTGAGGATCCACGCGTTCCGGCCTTTCAGCTTGCAAAGAAAATAATTGCGTCATGCTATGAAGCCGACGACGAATTTGTTTGGTTCGTTTACGGCGGAAGCTCTCTGAATAAGAACTTCGAGCTGCAGGTAGACGTAGAAGAGGCTATCCCAGCTTTGGCACAGCACGAATGGGGGCAAGTGTGGAGAGCGCTGACACATCAGCAGCAAGGAAATATTCGTACACATTGGGTGCCTCAAACTCTTCATGCCTTGGCATATGTGCCCGAGCGTTGCCCCGCTGTAGAAACTATCCCAGCAATTCGACGGATTGGTGAGCCAAATTCGGGCAAGCTCGATCATAGCGGTGAGGGAATCATTGAGAGCCTGGCAAGACTCCAGAACCCCCCTATATCTAGCCGTAAAGATAGAGAGAAGTTTACCCGGATAAACACGTTTGTACAAAGGGTTCTTGAAAATAGTTCGGCAGAAATTGAAATTCCGTTTGATCGAGACATGATTCTCGTTCACATGGACGGGAAAACACTGCCGTTGCACTCACTGGGGACCGGGATACACGAAGTAATTATATTGGCATCAGCAGCTACAGTTCTCGATAACAGCATCTTGTGCGTCGAAGAGCCTGAACTACATCTGCACCCAGCATTGCAGAGGAAACTCCTCAAGTACTTAGCTTCGGAGACGAACAACCAATATCTGTTCACAACGCATTCAGCACACCTAATGGATGCGGTGGATTCTGAAATATTTCATGTGTCGCTGTCATCGGAGGGCTCAGCGGTTTACCGCGTCGGAAACGATTCGGAAAAAGTCAGAGTATGTAAAGATTTGGGATACAAAGCTTCCGACATATTGCAAGCAAATGCTTTGATTTGGGTTGAGGGGCCGTCCGATAGAGTTTATTTGAATTATTGGATTCGCGCAAAACGTCCGGATCTGATGGAAGGGGTTCATTATTCGATCATGTTTTACGGTGGAAGGTTGTTCAGCCATATCTCCGCAGAAGTGGGGGCAGTCGAAAGCATTGCCGATGATCTAATAGCAATTCGCTGTTTAAATCAGAACACTTCAATTGTCTTTGATAGCGATAAGCCGAAATCGCATGTCCAACTTACTGCAACCAAGCAGAGATTGAAGTCAGAGTTCGACTTGGGGCCTGGCTTTGCGTGGGTGACTCGTGGCCGCGAAGTTGAAAACTATCTCGATGAGGAGGCGTTGCAGGCTGTCATTCGCAGAGTGCATCCATCGGTGGATCAGTTCGTGGCATCTGGGCAATGGGCCAACCTTCTTGTCTATAGATCCAAGAAAGATGGCAAAGAGCGAACGGCTGATAAGGTCAAGGTTGCTAGGGCTTTTGTAGAGGGAAATGAACCAGACTTCTCTATTCTAGATCTGAACAAGCGTATTGAGCAGTTGGTCGTATTTATAGTTATGGCGAATTCAGATGAAATCTAACAACACGTTGCAGGTGACGTTGACGCGCTGCCAACTTTTGCTGCCCCAAAAGCGCCCATCGCCTCAAACGCACATGAACGTGGGCGCTATCCGCATCCAGGAAGCCGTTGGCCAACAACCGCGCTTGGTACCAATCGGCAGTACCATGCTGGAACGAAGCGGAAGCACCAGCGCACCCTTGAGCTGATCTTCTCCCGTCCTGTAAGCGGCAGCTTGCCGTGGAGGGACATCGAAGCCCTGTTTCAGGAGCTCGGTGGGGATGTCAGTGAGAGGGCGGGCAGCCGAGTCGTGGTCGTTCTGTTTGGCGAAGTCAGGGTCTTCCACCGCCCCCATCCATCGCCCGATACAGACAAGGGTGCTGTTGCTTCAATCCGCAAATGGCTTGAAGAGCACGGAGTGTCACCATGAATCTCATGAAAGTAGATGGCTACCACGCCAAGATTGAGTACGACGAGGAAACAGATCAATTTCGAGGGGAAATTCTTGGGCTTTCTGGAGGAGCGGATTTCTATGGTTCTAGCCCAGATGAGCTTCGCCGTGAGTTCAGAAAGTCATTGGACGTTTTTCTTGAGGTCTGCAAGGAACAAGGTATCGAGCCCCGTAGAAGCTTTTCAGGCAAGTTCAATTTTCGGATACCGCCTGAACTACACGAGAAATTAGCGATGGCTGCGGAGGTGCAAGGAAAGAGTCTCAACACGCTCGCCCAGGAAGCACTTCAGAGAAGTGTCATGGCATAGAGGAGCGGATATCCCGCTCTTCGAGTTGACAGGCCTCCATTGATTCCGTGCTTGCGATGTGAAGTCCATGCCTGCCACTGAGCGGCAGTGTCAGCGCCACACGAAACCCACAAGAGGCATCCCCCTCCTTCTCTTCCCTGCAGCGCTCGTCGCCACCCCGATCAGCTCCTTCTGGTTGGCTTCAGCAGCGCTGCCATATCAAGACCCAACACCTTCGATGTTGACCGAGCAGGCCACAGAAGGGCAAAGAGTGCAGTGGTTCATGGGCGGCAGTTCCATCTTTGCGCTTGCAGATGTAATCGGGCGATGAAAAACAGGACAACCACTCAGATAACGCCTGCCTGGTTCTGTGGGCGAATCCCGTTGGGCCCATCAGAGGCTTGAGATCAAGAGAAATCCGCCGCTTCTGCCGCTCAGCTGAGCCATTCGGACACCTCACGTCGATCAACGCCCTGGCTCCGTCGGACCAGATCGCTGCCCAGCAGGTCGCCGATCCGCTGGGCCAGCACGTCGAAGCAGGCGGAGAAGGCCGTTCTGGCTTCTTCCATCTCTGTGTGCGCAGCAGGGTCGGGCAGCCCCCAATGCAGCCGCGTGGTGTCGGCTGGCAGCGGGTCGCAGTGACGGGCCGCGTGATCGCACACGGTGATCACCAGATCAAACGGGTCGGCCGACGCCTCCAGCACCGCCGCCAGGCTCTTGCTGGTGAACTGGCCGGGGTCGACGGGCAGGCGGCTGATCTGCTCCAGCGCCAGCGGATGGACCCGCCCGGTGGGGGCACTGCCGGCGCTGGCGACCTCAACGGCCCCCTGACCGAGAGCCTGAAACAGGGCTTCCGCCATGATGCTGCGCGCCGAATTGCCGGTGCACACCACCAGCACTCGCTGCCTGGTTCTCTTCGTCACAAGGTTGCTGCGCAATGGGTTGGTTGAGCGCGGCCCCATCCCCCGGCCCGTGCTGAACCGCTCAGTAACTACCGGCGGCGGTCGGAATCGGATGGCCACGCCTGGCGCCCATGCGCTTCCCGGGTCGCAGGCAGCACACGAGCCCTTGCTTCGGCTGCGTTCAGGAGGCACGGGGCTGGCGGGACTCGAACCCACGACCTACGGTTTAGGAAACCGTCGCTCTATCCGGCTGAGCTACAGCCCCTTGCGGCCCATTATGAGCTCCGCCCACGCGGGCATGATGGACCACGAAAGCAGGCGAGGTGGTCGCAATCGGGGCAGCGTTTCGGTCTTCGGGCCGGGCGCCGGGCCCGGTTGAGGAAAGTCCGGGCTCCCGAATGGCCAGGCTTGCTGGGTAACGCCCAGTGCGGGTGACCGTGAGGAGAGTGCCACAGAAACACACCGCCGATGGCTCAGGGGGGTTCGCCCACCGGGCACAGGCAAGGGTGCAAAGGTGCGGTAAGAGCGCACCAGCAGCATCGAGAGGTGCTGGCTCGGTAAACCCCGGCCGGGAGCAAGGCCGAGGGACAAGGGTTGGCCATGACACCCGTCCCGCTTCATGTGTGCCGCTCGAGGCCGTTGGTAACAACGGTCCCAGATAGATGACCGCCCCGGTCCGCTCCGGCGGAACGGAACAGAACCCGGCTTACGTCCTGCTTTCACCCCCTGACGATGACGCCCCGAGGCCCAACGCTGAGCCCCCGCCGGCAGCGCCAGCTGCTGGCCTACCTGGCCAGCCTGGGGCTGGAGGAGCCCAGCACGGGCCTGTCGGGTCTGGCTTCGATCGATGAGGCCCTCACCCACACCTCCGCCGGCCTGGCGCGCAACCATGAGCGGCTGGAGTTTCTCGGCGATGCGGTGCTGCGGCTGGCCGCCTCCGAGCACCTGCAGCGCCTACACCCGCAGCTGAGCGTGGGCGCGCGTTCGGAGCTGCGGGCCCAGATCGTCAGCGACCGCTGGCTGGCGGACCTGGGCGATCGCTGCGGGATCGATGCGGTGGTGCGGCTTGGCGCCATGGCGGCCGGGGATGCCGCAGCGCGGCGCACGATCCGCGCCGAGGCCTGTGAAGCCCTGATCGGCGCGCTCTACGAAACCTGGGGAACCCTGGAGCCGGTGCACCGCTGGCTCTCCCCCCACTGGTCGGAGAGCATCGCGGCGCTGCTGGCCGATCCGCACCGCCACAACTGGAAGCAGGCCCTGCAGGAATGGACCCAGGCGCGGGGGCTGGGTCTGCCCGCCTACAGCTGTGAAGAGTGCAGCCAGGGGCATGGCGATCCGCGCCGCTTCCGCAGCGCCGTGGTGGTGGCCAGCTACGCCGCCGCATCACCTCTGGGCGAAGGCTGGGGCCGTTCGCGCCGCGAGGCCGAACAGCAGGCGGCCAGCGCGGCACTCAGGGTGCTGGAACTGGAGCAGGGCGCCGAAGCGCTCAGGCCGGCTCCAGGCTGCTGAGGGGCAGGGTCACCAGCTTGTCCCAATTGCCGCCCTCGAACAGCACCGCCACCTGCTTGCCGCTGAGGCGCTGCACGAAGCCGCGGTAGCCGTTGTAGATCGAGCGTGGGTCGCGGACCACCACGGTGGACCCGGGCAGGATCGGCAGCGCGCTGACAGCCATCGGTGGTCTGAAGGGGTGGCGCCATTATCGAGGCTGATGCAGGCGAGCGGGGATGGCAAAAGGGGCACCACCGCGCCGTGATGGGGCTGACCTGCCGCCGCAGGAGGCCCCTGCGGCCGATCCCTGGCTGGTGGTGGGGCGGATCGTGGCCGCCCAGGGCCTGGAAGGGGAGCTGCGCGTGCTGCCGCGCACCGATTTCCCGGAGCGCTTCACCCGCCCGGGGCCCCGCTGGCTGCGGAAGCAGCAGGAGCCTCCCCGGCCTGTGCGCCTGCTCAGTGGCCGTCAGCTGCCGGGGCGGGAGCTGTTCGTGGTGCGGCTGGAGGGGATCGGCAACCGCTCAGCGGCGGAGGCGATCGTGCAGCACGACCTGCTGGTGGAGGCGAGTGACCGCCCGCCGCTGGCCGACGGGGAGTTTCACCTGTTCGATCTGCAGGGGCTGGAGGTGCGGCTGGCGCCCGGCGGCACGCCAATCGGCACCGTCGTCGACCTGATCCACGCCGGGAATGACCTGCTGGAGGTGAGGCTGAGCGAGGGGCGGCGGGTGCTGATCCCCTTCGTGACACCGATCGTGCCGCGGGTGGAGGTCAGCGAAGGGTGGCTGGAAATCACACCGCCGCCGGGTTTGCTGGATCCCTGACCACCTCCATAAACTGCGTGCCTATCCGGTCTCTTCTCCGACCATGAGCTCAGAGATCGCGTTTCTCGTGCCGGTGATTCTCTGCGGAGGGACAGGCACGCGGCTCTGGCCGCTCTCGCGCGCCTCCTACCCGAAGCAGTACTGGGCGCTGGCCGGCAGCGACGACACCACCCTGCTGCAGCAGACCCAGCAACGGCTGGAGGGCCTGCCCCAGCTGGCGCCGCCCTTGCTGGTCTGCAACGAAGACCACCGCTTCATCGTGGCCGAGCAGATGCGCCAGATCGGCGTGGATCCAGCCGCGATCCTGCTGGAGCCGGTGGGGCGCAACACCGCGCCGGCGATCGCCGTGGCCGCCCTGCAGGCCACCGCCCGCGGTGAGGATCCGCTGCTGCTGGTGCTGGCCGCCGATCACGTGATCCGCGACGGCGCCGCCTTCCGCGCGGCGATCACGGCGGGTCGTCCCGCCGCCGCGGCCGGCCGCCTGGTGACCTTCGGCATCGTGCCCACCGCGCCTGAAACCGGCTACGGCTACATCGAGGCGGCCCTGCCCTTCGCCGCTGCGCCCACAAACGGAGCCGCCGCCGGCCCTCTGGAGCCGGTGCCGATCGCCCGCTTCGTGGAGAAGCCCGACCGGGCCACCGCCGAGCAGTTCTTCGCCTCGGGACGCTTCACCTGGAACAGCGGCATGTTCCTGTTCAAGGCCAGCGCCATCCTGGCCGAGCTGGAGCGGCTCACCCCCGAACTCGTGAGCGCCTGCCGCGCCGCCCTGGAGCAGGATTCCGCCGACCTGGATTTCCTGCGTCTGGAGCAGGAATCCTTTGCCAGCTGCCCCAGCCTGGCCATCGACGTGGCCGTGATGGAGCGCACGGCGCTCGGTTCGGTGCTGCCGCTGGAGGCGGGCTGGAGCGATGTGGGTAGCTGGAGCGCCCTGTGGGACACCGGCGAGCGGGATGCCTCGGGCAACGTGCTGCGTGGCCGGGTGATCAGCGAGGGGTCGCGCAACTGCTATCTGCGCAGCGAGCACCGGCTGGTGGTGGGCCTCGGCGTCGATGATCTGGTGGTGGTCGAAACCGACGATGCGGTGCTGGTGGCCCACCGCGACCGGGCCCAGGACGTCAAGATGATCGTCAACCAGCTGGAGGCGGCGGGCGCCTCGGAAGGCAAGGCCCATCGCCGCATCTACCGCCCATGGGGCCACTACGACGGCGTTGTGGAGGGAGAGCGCTGGCAGGTGAAGAAGATCCTGGTGAAACCGGGCGCTTCGCTGTCGCTGCAGATGCACCACCACCGCGCCGAGCACTGGGTGGTGGTGAAGGGCACCGCCGTGGTGGAGAAAGACGGCCTCCAGGAGATGGTGGGCGAGAACCAGAGCACCTACATCCCGCTCGGCTCGAAGCACCGGCTGTCGAACCCCGGCAAGATCGCCGTGGAGATGATCGAGGTGCAGAGCGGCCCCTATCTCGGCGAAGACGACATCGTGCGCTTCGATGACGTCTACGGCCGCACCGACGCCCCCCACCGCGGCATCGCCCAGGCGGCCAGCTGACGCTTAACCGGGGCCATACCCCGCCGGATTGGCCGACTGCCAGGCCCAGCCGTCCCGGCAGATAACGTCCAGGCCACGCTCGGTGCGCCAGCCCAGCCGCTCGGCCGCCAGGGCGGGATCCGCCACCGACACCGCCACATCCCCAGGCCGACGCTCTTCGATGCGGTAGGCGATCGGCCGTCCGCTGGCCCGCTCATAGGCGCGCACCACCTCCAGCACCGAATGCCCCGCACCGCTGCCGAGGTTGAGGGTAAGGCGCTGGGGAGCTTCTGCCAGCAGCACCTCAAGGGCCGCGCGATGGCCGTCGGCCAGGTCCATGACGTGGATGTAGTCGCGCACGCCGGTGCCATCGGCCGTGGGCCAGTCACCGCCGAAGACGCGCAGGAAGGGCCGCCGGCCGATCGCCACCTGGCTCACGAAGGGGAAGAGGTTGTTGGGCAGGCCGCCGGGGTCTTCGCCGATGCGGCCGCTGGGATGGGCGCCACAGGGGTTGAAGTAGCGCAGCAGGGCCACCCGCCAGCCGGGTTCGCTGGCCGCCACATCGGCCAGCAGGCGCTCCACTGCGGCCTTGGTTTCGCCGTAAGGGTTCACCGGTGCCACCGGCGCGGATTCGGGGATCGGCACCACGCTGGTGAAGCCATACAGCGTGGCGCTGCTGCTGAACACGATCGTGCGGCAACCGGCCTGGCGCATGGCCGCCAGCAACCGCACGCTGCCGCCCACGTTCACATCCCAGTAGCGCAGCGGGTCGGCTACCGACTCCCCCACCGCCTTGCAACCCGCCAGATGGATCACGGCCTCGATCGCTGCGGCGGCGAACGCCCGTTCCAGGGCGGCCGGATCACGGATGTCGCCCTGGATCAGATGCAGCGGCGCCCCCGCCAGTTCCTCGACCCGGCGCAGGGCTTCCGGGGAGCTGTTGGAGAAGTCGTCGAGCACCACCAGGCGATGGCCCAGCTGCAGCAGCAGCACACAGAGGTGACTGCCGATGAAGCCTGCCCCACCGGTGATCAGAAGCGCGGCCATTGCAAAGGCTGGGTGTGCTTTCGGACACTACTGATCGGCAGCGATGGCCAGCCGCCTCGCCCCTCGGGGGCGCTTCAACCCAGGCGGAGGTCGATGGTGCGCAGGCCGGGCTCCGGCAACGGCCAGGCCGGCGCCGCCAGCGGCTCGAGGGGCTCAGGATCGGGCACGAAGTGATGCGGCTCACCATCGCGGCGGAAGCAGACCAGCCGCTCCCCGCTGCCTGCCGCGAGGATCTCCAGCTGCAGGGGCAACTGGTTCGGGATGCAGGGATGCAGGGAAGGGAACAGGCTGCTGTGGCGGTAGCGGATCCCCAGCCAGCCGTCCGCGAGCGGCAGGTCGCGGCCGCAGAGGCGCAGCCGGTAGGAGGCGAGGAACGCCTCGTTCGCCCGCAGTTCCAGGCGCTGCAGGGAGCTGTCGACGAAGCGGCTGGTGGTGCCGCCCTCCGCCGGGGTGTCGCACAGCAGCGGCCAGGGCTCCAGGGCACGGCGGATCTCCAGCCGGGCGCCCTGCTGCTCCCAGGAGAGCAGCAAGGGGAAGCGCCAGTTCCAGATCTGCCGGTAGGGCTCGGGCTGCATGTCGAGACCGTCGGCATCCAGCTGCTGCAGCACCTCCTGCAGATCGCTCCAGAGCGCATGGGGCAGTAGCGCCTCATCGTGGAGGTGCTCGTTGAAGGTGATCAGCTCGGTGGGGCGGTGGATCGGATCCAGCAGGTGCGCCGCCAGCGCGCTCCAGAGCAGGGCGATCGCCGCGGCCCACTCCGCCCTGGGCAGGGCCTCGATCGCCCGGAATTCGATCAGACCCTGGCAGCCGCTAGGCCAGGCGGGGTTCCAGAACTTGTCGAAGCTGATTTCGCTGCGGTGGGTGTTGCCGCTGCGGTCGGCATGGAGGTGGCGCAGGGTTTCACTGATCAGCACCCGCTGATCGCCCTCGGGCAACTGCTCCAGGGCGCTGTGGGCCAGTCGGAGATCGAAGGGGCTGGCACTGCCCTCATCGAGCCGCGGCGCCTGGGAGGACGGGCCCACCGAGCTGTTGCTGAAGAGATAGGAGAGGCTGGGATGGTGCTGCCAGAAGCGCAGGATCCCCACCAGCCAGGCTGGCCGGCTGAAGAACGGGTTGGCCTCAAGGCTGGCGCCGCCCCAGAGCAGGTGGTTGCCACCGCCGGTGCCCTGCTGCTCCAGGCCCTCACCCTTCGAGCTGCAGAGGCCCACCGCCACGCCCGCCTCGGCCAGGGTCTGCATCCAGCCGGCGTAGTCGGCCCAGCCGTGGCACACCGGCAGGTTGACCTCCAGCACGCCGGGGTCGGCGGTGAGGCCAAGCACCTGCCACTGGCCGTCCACATCAACAGGCAGCATGCCGCTGAGTTCGGGCTGGCTCCAGCCCGCGCTGGCGGCGGCGATCACCGTCAGCAGCTCGAGCAGGGGCTCGCGCGCCAGCGGCGGCAGAAAGAGGTTCCAGCTGTCATCGCGGATCTCCAGCGTCAGCACCTGACGCAGCACCCCCTCGGGGAAATGCACAAGCGGCAGGCGCAGCCCGGCCGGACCGGGGGCCGGCAGCAGGCGGCAGAGCCGCTTGGCGAGGCTCCACTCGGCCGCCTGCCAACCCGCGGGCTCGCCGTCCTCGCTGGCCTCGGCGTGGTGGCAGAGCGGCACCGCCCAGACGCGGTTGTCGGGGGCGAGGGGATCCTTGAGCTTGAGTGGCTTGAAGGCGCAGCCCAGGGCCGAGCCGACGGCCTCCAGAAAGGCCTTGGCGCGTTTGCGCGGCAGGGGAGGCAGGCAGAAGGGCGCACCGAACGCCGGTGGGCGCCCCGCCGCAGCGTCCTGGGGCCAGCGCACCAGGGGCAGGCCATCGAGGCCGGTGATCAACCGCAGCGCCCAGCGCGGGTTCACCTCGCCGTCGTAGCGCTTGCCCGGGCAGTACATCAAGGTGCTGCCGGGCCAGGTGCGGCGCTGAATCTCCGCTGCCAGGCCATGGGCGTAGGCCAGCTTGGTGGGCCCATCGGCGGTGACCGACCATTCGGCCCCTTCGGGCTTGAGCGGCACGTAGGTGGGTTCACCGCCCAGGGTGAGGTGGAGGCCCGCGGCCTGCAGCCGGTGCTCCGCTTCAACGGCCGTGGCCGCCATCCAGCCGGGGGTGGAAGTCAGGGGAGGGGGCGCGGGCCGTTGCAGGGAGTCGGCGGGCGCAGACGCGGGGGTGACGGGCATGGTCAGTGAGGGGTAGTCCGCAGGCTGGCAGGAATCACGGTGCAGGCATTGATCGGCACCGGCGCCACCTTCCAGATGCGTTCGGCGTACTCGGCGATCGAGCGGTCGGAAGAGAAGAAGCCGCAGCGGGCTGTGTTCAGCACCGACATGCGGCTCCAGCTGGCGGGGTTCTGCCAGGCCTGATCGACGGCGTTATGGGCGCGGCGGTAGTCGCCCATGTCGGCCATCACCCGGAACGGATCGCTGCCGCAGAGGTTGGCCAGCAGCGGGTGGAAGAGGTCGCGGTCGCCTTCGCTGAAGTGGCCCGAGCCGATCAGCTCGATCGCTTCGCGGGCGATCGGATCGTTCTCCAGCCAGGGCATCGGGTGGTAGCCGTTGCGGTTGAGCGATTCGATCTGCTCGGCGGTGTGGCCGAACAGGAAGAAGTTCTCGTGTCCCACCAGCTCGCGGATTTCCACGTTGGCGCCATCGAGGGTGCCGATCGTGACGGCGCCGTTGAGCGCCATCTTCATGTTGCCGGTGCCGGAGGCCTCCTTGCCGGCGGTGGAGATCTGCTCGGAGAGGTCCACAGCGGGATAGACCTTCTGGCCGAGGCTGACACTGAAGTTGGGCAGGAAGACCACCCGCATGCGGCCGTCCATGGCCGGGTCCATGTTCACGATCTCGGCGATGCCGCCGATCAGCCGGATGATCAGCTTGGCCATGTGGTAGCCCGGCGCCGCCTTGCCCCCGAAGATGAAGGTGCGGGGCGGCAGGTCCTCACCGTTGCGCAGCCGCAGGTAGCGCTCCACGATCTGCAGCGCGGCCAGGTGCTGGCGCTTGTACTCGTGGATCCGCTTCACCTGGACGTCGAACAGCGACGAGGGGTCCACCAGCACGCCAAGGTCGTGGTGGATGGTGGCGGCCAGCCGCTGCTTGGCCTGGTCGCGCACGCTGCGCCAGCGCTCCAGGAAGGCACCGTCATCGGCATGGGCCTCGAGGCCCTTGAGCTCGGCCAGATCCCGCCGCCAGCCGCGGCCGATCGTCTCGTCGAGCAGGCCGGAGAGAAACGGATTGGCCACCGCGATCCAGCGGCGGGGTGTGACGCCGTTGGTGACGTTGGTGAAGCGATCGGGCCAGAGATCGGCGAACTCGGGGAACAGCTGCGACTGCACCAGGTCGCTGTGCAGCTCCGCCACCCCGTTCACCTTCTGGCTGCCCACCACCGCCAGGTTCGCCATCCGCACCTTGCGCTGGGGCCCCTCCTGGATCAGCGACAGCCGCTCCAGCAGCTCGGGCTGGCCCGGGTAGCGGATGCGCACCATGCGCAGGAAGCGGGCGTTGATTTCGTAGATGATCTCGAGCTGGCGGGGCAGCAGCTGGGCGAACAGCTCCAGCCCCCAGGTCTCGAGCGCCTCAGGCAGCAGTGTGTGGTTCGTGTAGTTCACGCTGGCGGTGGTGATCGACCAGGCGGTGTCCCAGTCGGCGCCGTGCTCATCGATCAGCAGCCGCATCAGCTCGGCCACGGCGATGGCCGGGTGGGTGTCGTTGAGCTGCACCGCGAACTTGTGGTGGAACTCGGTGACCGGCAGACCCTGCCCCTTGAGGATGCGGAACATGTCCTGCAGGGAGCAGCTCACGAAGAAGATCTGCTGGCTGAGCCGCAGGCGCTTGCCCTGTTCAAGCTCGTCGTTGGGATACAGCACCTTGGAGAGCGTTTCCGACTCCACCTTCTGCAGCACCGCGCGGGTGTAGTCACCGGCGTTGAAGGAAGCGAAATCGAAGGCCTCCGGGGCCTGCGCCGACCACAGCCGCAGCGTGTTGGTGGTCTTGACGCCATAGCCAAGGATCGGCGTGTCGTAGGCGACGCCCAGCACCACATGCTGGCCGATCTGCACCGGGTAGGTCCACTCGGGGCGAATCACCTCCCAGGGGTTGCTCTGCGCCAGCCAGGGATCGGTGCTCTCCACCTGCCAGCCGTTGCTGATCTGCTGGCGGAAAATGCCGAACTCGTAGCGGATGCCGTAACCGATCGCAGGCAGCTCCAGGCTGGCCAACGATTCCTGGAAGCAGGCCGCCAGGCGGCCGAGGCCGCCGTTGCCCAGGCCCGGTTCGGGCTCCTCGGCGATCAGCTCCTCAAGGTCGACACCAAGTTCGTCGCAGGCATCCTTGGCCGCCTCGCGCAACCCCAGGTTCACCAGGTTGTTGTCGAGGTGTGGGCCAAGCAGGTACTCGGCGGAGAGGTAGCTGACGGTACGCACCCCTTCCTGGGTGTAGGCCTCGGCGGTGTCGACCCAGTTGTGCAGCAGCTGGTCACGCACCGCCAGCGCCAGGGCGCGGTAGTAGTCGTGGCGGGTGGCCAACGATGGCGACTTGGCCAGGCTGGAGAACAGGTGGCGGCGGATGCCCTCCGCCAGCGCCCGACCATCCGCAGAAGAGAAGTAGTCGCGGTCAGCGGGGGGTGCTGTGGTGGCGGCCATGGGGTGCTTATCAGCAATCGGACCTTCATGCTGCGGACTGTGGCCCTGATGCTGCGCCAACGGTTACCAATTCAGGTTCATTTTCCGTTTGCCGCGCCAGGGACACCTGGCCGTGACTGCGGCCGGAATTAAGGCGGGATCAGAGTTGCAGCAGGTTCGGCACGGTGTGTTCCTCGCTCAGCACATCGGCGGTGATCGCCCAACTGAGTTCGCTTTTCACGCCGGGTGGTCCGGAGAAGCTTCCCGACACCGCCGCGGTAAGGCCGGACTTGGAGGAGGTGGCCAGGGGGATGTAGCGGTCGTCGATGGCCCCCTGGCCGCTGGGATCGAAGCCCCGCCAACCGGCACCGGGCAGATACACCTCCGCCCAGGCATGCAGGTCGTAGCGCTGCGGCCTGGGCTCCACCAGGTGATAGCCGCTAACAAAACGGGCGGGCAGGCCCACGCAGCGACAGGCCTCGATCATCAGCACGGCCAGATCACGGCAGGAGCCCACCCGCTCTTTGAGCGTGCGGCCAGCGGGCCAGGCCGGCCCGACATGCCGCTGGGTGTACTTGACCCGGTCCTGGATCATCTCCACCAGCTGCTGCAGGAACATCAGCGCCCGCTGGTCGCTGCCCATCAACGCCTCCTGGGCCAGCTCCACCGCCGCCGGCTCGTGCTGGCCATTGGGCAGCCAGCCATCGAGGGAGCCCTTGAGGTCGCTGTTCAGCAGGCCCACCGGATAGGGCAGCAGGGGCTCGTTCTCCTCCAGGCAGGCCTGCAGCAGGGGCGGCATCTGGGTGTCCACCTCACTGGTGGCGCGGATCTCGAAGCTGTCCGTGCTGCCCGCGAAGCGGGCCCGCAGCACGTCATCACCGCTGGCAGCCACCAGCAGATGCAGCCGGTGGGGATCGGGCGAGAAGAACAGCTCGAAACTCACCAGACGCTGGAACCCGTGGGCCCGGGGCCGCAGGCAGAGGCGATGGGGACCCAGCTGGACCGGCGCGCTGTAGCGATACGAAAGGGTATGGGTTACGCGGGCGCGCATGCCGGGGAGGAGGCGGTGGGCAGGGGTGGCGGGGGCACAGCCGAGGCGCTGGAGGAGGCCATCGACTGGGCCTCGACAGCGCCCGACTGCACGCAGGCCGGCGACGGGGAGGCGTGGGTGACGGTGACGAAGTAGCGGTCGCTGATCAGACCATGCAGGTGGTTGAGATCACTCTGGAACTGGTCGATCGCTTCATGCAGGCCACGCCCGATCAGCTCGTCGATGCGCACGTAGCTCCAGTTGGCCAGCATCAGACCGGAGAGGCATTCCAGGTCGTCGGGCGGGCCGGGCACCGGGTTGCCGCGGATCACCCGCAGCGACTTGCTGAGGCCTTCGAGGCAATACCGCACCGAGCGGGGGAAGATCGGATCGAGCAGCAGGAAGGCCGCCACCGCCTTGGGCTCGATCGCCCGCTGCTGCGACTGGCGGAACATCTGATAGGCCCCGGCCGAGCGCAGCAGGGAGATCCACTGCAGTTCATCGAGCACGCCGCCCACCTCTTCCGGGCTCGGCAGCAGCAGGAAGTACTTCACATCAAGGATGCGGCTGGTCTTGTCGGCGCGCTCCACCAGGCGCCCCAGCTTGCTGAACTGCCAGGAGAGATCGCGGCTGAGCGTGGCATCGGTGACGCCATAGAACAGCTGGCAGGCCCGGCGCACCTCGTGCAGCTGCTCCTGGGCCGGCAGGCGCCAGAAATGGTCGCTTTCCTTGAGTGTGAGATAGAGGTCGTTGATCTGCTCCCACATCTCCGTGGTGATCACCTCGCGGATCTGGCGGGCGTTCTCGCGGGCGGTGGCGATGCAGTTGACGATGCTGCTCGGATTGTCCGGCTCGCGCACCAGGAAGCGCACCACATCGGTGGGGCCACCATCGGGGTAGAGGCGGTCGAACAGCTCGCGGTCGCCGCTGGCATCGATCAACGGCAGCCAGGGTTCGGCGCTGCCCGGCGGGCAGTCGAGCGCCATCGCCTCGCTCACTTCAAGGAAGCGGGAGATGTTCTCGGCCCGCTCGACGTACCGGTTGATCCAGTAGAGGGAATCGGCGACGCGGCTCAGCATGAGGTCTCATCCACGATCCAGGTGTCCTTGCATCCTCCGCCCTGCGACGAGTTGACCACCAGCGAGCCGCGGCGCAGCGCCACCCGGGTGAGGCCGCCCGGGCTCACCCAGGCCCCCTTGCCCCGCAGCACGTAGGGCCGCAGATCGACGTGGCAGGGGTAGAGCTCGCCTTCGCTGAGCGAGGGCACGGTGGAGAGCTCCAGGGTGGGCTGGGCGATGAAGTTGCGGGGATCGGCCTTGATCTTGTCGGCGAAGGCGAGGATCTCGGCCGGATCGGCGTGCGGGCCGATCAGCATGCCGTAGCCCCCGGCTTCTCCCACCGCTTTCACCACCAGGTCCTTGAGGTGGGCCAGCACATAGGCCTGATCCTCGGGCCGGGCGCAGATGTAGGTGGGAACGTTCTCGATGATCGGCTCCTCCGCCAGGTAGTAGCGGATCATGTCCGGTACGTAGGCGTAGATCAGCTTGTCGTCGGCGACGCCGGTGCCCGGCGCGTTGGCGATCGCCACCCGGCCGGCGGCATAGGCCTCCATCAGCCCACGCACGCCCAGCATCGAATCGCTGCGGAACACGGCCGGATCGAGGAAGTCGTCGTCGATCCGGCGGTAGATCACATCCACCGGCTCGAGCCCGGCGGTGCTGCGCATCCACACCCGGTTGCCCTCGCAGACCAGATCGCGGCCCTCCACCAGCTGGATGCCCATCTGCTGGGCCAGGTAGCTGTGCTCGAAATAGGCGCTGTTGAACACGCCCGGGGTGAGCAGCACCACCGAGGGAGTGTCGGTCCAGGGGGCCAGTTCCCGCAGGGTCTGGAGCAGATGGGAGGGGTAATCGTCGATCGGCTGCACCGTGGGCCCGGAGAACAGGCTGGGGAACATCCGCTTCATCACGCGGCGGTTTTCCAGGAAGTAGGCCACGCCCGAGGGGCAGCGGAGGTTGTCTTCCAGCACCCGCCAGGTGCCCTTGCCGTCACGGATCAGATCGAGGCCGGACACGTGGCACCAGCGATCCAGCGGCGGCTTGAACCCCGCCATCTGCGGGCGCCAGCCATGGGAGCTGATCACGTCGGCGCGGGGGATGACACCGTCGTTGAGGATCTTCTGGTCGCTGTAAACGTCGGCGAGGAAGCAGTCGATCGCTTCGAGGCGCTGAATCAGGCCCTTCTCCAGGCGCTGCCATTCGCCCGCGCGGATCAGCCGCGGCAGGGGGTCGAAGGGCAGGATCCGCTCGCCGCCCTGCTCACCGGAGCCATTGAGACGAAAGGTGGCCCCCAGGCGCTTGAGCAGCATGCCGGCGGCCGCGTGGTTGCGGTTGATCTCTTCGATGCCCAGCTGGCCCAGGGACGAGAGCAGGGGCCGCAGGGCGGAGCGGGGCTGGGAAGAGGCGCTGAAATATTCGTCGTAGCCCTTTGCGGGCTTGTAGTCGGTGAACATGGGCAGCCGCATCGGGCTCAATCATGAACAGCGGCGCGGGGCCGACCCGTCATGGTTGCTACCGATCAGGCCCGGCCGGCCGCGGCTCCGGCCCGCCCTGATCGGCCCTGGCAGTGAATCCAACGCTCAGAGCAGGAAATAACGCTGCGCCATCGGCAGCACGTCGGCGGGTTCGCAGGTGAGCAGCTCCCCATCGGCGAACACTTCGTAGGTCTGGGGATCCACCTCCACCTTCGGCAGGGCCGTGTTGTTGCGCATCTCGGCCTTGCCGATGCCGCGGGTGTTCACCACCGGCACGCAGGGCCGCTCGAGGCCCAGCTTTCTGGGCAGGTCGTCATCGAGGGCGGCCTGGGAGAGGAAGGTGAGGCAGCTGGGGGCCAGGGCCTTGCCGAAGGCGGCGAACATCGGCCGGCCATGCACCGGGCCGGGGGTGGGGATCGAGGCGTTGGCATCGCCCATCTGGGCCCAGACGATCGAGCCGCCCTTGATCACCATCTCCGGCTTGACCCCGAAGAAACCCGGCTTCCAGAGCACCAGATCCGCCAGCTTGCCCACCTCCACCGAACCGATCTGGCTGTCAAGGCCGTGCACGATCGCCGGGTTGATCGTGACCTTGGCGATGTAGCGCTTGAGGCGGGTGTTGTCGTTGCGCTCCGAGTCGCCCGGCAGGGCTCCCCGCTGCACCTTCATCTTGTGGGCGGTCTGGAAGGTGCGCGTGATCACCTCGCCGACGCGGCCCATGGCCTGGGAATCGCTGGCGATCAGCGAGAAGGCGCCGATGTCGTGGAGGATGTCTTCGGCGGCGATCGTTTCGCGGCGGATGCGCGATTCGGCGAAGGCCACATCCTCCGGGATCGAGGGATCGAGGTGGTGGCACACCATCAGCATGTCGAGGTGCTCCTCCAGGGTGTTGCGCGTGTAGGGGCGCGTCGGGTTGGTGGAGCTGGGCAGCACGTTGGCTTCGCCGCAGATGCGGATGATGTCCGGCGCGTGGCCGCCGCCAGCGCCTTCGGTGTGGAAGGTGTGGATGGTGCGGCCGCCGATGGCGCGGATCGTGTCCTCCACGAACCCTGCTTCGTTGAGGGTGTCGGAGTGGATCGCCACCTGGATGTCGAAGCGATCCGCCACGGACAGGCAGCAGTCGATGGCGGCGGGGGTGGTGCCCCAGTCTTCGTGGAGCTTGAGGGTGACGGCACCGGCACGGATCTGCTCCTCGAGCGCCTCGGGGGTGCTGGCGTTGCCCTTGCCGAAGAAGCCCAGGTTCACCGGCAGCCCCTCGGCGGCCTGCAGCATGCGGGCCATGTGGAAGGCGCCGGGGGTGCAGGTGGTGGCGTTGGAGCCCGTGGCCGGGCCGGTGCCGCCACCGAGCAGGGTGGTGACCCCGCTGGCCAGAGCGGTTTCCACCTGCTGCGGACAGATGAAATGAATGTGGGTGTCGATGCCGCCGGCGGTGAGGATGTGGCCCTCGCCGGCGATCGCCTCGGTACCGGGACCGATGACGATCGTCACCCCATCGGTGATGTCGGGGTTGCCCGCCTTGCCGATCGCGCAGATGCGGCCGTCGCGCAGGCCCACATCGGCCTTGACGATCCCCCACCAGTCGAGGATCAGAGCATTGGTGATCACGGTGTCCACGGCCCCCCCGGAGCGGGGGGTCTGGGCCTGACCCATGCCGTCGCGGATCACCTTGCCGCCGCCGAACTTCACCTCTTCCCCGTAGGTGGTGAAATCCTTCTCCACCTCGAGGAACAGCTCGGTGTCGGCCAGCCGCAGCCGATCGCCGGTGGTGGGGCCATAGGTTTCGGCGTAGGCCCGCCGATCCATCCGATAGGGCATGGCTGAGGAAAGTCGAGGAGGACGGTGGGGGGTGGCCGGGGTGGCCGTCGCAGGGCAAGGGCAGCGCGCGCTGGTGGCGCCGCTTCAGTCGAGCGGGCCGTTGACCAGGCCGTTGAAGCCGAAGACCCGGCGCGCGCCGGCCAGGGGGATCAGCTGCACCTCCCGCTGATCACCGGGCTCGAAGCGGATCGCCGTGCCGGCCGGGATGTCGAGCCGCTGGCCACGGGCACTGTCGCGGTCGAACACCAGCGCGTCGTTGGCTTCATAGAAATGGAAGTGGGAGCCCACCTGCACCGGGCGGTCGCCGCGGTTGGCCACATTGAGCGTGGTGACGGGCCGGCCGGCGTTGAGTTCGTGGCTACCGGGCTCCGGCAGCAGTTCGCCAGGGATCAGAGGAGACATGCAGGCGGAGCGATCAGGGGGGATCAGCGGATCGGGTCGTGGAGGGTGACGAGCTTGGTGCCGTCGGGGAAGGTGGCCTCCATCTGCACCTCAGGAATCAGTTCGGGAACGCCCTCCATCACCTGGTCACGCCGGAGCCAGGTGCTGCCCTCCTCCATCAGCGCGGCCACGCTCTTGCCATCGCGGGCGCCTTCCAGCACCTGAAAGCTGAGCCAGGCCACGGCTTCGGGGTGGTTGAGCTTGAGACCGCGACCCAGGCGCCGTTCCGCCAGCAGGGCCGCGGTGACGATCAGGAGCTTGTCCTTCTCCTGGGGGGTGAGATGCATGGGGGACGCGATTGCCGGCCACACTCTTGCAGCGGCGCGGGGCTGGAGCAGGTTCAGCAGGAACGTTCGCAGCGCCGGCAGCGGCGTCGGTCATGGCCCCACCGGTGTTGCCTGCGCAGGCGGCCTCGGCACAGGGGGCAAGGCGGGAGGCACCTGCCCCGTCCAGCGGGCCTCCTCCAGCGCCGCCGGATACAGCCGCCGGGCAGCGTCCTGCGCAACCGGGCTCCGGCGCAGCAGGGCGCGGTATTGCTGCAGTGCGGAGGTGGGCCGGAACAGCAGGCCTGCCACCACAGCCAAAGCGGAGCCCAGCAGGTAATCCAGCCAGCGGTGGGGGATGTACCAGGCCACCAGCGGTCCGTAACCGACAAAGGCCACCCCGCTGGAAATCAGCGCGGTGCGCAGGTACGCCTCGCCCTGCAGCGCCACCACCAGCGCCGCGGTTCCGCCCATGACCACGGCGGTGCTGAGCGGGCTGAGGCCAAAGCTGTCAAACACCAGCAGCGGCATCAGCACACCGAGGCTGACTCCCACCATGCGATCGCGCACCCGGGCCAGGGTGGCGCCGAGGCTGTCGTTGAGCAGCAGCACCACGCCGAAATAGAGGTATTTGGGGGCGACGGCGCCGAGGCCTTCCCCGATCGGCAACGCCAGTACGGCCACAACCAGCTTGCGCCAGAAGAACGGCGAGGCCAGACCCGCCGCCAGGCGCGCGGCCAGCGGCGGGTCGGCGGCAGCCGGCTCAGGCTCCTCCGCTGGCGCCTGGTGCCCCGCCGGACTCCACACCACCTGCACGACACTGCCGACCACGAGCCCGAGCGCGATGGCGGCCAGTTCGTTGCCCAGGCTCAGCCAGCTGCTGGTGGCGTTCAGCAGCGGCAGCACACCGGTGATGGCGAGCACGTTGCCGAGCGGCCGCAACGCGCCGGGCAACAGCAGCATCAGCACCTGCATGAGCGCGGCCACCAGGCCGAACACGAACACCTCCGGCGCTCCGGCGAAGGCCTCACCGATCAGCAGCCCGATCGCCATCGAAAGGCCGCTCAGCCCCACCAGCACCGGGTACACGGGCAGGGGCCAGCGGCTGAAATCCGGACGCACCACCAGCGCCGCCACGATCACCCCGTAGGCGGCCGCGCCGCTGTCGAGGCCCAGGCCGGCCGCCAGCGCCGCGGTGAAGCCGCTGGCCTGGGCGATCACCAGGGCGGCACGCAGGCCCCGCGAGGGCAGCGGGGCTGCGGCGCCGGTCACCGAGGCCGGCCGCCGAGGGCCTGGATCCAACCCACCAGCAGCACCACCCCCAGCAGAGCCACCCAGAACCACAGCCGGGGCGGGCTGCTGGCGGCCGCCAGCGCCAGCAACAGCAGGGCCAGCCACGGGGCCGGGGCCGCCCAGGGCGCCAGCCAGGGGACCAGCGACTGCCGCAACGGGCGGCGGCGGGCGCGGGCGGCGACGGCCTCAACGCGGGGGTTGCTCATCGCTCGGTCCCCCCCAGCCAGCGCAGAAACGGCAGCACGAAGCTGACCAGCGGACGCCGCTCCAGTTCAACCCGGGCCAGGGCCGGTGTGCCGTTCTCAAGCTCAAGATCGGGGCCGTTGCCACCGCTCCAGCGCAGGCCGCTGGGGGTGGCGGCCGGCTGCAGATCCACCAGCACCAGCATCACCGGCGCGGTGACCTTGTTGCCCAGGGTGGCGAGCGGATCGCCGCCTTCCCCGAAGGCCTCCTGGCGGCTGCGGGCCGCCAGGCTGGCCGCCAGATCGCTGTCGCCCAGCACATGGGTGAGCGCTTCGGCATCCAGGGAGATCGGTGACAACGAACGGATGCGGCCCGTCAGCGCGCCGTAGCGCTGCGCGGTGCCGCCGTAGCGGTCACGACTCTGAAGCTGGGGTTCCACCTGGACCCGGGCTCCGGGCCGCAGGCGGCTGGCGTCGGCCTCGGTGAGCAGGGTGATGGCGGTGCGGTGGCGTGACACCGCCTGCGGAGGGGCTCCGACTACCGCGATCCGCTGGCCCGGAACCACCGCCTGCCCCGGGGCCACCAGCAGCGACAACAGCGTGCCGGCGCGGGGGGAGAACACCTGCTGACTGACCAGCTGGGCCTGCAGTTCGGCGCGGCCGGCCTCCAGCTGGGCGATCTGACCTTCCAGGGCACGGATCTGGCTCCGGTTGCGCAGGT
This sequence comes from Synechococcus sp. L2F, assembly GCF_024345695.1. Taxonomy (NCBI): domain Bacteria; kingdom Bacillati; phylum Cyanobacteriota; class Cyanophyceae; order Synechococcales; family Synechococcaceae; genus Synechococcus; species Synechococcus sp. L2F. Next base: position 690,193 of record NZ_JAGQBP010000002.1, on the reverse strand, counting down.
AGAGGTCCTGAGCGCCCACCCAGAGCGGGCTGTAGCGCGGAATCACCTCGTCGCGCCGCAGCGATTCGAGGGCGGCGAGCTGTTGGCCGATCGGCTGATTGCTTGTGCGCAGGGTGTCGATCTGGCTGCGCATCGCCTGCTGCTGGAGATCGATCGCCTGGTTCTGGCGCCGGATCGCCTCAGGGTTGGCCGCCACCCAGCCGCCCCCCGGTGCCGCCTGATCAACCCGATTGATCGTGGCCAGCAGCTGGCCCTGACGCAGCGGCGCCCCCACCTCCGCCGCCAGGCGCTGAATCTGGCCGGCGGAGCGGGCATAGACGCCGGCGCGGCTGTCCGGCTCCATCAGCAGGGCGCCGCCATGCACCAGCACAGGCACCCCGGGGGCGAAGGCCCAGGTCAGCGCCAGGGCACTCACGGCCGCGATCGGCAGCAGTCGGGGCAACAGCGGCGCTGGCGCCGTGGTGGTGCTGGCCGGCGCTTCGGGCATTCGCCACAGGCCCGAAGGGCACCACCGAAAGGAGCACGTAGGGTACGCGCCACGTCCGGTGGTGTCGATTGGTTGGCCGCAGCTGCCGAGGCCAGATCGCCTGGTGGGCCATCGCCTGGCCGCTGCTGACGGCCACCGTGGCCATGCCAGCCACAGCGGCCACACCAGGCCCGCCTCCGGCCGTGCTGCGCCTCAGCCTCGAGCAGGCGCTGGCCCTGGGGCTGGAGCGTTCGCTGCCGCTGCAGAGCGCCGCGGTGGCCATCGAGCAGAACCGCTCGCTCGTGGCACTGGCCAGCAGCGCCTTCCTGCCGAAGCTGGATCTGCTGGGCCTGGGCACCTACGCCCAGGTGGGCACCGACATCAACTTCATCAGCAATGTCTCCACCATCGGCGACCTCAACCTCAACCTGGGCAGCCAGGGGTATGCGGTGGTGCAGAACGCCTTCGGCAATCTCGCTCTGGCGCTCAGTTATCCGCTGATCGATTTTCGCCGTGGCCCGCTCAGGGATGCCGCCAGGGCCAACCTGGCGGCCGCACAGTCGCAGCAAATGGAGCAGCAGCGGATCAGTCGCTTCGCCATCACCGCCGCCTATCTCCATCTGCAGCTCGCCGATGCATTGATCCCGGTGTGGCAGCGGTCGCTGGACGTGTCCACGCGGCTGCGCCGGGACGTGAACGCCATCCGGGCCCGCGGCCTGGCCAGCCGCAGCGACAGCGCCCAGGCCGAGGCCTTGCTCGAGAACGACCGGCGCGGCCTGGCAGAGGCCGAAGCCCAGGTGGAAATCAGCCGCAGCGGGCTGGCGCGGCTGCTGGCTCTGCCTGCGGATCAGGCCGTGGCCGCCACAGATCGCCTGCAGCCCGGACCGGCCTGGGGACAGGACCTGCCCAGCACGATCCGCCGCTCACTGCTGGATCGCCCCAGCCTCGCCGCGCTGGAGCAGCAGCGCCAGGCCCAGCTGGCCCAGGTGCAGCTGGCCAGGGCCGCGCGGCTGCCGTCGGTGGGGCTGTTGCTCGGGGGCGGCATCAATGCCAACCGGATCAACCTGCCGGTGCTGTCGACCAGCACCACCGTGGGGCTTTCCTCGGGCCCCAGCGCCGCCTTGCCGCAACAGAGCGCCGGCGCCAGCCAGTCGGGCAGCTTCTACGACTGGGGCGCCCTGATCAGCCTGCGCCAGCCCCTGTTCGACGGCGGCAGCGCCCGGGCCGCCACCGCCGTGGCGCAACGGCAGGTGGAGCAGCAGCAAATCGCCATCGCCAGCGCCGAGCAGGCAATCATTCAGAACGTGGAAACCTGGTGGCAGACCCACCGCGCCACCGCCGCTCAGATCACCGCTGCCGCCGCCGCCGCCCGTGCCGGTGAGCTGGCGGTTCGCGATGCCGAGTTGCGCTATCGCGCCGGCATCAGCCCGATCCTGGAGGTGATGATCACCCAGCGGGATCTGCAGCTGGCCCGCACTGCCCTGGCGGTGTCCGTCCACCGCTGGAACCTCAGCCGCGCCGGCCTGGAGCTGGAAACCGGCGCCACAGCGCCCTGACACCGCCGGCTCAGCCGAACGGCGACTCCTGGAACGGCCACACCCGCGGCAGCTGGGGCGGCGCCAGCCCCCGTTCAGCGCGAATGCGCGCCCAGAGGCGCGTGAACCAGTAGCGGGCCGCCTGGGTGGAAGGGCCCCGGTAGCGGGCCACCAGGCCCTGATCGAGGCGGCCGCAGGCCATCTCCCCCACCAGACCCTGGCGGTCGTCGCGGCAGCGCAGCAGCAGCTCCTCGCTCACCGGCGCCGGCGCCGCCCACACGAGGCTGCCGAAGACCGGAGCACCGCCCAGCCCGTGGGCGTGATCGAGGCTCCCGCCGCCCAGCTCCAGCCGATCGACCACGCTCCAGCACCCTTCGCGGCGGATCGCCAACGAGGAGCGCCAGCGACCGGCGCCGAGGGATTCACCATCGGCGCTGCGGCCGAGCCGCACCACTTCGGCGCCCAGCCAGCTGGCTCCAGCCGCCAGCTCCACCCGGCTGTCCTGCTCGTAGAGCGCGCCGGCGTACAGCACCAGCTCCTGGGGCAGCCATTCGAGATCGGCACCGTCTTCCAGGCGGAACGCCAGCAACTGCCGCGCCCACTGGCCCTCAGGCGCCAGGCGGGAGCGGCCGATCGAGCCATAGACCTTCTGCGCCGCCACGCTGGTGACCAGGGCCCGGCTGCCGGCCTCCAGCCGGGTGTCGATCGCCAGCTGATCGCCGCCCACCAGGCCGCCGGCGGTGTGCAGCAAGGGCAACTCACAGCGGCCATCGGCGCGGCTGAAGGCGCGTTGGATCTTCAGCGGCGAGGTGGCTCCCCCCTGGTGCAGGGTGAGCGGCGCCGAGGGCGAGAGGGCGAAGCGAAGACTGGCCTCACCACGCCAGCTGCTGGTGGATGGGGGCGGATCCGCAACGATGACGTGGGCCAGGAGGGGAAGGGGCGGTGGGGCGATGCTGAGAGCGAAGCGGTGGTCATCAGGTAGCGGTCGTCACATTTCTCGCCCCTGCCCATGGCCATGGTGGCGCGCATGATCGTCCTTGACCGGCGCCTGAGCGCCCCGCCCGACGCCCCCTCCAGCCTGCGGCTGCCGCTCAGCGCCCAGCAGCGCGAGGGGCTGCGCGGCCATCGCCGCACCACCTGCGGCGAGGATCTGCTGCTGCAGCTGCCGCGCGGTGAAGCGCTCGAACCCGGCGAGTGGCTGAACAGCAGTGAGAGCGGCGTGGTGGTGCAGGTGGAAGCGGCTCCGGAGCCGTTGCTGCTGGCCCGCAGCGCCGACTCCCTCCAGCTGCTGCAGGCCGCTTATCACCTCGGCAACCGCCATGTGGCGCTGGAGCTGCACCCGGGCGAGCTGCGCCTGCTGGAAGATCCGGTGCTGGAGGAACTGCTGCGCCACCGCGGCTTGGCCGTTCTCCACCTCGACGCACCGTTCCGGCCGGAACCGGGCGCCTATGCCGGCAAGGGCGGGCATGCGCACTGAGCCCCCAGCCCAGGCCGGCGCGGCGCCGACCCGGTTGCTGTTGTTCCAGCTGATCAGTCCGGCGCTGCCGGTGGGGGCGTTCAGCTATTCGGAGGGTCTGGAAGTGCTGGTGCAGCAAGGCCGGATCAACTCCGCCGAGGCGCTGCACGGCTGGCTGGCGGCGGAACTGCAGCGGGGGACGCTGGGCGTGGAGGCAGCGGCCCTGGCGCCGCTGCTGCAGGCCATGGCGGCAGGGCAATGGAGCGCCGTGCACGATCTCGACGGCTGGCTGCTGGCCCTGCGGGAAGCCCCGGAGGTGCGCGCCCAGCAGCGCCAGATGGGCCGTTCCCTCACCCAGTTGCTGGGCGAACTGGGTTGGCGGCTACCGGCCGACGCGGGCCAGGGGGCGGCCACCACCTCTGCGGCATCCGCATCGGCGCAGGGGCTGGCCTGGCCGGCGGCCTGGGCCTGGGCCGGCCACTGCCTGGGTGTTCCCAGCACCGACCTGGTGGAGGCCTACCTCTATGCCTGGGTGGCCAGTCAGATCAGCGCGGCGGTGCGGCTGGTGCCGATCGGCCCCACCCAGGGACAGGGGCTGCAGCTGCGCCTGGCACCGCTGCTGGCGCAGCGGGCCGCAGAGCTGGCCCACACCGACCCGCACACGATGTGGTCAGGCGGTGTGGGCGCGGGGCTGGCCCAGCTGGGGCACGCCGAGCTCTACTCACGGCTGTTCAGAAGTTGAGGGGAGGCGTAGCTGGGCACCGGTGGCAGGATTGCGCCCACTCGTCTGAAGCAACGCCATGAGCAAGCTGCGTGTCGGCGTGGCCGGACCGGTGGGCTCGGGCAAGACAGCCCTGGTGGAAGCCCTGTGCCGGCGGCTGCGCGAACGGCTGCAGTTGGCCGTGGTGACCAACGACATCTATACCCAGGAAGACGCCCAGTTCCTGACCCGTGCCGGCGCGCTGGAGCCGGAACGGATCCGCGGGGTGGAAACCGGTGGCTGCCCCCACACCGCCATCCGCGAAGACTGCTCGATCAACCGGGCGGCGGTGGAAGACCTGGAGGAGAGGTTTCCGGATCTCGACCTGGTGCTGGTGGAGAGCGGTGGCGACAATCTGGCGGCCAGCTTCAGCCCCGAACTGGTGGACCTCTGCATCTATGTGATCGATGTGGCGGCCGGCGACAAAATCCCCCGCAAAGGCGGGCCGGGCATCACCCGTTCTGATCTGCTCGTGATCAACAAGATCGACCTGGCGCCGATGGTGGGAGCGAGCCTCGAAGTGATGGAGGCGGACACCCGCCGCATGCGCGGTGATCGCCCCTGGTGCTTCACAAATCTGCGCAGTGGCGAAGGCCTTGATGCGGTGGAACGTTTTCTTTGCCGGCAACTTCCCGCTCCCGGGTCTTCGCTCTGATCGTTGCCATCGGAGCCGGCGCTCGGCAGCGGCTGCGGCGTGTACAGACATGAGACGGCGAACCGCCCCTGGAGGCTGAACAGGGAATCAACACAGTGGCGGCGGCAAAGGGGGAAGCAATACCCAAAAAGCCCGTGCACAGGGGCTCTTCAGCCGTTTCTGTGCCTTTGGCGACAGGACTGACAAGACCGGCTCCGTATGTTCCGCAATGCCGTCAGCACTGCGGCAATTTCTTCACCTTGAACAGGCCCAATGGTTCCGTATTTCTCGAGGCGGCTGGTTGCCGGTCTTGCTGCAACTGCGATCACGGTATCCCTCGTCGCCTGCGGGGGCGGTGGCGGTGGGGATAGCGCTGGTTCTTTCGACGGAGAAGTGAAGGTTGGCATTCTTCACTCTCTGAGTGGAACGATGGCAATTTCTGAGACGACCCTGAAAGAGGTCGAAGAAATGGCTATCAAGGAAATCAATGATGCTGGCGGCGTCAAAGTTGGCGGCAAGTCCTACAAAATCGTTCCCGTCATTGAAGACGGTGCATCTGACTGGCCCACCTTCGCTGAGAAGTCGCAGAAGCTGATCGACTCCGACAACGTGGCCGTGGTGTTCGGCGGCTGGACCTCCGCCAGCCGCAAAGCCATGCTGCCGGTGTATGAGTCCAAGAACCATATGCTCTTCTACCCCATTCAATATGAGGGTCAGGAGTGCTCCCGCAACATCTTCTACACCGGCGCCGTTCCCAACCAGCAGGCCGAGCCTGCGGTGGATTGGCTGATGAAACAGTACGGCGAAAAGCTGGGCAAGAAGGTCTACCTGGTCGGTTCTGACTACGTCTACCCCCGCACCGCCAACACCATCATCAAGGAGCAGATGAAGGCGCTCGGCGGCGAAACCGTCGGCGAGGATTACATCCCCCTAGGCAACACCGAGGTGGCGCCGATCATCGCCAAGATCAAGAAAGCCTTCCCTGATGGTGGCATCATCATCAACACCTTGAACGGTGACTCCAACGTCGCCCTGTTCAAGCAGTTCAAGGCTGCAGGCATCGATCCGGCCAAGTACCCGATCATGTCCTTCTCGATCGCAGAAGAGGAAATCCGCCAGATCGGCCCTGAGTACACCACCGGCACCTTCGCCGCGTGGAACTACTTCATGAGCCTGGATACACCGGCTTCGAAGAAGTTCGTTGCCGACTTCCAAGCGGCCTATGGGGCTGACCGTGTGGTGGGTGACCCTGCAGAGTCCGCCTACAACATGGTGTACCTGTGGAAGAACGCCGTTGAGAAGGCTGGCACCTTCGAAGATCTCGACAAGGTTCGGAAGACCATGATCGGCATCACCTTTGATGCCCCTCAAGGTGAGATCAAGATGTTCCCGAACCATCACACCTCTGAGCGTGTGATGATCGGCGAAGCCCTGCCCGATGGCCAGTTCAAGATCCTCTCCGACAGCGAGAAGGCCATTCCGCCCATCCCCTGGAACCAGTTCGTTCCTGAAACCAAGGGCTACACCTGCGACTGGACGCAGGACCGCCCGGATGCCGGCAAGTTCAAGATGTGATCGTGCCTGGGTGGCTTCTTCGGAAGCCACCCTTTCCTTTCACTTCTCCATTTCCTGTCTGGCCTGAGATTATCTTCGGCATTGAAGCCTGCCTATCACTTTCGATAGCGCCTTTGATCGCCCCAGCCCTCAGGACATCATGTTCACGAGACTTGCAGACAACACCAGAGAGATCAGCCAGTAACGGATTGTTCTCTCTGCATTTATCATTTTTCAGACGATTCCAGCCATTGCTTCGCGTATTGAAGCGGCCTACACGGAGGTGGCACCATCTTGGCGTCTGCCCATGCACCGGCTGATGGGCTCAAGCCAATCTGTCGCTGCGCCCCTGACGCTCTGCAGAGAGGCCCCGATCAAGCTTCACGCACAAAAACAGTTCGCAATATCACTTGATACAGCCGCAAGGCTCCTGTTGATCCAAGGTTAATCCCACTCGCACGGAACAGCCCCCCAGTGGAACTTTTCTTCTCGCAGATTCTTGATGGCTTGAGCATCGGCTCGGTGCTTCTGCTCGCCGCCACGGGTCTCGCCATCGTGTTTGGCCTCATGGGGGTCATCAACCTGGCTCATGGTGAGTTCATGATGCTGGGTGCCTATATCACCTTTGTGGTCCAGAACCTGTTTCGGCCCATGGGCGGTGTGGTGTTTGAGCTCTACTACCCCGTGGCACTCGTGGCCGCTTTCTTCATCACCGCCATCTTCGGCGTGGTGCTGGAGCGAACCCTGATCCGCAAGCTCTACGGAAGACCACTGGAAACGCTGCTGGCCACCTGGGGGGTGAGCCTGATCCTGATCCAGCTGATTCGAAGCATCTCCACCTCCATGGTGATCGGTATCGCCGCAGCTGTGGTCATCGGCTTCTTCGGTGGGAAGTTTCTCGGCAAAAAGATCGGTGATCGTCCCGCGTTCCCTTACCTCAACGGCGTGCTTTGGGCCGTGGCTGTGGCCATCGGCCTGGTGGTGGTGAATTCCTTCTCCTCTGTGCGGGCCATCGCCAGCCCCTGGTTCGGGCCGCGCAACATTGACGTGACAGCACCCAAGTGGCTGCAAGGCAGCTGGGGCGAGATCGGCGGAATTGAACTGCCTGGCCTGAGGATTTTCATCATTCTGTTGTCCGCAGTGCTGCTGCTCTTCGTGATGTGGTTCCTTACCAAGAGCGTGTGGGGCCTCCGCATCCGGGCTGTCACCCAGAACCGGCAGATGAGCAACTGCCTGGGCATTCCCACCGACAGCGTCGACAGCATCACGTTCGGACTCGGTTCAGGTCTGGCAGGAGTCGCAGGCTGCGCCATCACCTTGCTGGGATCCGTGGGCCCGAACCTGGGAGCGGCCTACATCGTGTCCTGCTTCATGGTGATCGTGCTGGGGGGCGTGGGAAACCTGCTGGGCACGGTGCTGGCTTCTCTGATCCTCGGCATCATTCAATCGGTGGTGGGTTCCGGATCGCTGTTGATCGTGTTCCCGGATATGCCGCCTGCGGCCAAAGGGGTGGTGGAATTCTTCGCCACAACAAGCATGTCGCTGGTGCTTGTATTCATCTTCATCATTGCCTTCCTGCAGTTCCGCCCCAACGGCATGTTCCCTCAGAAGGGGAGATCGGTAGATGCTTGATGCGCCGCTGCCAACAACCAAGCTCCTTCCATCTGCTCCGTCTCCACTGAGGTCCCAGCCATGAAACTTCTCAAGCGACTCGTTCCCTGGATTCTCCTCGCCATCGCGCTGTTCATCCTTCCAGCGGTCCTCAGTGATTTCCGCATCAACTTGTTTGGCCGCTATTTCTCACTGGCGATCACAGCGCTTGCTATCGACCTGATCTGGGGCTACACGGGGCTTCTGAGCCTTGGGCAAGGGATCTTCTTCGCCCTGGGTGGCTATGGGGTAGCGATGTACCTCACCCTCAACACCCCCAGTGAAGCGGGCGGTAATGGCATCCCCAAGTTCTTTGAGAACTACGGCGTGGAACAGCTGCCCTTCTTCTGGCAGCCCTTCTGGTCGCCCGCCTTCACGCTGATCGCCCTCTGGGTGTTGCCCGCGATCGTGGCAGGCCTGGTGGGCTACCTGATCTTCAGAAACCGGATCAAGGGGGTCTACTTCTCGATCATCACCCAGGCGGCGTTGATGGTCTTCTTCCACTTCTTCAACGGCCAGCAGAAGCTGATCAATGGCACCAACGGCCTGAAAACCAGCACCACCGAGCTGTTCGGCATGCTGGTGGGCTCCAGTGAGATGCAGATCTGGCTCTACCGCCTCACGGTTGTTCTCATACCTGTCGCCTTTCTGATCTGCCGCTATTTCACTTCCGGCCGCTTCGGCGATGCCTTGATTGCCATCCGAGATGATGAGCAGCGCTTCCGTTTCGCTGGCTTCAATCCCGTTCCCTTCAAAACGATCGTCTTCCTCGTTGCCGGCGCGCTCTGCGGCATCTCAGGCGCTCTTTACACCGTTCAGAGCGGTATTGTCTCCCCGCAATACATGTCGATCTCCTTTTCGATCGAGATGGTGATCTGGGTGGCTGTGGGGGGACGCGGCACCTTGGTGGGCCCGATCATCGGCGCCGTTCTGGTGAACTATCTGCGCAGCCTGGTGAGCGAAGCACTTCCCGAGTTCTGGCTGTTCGTGCAGGGGGCACTGTTCATCTTCGTGGTGGTGCTGATGCCGGATGGCATCTACGGCTGGGTGTCCAAAGGAGGCCTGCGCACCATGCTGGCCGCCTTCGGCATCGCTCCCAAAGCTCGTACCTATCCCCAGATCGACCAGGAGGGCCCTGGCATGGAAATGAAGAGCCCCGCCCCTACCGATTCCTCGGCCTGAGGCCTAGGCCGCTGGCTGGCCGGAGGAAGCCCGACGACATCAAGGCCAGACATCAAGGCAGAAAGTCAATGATCCTGGGCTACCACCCTCACGGCTCCATCAGATCCATCCACTCCATCCTCATCCCATCGGGCCCTTCAGCTCACACGTCCACCAGGCAAACCCGCTGCCCAGCCCCCCTTCCACAGACCCCCTGAAACACCCTGGCGATCATGTCTGAAACACTCCTTGAACTTCACGACGTCAGCGTCAGCTTTGATGGTTTCTTCGCCCTGACCGATCTTTCACTCACCCTGCAGAAAGGCGAACTGAAGTCGATCATCGGGCCCAATGGCGCCGGCAAGACCACCTTCCTTGATGTGATCACAGGCAAGGTGCGCCCCACCAAGGGCACTGTCACCTTCAAAGGAAAGTCGTTGGTGGGGCTCTCCGAGCAGAAGATCTCAAGGCAGGGAATCGGCAGGAAGTTCCAGACCCCACGGGTGTTCGACAACCTCACAGTGCTGCGCAACCTGGAACTGGCCGCCTCGCCGAACAAGAACCCCCTCAGCCTTCTCTCCGACAAGCTGCCGAAGGCCGCCAAGGATGAGGTGCATCGTCTGATGAGCTACGTGGGCCTCACCCCCTTCGCCACCACTCAGGCGGGTTCACTCTCCCACGGGCAGAAGCAATGGCTGGCGATTGCTTCCCTCGTGGCTCAGTCGCCGGAGGTGCTGCTGCTCGACGAGCCCGTGGCCGGGCTCACCGATGAAGAAACGGTTCGTACCGCTGAATTGATCAAGTCACTGGCGGGCGATCACACCGTTGTGGTGATCGAACACGACATGGAATTCATCCGGGACCTCAATGCCCCCGTCACCGTGCTGCACCAAGGGCAACTGCTCACCCAGGGCCTGCTGGAGGATGTGAAGAAAGATCCCCGGGTGATTGAGGTCTACCTGGGCCCAGCCGAGGAATAAGCGGTTTCCACCACTCGCCTGACACCAACCCACAGCTGCCATGACAACCGACAACCTCCTTTCCGTCTCTAACCTCAACGTTTACTACGGCGAAAGCCACATTCTTCGCAATGTGGATCTCTCCATCCCTAAAGGGCAGATGGTGTGCCTGATCGGTCGCAACGGCGTGGGCAAAACCACGTTCCTCAAAACGATCATCGGTCTGCTCAAGCAACGCTCCGGCAGCGTCCAGTACGACGACCAGGCCCTGAGCGATCAGCCCCCCTACCAACGGGCCCGCTCCGGCATCGGCTATGTGTCCCAGGGGCGTGACATCATTCCGCAGGTGACGGTGAAGGAAAACCTTCTGCTGGGAATGGAAGCGCTCCCTGGTGGCATGGCGAAGAACCGCCACATCGACCCGATCGTGTTTGATCTGTTTCCAATTCTCGAGAAGTTTTTATCCCGCAAAGGCGGTGATCTCAGCGGCGGACAACAGCAACAGCTAGCCATCGCTCGCGCTCTGCTGGGCAAGCCGAAATTGCTGCTGCTGGATGAGCCCACCGAAGGCATTCAGCCGTCCATCATCCACGACATCGAAGTGGCGGTGAAACGGATCATGAAGGAAACCGGAATCAGCGTGCTGCTGGTGGAGCAACACCTTCACTTCGTGCGCCAGTCCAACTACTACTACGCCATGCAACGCGGCGGCATCGTTTCAAGTGGCCCCACCGAGAGCCTCTCCGATGATGTGGTCCAGGAATTCCTCACGGTGTGAGGGCGCTCCAAGGGAGCGCCATGCAACGCGATGCAGCCTGGACGACACATCTTTGCAGTCAACTGTGTCATCACAGGTGCCAACTCTCCCGTGCAGCTGTTTGGATGCCAGCCGTTTACGTGCAACCCGTTTACGTGCCAGCTTCTTTCCGATCAACTCCTTGCATGCGGTGGTCTCAGCCGCCAGAGTTGGAGGCCATGACCGACCATGGTGCGAGCTGTATGAGCTGCAGCCTTTCTGCCTGCTGACTCCTGTGACTCCTGCCTCCTGACTGCTGCCCGCGGCTCAGCAACCGCGGGTGACCATCCAGGGGCGAGCCGCACTTTCCCTGAGCCGGGGCTTGGGGCTTTCTTCGCGCACTTCCTTGCGGACCAGCCGGGGCTCACTGGCTTCCTGCTTGAGGCGGAAGCCACCGGACAGTGTCATGGGCGGGCTGAACACTCTGTTACCGGGATTGCCACAGCTCGGACAGTCCGTATCGTTCTGGCGGGCGTCGATGCTGCGCCACACCTCGTAGTTGTCGCAGCCGGAGGTGCAGCTGAATTCGTAGACAGGCATGGAGAAGAGGAGAAAAACAGGGAGCACCAGCTGGCGGGTCGTTTTCAAAGAACCGAGTGATTCCCGCAACAACCCTGCTGCGCTGATGGGAGTTGGAGCCGACAGCGACAGGGGAGGCGGCGGCCCGCAGGGATGGCCGTAGCCGTCACCAACAACGTTGGCGACAACCACGGCCAGCAGAGGGGGAGGGAGCCATGACGTGGAGCCGGCGTGGAGCCACCGAACACCCACCTTGCCGAGGCAGAGGCGGCGGTGGCCCCTTGCGGGCCATCAACAGGGAAGAATGTCCTGGTCGAAGATGGAGGTGGGAATCGCCAGGGTGCAGCAGGCATTGGGAATGTCCACAATGCCGCTGATCCTGCCCTCCACCGGCGCACAGCTCAGCAGCAGGTAGGCCTGCTCACCGGTGTAGCCGAAGCGCTTGAGATACTCAATGGCGTTCAGGCAGGCGCGTCGGTAGGCGATGTGCACGTCCATGTAGTGCTGCTTGCCTTCGAATTCATCCACGGAGATGCCTTCGAACACCAGATAGTCGGTGAAGTGGGGCTCCACCGGGCTGGTCTTGAACATGGGATTGACCATCCCATACTTTTCGACGCCACCTTTGATGATCTCCACATGCAGATCGAGGTAGCCCGACATTTCAATCGCGCCACAGAAGGAGATTTCCCCATCGCCCTGGGAGAAGTGGATATCGCCCATCGAGAGCTTGGCGCCTTCCACATACACGGGGAAGTAAATGCGGGTGCCCTTGGTGAGGTTCTTGATGTCGCAGTTGCCGCCGTGCTCACGGGGCGGCACGGTGCGGGCCGCTTCGTTGGCCACACGCTCGAAATCGGCGCTGGGCAGCGTGCCGAGGATGGCGCTGTTGGGGTTGGGCAGGGCCGCCAGCACGGGCTCGCTGCCGGAGAGGCCGGCGCCATAGGTGCGCCGATCCGGGGCCGTGTTCACCAGCTCGGTTTCGCGGCGGTTCCATTCCCGCAGCAGCTCGTGGGAGGGCGCACAACCGATCAGGCCGGGGTGGGTGATGCCGGCGAAACGCACACCGGGGATATGGCGCGATGAGGTGTAGATGCCTTCGAAATCCCAGATCGCTTTGGCTGCCTTGGGGAAGTGATCGGTGAGGAAGCCGCCGCCATTCTCTTTGGCAAAAATCCCGGTGAAGCCCCACTCATCTCCCTGCAGCGCACCCACATCAAGGATGTCAACCACAAGAATATCGCCAGGTTGAGCTCCATTCACCCAGATCGGGCCGCTGAGCACGTGCACCACTTCCAGGTTCACATCAGCGATATCCTGGGGGTCGTCATTGTCCTTGATCTGGCCATCCGTCCAGTCCTTGCATTCGATCCGGAAAACCTCACCGGGGTTGACAGAAACGACGGCGGGGATATCGGGATGCCAGCGGTTGTGGCCCGGCATGTCCTGTTGATCCATCGGCTTGGTGAGATCAACCTTGAACAGCGTTTTTGGCATCGCAAACGAGGCGTGGTTTCATCTCCATCGAAATCCACAGGTGGATTCGCGGAAGTGTCATCGGCTACCAGACCCACCCAGTTTGGCTGCGGCAACACAGGCGTGCATGCCACAGCAACACAGCACACAGCGGCGGCAGGATCTGCAGAGCCGATCCGTTATGTCGCTGGCCGCGCCGTGCTGTCGTTGAAGGTGCCGCGGCGGCAGAGATTGTCCTTGAGGCGATCGGTCCAGGCTTGACGCGAGAGCACTCCCGTGCTGTCAACACCACCATCGAAATGATAAAGAATCTGCCAACGCGTAGCGGTGGAAAACTTTCCAGCGTCGGCGAGATCGTTCAGTTCATTGCCATAAATGTTGTCATACGTTGGCCAGTTCGGCTCGTTCTCGAGGCTGCAGACCGCATTGACCTGATACAGCCTGGCGCTGCTGTCGGGCTGCCCCTCCGTCTGCACGCGCACGACGCCTTTGTAGAGGCCGTTGGGCAGACCTGGCACGAAGGCCTTGGCCAGGGTCACATTGGCGGTGCCCGCCCGCACCAGCAGATCGCCGATCTCGGCCTGCTGAGCGGGTGTTTCGAGGGGAGCCGTGCGGCAGGCACTCAGGCTCAAAGCCGCCACCACCATCGCTGCCGCTGCGCTCCAGGCCCGTCCGGACGCCAACCCCATCACCCAGCTCTGCACCGTGAAGCCTCAGAACATAGGCTCGCCGCCCATGGCGGCGGTGGCCGGCGGCGGCGAAGGTCACCCAGCTGCCAGCAGCCGGCGCCAGAACGCTTCCGGCTCCGGCTCCAGCGGCTGCGGGGAACCGTTCACACTCAAGGCCGGACGGCAGCCGAGGCTGTTGATCAGCAGCACGGCACTGCCTGGGCCCAGAGGACAGGGACCTTCGCGGACCAGGCCCAGCGCCAGGGCGCGGCCCCGCATCACCCCCGGCAGGCAGCCGCTGGCCAGGGGCGGTGTGAACCACTGGCCGTCACGCCGCACCAGCAGGTTGGCCGTGGTGGCGCAGCAGAGGCCGCCAGCCGTGCTCTCCAGCAGGGCATCGGCGGCGCCGGCGGCCCGGGCCTCACGCCGCGCCTCGATGGCGGGCCCGTAGGCGAAGGTTTTGCAGCGGCTCAGCAGGCTGGAGGCGTTGCGCCGCTCCCTGCGGCTGACAATCACCGGCACGGGGTCGAACTGCGGCGCCGCGGCCGTGAGCTGCAGCCAGAAGCGGGGCTGCAGTGATGGGGCACCGGGGGCCGGCAGTTCCACACCCCGCGGCCCCGTCGCCCCACCAGCGCCAGCCTCCACCGCCGGCGCGCCGCGGCTCCAGTTCAGGCGCAGCGCGCCGGTGTGGATGCCGCTGCGGGACACCGCCTCCGCCAGCAGGGCGCGCACCCGCTCATCGCCGGGGGGTGGCTCCATGCCCAGCAGGGCGGCGCTCTGCGACCAGCGTTGCAGGTGGGCGCTCAGCAGCAGCGGCTGCCCCGCTTCCACCAGCAGGGTTTCGAACAGGCCGTCGGCCAGTTGCAGCCCCCGATCGGCCAGGGGCAGGGCCAGCTCGGCCGGTGCTCCCCAGAGCCCCGGCGCCCCCGGAGCGCCGCTGGGCTCGATCCAGGCGATCGCCTGCATCAGCACCCTCCAGCTGCGGGGCCTGGCGCGACGGCCGCCAGCAGCGGGCCCAGCTTCCAGAGCAGCTCCTCGGCCTCCGCCGCCGGGTCGGAGTCGGCCACGATGCCGCAGCCGGCATGGGCGCGCAGGCGCCGCCCCCGCAGCATCAGGCTGCGGATCAGGATGTTGCTGTCGAAGCTGCCATCGGCGCCGAAGCGGAACAGGGCGCCGCAGTAGGGGCCTCGGGGCACGGGCTCCCGTTCGCTCAGGCGCTCGCAGGCCCGCACCTTGGGGGCGCCGCTGATCGAGCCACCCGGCCAGGAGGCGCGCAGCAGCTCCACCACACTGCAGTCGGCGCGCAGCTGCCCCTCCACCACCGAGGTGAGGTGGTGCACGTGCGGGTAGCTTTCCAGCCCCACCAACTGGGGCACCTGAATCGAGCCCGGCACGCACACCCGGCCGAGGTCGTTGCGGAGCAGGTCCACGATCATCACGTTCTCGGCGCGGTCCTTGGGGCTGGTGATCAGCTCGGCGGCGGCGGCGGCATCGGCTTCCGGATCGCCATGGCGCGGGCGGGTGCCCTTGATCGGCCGGGTTTCCACCCAGCCGGTGGCGCTCACCCGCAGAAAGCGTTCCGGGGACGCCGAGAGCACCGCCTCGTCGCCTGCCACCAGGAGGCCGGCAAAGGGCGCCGGGCAGGAGCGGCGCAGCCGGCCGTACAGGGCCAGCGGGTCGGGGGGCGCAGCCAGGCTGGCCTCACAGCAGGCGGTGAGGTTGGCCTGGAACAGATCCCCGGCAGCGATCCAGCGGCGCAGATCGGTCACCTGGCGGGCGAAGGTGGCGGGATCGGTGTGCCAGTGCCAGTGTTCTGCGGCCACACCGGCCCCGCTGCCGGGCGCAGGGCCTTCAGCCGGGTCAGCAGCTGAGCCAGCAGGCGTGTCGGCCGCCGGCACCAGAGCCGCGAGCCGCTCTGCCATTGCCGTCAGCCGGGCGGGATCCACCCCTTCCAGCTCCAGACGACGCTCCTGCAGATCGAAGCGCAGCACGGGGTCGTAGCGGCCTGCCCAGAGCAGGGCCGTATCGGGCGAGCGCCAGTGGGCGGCCGGCTCCACCCACGCCCCGGCCTCGTAGGCGAGCCAGCCGAACCAGCTGCCTGGCCGTTCCCGCAGGCGCGCGAGGGCCACGAACGGATCGGCGGCTTCCGGCTCACCCGGCAGCCCCCGGCACACCACCTGCTCCAGAGGAGCCACGCCCAGGAAGCCCCAACGCCCCAGCGCACTGCCATCGCCATCGAGCCAGGCGAGGCCATCGCCGCTGCCCGCGGCGGCCAGGGCGAGGGCCACCTCCCAGGGGTCGCGCCACGGCAGTGAGCGGCGCAGCAGCGGCGGCTGAGCCCCGGAACCCGGCGTCATGCCGACGGCCCGCCCCAGCTGCCGCCTCCATCGCTGGCCAGGTCCGGGCGGCCCGCCTCCCTCAGGGCGGCATCGCGGATGCGGCAGCTGTCGCAGCGCCCGCACGGCCGGGCGCCGCCCGCGTAGCAACTCCAGGTGCGGGCGATCGGCACGCCCAGACGCAGCGCCTCCTGCACGATCCGGGTCTTGCTCCACGTCACCAGGGGCGCCCACAGCCGGGCGCCGTGGCCTTCGCGGCCGCTCTTGCTGGCCAGATCAGCCAGCTGCTGGAAGGCGGCGAGGTAATCGGGGCGGCAATCGGGATAGCCGGAGTAGTCGATGGCGTTCACCCCCAGCACCAGCCGCTCGGCCCCGCGCGCTTCAGCCAGGCTCAGGCCGAGGGCGATGAACACGGTGTTGCGGCCTGGCACGTAGGTGGTAGGAATCACCCCCTCCTCCACACCGGCCACCGGCAGCGCCATGGCGGCATCGGTGAGGGCTGAGCCGCCCCAGGACGCCAGGTTCACCGCCAGGGTGTGGTGCTCCGCCAGGGCCAGGTCGGTCGCCAGGGCGGCGGCCGCGGCCAGCTCCTGACGGTGACGCTGGCCGTAATCGAGCGACAGGCCGATCACGTGGTAGCCCGCTTCGATCGCCAGGGCCGCAGCGGTGGCCGAATCGAGGCCGCCGGAGAGCAGGGCGACCGCGACGGGTGGGGCGGCGGCGCTCACGGCGAAGCAGGCGTGTCAGGCGTCACGGGCGGCGGCGTCGTGGGTGCGGAGGGCGCCACAGGGGGCTGGGTTGGGATGGCGGGTGGCGTCACCGGCTCAGCGGGCGGCGGCGCCGTGGTGTCGCCGGGGTCGGTGGGCGGCGGCTGGGGCGGCTCCGGCGGCGGCGCATCGGCGCGCAACGACAGGGTGATCATCGCCGGGGCCACACCGTCGTTGGTGACCAGCAGCTGCACTTCGGTGCCCGGCACCGGCGGCAGGGTCACCACCCGCAGCGGGCCCTTCGGCTCCAGCAGGCTGCCGGCAGCGTTGTAGACGCTCATCTGCATCAACGGCGAGCCGTTGACACCGAGCACCAGCCGGTACCCCGCCGACAGCCGGATCGGGAACAACCGCGCCCCACCGGCGCCGAGCGAAGCGGAGAGGGCCTTCACCTCGCCCGCTGTGGCCTGGATCGGTTCGATCTGCAGGGTTTCCAGCGTCTGCTCGCCGGCGGCATACCAGAGCTGGCGGAAGGGCTCGGCGGGGATGTCGGCGCCGGCACGGCCGGGAAGCAACGCCTGGGCATTGCCGGAAATCAGTTGGCGCAGCACCGGCGAACTCACCCCCTGGGCGGCGAGCTGACGCTGGCGGGCCTCCCAGTCGGCGGTGGAAAAAGAGCCCAACCTGCGACGGAGCGGCGGCGGCAGCTGCTCCACCCGGGCCAGCCATTCCTCCGCCAGGCCGTTCCACACCTTGCGCAGGGGGGCGTCCTCGATCGAGTCGTTGGGCAGACGGCCGCCACGCTCGGGGAACTGGGCCAGCAGGTTGGCGTCCACCAACCGCAGGAACCAGCTGCGGTTGATCTGCAGCGCCCGCAGGCGGTTCAGCAACTGCTGGCGCTGATCGACCTCACCGGGGGGGAGGCTGGCGGTGAGCTCGCGGGGCTGTTCAGCCGGGCGATTGGCGGGGGCATCACCGCGGCCCAGCAGCCACCAGCCCGCGGTGATGCCCACCACAGCCGACACCACCAGGGCCACCACCACCGGCCAGAGCCGCCCTTCCACCGCCTCCTCCTTCTGCTGCTGCCGGCTGAGCGGCGGCATGGGCGGTGGCGGTGGCCGCCGCTCCACGACCCGGGGCTCGGGAGCCGGTGCTTCAGCCGCAGTGGCCGGCGCGGCCGTGAGGGGGGCGGCTGCAGAGTTGGTGGTGGAGGCAGCGGCCTGCTCGGCAGGCGCAGGGTCCGCAGCGTCGATGCCGGCCAGTCCCGGCGAAACGGCGGCGGGGGGCACGAGCATCAGGGTGCGATCGGCGCGGGCCACCGGGCCCGTGCTTTCCGGCATCGGCAGCGCCTGGAAGGCAACGAGGGCCTGCGGCGTGCTGGCAAAGCGGGCGGTGGGATCGGCACTGATCAGCCGCTCCAGGGCGGCGCGGAACGGTGGGTCGAGGCTGAGGCCGTCGGGCCAGCGCCAGGCCAGGCTCACCGGATCGAGCAGGGCGGCGGGATCCTCACCGCTGAGCAGCACCAGCGCCACCACCCCCAGGCCGTGCAGGTCCATCCAGGGCAGCAGCGGAGCGCCGGCCACCTGCTCCGGCGGCGCATAGCCCGGGGTGGCGCCGGCGGCGGCCTGGCCGGGGCCGGTCCAGCCGATGTCGAGCAGTACCGGCAGACCGTCGCGGTCACGGCGCAGCAGGTTGGCGGGGGTGAGATCGCCGTGGCAGATCTCCTGGCCGTGCAGCACCGCCAGCACCGGCAGCAGCTGGCGCAGCAGCAGCAGCACCTCACCGGGGCCGAACACCAGCTGGCGACCCCGCCGCGCCTCCAGCAGCTCCTGGTAGGTGCGCCCGTCCTGCCACTCGCGCACCAGCCAGAGCTGGCCGTCCCGCTGGATCGTTTCCCCGAAGCGGGGCACCTGGGGGTGGAGCAGGGCCTGCAGGCGGCTCCAGCCCGCCCGCGCCCCGGCCTGATCGAAACCGGGCCCCAGCTGCCGCAGGGCCACGGGCGCCTCGCCGGCCAGCAGATCACTGGCGCGCCACAGCACCCCCTGAGGACCGCTGGCCACCTCCATCTCCAGGCGGTAGCGATCGGCGATCACCGCACCGGCGGCCGCCCCGGGCTGGTCAGCCATGGGTGGGCCGGTCCTGCGGGACGCCATCCAGCAAGCCCCGTTCGGGCTGGCGCAGGCCGCGGCCGGCCAGCCAGTCGGCGTCGTAGAGGCGGGAGCGGTAGCGGTCGCCGCCGTCGCAGAGCACGGTCACGATCGTGTGGCCCGGACCGAGGCGCCGGGCGGTCTCCACCGCCGCGGCCACGTTGATGCCCACCGAGCCGCCCATGAACAGACCTTCGCGCCAAAGCAGCTGGTAGATGGTGTCGAGCGCGGCCTGGTCGTCGATGCGCACGGCGTCATCGATCGGGGCACCCTCCAGATTGGCGGTGACGCGGGTGTTGCCGATCCCCTCGGTGATGGAGGTGCCTTCGGCCTGCAGCGCCCCGGCGGTGGCCCAGCTGTAGAGGGCACTGCCGTGGGGATCGGCCAGCACGCAGCGCACCTGGGAGGAGCGCTCTTTGAGGAAGAGGGCCACGCCGGCGTAGGTGCCGCCGGTGCCCGTGGCCGACACCCAGGCGTCGATGCGGCCGCCCGTCTGCTCCCAGATCTCCGGACCGGTGCTGGCGTAGTGGGCGCGGCGGTTGGCCAGGTTGTCGAACTGATTGGCCCAGACGGCACCGGGCGTTTCGGCGGCGATGCGTCCCGAGAGCCTCACGTAGTTGTTGGGATCGCGGTACGGCACCGCCGGCACCGTGCGCACCTCGGCGCCGAGGCTGCGCAGCAGGCCGATCTTCTCGGCCGACTGGGTGTCCGGGATGACGATCAGAGCCTTGTAGCCGCGGGCATTGCAGAGGTGGGTGAGGCCGATGCCGGTGTTGCCGGCGGTGCCCTCCACCACGGTGCCGCCCGGGCCGAGGGCGCCGCTGGCTTCCGCCTCCAGCAGGATGCCCAGGGCAGCGCGGTCCTTCACCGATCCGCCGGGGTTCATGAACTCGGCCTTGCCGAGGATCTCGCAGCCGGTGAGCTCGCTGAGCAGCCCCAGCCGGATCAGCGGGGTGTTGCCCACCGCACCGACGAAGCCCTGGGTGGTTCCCGCCCGGGCGACGGCCATGGCCCTGCCGCTGCTGATCGAACCGGCGGTGCTGCCCATCGCGCCTGTGGGAGAAGAAATCGCTCTGGCGATGATCGTAGGGGCGGCAGCCCTGACGGCCGATTCCTTCTAGCCTCAGGCGAGCAGCCCTCTGGCCATGGCCTCCGCCGCCCCCACCGAGGCCCTGCTGCGGCGGCTTCATGCCGTGCGCGCCCACAGCGAGGCGCTGATCGCGGAGCTGGAGCCGGAAGATCTGTGCCTGCAGGGCATGGCGGACGCCAGCCCGCCCAAGTGGCACCTGGGGCACACCACCTGGTTCTTCGACACCTTCCTGCTCACGCCCCACCTGCCGGGTCATGAGCCGGTAGAGAGCCGCTGGAGCTTCCTGTTCAATTCCTATTACGACGCGATCGGGGCGCGCCACCCCCGGCCGCAGCGGGGACTGCTGAGCCGGCCACCCCTGGCGGCGGTGCTCGCCTGGCGGCGGCGCGTCGATGCGGGGCTGGAGGCCCTGGTGGAGCAGCTGAGCGCCGGGCCCGCCACGGCGGCGGCGCCGCTGTGGGAGCTGCTGGAGCTGGGTCTGCAGCACGAGCAGCAGCACCAGGAGCTGCTGCTGATGGATCTGCTCGACGGCTTCAGCCGCAACCCGCTGGAGCCGGCGGTGGAGCCCTCGGGCCGGGGTGCCGAAGCCACCTACGAAACGCTGGTGGCCGCCGCCGACGCCGCCCCCACCAGCACCCCCAACCCGCCCGCGTCCGCCTGGCTGCACTGGCCGGGAGGGCTGGTGGAGATCGGTCACGCCGAGGCTGGCGCCGGCCCCGAGGGCCCCTCCGGCGCCTTCCATTTCGACAACGAAAGCCCCCGTCACCGCCAGTGGCTCGAACCCTTCGCGCTGGCCCCCCGGCTGGTGTCGAACGGGGAGTACGCCGCCTTCATCGCCGCGGGCGGCTACCGGCGGCCGGAGCTGTGGATGAGCGAGGGCTGGCAGGTCTGTCAGCAGCGCGGCTGGCAGGCGCCCCGCTACTGGCGCGGCAGCGGCGCCCCCGAGGGCTGGTCGTGGGAGTTCACGCTGGCGGGGCGGCGCCCCCTGCACCCGGCCGCGCCCGTGCGGCACCTCAGCTGGTTCGAAGCCGACGCCTATGCCCGCTGGGCCGAGGCCCGCCTGCCGAGCGAAGCGGAGTGGGAAGTGGCCGCCGCCACGCCACCCCCGGCGGGCGGCAGCGGCGGGCTGGAAGCCCTGCAGGGGGTGCTGTGGCAGTGGACGTCCAGCCCCTACCGTCCGTATCCGGGCTTCCGGCCCGCCGCCGGAGCGGTGGGCGAATACAACGGCAAATTCATGAGTTCCCAGATGGTCCTGCGCGGCAGCAGTTTCCTCACACCGCCGGGCCACGGCCGCCTCACCTACCGCAACTTCTTTCCGCCCGCGAGCCGCTGGCTGGCCGGCGGCCTGCGCCTCGCCCGGGACGGCCGATGAGCGCCCCCTCCGCCGCTCTGCAGCGCGGGACGGCCGCCGTCGACCTGCTCGACCTCCATCCCGTCGCCGCCGACATGCGGCGGCTGGTGGTGGAGGGCCTGTCGCGCAGCCCCCGCCAGCTGCCCGCCTGGTTCCTCTACGACGCCGAGGGCTCGCGCCTGTTCGACCGCATCTGCGAGCAGCCGGAATACGCACTCACCGCCACCGAAACCGCCCTGCTGGAGCGGGAGGCGCCGGCGATGGCGGCGGCGCTCGGCGCCGGCGTGCCGGTGGAATTCGGCGCCGGCAGCGCCCGCAAGGTGTCGCCGCTGCTGGAGGCCCTGGCACCCCCGGCCTATGTGGCGCTCGACATCAGCTCCGAGCACCTCGCCGGTGCCTGCCGGGCACTGCAGGCCCGCCATCCGGCCATTCCCGTGCTCGGCATCTGCTGCGATTACAGCCAGCTGCTCACCCTGCCGGCCCACCCCCTGCTCGATGGCCAGCGGCTGCTGGGCTTCTACCCGGGCAGCTCGCTCGGCAACTTCGCCCCCAGCGAAGCGGTGGCCCTGCTGCGTCAGTTCGCCCGGCTGCTGGGGCCCGAGGGTCGTCTGTTGATCGGCATCGACCAACCCCGCGCCGCGGCCCAGCTGGAGGCCGCCTACGACGATGCCGCGGGCTGGTCGGCCGCCTTTGCCCGCAACCTGCTGGTGCGGCTCAACCGGGAGCTGGGGGGCAACTTCGTGCCGGAGCGCTTCCGCTACCGCGCCCGCTGGCAGCCGCAGCAGAGCCGCATCGAGATGGCGCTGGTGAGCACCTGCCACCAGGTGGTGGACGTGGCGGGCCGGCGCTGGCCGTTCGCCGCCGGCGAGGCGCTGGTCACCGAGCACAGCCACAAGTACGACCCCGCGGCCTTCACCGCCCTGGCGGCCGCGGCCGGCTGGCGGGCCCAGGCGCGCTGGGCCGATCCCGGCGAGAGCTTCAGCCTGCACCTGCTCGCTCCGCAGGCGCCAGGCAGACTTGAACCAGTCGAGGCCAGCCGATGAGCCGGGAAGACCAACGCAAGGCGATGCGCACCACGCGCGAGCAGTTGATCGCCGAGCTCGAGGAGCTCTACCGCCAGGCCTTCGATCGCATCGGCAGCGAAGACCTGGGCGAAGGGGCGATCGCCCGCCTCACCCAGCTGCTGCTGCGCTCCCGCGATGGCGCGATCACGCCGCTGCAGGAAGAGATCGAGGCGCCGCTGATCACGCGGGCACCGGAATGAAGGGTGGGTCGTGGCGGGGGCAGCGGCCATGAGCGGCAGCTGGTTCGAGCAGCTGGAGGCGCAGCTGGAGCAGCAACTGGAGGCGTTCCTCAGCAGCCGCCCCGAGCAGCGGCAGCTGCTGGTGGAGGAGGAGCAGCGGGAACGGCAGCAGCGGCTGAAGCGGCGGCAGCTGGAGGTGCAGGCGGAGGCGGAACGGCTGCGGCGCGCCCTGCTGGAGCTGGCCACCGAGATCACCCAGTGGCAGGGGCGGGTGGAGCGGGCCCGGGCCGCCGGCGCCAGCGCGCTGGCCGACCAGGCCGAAGCCCGGCTGCGGCAGCTGATGGCTCTGGGCCGCGACCGCTGGCAGGCCCTCAGCAGCCTGGGCGAGGAGTTCCGCCGCCTGGACGCCGACCTGGCGGCCCTGCAACGGGAGCAGGAGCAACAGGCGGCCACCGCCGCAGCCTCAGGCGCGCCTGCGCAAGCTGGGTCGGGGGAACGCGGGCCGGGCCCAGCTGGAGCGACCCCGGGCAGCCAGGCAGAGGCCGCAGGAGCAGCAGCGGCGGCAGCTTCCTCCCCCACCACGCCGCTCGATCCGATCGAGCTGGAAGCCGCCTGGTCGGCGTTTGAGGCGCAGCAGGAGCTGGAGGAGCTGCGCCTCCGCCACGGCACCCCGCCGGTCTGAGCCGGCCGCCATGGGATTCCTTCTCTCCAAGCTGCTGCCGCTGCTGCTCTACCCGCTGGGGCTGGCCATCGGCCTGCAGGCGATCGCCCTGGCGGGGCGCCGCCGCCGCTGGAGCCCCTGGCTGAGTGGCGGCAGCCTGGCGTTGCTGTGGATCAGTGCCCTGCCGTTCACGGCCCGGCAGCTGGTCTGGAGCCTGGAGGAACGCAGCGCCGCCCTCACCCCCAGCCCGCTTCCCACCGCCGACGCCGTGATCGTGCTGGGCGGCGGCCTGCAGCCCCAGCTGGCGCCCCGCACCAGCGTGGAGGTGAACGAGGCGGGCGACCGCCTGCTCACCGGCGTGCGGCTGCTGCAGGCCGGCAAGGCGCCGCTGCTGCTGCTGAGCGGCGGCAGGGTGACCTTCCGCAGCGCCAACCCGGCACCGGCGGAGGCTGAAACGGCGCGGCGGCTGGCACTGGAGCTCGGCGTGCCGGAGGGGCGCCTGCTGCTCAGCGATCAGGCCCGCACCACCGCGGAAGAGGCCCTGGCACTGCGTGCGATCGGCCGGGCCCGGGGCTGGCGTTCAGTGCTGCTGGTCACCAGCGCGATGCACATGCCCCGCTCGCTGGCCACGTTTCAGCGCCGCTCAGGGCTCCAGGTGGTGCCGGTGGCCTGCGACTACCTGCTGCCGGCCCGCAGCGCAACCGGAAGCCCGACCGCCGCCTCACTGCTGATCGAGCTGCTGCCCGAAGCGGGCGCCCTGCAGCTCACCACCCAGGCGCTCAAGGAGCACCTGGGGCTGCTGGTGTACCGGCTGCGGGGCTGGAGTTGATGGCCGGGATGGGGCGCAGACGGGCTTGCGGCGGCGCACCCTGCTGCCAGAAGCGCATCCGGACCGGATGCAACAAACCGGGCAGCAGCTACTTCTTTGGCGCCGGTGGCACCAGGCTCACACCTTCGGGCGGCGGCGTGGGATCGGGATCGGCGATCAGCATGTGCTGGAGCACGATCTCCGGGCGTTCACTGTCGCGCCAACGGATCCTGTAAGCCGGCATCTTGGTGCCGCGGCTGGTGGTCTGCTCCACCGGCTCCATCACCCAACCGCGACGGGAGCGGCCCTGAGGGTTGCGCTTGACCACCGCATCTGCGTGCTTGAAGCGGAATCCAACGCGCTCACCGCTCATGGGCCAAGGTCAGTGCCAACGTGACCCCATTATCCACTTTGCCCTTCAAGCTCCAGTGGAACCGGCCTCTGGACGCAAGAGCGGGAAGGCGATCACATCACGGATGCTGGGGCTGTCGGTGAGCAGCATGGCCAACCGGTCGATGCCGATGCCCAACCCGCCGGTGGGGGGCATGCCCACCTCAAGAGCTTGGAGGAAATCCTCATCCACCCCCTGCGCCTCCAGGTCGCCGGCGAGGCGACGCTCCTGCTGGGCCTCCAGGCGCCGGCGCTGATCGACGGGATCGATCAGCTCGCTGAAGGCGTTGGCGGTTTCACGGCCCACGATGAACAGCTCGAAACGCTCCACCAGGCCGGGCTTGCTGCGGTGCGTGCGCGCCAACGGTGAGATCTCCACCGGGTAATCGAGCACAAAGGTGGGCTGGATCAGGCTGGCTTCCACCCGCTGTTCGAAGGCCTCGTTGAGCAGACGACCCACGCTGTCAGCGGCGGCGGGCACCTCCAGCCCAGCGGCAGCCATGGCGGCGGCGGCCTGCTCACGGCTGGCGAAGCCGTTGAAATCGAGCCCGGTGGCCTGCTCCACCAGCTCGTGCATGGTGGCCCGGCGCCAGGGGGGCGTGAGATCGATCGCCACGCCCTGATACGTGAGGGCGGTGGTGCCGCACACCTGCTCGGTGACGTCCGCGATCATCTGCTCGGTGAGCGCCATCATGTCGGTGTAATCGGCATAGGCCTGATACACCTCCACCGAAGTGAATTCGGGGTTGTGGCGTGTGCTGATGCCTTCGTTGCGGAAGATGCGGCCCAGTTCGTAGACCCGCTCGAAGCCACCCACCACCAGCCGCTTGAGATGCAGCTCGGTGGCGATGCGCAGGAACAGCGGCAGATCGAGGGCGTTGTGGTGGGTGCAGAAGGGGCGGGCGTCGGCGCCACCGGCCTCCAGATTCAGCACCGGCGTCTCGATTTCGAGGAAGTCGCGGGCATCGAGCCAGCGGCGGATGCCGCTCACCAGACGGGCACGGCGGCGGAAGGTTTCGCGGGTGTGCGGCGAAACGATCAGATCGAGATAGCGCTGGCGGTAGCGCTTCTCCACATCCGCCAGGCCATGCCATTTATCGGGCAGGGGCTGCAACGACTTGCAGAGCATGTCCCAGGCCGTCACCTTCACCGACAGCTCACCCCGATCGGTGCGGCGCAGCGTGCCGTGCACACCGATCAGATCGCCGGCATCCACCAGCGAGGTGATCTGAGCAAAGGCCTCGGGCTGCTCGGGCAAGGCCGCCAGCAGGTGGGCCTTCTCGATGAACAGCTGAATCGGGCCGCTTTCATCCACCAGGGTGAAGAAAGCGAGCTTGCCCATCACCCGGCGGGTCATCACCCGGCCGGCCACGGCCACGGCCACGGCACGCTCCTCGCCGTTGGGCAGGTCGGCGTGCTCCTGCTGCAGGGCGGCAGTGCGGTGGCTGGGCTCGAAGCGCAGGGCATAGGGGCCCTGACCGAGGGCCGCCAGGGCCTGGCCCTTCTCGAAGCGGGCCTGCTCCAGGCGGTTGACGGGGTGCTCCGGCAAGGCGACGAACAGGGGACGGAAGGGACCATCCTGCAGGAGCGCAGGCGGTGGGCCTAAGCGGTGACGGCGACCAGGGGATCGATCATCCGTTGCGAGGCGTAGCCGGTGCCGCGCACGGTGAGGATCAGCTCGGGGTTGCGGGGGTCGGGTTCGAGCTTGCCGCGCAGGCGAGCCACATACACATCCACGACGCGCAGATCCGCGGCGCGGCGCGGCGGGTAGCCCCACAGCTGCTCAAGGATCTCGGCGCGCGGCACCACCCGGCCGGGCTCGCGGAACAGCAGCTCCAGCAAGCTGAATTCGGTGTAGGTGAGGCCGATGCGCTCACCGGCGCGGGTCACCTGACGGCGGTTGGTGTCCACCACCAGGTCTCCGATGCGCATCACACCCTGGCCGGCGGGGATGTCGCGGGGTTCGCTGTTGGCGGATCCACGCCCCACCCGCCGCAGGATCGTGGAGATGCGGGTTTCGAGTTCCTTGGGGCTGAACGGCTTGGGCAGGTAGTCGTCGGCACCGAGATCAAGGCCGGCCACCCGCTCGGCGATCGCATCAAGAGCCGAGAGGAAGATGATCGGCACGCAGGATTCGGCCCGCAGGCGCCGGCATACCGCAAAGCCGTCCAGCTTCGGCAGCATCACGTCGAGCACGACGAGGTCGGGCTGCTCCTGATGGAACAGGGTGAGGGCCTCCTCTCCATCCTCGGCGCAGAGGACGCGGTAGCCCGCGAGCTGCAGGCGCATCACCAGCACGCGGCGCACGGCGGCCTCGTCGTCGACGACGAGCAGGGTGGCCTTGGGTGCTGTCCGCGTGTCCTGAACCACCGCCTCCGCCTTGGCTTGCCGAGGCTGCGTGTCCAGTGGCATCACAGGAACAGTCGTGAAGAAAAATCACCCTACCTGTCAGCTTGTACGCATGGAGAGCAGAAGGCGCACGTCAGGGAGTAGCAGCGCCAAGACTTAATGATTTTTCAATAGTTGCAGCGGCGCCGGCAGCCACCCGTCAGCACCATTCTCACCAAGCCCATCGGTGGCCTCGCCGTGCGGCGCGGTCGCCACGCCGCACGGCGAGGCCAGGGCTCAGGGCCAGCGACCTTCCGCGTAGAGGTTCCATTCCCGCTCCGCCGCCAGCACGGCCGCATCGCTGCTGATCTGGCCAAGCATGGCGCGCTGGAGCTGGCGGTAGATGATCGCCTGCAGCCGCTTCACGCCGGGGTTGGCGGGCACCAGCACCCGTGCCCGCCCCAGCGTTTCAGCTGATTCCAGGCGTGCCGCATGCACCAGCGCCTGCTGGGGATCGGCAGGCGTGTCCCGCCGCAGCTGTTGCTCGATCGTGGTGAGCGCCTGCCGGGCCGAGGGGAGCACCCGCGCCTGCTCAGCGAAGCGGGCCTGATTGCTGGCGTTGGTCAGGAACAGGGCAAAGCTCACCGCTTCCTTGGGCATGGCGCTCTGGCGCGGAACCGCCAGGTTCATGACCGCCACGTTGGCGGTGCCGTCGGGGCCGGTGAGCGGCGGGTGGGGTTCGGTGACGGCAGCGATCCCCGGGGCGTTGGTCTGGATGCTGCGCAGGAACTCGGCGCCGCTGGCCAGCATCGCCAGCTCACCGCCCTGGTAGAGCTCGATCGCACGCCGGTAGCCCTGGCTCACCACTTCACGCGGCAGCAGGCCACGGCGGTAGAGATCGGTCCAGAAGGCGAAGGCCCGCCGACCCGCCGGGCTGTTGAAGGCGGCCCGTTGGCGGTCATCGGTGAGGGTCACACCCATCTGCACCATCGACTCCAGCAGCTCGGCCGAGTCATCCGGCACCACCGTGACGAACAGCGCATGGCGGCCGGTGCGCCGTTTCACCGCTTCCGCGAAAGCCGGCACCTCCTCCCAGCGGCGCGGTGGGTCGGCGTATCCGGCCCGCTTCAGCAGGTCGCGGTTGGCGAGCGTGATGCGCGCCGTGAGGTACCAGGGGATCGCGAACTGTCCATCCGCGTTGCGGCTGGCTGCCCAGATGCGCTGCAGATAGATCTCTGAGGCCCCGGGCGGCAGCAGGGGGTCGAGGTCGAGCAGCCCCCCCTTGCTGGCCAGGTTGGCGGCGAACAGCGGGTTGAGGTTCACCACGTCGGGGGCGGTGCGGGCGTAGACCGCCGCCAGCAGCTTGCGCTCCACCGATCCCCAGGGGATGTCGGTCCAGCGCACCGTGATGCCCGGGTTCTCCTTCTCCCAGGCGGCGATCACCTCGGTGAGGTAGGCGTCGAACTTGGGGGAGAGATCGAGCGTCCAGACGTTCAGCTGGCGCCCCTGGCTGCGCGGACCGCCGCAGCCCGCCAGCACCGCCGCCAGCAGGGTCAGCACGGCACGCCGCCGCCAGCGCCCCCGGATCCCCTCGGTCAGCCCCCGCATCGCTTCAGCCCCTCGATGGTGCGTTCTGCTGCCGC
This sequence comes from Synechococcus sp. L2F, assembly GCF_024345695.1. Lineage (NCBI taxonomy): Bacteria > Bacillati > Cyanobacteriota > Cyanophyceae > Synechococcales > Synechococcaceae > Synechococcus > Synechococcus sp. L2F. The sequence continues at coordinate 661,855 of NZ_JAGQBP010000002.1, read as the reverse complement.
CAGAGCAACAGCAGCAGCGAACAGATCATCGGCGCCAGCAGACCGGTGAGCAGGGTCTGGGTCAGCAGGGTGCGCAGGCTGCCGGCGAGAGGCAGCTGGGGGGGTAGGCCCAGCCGCTGCAGGATCAAGCTGAGCCCCAGCAGAAAGGTGCCGATCAGGGCCAGCAGCCCGAGGCTGAAGCTGCGCTCGAGCGGCGGTCCCTTGCGGCCGAGCCTCCCCCACCACCAGCCCAGCAGCACCAGCGCCGGAATCTGGGTGGCGCCATCGAGGGTGAGGGCGTCGAGCAACAGCCCCAGCCCAAGCCCGGCCAGGGCACCGGAGACCGGCCCATCGCTGATCGCCCAGGGCAGCAGCCACAGCACCGCCCAGCTGGGTGGTGCCCCCGAGAGGCGCAGGAGCGCGGGAGAGGCCAGCGTGAGCCAGGGCACGAGCAGAGCGCTGGCCACAAACCAGGGGTGGCGGTGCAGCTTGCCCACCATTCAGGGCGCCGCCTGCCGGGGCTGCACCAGCACCTGCACCCAGTCGATCGCTTCCACCGGCGCACTGAGCTGCACCACCGCCGTGGGCGCCGGCACGGCCTTTTCATCCACCGACTGGATCACGCCGACGCTCATCCCCGGCGGCACCAGCGTGCTGGCCGGCGAGGTGACCACGACATCCCCTGGGCGCACCTGCGGATCCTTCACCAGAAAACGCAGCTCGGGCCGGCTGCCGTTCACGCCGGTGAGCAGGCCCATGCTCTGGGTGCGCCCCACCCACACGCCAATGCGGCTGGAGGAATCGGTAAGCAGGGCCACCCGCGCGGTGGTGGGGGTGACGCTGGCCACCCGGCCCACCAGGCCGCCCGGGCCCACCACCGCATCGCCGCGGCGAATCCCCTGAAGCTCACCGGCGCCGAGCACCAACTGCTTCCACCAGCCCTCGGGTTCGCGCGAGATCACCGCCGCCGTGACCTCCTGGGGGTTGGCCCGCTGCAGACCCAGCAGGGTGCGCAGGCGCCGGTTGTCCTGCTCCAACTGGGCGAGTCGGCTGCGCTGGTCGAGCTGCTGGGCTGACTGCAACCACTCGCGCTGGGCCGTGCCGGGCCAGAACGGACGGCTGACCAGCGCGTAGGCATCCGTGAGGAAGGCCCCCTTGCTGAGGCGGACCCCCACCAGCGCCAGCAGCAGCAGCCACCAGGGCCAGGCCTGGATCACCCGTTGCAGCGAGGGGACGCGCGGCAGGCGCCCGAACGGCATGGATTTCAGGAGGACAGACGGGAGAAGTCAGGCGTGTCGAGCACGCGCTCCAGGCGCTTGTAGTCCTCCAGCACCTGGCCGCAGCCACTGACCACGCACAGGAGCGGGTCCTGGGCCACGTGGGTGAGGATCCCGGTTTCGTGGCTGATCAGCTCGCTGATGCCGCGCACCAAGGCACCACCGCCGGCCAGCATGATGCCGCGATCGACGATGTCGGCGGCGAGCTCGGGTGGGGTGCGCTCAAGGGTGCGCTTCACCGCCTCCACGATCACGTTGAGCGGTTCGGCCATCGCTTCACGGATGTCGCCGGAGCGCACGTTGATGGTGCGGGGCAGGCCGGAGAGCAGGTGCAGCCCGCGCACGTCCATCGAGGTCTCGTCGTGGGCGTCGTCGGGGAAAGCAGAGCCGATGCGGATCTTGATGTCTTCGGCGGTGCGCTCGCCCACCACCAGGTTGTGGACCTTCTTGAGGTACACACCGATGGCCTCGCTGATCTCATCGCCGGCCACCCGCACCGACTCGCTGAGCACGGTGCCACCGAGACTGAGCACCGCCACCTCGGTGGTGCCGCCGCCGATGTCGACGATCATGGTGCCCACCGGCTCCGTGACCGGCAGGCCGGCGCCGATCGCGGCCGCCACCGGCTCATCGATCAGGTGCACTTCGCGGGCACCGGCCAGGCCGGCCTCACGCACCGCGCGGCGTTCCACGCCGGTGACGCCGCTGGGAATGCCGATCACCAGACGGGGCGCCACGATGCCGCGGCCCTCGTTCCCCTTCTGGATGAAGGTCTTGATCATCTGCTCGGCGGCGTCGAAGTCGGCGATGACTCCGTCGCGCAGGGGGCGCACGGCGCGGATGTTGCCCGGGGTGCGGCCGAGCATGAGCTTCGCTTCATCCCCCACGGCCAGGGGCACACCCCGCTCAAGATCGAGCGCCACCACGGAAGGCTCCTGCAGCACGATGCCCTTGCCGGACACGTACATCAGTGTGTTGGCCGTTCCCAGGTCGATGCCGATGTCGCGTGAGAGCTGGAAACGTCGAAAGAACACGTAGGAGCACCTGAGCGGTTGCGATCATAGGAGCGGGATCTGGCAGCAACCCCCCCGACGGTGGCGGTGGTACATCCGGGTGGAACGGGGGAACCTTCAGGGAGAAGCGGCCTGCGGCACCTTGAGGCAACGGGGCGCATCATTGATTCAACAACTCCACTTTTTTCAACGACAGGACAATCCATGGGTGTGAATTCCGTGACGCTGGTGGGCCGTGCCGGCCGTGATCCCGAGGTGCGCTACTTCGAATCCGGCAGCGTGGTCGCCAACCTGACCCTCGCGGTCAACCGCCGCAGCCGCGACGACGAACCGGACTGGTTCAACCTCGAGATCTGGGGCAAGCAGGCCCAGGTGGCCGCCGACTACGTCAAGAAGGGGTCGTTGCTGGGGATCATCGGCAGCTTCAAGCTCGACCGCTGGACCGACCGCACCACCGGTGAGGAGCGCACCAAGCCGGTGGTGCGGGTCGACCGACTCGAACTGCTGGGCTCCAAACGTGACGCCGACCAGGGCGCCTACGACGACGGCGGCGGCGCTGGCGGCGGTTTCGGGGGCGGCGGCTATGGCGGCGGCTTCGGTGGTGGCGAGCCGAGCAGCGAGGAAGTTCCGTTCTGAGCCGCCTGCAAGGGCGTTGCCTTCAGCCGGAAGGTGGTCTTGGGCGGCTGGGCGGCCTGCGTGGCTTCCCCAGGGACTGAGCCTCAGTGGCTGTCCTGGCGCTTCTTCCAGATGCGCAGCCCCAGCCAGGCGCCGGCGGCCAGCACGGCGAGCACCAGCACCACCTTGATCACCCGGGCCACCGGTTCGATCCACAGCTCGACGTTGCTGTAGCCCTCGCCCAGCAGCATGCCCGCCACTGTCAGCAGCAGGGTCCAGATCAGGCTGCCGGCCGTGGTCCAGATCAGGAAGGGCACCATCGGCATCATCTCGATGCCGGCGGGCACGGAGATCAAGGTGCGGATGCCGGGCACCAGCCGGCCCCAGAACACCAGGGCGGTGCCATGGCGGCTGAACCAGGTGCGGCTGCGGTGCAGCTCCTGCGGGCTGATGCCGATCCAGCGCCCATGGCGCGAGAGCCAGTGCTCGATGCGTTCCTCGTTCACCAGCCGCCCCACCCCATACCAGGGCAGGGCGCCGAGCACGGTGCCGAGCAATCCGGCCAGCACCACCGGAATGAGGCTGAGCTGCCCCTGCTGCACATAGAAGCCCCCCAGGGGCATGATCAGCTCGGAGGGGATCGGCGGAAAGAGGTTCTCGAGGAACATCGCCGCAAAGATCGCCGCATAACCGGCCATCGGGTTGGCCTCCACCGCCGAGCCGATCAGCTCGGGCAGTTGCTGAACCAGTTCGATGGCCATGCCGGCGGGCTCGTGATCGGGAAAGTCTTCCACGCTGACGTGAAGGTTGCCCGATGCTCAGGGAAGCGCCTTGCCGGCGAGGCCATCAGGCCTGCCGGCGAAGCAGCAACGCTGGGCGCGGAACTGTGGGGCGCGGGATCAGTAGCGGTAGTGGTCGGACTTGTAGGGGCCTTCCAGCGGCACGTTGATATAGGCGGCCTGCTCGGGGGTGAGCTCGGTGAGTCGGGCGCCGATCTTGTCGAGGTGGAGGCGGGCCACCATCTCGTCGAGGTGCTTGGGCAGCACGTACACCTCCTTGCCGTAGTGGTCGCCTTTGGTGAACAGCTCGATCTGAGCCAGCACCTGGTTGGTGAAGGAGTTGCTCATCACGAAGCTGGGGTGGCCGGTGGCGCAGCCCAGGTTCACCAGCCGGCCTTCCGCCAGCAGGATGATCTTGTTGCCGCTGGGCAGCAGCACGTGATCCACCTGGGGCTTGATGTTGTCCCAGGGGTACTGCTTCAGGGAAGCCACGTCGATCTCGTTGTCGAAGTGGCCGATGTTGCACACGATCGCCTGATCCCGCATCTGGATCAGGTGGTCGTGGGTGATCACGCGGAAGTTGCCGGTGGCCGTCACGAAGATGTCCACATCCCCCACCACGTCGTCGAGACGGACGACCCGGTAGCCCTCCATCGCCGCCTGCAGCGCGCAGATCGGATCGACTTCGGCGATCATCACGCTGGCACCGAGGCCACGCAGCGACTGGGCGGAACCCTTGCCCACATCGCCATAGCCGATCACCAGGGCCACTTTGCCGGCCACCATCACATCGGTGGCGCGCTTGATGCTGTCGACCAGGGATTCGCGGCAGCCGTAGAGGTTGTCGAACTTGCTCTTGGTGACGGAGTCGTTCACGTTGATGGCAGGGAACGGCAGTTCACCGCTCTTCTGCATCTGATAGAGACGCGCCACACCCGTGGTGGTTTCCTCGGTGACGCCCTGGATCTGGGCGTGGATGCGCGAATAGAAGCCGGGCTGGGCGGCCAGGCGTTGACGGATCGACTGGAACAGGGCGATCTCCTCTTCGCTGCCGGGGTTGTCCAGCACCGAGGGGTCCTGCTCCGCCTTGGTGCCGAGCACCACCAGGCCGGTGGCATCGCCACCGTCGTCGAGGATCATGTTGGGTGTGCCGCCGTCGGCCCACTCCAGGATCCGGTGGGTGAAGGCCCAGTATTCATCCAGGGTTTCGCCCTTGAAGGCGAACACCGGGATGCCGGCTTCCGCCATCGCGGCTGCAGCGTGATCCTGGGTGGAGAAGATGTTGCAGGAGGCCCAGCGCACTTCAGCGCCGAGAGCCACCAGGGTTTCGATCAGAACGGCTGTCTGGATCGTCATATGCAGGCTGCCGGCAATGCGGGCACCCTTGAGCGGTTGCTGGCTGCCGTACTTCTCACGCAGCGCCATCAGACCGGGCATCTCGGTTTCAGCGATCGCGATCTCCTTGCGGCCCCAGGCGGCAAGGCCGAGATCAGCGATCACATACGACGACGGGGTGGACAGTCCGGTTGCGGCGGCAGCCGCAACGGACGTGGCAGCTGAAGGCGTGGCCAGCATGGGGAAGCTCCGAAGGGAGAAGGATTGGGGATGTGGAAATATCTGCAGAGACGCCGAGGCTTCGGGCTCGCTTAACGGGAATCTACAGGGATGGAACAGTCTGCTGAGATCCGGGTGTGCCATCTGGCCGATGCGGCAGCCACGGCGGCGCTCGGGCGGGAGCTGGCGTCGCTGCTGTTGAACGGCGGCGGTGCTGCCAGCGGCGCAGCACCTCCCACTTTGCTGCTGCAGGGGGAACTGGGGGCCGGCAAGACCTGCCTGGTGCAGGGTCTGGCCCTGGCGCTGGGAATCGACGAACCGATCACGAGCCCCACCTTCGCCCTGGCCCAGCACTACAGCGGCCGGGGCGCTGACGGCGAGCCCCATGCCCTCGTCCATCTGGATCTCTACCGGCTGGAGCAGCCGGCCGCCGCCGCTGAACTGTTCGCCCAGGAGGAGGAGGAAGCCGGCGCCCTGGGGGCGGTGCTGGCGGTGGAGTGGCCCGAACGGCTGCCGTGGCTGCCCGATGGCGCCTGGCGGCTGGAGCTTCAGCACGACGGGGACAGGCGCCGGGCAGTGCTGCGACCGCCGCACTCAGCCGCCTGAAGGCCTCAACTCCTTGAACAACCGGACCGTAGGCGACCTCCAGCTTCGCCCCGGGCCGTGTCCGGGATGCGCTGCAGCCGATCGAGGTTGACCGGCTCGACATACCCGGGGGGTGCTCATAGGGCGTCGGTCCCCGCTGCACTCTCACCCAGAACGGCCAGAACCTGCTGCTCGCTCGGCTGGGGATCAATGGCGCCGGCACCCTGGCAAACCAATGCACCGCAGGCGGCTGCAAAGCGCAGAACCTGCTCCACGGCGCTGACGACCACCGGCTCTTGCAGCAGCCCCGGCCGGCCCACCAACTGGTGCAGCAGGCCTGCCAGGAAGGCATCACCAGCACCGGTGGTGTCGATGGTGGCCACAGCCACGGAGGGCAGCCGGCCACCGCAGGCTCCCACCGCCCAATCGATCGGCTGGGGGCCATCGGTGATCAGCACGGCGGGCCGCTGCGGCAGGGCCCGGCGCACGACTGTGGCGTTGGCGCTGCCGAACAGCCAGAGGGCCTCCTCACGGCTGCACTTGAGCAGGGCCGCCTGCGTCAGCAAGGGCTCAAGCCGCTGCCGCACCGCCGGCGGCGGGCCCTGCTCAGCGCCGAGCCCCCAGAAGGTGGGCCGCCAGTTGACGTCAAGCGCCAGCGGCAAGCCATGCGCCCCGGCAGCCAGCAGCAGCTCCTGCAGCGCCGCTGCCGCCGCAGCGGAAGCCAGCGGAATCGTGCCGCAAAGGAGCCAGCGGGCCTGGGCCAGCAGCGGCGCCAACGCCCCGGCCAGCGCCGCGGCATCGATCGCCTGATCAGCGAAGCCCTCCCCCCGGTCGCCGGCGAAGCCGCCGAAGTGGCGCTCACCTGCGGCATCGCGCCGCACCAGCACCGTGCGGCTCGGGCGCAGCGGATCGCACTGCAGCGCACGGGTATCCACCCCCCGCTCCAGCAACAGAGCGCGGAAGGCGGCGCCGATGCGGTCGTCGCCCAGGCGGCCGATCAGCGCGGCGCCGGTGCCGAGGCGCGCCAGGGCGCAGGCCACATTGGCCGGGGCACCGCCGAGCCTGTCGTCGACCGGGGTGTCGCGGGCCGGATCGCCGCCGGGCGGGCCGAGCCGATCAACGAGTGCTTCGCCGAAGCAGAGCACCCGGGCAGGGGAAGGCACCGTCACGGCAGGCTCGCGCTCAGTTCTCTCCACACTCGCCGGTGGGCCCGGAGGCCGCCACGGGCGCCGCGCCGGCCAGCCGCTCCAGCAGCGCCGCGATGATGCGCGCATTGGCGGCAGGAAAGGGGAAGGCCGCCAGCCCCTCCGGCTCCACCCAACGCACCTGCTGACTGGCCAGGGGCTGCGGATCTCCCGCCAGCCAGCGGCAGAGATGCACCACGAAGCGGAGACGCTTATGGCTGTAGCTGTGCTCCAGGGTGATCAGCTCCTCGCCCACCTCCGCCTCGATCGCCAGCTCCTCGCGCAGTTCGCGGGCGATGGTGGCCGCGATCGCTTCGCCCGGCTCCTGCTTGCCGCCGGGGAATTCCCACAGCCCCCCCAACAGCCCCTCCGGCAGGCGCTGATCGATCAGCACCCGGCCGCGCCCATCCAGCACCACCCCCACGCCGATCACTTGAAAGGGCAGCGGCCGGGGGGCGTCCTTCACGGGGTAGCGGGCGGGGTCGCCGGCAGCGTAAGCAGCGCATGGGTTCCGCCAGGGGCAACGGCCGCAGTCGGGGGAACGGGGGGTGCAGACCGTGGCGCCCAGGTCCATCAGAGCCTGGTTGAAGGCCCGGGGTCGCTGCCGGTCGAGCAGCAGCTCGCTCAGCCGCCAGAACCCGGCGAGCACCCGTTTCGGCGGGCGGGGAGCGGCGATCAGGCGCGCCAGCACCCGCGCCGCGTTGCCGTCAAGGATCGCGAAGGGTTGATCGAAGGCCGAGGACAGAATGCTGCCGGCGGTGCTGCGGCCGACGCCGCTCAGCGCCAGCCAGCCAGGCAGGTCACGGGGCCAGGGGTCGGCGCCGGGGGCGCTGGCATCAAGCAACTGCCGCGCCCCCTGCTGCAGGCGACGCGCCCGCCCGTAGTAGCCCAGGCCCTGCCAGAGCAGCAGCACCTGCTGGGGGTCGGCGGCGGCCAGAGCCGGCAGGTCCGGGAAGGCCGACATCCAGCGCTGCCAGTAGGGCAGGGCCACAGCCAGCTGGGTCTGCTGGAGCATCACCTCCGCCACCCACACCCTCAACGGATCGAGGGGTTCGCCATCCAATGGCGGGCGGCCATCGGACCGCAGCTTCCACGGCAGGCTGTGGCGCCCGTGCCGCTCCCCCCAGGCCAGCAGGGCGGCACGCAGCTGCTGCAGGGGTAAGTGCTCCTGCCTCTCTGCCCAGCCAGCATCACGCCGCCCTGCCATCAGCAATCTGTATCCGCCGCACCCCGCTGACGGGCCAGGGCCGCGGCGCTGAACACCAGGGCCATGAGCAGGTACCCGAGCGCCCAGCGTCCGCCCGTGCCCCAGCCCATCTGCAGCACGGTGTCGCTGGCGGTGAAACGCCAGGCGTGAATCAGCCCGAACCAGGAGGCCAGGGCCGCCAGGCCGGCAGCGATCGCCGCGGCCACGAACCGCTGCTCGATCACGTACACCACCATCGCCGCCAGCAACATCGCCGCCACGATCTGCCCCTGTTCCAGAGCGAAGGCGCCGGCCGCCCACACATCAGCCTGCTGCAGCGGCAACAGCAGGGCCGGACCGAAGGGCTCGGCGGCGCTGCCGGCCCCACCGGCCCGCAGGCCGGCCTTGAGCAGCAGGGCGCCCCAGCCCGCCAGGCCTGGCAGCAGGCCCAGCACCACCGCCGGCGCATGGGCGGCGGGGGTGGCCTGAAAGCTCTGGGCGGCGATCACCAGGCCGATGTAGAGCACGATCGCCATGCCGGCTTCAATCGGCACCAGCTGACCCACAAGGCCGAACACGCCGAACAGGCAACCCAGCCCCATCACCACGCCGTTCAGCCACGAGTAGCCGATGCGGGCCCCCATGCCCTTCCAGCCGGGATGGCCGATGTAGATGGTGGTGGGGAAGCAGGAGCCCAGGGCGGCGGCCACGATCGTGCCCACGCCGTTGATCAGCAGGGAGCTCTTCACCGGGTAGCGGTCACCGGCGGCTTCGGCGCTCTCCAGGTTCTGCAGCGACCCCAGCAGGTTGAACAAGCCCATCGGCACGATCACGCCGAGCCAGGGCAGCAGTTGCCCGCGCGCCTGCCACAGCGCAGCCAGTTGCAGGGGCGGCAGATGCAGGCCCACCTGAGCGGCGTTCGTCTGCCAGGTGAGGGCATCGATCGACACCAGGCCCGTCGCGGCCGCCAGCACGATCCCGAGCAGCACCGCGATCAGGCCGCCGGGCAGAGGCAGGCGCAGCTGGCCGTAGTAGGTGACAAGAATCACCGCCAGCACCGCCAGGCCCACCACCGGCTGGGCATAGGTGCGCAGCAGGAACCCCAGTGCGATGTAGCCCAGGGCAATGCCGGCCAGGGTGGAGAGCAGCGCCGCCCGCGGCAGCCAGCGCCGCAGGCCCCCCACCAGCCAGGCCCCGCCCGCCTCGATCAGGCCCGAACCCAGGCAGGCCATCAGACCCGCCTGCCACGAGAGACGCACCGCCTCGGCCTCCGGCAGCCCCTGACCCAGCGCTGCCAGCTTCACCGGAAGCATCACCAGGAACACGTAGGCGAACAGGCTGACCGTGTTGATGCCGTAAGGAAGGGCGGTGCGATCGCCACGGCCCTCGCGCTGGGCCAGGCGGAAGGCCTGCCAGGCGTAGGCCCCGTTGCCCACCACCAGGCTGAGGCCAGCCGCCGGCAGGATCACCTGAAAGATGAGGGCATCGGGGAAGCCGAGCACGCCGCGGCAGAGGCCAAGGATCAGCAGGATCTGGATCAGGTTGTCGAGGCCGAGGCCCATCAGGCCGTCGATGTCGCCGGCCACCAGCCAGCGGGGTCCGGAGCTGGCCATGGGCCAAGAGGCAGACGGTGGCTGCATGATCGCCCGGATGCAGCAGCGGGACGGTTCCGGTGCCATGCGGCGCACCGGAAGTCATCGCTCCCAGGGCAGGGCCGGCAGCTGGCCCTGAGCCAGGCGCTCGGTTGGCCCTCAGCTGGCCACGTAGTCCTCCACGCTTTCGCTGAAGCGGCGCAGGCTGGCGAGGCCATCACGCTCGAGGTTGCGCACGCGGTCGCGGCTCATGCCGAGGATGCGGCCGATGCCGGTGAGGCTCATCGGTTCTTCCACATCGATGCCATAACGCATCTTCAGCACATCGCGCTGCAACCCCGGCAGTTGCTCCAGCAGTGCCCGCATATCCCCCCTCAGGCATTCGCTGTCCACGCTCTCCTCCGGCAGCGTCCCGTCCCCCTGCAGCAGATCCAGCAGCTCCGTATCTTCCCCGTCGCCCACCTTCGTTTCCAGGCTCACCGGCTGCCGTGCTCGGCACAGCAGATCCTTCACCTCCTCCTCCGGCAGCTCCACCGCCACCGCCAGCTCACTCAGCGTGGGCGTGCGGCCCAGCTCCTGGCTCAGCTCCCGCTGACCCTTCTTCAGCTTGTTCAGCGTTTCGGTGATGTGGATCGGCAGGCGGATCGTCCGGCTCTTCTCCGCAATCGCCCGGGTGATCCCCTGCCGGATCCACCAGTACGCATACGTCGAAAACTTGTAGCCCCGCGTCGGGTCGAACTTCTCCACACCCCGCACCAGGCCGATCGTTCCCTCCTGGATCAGATCCAGCAGCTCCATGTTCCGCTTGGTGTACTTCTTCGCCACGCTCACCACCAGCCGCAGGTTCGCCGCCACCATCCGCTCCTTCGCCCGCCGCCCGCTCGCCAGCTTGCGGCGCAGCACCGGCACCGGCAGCTCCAGCGCCGCCGCCAGCACCTCCATCGTGGGTTTCACCCCGCCGGCGCGCATCTCCAGCTCCAGCTCCGTTTCCTCCAGACGCATCAACTCCTGCACCTGGCGGCCCAGCGTGATCTCCTGCTCATGGCTCAGCAACGGCACGCGGCCGATGTCCCGCAGATACGAGCGCACCAGGTCGCCGTCCACGGGGGGCAGGGAACGGGGCAGAACCACGGGCCGGGGGTCGGCATCGGCCAGCGACTCGACGGGCCGGGACGGGGAGAGAGCGACAATCACGGCGTGGTGTTTTGACAGTGTGTAAAGCCTAACCTGAAGAAGTGTGAAGTCCCTCTCATCTCGGACTCTTCGGGGCGACATTCCCCTGAGCGCCACCCAGAGCAGCCAGGGTCTGAGCAGTGCCGGTCGCCAGCTTCTTCCTGCCCTGGCGCTCACTGGCCAGAGCCGCTCATCCACCCACAACGCAAACCCTGCCTGGGGAGTAGGCGCAGCCATCCAGCCAGCAGGCCCGCCAAACGGCCCCAAGGCGCTGCCTCCGGCAGCCGCCTACCGCCCAGCTAGAGCGGCATCCCGAGCGAGTCGAGCAGCCAGGTGGCGGTCCTGAGGTAGATGAACACCCCTGCCACGTCGGTGGCGGTGGCGATGAAGGGCGCCGACATCAGGGCTGGATCGAGCCCCAGCCGATCGAACAGCAGCGGCAGCGCCGCGCCGGCCGTGGCCGCCAGGGTGGTGATGGCCACCAGGCTCAGGCCCGCCGCCACCGCCACCAGCCAGCTGCCTGACACATAGCGGGCCCAGGGCACCACCACCAGCACCATCAGCACCCCCAGCAAGGCGCCGGCCACGGCCTCGCGCCAGATCGCCGGCCAGGTGCCGAGCGCCTGGATGCGCTGGGTGCTGAGGCCACGGATCACCACGGTGGAGCTCTGCGAACCCACGTTGCCGCCCGTGCCGATCAGCAGCGGGATGAAGGCCGTCAGCATCACCACCCGCTTGAGCACCGACTCCTGCGAGGCGATCACCGCCGCGGTGCCGGCATTGGCGATCAGCAGCACGAGCAGCCACACCACCCGGCGGCGGGCCACGGTGAACAGGTTGCTGCGGAAGTAGTCGTCCTCATCGCCCGCCTGAACGGCGCCGGCCGCGTAGAGGTCACGGGTGGCCTCCTGCTGGATCACATCGATCACGTCGTCGACCGTGACGATCCCCACCAGTCGCTCCTCACGGTCCACCACCGGCACCGCCAGGAAGTCGTAGCGCTGGATCACGCGGGCCACCTCCTCCTGATCCGTGGCGGTGGTGACGTTCACCACCTCCCGGGTCATCACATCGCCGATGCGGTCTTCCGGGTCGGCCATCACCAGATCCCGCAGCGAGAGGATGCCAGTGAGATGGCGCGAAGCGTCGGTCACATAGAGGCTGTACACGGTTTCAGTGTCCCGGGCCCGCCGCCGCACGATGTCGAGCGCCTGAGCGGCGCTGTGGAACTCCTTGAGGTCGATGAATTCGGTGGTCATCAACCGGCCGGCCGTTTCCGCCTCGTAGCCCAGCAGCTGGGCCGTGACCCGGCGCTCCGCCGGGCTCAGCTCCATCAGCAGGCGCCGCACCACCTTGGCGGGCAGTTCATCGAACAGCCGCACCCGGTCGTCCGGCGACATCTCCTCCACCAGCTCCAGAACCTCGCCGGAACGGAGCCGCTCCACCAGGCTCTGCTGCACATCGCCATCGAGGTATTCGTACACCTCGATCGCCTTGTCCTTGGGCAGCAGGCGGAAGGCCAGGGCCTGCAGCGTGCGCGGCAGGGTGCCGATCGCCTCGGCGCAATCCACCGGCTGAACCGGCTCCAGCAGCAGTTTCACGCCGCCGTAGTTGCTGGCCTTGAGCAGGGCTTCCAGCTGGCGGGACACCACCTCGGCCACCTGCAGGCCGCCGCCGAGCACGATCGTGGAGCCGCTGATGCTGCCCACTGCGCCACCGCCGTGCTCAGCGCCGCCGGACTGGCCTCGGCCGGCAGGATCCTGGCGGCCATGGCGGGCGCCGCCGCTGTCGAGCTCGCTCATCGGCCCCGAAGTGGCGGCACATCGAGTGTATGGGGAGGGTTCCTGCCACGGCCTCCCCGCAGCGGCGCTCAGCTTCTAGGGTCAGCCGGCAGCGACAACAACAACCATGAGCGTGAGCGTTTCCAATGTGGTGGTGCGCAGCGCCACAGGCGCGGAGACACCGCTGGCCGGCTATGCCGGCTCGGTGCTGCTGATCGTGAACGTGGCCAGCCGTTGCGGCTTCACCCGCCAGTACGCCGGCCTGCAGACGCTGCAGGACACCTACGGAGCACGCGGCTTCAAGGTGTTGGGCTTCCCCTGCAACGACTTCGGCGCCCAGGAACCGGGCACCCTGCCGGAGATCCAGCAGTTCTGCTCCACCACCTATGGCGCCAGCTTCGAGCTGTTCGACAAGGTGCAGGCCAAGGGCGTGAAGAGCGCTCCCTATGACGTGCTCACCCAGGCCGAACCGGCCGGCGATGTGGAGTGGAACTTCGAGAAGTTCCTGGTGGGCAAGGACGGAACGGTGCTGGCGCGCTTCAAGAGCGCCGTGGATCCCACCGGCCCTGAGCTGACGGCAGCCATCGAGGCGGCCCTCGCCGCCTGAGCCGACCGCAGAGGCGGAGCGGCTCCATGCCGCTCACAGCCTGCGTCGCCGCAGGGCGGCCATCAGCCGATGGCTGGCGGCGGCCCCTGCGGCCGCTGCCAGCAGACCCAGCACCAGGCTGGCCAGCAGCAGCCAGAGTCCCTCGCCGGCGCGATCGAGCTCGGCCAGCCGCACCAGGTTCAGCATCCAGCTGCTGAAGGTGGTGAGGGCCCCGCAGAAGCCGATGCCGAGACAGAGCACCAGCGGCGTGCGCCAGGGGATCGGACCCGCCAGCAGGCCGAGCACCAGGCAGCCGGTCAGGTTCACCAATAGCTGCGCCCAGGGGGCACCGCCCAGCACAGGGCCGAGACGCGTTTCCGCCTGCCAGCGCAGCAGCGCGCCAGGCACCGCCCCCGCAGCCACCAGCAGCAGCTCCACGAGCTCGAACCGCAACCGCCGCGCCTGAAGGTCGCCCGGGTCAGGCACGGGCTACCGCCTGCCCCAGCAGCACGGCCAGCACGCCCAGCAGCACGGAGGCCGCCAGCAGCGCCAGTGTTTCGCGTCGCCTGCCGGCCTGCCAGGCCAGCAAGGCTTCCAGCATGAAGGTGGAGAACGTGCTGAAGCTGCCGAGAAAACCGGTGCCGATCAGCAGCAGCAGGGGGCTGCCAGTGCCGCTGGAGCGATCGAGCGCCACCACCAGCCCGAGCGCGAAGCTGGCGGACACGTTGACCGCGAGGGTGGCCCAGTGGCGATGAGGCAACAGCGGCTCAAAGTGGTTGACCAGCCGCAGCCGCAGCCAACTGCCGGGTACCGCACCGACGGCCACCAGCAGGGCCTCATTCACCCGACCAGCCAGCCGCGCCGGGCCGTTCCGGCGGCAGCCGCTGCCTCGACGTGCAACCAGCGTTCCCCCTCGGGCTCCTGCCACACGCGCAGCAGCCGCAGCGGCGCACCCGCAGACACGGGCAGCAGGCAGGGGGCGCGGTGATGGGGAGAAGCGCGCAGCACGCCATCGCGCGAGCCCTCAGCAAGCAGCGGATCGCCGTTCTGGCGGCGGCGCAGCTCCGGCGTGCGCCAATCGGCGCCACCGGCGGGGAGGGAGGCCGGAGCGATCAGGGCGAAGCCCAGCACCCAGATCCAACGCCAGGCCATCAGATGTCGAGCTGAGCGAAATCGAGCTCGGCGCTGTGGGTTTCGATGAATTCGCGGCGGGGCGCCACTTTGTCTCCCATCAGGATGGTGAAGATGCGATCCGCTTCAGCGGCATCTTCGATCTCCACCCGCTTCATCTTGCGGGTGGAGGGATCCATGGTGGTCTCCCACAGCTGCTTGGGCATCATTTCCCCCAGACCCTTGAAACGCTGGAGGGTGTAATTGGCCTTCTCACCAAAGCCATCAAGGGTTTTCCTGAGGTCTTTTTCGTCGTAGCAGTAGGTGTGATTCTTGCCGCGCTCCACCTTGTAGAGAGGCGGGCAGGCGATGTAGATGTAGCCGCCTTCCAGCAACATCTTCTGGTAGCGATAGAAGAAGGTAAGCAGCAGCGTGCGGATGTGGGCGCCGTCAACATCCGCGTCGGTCATGATCACGATCCGGTGATAGCGCAGCGAGGATTCATTGAATTCTTCTCCCTTGATGCCCAGCCCCAGGCCGGTGATCAGCGCCTGGATCTCGGTGTTCTTGTAGATCTTGGCGTCGTCGGTTTTCTCGATGTTGAGGATCTTGCCACGCAGGGGCAGGATCGCCTGGAAGCGGCGATCGCGGCCCTGCTTGGCGGAGCCACCGGCGGAGTCGCCTTCCACGATATAGATCTCGGATTCGGACGGATCGCGGGAGCTGCAATCGGCCAGCTTGCCGGGCAGTGTGGAACTCTCGAGCACCGATTTACGGCGCACCAGTTCACGGGCGCGGCGAGCCGCCTCAGCGGCGTTGAAGGCCTGGATCGCCTTCTCCAGGATCAGGTCGATCACCTGGGGGTGGAACTCAAGGAATTCGCTCAGCGATTCGCCCACCACGGTGTCCACGATGCCGCGCACCTCGGTGTTGCCGAGCTTGGTCTTGGTCTGACCTTCGAATTCCGGATCGGGCACCTTCACCGACAGCACGGCGGTGAGCCCCTCGCGGATGTTCTCGCCCGCCAGGTTGGAATCACCGTCTTTGCGCTTGCCACGCTTCCTGGCGAAGGTGTTGAGCGTGCGGGTGAGAACTGTTTTCAGGCCCTCGATGTGCGTGCCGCCGTCGACGGTGCGGATGTTATTGGCGAAGCCGAGAATGCTGTCGGAGTAGGCGTCCACGCACCATTGCAGCGCAGCCTCCACCTGCACACCGTCCTTCTCAGCATTCACATAGATGATGTCGGGGTGAAGGGGATCCTTGCCGTCGTTCATGTAGGCGACGTACTCGCGGATACCGCCTTCGTAGTGATAGATCTCCTCGTGGGCGCTGCCGTCGGCGCCGAGGGCCTCGCTGCGTTCATCGCGGAAAACAATCCGCACACCGCCGTTGAGATAGGCCAGCTCCCGCAGCCTGCCGGACAACGTGGTGTAGTCGAAGTGGATGCCGCCGGAGAAGATCTCGATATCGGGCTTGAAGCGCACCGCCGTGCCCGTGCGGCCGCTGGTATCGGCTTCCGAGCGCAGGGTTCCGATCGGGGCGCCGCGCTCGAAGCGCTGGCGGTGCACCTGATCCTGCCGGTGCACGGTCACTTCCACCCACTCGCTGAGCGCGTTCACCACCGAAACGCCCACGCCGTGCAGACCGCCGGACACCTTGTAGCCGCCACTGCCGAACTTGCCGCCGGCGTGCAGCACGGTGAGCACGGTCTCCAGGGCCGACTTGCCGGTGCGCGGGTGCACGTCGGTGGGGATGCCGCGTCCGTTGTCGGTGACCTCTGCGGAGCCGTCCTCGCAAAGGCGCACCAGGATCTCGGTGCAGTGGCCGGCAAGGGCCTCGTCCACCGAGTTATCCACCACCTCATACACAAGGTGATGCAGACCCCGCGGCCCGGTGGTGCCGATGTACATGCCGGGGCGCTTACGCACCGGTTCCAGGCCTTCGAGCACCTGAATCTGTTCGGCGCCGTAGGCGTGCTGAACTTTGGAGGAGTCGCTCATTCCGAAAGGCTCAGGTGGCAAGTTGCGGCGTGCGCCGGTAGCCGGGTGAAGCGGTGCAGCAGCGGCACAGGGCGCTCAAAAGGCCAATCGAGGTGTCGATCTTACCACTGCTGCTTCAGAGGGGCGCCCAGGGGGCGCTCAGCGCCCGTTTGCGACAGGGATGCACCCCCCAGTCGCATCTCTGCTCCGTCCGTCCCGCGCCGGGACCGCCCGCAGGCCTCCGGCGCATCCCCTCGGGCCGTTCCTCAGCGAGGCTCAGGTCACCCCGCGCGCGCCCTGCGCAGACGCCCCCCGGATGGCCGCTTCGCTTCCCCTCGTGCTCGTGCTGCTCGGGCCCACCGCCAGCGGTAAGTCGGCCCTGGCCCTGGAGCTGGCCGGCCACTTCGACCTCACGGTGCTCTCGGTGGATTCCCGACAGCTTTATGCGGGCATGGACATCGGCACCGCCAAACCCACCGCCGCCGAACGGGTGCGCGTGCCCCACGGCCTGCTCGACCTGCGCCAGCCCGACCAGCCGCTGAACCTGCAGGAGTTCCGCCAGGCGGCCGAGGCCGCCATCGCCGCCGAACACCAGCGCCGCGGCGTGGCCTTTCTCGTGGGGGGCAGCGGGCTGTACCTGCAGGCCCTCACCCAGGGGCTGCAGCCACCGGCGGTTCCGCCACAGCCGGCCCTGCGCGCCCAACTGGCGGCGCTGGGGCCAGCCACCTGCCACCAGTTGCTGCGTCAGGCCGACCCGGAGGCGGCAGGGCGCATCGACCATGCCGACACCGTGCGCACCCAGCGGGCCCTGGAGGTGCTGTACGCCACCGGCCGGCCCCTGTCCAGCCAGCAGAGCCAACGGCCACCCGCCTGGCGTGTGCTTGAACTGGGCCTTGACCCCAGCGACCTCAGGCAGCGGATCGCCCGCCGTACCCGTTCGCTCTATGCCGATGGCCTGGTGGAGGAAACGCAGGAGCTGGCCCGGCGCTTCGGCCCCAACCTGCCGCTGCTGCAGACGATCGGCTACGGCGAAGCCCTGCAGCTGCTGGCGGGCGAGCTGAGCGAGGCGGAGGCGATCAGCCGAACCGACCAGCGCACGCGGCAGTACGCCAAGCGCCAGCGCACCTGGTTCCGGCGCCGGCATGACCCGCTGTGGCTGGATCCGGCCGCTGGCGCCACCGATCTGCTGAGGGCCGCCATGGTGGCGGTCGAAGGGGTTCTAGGGTAAGTGTGAGTGCTCGACGGCTGTTCCCCGTGCCGGCCTCCGCTACGCCCCTCGCTTCTTTGAATGCCTCCTCGTCCTCGGTTTGATCGTCGTGCTCCCGTGCGGGAGCTCCCCAACATCAACGAACGCATCAGTTACCCCCAGTTACGGGTGGTCGATGCCGACGGCAGTCAGCTCGGCGTGATCACCAGGGAGGAAGCCCTCGAGGTCGCCAAGGACCGTGAGCTCGACCTTGTGCTGGTGAGCGAGAAGGCGGATCCGCCGGTGTGTCGGATCATGGACTATGGCAAGTTCAAGTTCGAGCAGGAAAAAAAGGCCAAGGAAGCCAAGAAGAAGTCGCATCAAACCGAAGTCAAGGAGGTGAAGATGCGCTACAAGATCGATTCGCACGATTACCAGGTGCGCATCGGTCAGGCCATCCGCTTCCTCAAGGACGGCGACAAGGTGAAGTGCACGGTGATCTTCCGCGGCCGGGAGATTCAGCACACGGCGCTGGCTGAGCAGTTGTTGTATCGGATGGCCAAAGACCTCGAGGAAAGCGCCGAGATCCAGCAGGACCCCAAGCGCGAGGGGCGCAACATGATCATGTTCCTCACGCCGCGCAAAACGCCGCTCACCAAGGAAAAAGATGCCGCTGCCCTGGCGGCCAAGGCGGTGCGCACCATTCCTTCACCGCAGCGCCAGACCAGCGCCGCCGCTGCAGGCGAGGCCGCCGAGGGCTGAGCGCAAACGCAGACGCAGAGCGTTGCTCGCTGATGCGGCACGCCCATGCTCAGAGCGTGGTGGCGAACAGTTCGAGCATTCCCTGCCAGCCGGCGGCGGCAGCAGCGGGGTCATGGTCGGGCCTGGCCTCGCACATGAATCCATGGCCCGCCTCCAGTTCGATCAGCCGGTGGCGCCCGCCCGCCGGATCGGCCTGGCGTAACGCAGCCCCGATCGCCGCCAGCTCAGCGGCCGGCATCAGCGGATCGCGCCGCCCGCAGAAACACCAGACCCTGCCAGTGACCTCCGGTAACACCTCCAGGGTGGGGGGGCCGCCCCCCGGCCTGCCGCTGGCCACCCCTGCCCCGTAAAAGTCTGCGGTGGCAGCGATCTGGGGCAGGCTGGCCGCCAGCAGAGCGGCGTGGCCGCCAAAACAAAAGCCCACGCAGCCCAGCAGGCCGGCCCCGGTGCGTTCCTGCAACCACTGGCAGGCCACGTCCAGATCAGCCAGCAGCTCGGCGCTGCTGGTGCGGTCCTTGTGGCTGCGTCCTTCGGCCAGATCATCGGCGCTGTAGCCCAGCTCCAGGGCCGGAGCGCTGCGGGCGAACAGTGGCACCGCCAGCGCCGCATACCCCTCCAGAGCCAGCCGGTCGGCGACCGAACGCACCCAGGCGTTGATGCCGAAAACCTCCGGCAGCACAAGGATGGCGCCCCGTGCGGGCTGGGCGGGAGCAGCCCACCAGCAACGCAGCGGCACCGAAACCACACCGGTGCGCTGCGCCTGCTCGCCTGCCAGCGAACCTGCCGGCCTGTCAGCAGCCACCAGGCCAGAAGCAGCAGCAGCGGGGGCTGCGGGAAGGGTGATCCACTCGGCCACGGATGCTGTCGCAGGGGTCGGCCCACACGATGCCACTGCGGCGGTTGGGCCAGTGGCGGAGCAACCGGCACAGTCTCTTATGACAAACAGGGAATTGTCACCGGGGCCGAAGCTCCGTAGGGTGTCCCCAGACGTTCAGGTCCGGGCCGGCGTGCGATTTCACATCCAGCAGGAAAGCGACATCCCGGCGTCGACCCAGCTGTACAACCAGATCTGCTTCGCGATCGCGGCCCGTCATTACCCGCCGGGCC
Source organism: Synechococcus sp. L2F (assembly GCF_024345695.1). Lineage (NCBI taxonomy): Bacteria > Bacillati > Cyanobacteriota > Cyanophyceae > Synechococcales > Synechococcaceae > Synechococcus > Synechococcus sp. L2F. The sequence continues at coordinate 642,407 of NZ_JAGQBP010000002.1, read as the reverse complement.
ACCGCCTGCCGAGCACGCGGCAGCTGGCCATGCAGACCGGCCTGCACCGCAACACGATCAGCAAGGTCTACCGCCAGCTGGAGAACGACGGTGTCGTGGAGGCGATGGCGGGCTCCGGCATCTATGTGCGCGATCAGCAGAAGCCGCGCGAGCTGAAGGCACCGCCGGGCCTGCGCAACCGCCTGCGGCCCGACATCGACCGCGAGGTGCGCCAGTGCGTCGACGGCCTGCTCAACGCCGGCTGCACGCTGCAGCAGGCCAGGGAGCTGCTCACGCGCGAAATCGACTGGCGGCTGCGCTGCGGCGCCCGCGTGCTGGTGAGCACACCGCGCGAGGACATCGGCGCCTCGCTGCTGATCGCCGAAGAACTGGTGCCCGTGCTGGAGGTGCCCGTCGAAGTGGTGCCGATGGAGGAGCTCGAGGCGGTGCTGGAGAGTTCGAGCAACGGCACGGTGGTCACCAGCCGCTACTTCCTCCAGCCCGTGGAGGAGTTGGCCCAGCGCTTCGGCGTGCGTGCCGTGGCGGTGGATCTCAACGACTTCCGCCACGAGCTCGATCTGCTCAAGGAGCTGCGGACGGGCAGTTGCGTGGGCCTGGTGAGCATCAGTCCCGGCATCCTGCGGGCCGCGGAGGTGATCCTGCACAGCATGCGCGGCAACGAGCTGCTGGTGATGACCGCCAACCCCGACGTGGGCAGCCGCCTGCTGGCCCTGCTGCGGGCCGCCAGCCACGTGCTCTGCGACCGACCGAGCCTGCCGCTGGTGGAGCAGACCCTGCGCCAGAACCGCGCCCAGTTGATGCGGCTGCCCCAGGTGCACTGCGCCCAGAGCTACCTGGGGGCCTCCACCATCGATCTGCTGCGCAAGGAGATCGGCCTCACCGGCCAGCGCGATGGCTACGGCGATCCTGAAACCATGAAGGTGGGATGAGCAGCGTGAAGCCATCTCCGCCCGGCTCGATCGGGCGGTTGCTGCGTGCGATCGGCGCCGACCTGCGCATGATCAAAGAGCGCGACCCTGCCGCGCGCGGCACGGTGGAGATCCTGCTCTGCTATCCGGGCTTCCATGCCCTGGTGCTGCACCGTTTCAGCCACCGCCTGTGGCGGCTGGGCCTGCCGCTGGTGCCGCGGGTGCTCTCGCAGGTGGGGCGCAGCCTCACCGGCGTGGAGATCCACCCGGGCGCGCAGATCGGCCATGGGGTCTTCATCGACCACGGCATGGGCGTGGTGATCGGAGAAACGGCCGTGATCGGCGATCGCTGCCTGCTGTTTCAGGGGGTCACCCTCGGCGGCACGGGCAAGGAACACGGCAAGCGCCATCCCACGCTCGGCGAGAACGTGGTGGTGGGGGCAGGAGCGCAGGTGCTCGGCGCGATCGCGGTGGGATCGAACACCCGCATCGGCGCCGGCTCGGTGGTGCTGCGGGATGTGGCGCCCGACAGCACGGTGGTGGGCGTTCCCGGCAGGGTGGTGCATCAATCGGGGGTGAGGATCGATCCTCTGGCGCACTCGCAGCTGCCGGATGCGGAAGCCAGGGTGATTCGCAACCTGATGGAGCGCATCGACACGCTCGAAGGTGAGGTGGGTCGGCTGCAGAACTGCCTGCGGGAAGTGGCCGCCGGCCGCCCCCTGCAGGACATCTGCGGCGGCAAGGCCCAGAACCTGAGGGACCGCGAAATCCTTGAGTTCCTGGGCGATGGGCCCGGCGATGGGCCGGGTAGCGGGCTGCTGACGGCGCCGACTGACGGCGCCGACTGACGAATGAGCTGCTGCGGCGCAGGCTCTGACGCTCAGCCGGTGACCACCGTTTCGGCGGTTTCCATGCGGGGCTGAAACATGAACATGGAGTAGATCACGTTGCGGCGCATGGAGGTCATCATCTCCAGGAACATGTCGTAGCCCTCGTTCTTGTATTCGATCAAGGGATCCTTCTGCCCGTAGCCGCGCAGACCCACCGATTCACGCAGGGCATCCATGGCCTGCAGATGTTCGCGCCAGAGGGTGTCGATCTGCTGGAGGATGAAGAACCGCTCCGCCTCCCGCATCAGCCCAGGCCTCACCTGCTCGATCTGGCTCTCCTTGAGGTCGTAGGCGTTGCGCAGCTGCTCGCGCAGGAACGCCTTGAGCTCTTCAGTGGAAAGGCCCTGGAGCTGCTCGGGCGTGAGATCGGCCAGCAGGTACACGAACTCCTGAACCTTGGCCACCAACCGGCCCAGATCCCATTCCTCGGGCGGCAGATCAGGGTTCACATAGGCATCCACAATGTCAGACATGGTGCGTTCGCCGTAACCGATCACCTGCAGCTTGAGCTCCCGGCCTTCGAGCACGCGGCGCCGCTCGGCATACACCGCTCGGCGCTGGTTGTTCATCACTTCGTCGTACTCGAACACCTGCTTGCGGATGTCGTAGTAGTAGGTTTCCACCTTCTTCTGCGCCCCTTCCAGCGAACGGGTGAGCATGCCCGATTCGATCGGCATGTCTTCCTCCACCCGGAAGGCATTCATCAATCCGGCCACACGTTCACCACCGAAGATGCGCAGGAGGTTGTCTTCCAGCGAAAGGAAGAAGCGGGTGCTGCCGGGATCGCCCTGACGTCCGGCCCGGCCGCGCAGCTGGTTATCGACCCGGCGCGATTCGTGCCGCTCGGTGCCGATCACGTGCAGACCACCGGCCTGCCGGACCCGCTCCTCCTCCTCCTTCACCACCACGTCGTACTCGGCGCGGACCCGGGCGATCAGGCTGCGCAGCGCCTGAATCTGGGGGTCGTCGGTGGGGGCCTTCTCCGCCGCCTGGGCGATCCGGTCTTCCAGCTGCAGCACGCTGAGGGCCCGGTCACCCCAGGCTTTCACCAGTTCACGGGCCAGCTCCACCAACGATTGCTCGGTGGCGGGGGTGAGGGCGCAGGGGAAAAGAGCGCCGATGGCACGGGCCTCGCTGGGCGCCGAGGCCGGCAGGGCGGCACCGGGAGCAAAACCGGCACGGGAAGCCTCCCGGGGCAGGGGGATCGGCGGCCGATGGCCCTCCTCCGGCCGCACCAGCAGGGGCAGGAGCACTTCCCTGAGCTTCAGCCGTGCCATGTAATCGGTGTTGCCGCCGAGGATGATGTCGGTGCCGCGGCCCGCCATGTTGGTGGCGATCGTGACGGCTCCGGCCCGGCCGGCCTGGGCCACGATCTCCGCCTCACGTTCAACGTTTTCGGGCTTGGCGTTCAGCAGGTTGTGGGGAATGCCCTGCTCGGCCAGCAAAGAGGAAAGCAGCTCCGACTTCTCCACGCTGGTGGTGCCCACCAGGATGGGGCGCCCGTCGTGGTGAATGGTGGCGGTTTCCAGAGCCACCGCCCGCCATTTGGCCACTTCGTTCTTGTACACCTGATCCACCAGATCGGTGCGGGAGCGCTGCCGATTGGTGGGCACCACAGTCACTTCGAGTTTGTAGGTTTTCTCGAATTCCACTTCTTCTGTCTTGGCGGTGCCGGTCATGCCGGCCAGGCGTGGATAGAGCAGGAAGAAGTTCTGGTAGGTGATGCTGGCGAGTGTCTGAGTTTCCGGCTGGATCGGCAGATTCTCCTTGGCCTCAATCGCCTGGTGCTGCCCATCGCTCCAGCGGCGACCGGGCATCACCCTGCCGGTGAACTCATCCACGATCACTGCGTCTTCGCCGCGCACGATGTAGTTGACATCTTTGATGAACAGCTCCTTGGCCTTGAGCGCATTGGTGATGTAGTGGGCCCAGGGATCGGCGGGGTCGAACAGGTCTTCCACTCCCAGCAACTGCTCAGCCTTGGCATACCCCTCATCGGTGAGGGTCACATTGCGCTGCTTCTCATCCACCTCGTAATCCCCTTCGGGATCCACACCATCTTTCGAGCTGCCTTCAGCACGGATGAGCTCATTGGCAATATCAGCAGCGCGGCGGTATTTCTCCTGGGGGCGCTCCACCTGCCCTGAGATGATCAGGGGCGTGCGCGCTTCATCCACCAGGATGGAATCAACCTCGTCAATCACGCAATAATTGAATTCACGCTGCACCACTTCTTCGATATCATTCGCCATGTTGTCGCGAAGATAATCAAAGCCCAGCTCACTGTTGGTGGCATAGGTGATATCGCAGCCGTAGTTGCGACGCCGCTCGCTGGGCGGCATGTCCTGCTGGATCAGCCCCACGGACAGCCCCAGGAAGCGGTGCACCTGCCCCATCCACTCGGCATCACGACGCGCCAGGTAGTCGTTCACCGTGACCACGTGCACACCCTTGCCGGTGAGCGCATTGAGATAGGAGGGCAAGGTGGCCACAAGGGTCTTGCCTTCACCCGTCTTCATCTCGGCGATCTGCCCCTCGTGCAGCACCATGCCGCCGATCAGCTGCACATCGAAGTGGCGCATCCCGAGCACCCGCTTGCCCGCTTCGCGCACCACGGCGAAGGCTTCAGGCAGGAGCTCATCGAGAAGCTGGCGCTGACGGGCCGGGGTTTCCGCCTTTGCCAGGCGCTCACGGAAGTCGACGGTCTTGCGCCGCAGGTCGTCATCGTCGAGAGGGGCCACCTCCTCTTCAAACAGATTGATGTCGGAAACGAGCGGTTGGTAGCGCTTCAGCTTCCGGGCATTGGGATCTCCCAGGAGGAGCTTGAGCATGGAAACGGACCATTCGTATTGCGTCACCCTACCACCGCAAAATCATGGTCGGGAGCGGAGAAGCCAGCTGCTGCAAGGGTTTTCGGCACCCGCGCCAGCGGGAATCCACCCCTGCTGGTCGTGTGAACAGCCTTGGCGCGCCGAAGCTGGCGCCTTCAGCTGGGCAGCGGGCGTCGCTGATGCCCTTCAGGCCAGAGCAGGCCAGAGCAAGCCAGAGGCTCACCCAAACCGAAGGGCGAGAGGGCGGGGCCTCCAGCGAGAAACGAACGTTGCTGGGAAGCCGTCAGGGATGGCCGGGTCGGCATCGATCGACCGGCGTCAGCCCCCCACACCACAACGTGGGGACGAGCCGGTCTGGCAAGGTGCTCGCATCATCTCCTTGACGGTGGCAAAGTGCCTGCTGCGCGAGCATCGACAGGCTGCTGAAGCGGCTTAGAGCGTCAAGGCTGTCTTCACGGCAGTGAGGCGGAGGGTCTGGGGGGAATCAACAGACATAGGGATAGGTGTGCGTGTGCTGGGGGTGATGGGGAGGGTCCCATCTCCCAACAGAAGGGATTCACTGCAAAGCAAACGCCTGCATCGGATGGCTGCGGGACGCTTCGGCAGGTGCGCAACAGGGTGGACCGTGGGTTATTCGCCCCTCTGCTCATGGCGTAACCGTACAAGCTCTTCACGTGCTTGCTGCAGGGAATGCCAATGCTGCTCAGCTTGCAACCTGTAGGGCAGGTGGTTACGCTCACCCCACTGGCATTCAGGCCGCAGTTCAGCAATCTGAGCGAGAAGGCTGCCCTTGGCAGTGAGCAGCGGCAGGATCTCCCGAAGCGAATTCAGCCAAGCGGGCTCGCTCGTGCCAAAACTCAATAGGCCCAGGCCATGGCCATGGAGAAGGCCTAAACCATGGGTATCGGAACGTTCCAGCAGCTCGTTCCATAGCCTCCAAACACCAAATCCACGCTCCCTCACATTGATATCGTGAAACAGCACCACGGCTTCGGGCTTCAATAGCGGTCGCCAGGTTTCGAGATCGTGCTGGACGGCGTCATACGTGTGCAGACCATCGACATGCAGAAGATCAATGGCTCCGGATGGAAAGTGAGTAGCGGCTTCATCAAAGCTGGACCGAACCAGCCGCGAACGACAACGATGGTTGCGATCCTGCTCGCTCTGAACGCGTTGATAGACCTCCTCTCCATACCCGCCCGCATGCTCGTCTCCCTGCCAGGTGTCAACGGCGTAGACAAAGGTTTGGGGTGAAAACGCCTGTGCCGCCTCACAGAATGCGAAAAAAGAAACTCCAAAATGCGTACCAAGCTCAACCACGGTCTGCGGTTGGAGATGCTCCACAAGCCAATGGGCAATGGGCACATGTTCCCACCACGCCGAGGGGGCCAGGTAGCGGGGCAAAAGGCCAAGATTTCGTTCCATCAGCAAGTTCATTGGCGGTGGCGGGCTCCCAGCTCCTTGCTGGATGGGCTGTCTTGGTGGGGCAAACAGCCAAACTCGATCTCCTGCATCGGCAGACCTGCAATGCCGGCGTACATGGCACTCGATTCGCTGTGGAGGATCAAGGCATCATGCTGCCACTGCAGCTGACGATGGTCTTCCTGTGTTCCTGCCGCCAGGGAAACGGCAATGGCATAGTCACCAGGAGCCAGCACAGGCAGGGTAAATCGAAAGCGAGCAAAGTAAGTAGCTCCGGCCGGAACTGTGAAGGTCGGGTCTGGATGGGATAAACACGTGTTGTCTCCGAGTACGGCCATCCCACGAGAATCTTTGAAGATGAATCCCACAATGGGCTGGCGGATCGCTGTGTGGGCACGGGCTGTGATCGAGAGATCGACAAGCTCTCCGCCCATGGCCGTGCGAAGCGGCAGGCCACTCGCCGCATCAACCAGGTGCACGCTCTCCAGACTGGCCTCCGCGGTTCCAAACGAGCTTGAGAGCAACAGGGCCTGATCAAAAGGCGTGATCTCAATCAAATTCCCAAGCCCTGCATTGAGCCGTAGCTCCTGTCGGTAGTCGCGCCAACGGGTGTAATACTCCTCCGCAGGCTCAACAGGTGGCTTGGTGGTCTTGTCTGGAGCCGTAACTGAACGGCCAGTCGATGCGTCCTGGGCGATGTAAAGGTCCTCAAGGTAGAAGTCGCTCACTGTGGACGCTTCTCCAGCGAACTTGATGCGGCCCGCCTCAAGAAGAATGGCTCGATTGCAGAGGCTACGCAAAGCCTGCGTGTCATGGCTCACGAAGAGCAGACACTTCTCCTCTCGCTGGCGATTCAGAAAGCGAAAACACTTCTGATTGAAGAAGGCATCTCCCACGCTGAGAGCTTCATCCACCACAAGGATGTCTGCATCCACATGAGCAACGACGGCGAACGCCAGCCGCACAGACATGCCACTGGAATAGGTTTTAACCGGCTGATGCACAAAGTTGCCAATGTCAGCGAAAGCGAGAATGTCGTCGAGCTTCTGTGCGGTTTCTTCTCGACTAAGCCCGAATAGGGAAGCATTGAGATAGATGTTTTCTATTCCTGTGAACTCAGGGTTGAAGCCACTACCAAGCTCCAGCAAGGCAGCAACCCTACCCCGCGTTTGCACCTGCCCTTCGCTCGGCGTAAGGGTGCCACAAAGAATTTGCAACAAGGTGCTCTTGCCACTGCCGTTGCGGCCGATCACACCAAGTGTTTCGCCGCGGCGCACCTCAAAGCTGACATTCCGCAAGGCCCAGAACTCGCGAAAGTATTGGCGACGGCCACGCCAAAGGGCCTGCTTCAAACGTTGCGTAGGATCGTCGTAAATGTGGAAGCACTTTCCCAAGTCTTCCACGTGGATCATCAGATCATCCGACTCAATAGTCACGTTGGAAGAGGTAGCAGGGACGCCGGAGAAAGATTATAGTTCATGGGGTGGTGCTTCTTACATCACATCAGCGAAGGCCCCTTGAGCCTTTTGAAACAAACGTAGCCCCAGCTCAGCGATCACAACCCCAAGCAGAAGGCCAACGCTGTCTCTGAGTGGCAAGCAAGGACTCTAGTGCGCAAACAGGGAATGGGTGGTGCCCAGTCCACTCAAGGGACTTGTTATCCGTTCCTCTACGCCGTGACACTTCTCTGGAGTGCTTCCTGAGCGAGCGTGTTGAGACTCTTTCCCTGCGCCTCTGCAGTCATCGCCAATCTCTCGTGTAGTTAAGGCGGAATCCGAAGGTTGATTTTGCCTGAAAAGTGCCTGCGAGGCTCAATTCCTTGCACCTTGCAGAACTCAAGAAAGTCGCCCCAACGACTTTTTGAACTCTAGGGAATCCCTGGGAAATAGAAGATTGACAATGGAAAGAGCTCGCAATCGCCACGTTTGCCTGTGGCTCAACGCAGCAGCCATTTCATCAGGTTTCTACCGCTCGTTATCACCCGTTTCTTCGTTGTTTTGGAGTTCCAAGCAGTCCCCCCACGCACAGCATTCCCGCCGTTCATGACGCCTCAAGCAGCTGTCGCCGGGCCAAGAACAGATTTGTGAGCGCTGCGATCACGTTGACCTTGCAACGATTCTTGGCAATCCCGCGCAGCCGGGTCTTTTGAATTCCGAACTGCTGCTTGATGCCCCGGAACGGATACTCACCTTTGGCGAGGACGTGCGCTTTGGCGGTCTCGATCAGATCCTGCAGCCTTCCATCTGGGGTGGTGGGCAGAGCTCGGCGTTGTCCCGGCCGCATTGCCACCCGGAACTCCGCTGTCTTGCTCGTCATTTCGGACCGTTTGGCGATGCCCTGGTAACCGGCCTCGGCTTAGACCACCTCCTCACCGCCCTGCAGCAGCTCTGCAGCTGGGGTGAGATCGTGCACGTTGGCGGCCGTGGTGACGACGGAGTGGATCAGCCCGTAATCCTGGGCGACGCCGGTATAGACTTTCCTTTCGTAGTACCACTGGTTGCCCTTCTTGGTCTGGTGCCTCTCAAGATCACGCTTCCCTTCCTTGTTCTTGGTGGAGCTGGGCGCTGCAATCAAGGTGGCATCCACGATCGTGCCCTGGCGCATCGTCATGCCCCGTGCGCTCAGGTGAGCCTTGACGGTCGCAAAGATCTGCTCGCCCGGGCGATGCTTCTCCAGCAGGTGGCAAAAGGTGAGAATCGTGGTCTCGTCAGGGATCCGATCTCTGGTCAGATTGACTCCCGTAAACCGGCGCATGGTGGGCACCTCAATCAGGGCCTCTTCCATCGCAGGATCACTGAGTAGGTACCACTGCTGCAACAGGTGAATCCTCAGCAACCGCTTCGCGGAAGCCAGGGGCTACGTGGACAGCGGATAAGGAGGCCTCCCACCCTTCTTGCTGGTTTTGGGGTAGTGGGGCTCCATCAGCGCGATCAGTGCCTGCCAGGGCACCACCGCCTCCATCTCCGCCAGGAACTTCTCGCGCTTGGTCTGTTGCTTGGCAGTCGTTTGTTCGTAGTCAGAGAAGCCGAGTTGCTTGCCGGCCATCAACACAGCCCTGACCGGCCATCACGGGGCCATTGTCTCGTGAATGGGCTGACTTTTCCAGAGTTTTCCTAGAGCCCTTGAGGTTGCCATATTTGCCAAGTCAACGTGAGCTATGCGATGAACCCTGCCGCATGTCCTTCAATCTGTTGGGGACGCAAACGTCGGGATTCTCAAGCCTCACCACCTTGTTTCAAATCAGGCTGTGACATACGGAAAATCAGTGTTAATGAGTCTCTCTTGCAGGAGTCTATCGGCTACAATAAGCTTGTCTTCATGAATCTGGGGAAATGCGTGGTTCGTCCCCTCGGGCCAAGGAAGAGGCAGGCCATGGTCAGCAACACCTGAGATCGACGTTGCTGCATAGCATGCGAAGCTTGGCAAACTCTCGGGCTGCTCGATGGATCTACTTACGTCTGTCACAGCTTGGCTTACTGGTGTCTCGAGATGATGTTTTATGGTGTTATCACTATCTTCTCGGCCGTGAGCCTGAATCCGAAAGCGATCTCCTTTCAAAGATACATTATCGCAGCTTTAGGGCGTTAGCCCAAAGTTTTACAGATTCTCCTGAGTATTTGCAAGGCCGCACAGTGAGCAGAGAGGACGTGCTTTGGTGCTACGAGCATATTCTCGGCCGCGCCCCTGAGTCCGAAATCGTTCTCCTTTCAAAGATGCATTATCGCAGCTTTAGGGCGTTAGCCCAAAGCTTTACAGATTCTCCTGAGTATTTGCAAGGCCGCACAGTGAGCCGAGAGGACGTGCTTTGGTGCTACGAGCATGTTCTCGCCCGCGCCCCTGAGTCCGAAAGCGTTCTCCTTTCAAAGATGCATTATCGCAGCTTTAGGGCGTTAGCCCAAAGCTTTACAGATTCTCCTGAGTATTTGCAAGGTCGCACAGTGAGCAGAGAGGACGTGCTTTGGTGCTACGAGCATATTCTCGGCCGCGCCCCTGAATCCGAAGAGGCCGTTACTTCATTTATGAGCACTCGTGACTTCAGGTCACTGGTTAGTTTTTTTCTTGAATCCGTCGAATTTGCAGGCAGGCATCCCTCATCCTCCGATAGTCCTGCTGATGTGTGGAAGTCAAGCATCCCGCCGGATGTCTTTCGGGAAGCCTTATTTCAACCTCTCAATCCGCAGTCACTCACCAAGCAAGATAGAGATTATGTCAATCTTCATTTTGAACGACTTTGGCATGCGATGAACGCCCTTGCCGATCTGTCGCCATCTGGCGGACGATTGATTGATTTCAGTGCACGTTCGCACTTCAGCGATGCGATGGGCAAGCTCCTGCCAGATGTTGAACAGACCGGCGTAAATGGAGTCAACTACGAGCTTGATGACTATGCTCATCTCTATGGAGAGTCGTCCTTTGATATCTGTCTGAACATGGAGGTGCTTGAGCATTTAATCTTTGATCCTGCGCACATGGTCTGGTCGATGAATCGCATGCTGAAGACTGGAGGTCTGCTATTTCTTTCGACGCCTAATGCGGTGGCGATGACGAATGCCCTCCATTGGATGAACGGTGACTCACCCACGCTATGGAATCAGGTAATCCCTGGAAAACCCTACTATGAGCGCCACAATCGCGACTGGACACCCTCAGAGGTGGTAAGGCTTCTTGAGGAAAACGGCTTTACAGTCCTGAACGTCTATACAAGAGACTTTTACTCTTCGTCACATGAGCTCCTGCCGCAGCATTCAAGAGATATCTCCTACTTGCAGAGTCATGCTAGGCACACATATTTCGGTGATACGATATGTGTGTTGGCGTCTAAGCAAGAATCTTTGACTGGGCCAGTCCGCAATACCTGGCTTTACGCTGATCAAGACTGATGGATCTAGGTATAGGTTCTATGCGAGAGTTGTTTTGCGGCATGGGTCTCGCAGAACGTTCTTCCTAAAACCATATGATTATGATGCCTTATTCATTCAGCACCAAGGAATCCCTGGGAAATAGAAGATTGACAATGGAAAGAGCTCGCAATCGCCACGTTTGCCTGTGGCTCAACGCAGCAGCCATTTCATCAGGTTTCTACCGCTCGTTATCACCCGTTTCTTCGTTGTTTTGGAGTTCCAAGCAGTCCCCCCACGCACAGCATTCCCGCCGTTCATGACGCCTCAAGCAGCTGTCGCCGGGCCAAGAACAGATTTGTGAGCGCTGCGATCACGTTGACCTTGCAACGATTCTTGGCAATCCCGCGCAGCCGGGTCTTTTGAATTCCGAACTGCTGCTTGATGCCCCGGAACGGATACTCACCTTTGGCGAGGACGTGCGCTTTGGCGGTCTCGATCAGATCCTGCAGCCTTCCATCTGGGGTGGTGGGCAGAGCTCGGCGTTGTCCCGGCCGCATTGCCACCCGGAACTCCGCTGTCTTGCTCGTCATTTCGGACCGTTTGGCGATGCCCTGGTAACCGGCCTCGGCTTAGACCACCTCCTCACCGCCCTGCAGCAGCTCTGCAGCTGGGGTGAGATCGTGCACGTTGGCGGCCGTGGTGACGACGGAGTGGATCAGCCCGTAATCCTGGGCGACGCCGGTATAGACTTTCCTTTCGTAGTACCACTGGTTGCCCTTCTTGGTCTGGTGCCTCTCAAGATCACGCTTCCCTTCCTTGTTCTTGGTGGAGCTGGGCGCTGCAATCAAGGTGGCATCCACGATCGTGCCCTGGCGCATCGTCATGCCCCGTGCGCTCAGGTGAGCCTTGACGGTCGCAAAGATCTGCTCGCCCGGGCGATGCTTCTCCAGCAGGTGGCAAAAGGTGAGAATCGTGGTCTCGTCAGGGATCCGATCTCTGGTCAGATTGACTCCCGTAAACCGGCGCATGGTGGGCACCTCAATCAGGGCCTCTTCCATCGCAGGATCACTGAGTAGGTACCACTGCTGCAACAGGTGAATCCTCAGCAACCGCTTCGCGGAAGCCAGGGGCTACGTGGACAGCGGATAAGGAGGCCTCCCACCCTTCTTGCTGGTTTTGGGGCAGTGGGGCTCCATCAGCGCGATCAGTGCCTGCCAGGGCACCACCGCCTCCATCTCAGAGAGAAAACGCTCACGTTTGGTGTGCTTCTTCGCCGTGAATTGCTCGTAGTCACCGAACCCGAGCTGCTTGCCCCCCCATGAGCCAAGCCCTTAGCTGCGATCACAAGGCCATCATTGTCCCGTGAATGGGCTGACTTTTCCAGAGTCTCCCTAAGTGTTGAGAGCGATATTGAGTTAAGGTGTGGTCTTCAGCGAAGGGAGGAATGACCTGCCTGCCACTTGCCGAGCAGCTCAGTCGCGGTTAGTGTCGCACATCCTCCAGTCATTTGGTTGACATGCATTTTTCTTGCTCTCGATGATTTCGCTGGCGATAACTGGATGCCAGCATCGCCCTGTGTTTACCTAACCTGCAAAGCATCTGTCACCGCGTTGTTGAGGACCAATGAAGATTACGCCAGAGAGGAAGCTGGATGCTGTCTTGGCCTTGATCCTGCTGACTGTCTATCCAGCTTGGGCGATTACTCAGGGCCAGGATGCCAACTACGATGCTCGGAACTACCATCTTTACTCCTCCCTTGCATTTCTTGGCGGTGCGTATGATGGTGACTTGCTCCCTGGTGGGACGCAAACATTCCTCAACCCCCTCGCAACGCTACCGGCAGCACTTCTCTACTACGCCAGTCAATCACTTGGCCCTTTGTTACCCACACTATTGTTGGCACTGATTCAGGGGGCCACATTGGTCGTTGTCTATGCCATCGGTTTGCGCCTTCTAAATGGCAACCGTCCAATGGCTTTCTTGGCAGCTCTAATGGGGGGGACTGCTCCGCTTCCTCTGTCCGAGGCTGGCAACACCATGGCTGACCTGACACTTTCGTTGGTGAGTGTCTCGGCCCTCGCGTTCGCCCTCGATTCTGCATCCACGGAACCTGTCTCTGACGGTCGCTGGCGTTTGGCGCTGTCAGCTGGCTTGGCTGGAGCGTCAGTAGGGATGAAACTGACGTTTATCGTTACGATTCCCTTGCTTCTTTGTGTGGGTTTGACCTCCATAGGCTCGTCACCCCTTCGGAAACAGAGATTGCACCAACTGCTATTAAAAAGCACGACTGCACTTCTGGCTTTTTCCATCAGCCTCGCTTTGTTCATGTCGCCGCAGTTTGTTCAGGCTTACAAGTTCACCGGAAATCCAGTATTTCCAATGTTCAATCAGTATTTCCGCTCTCCATTGCATGAAGACGCGCATTCATCTGATGATCGATTCCTTCCTGATTCGGGCCCGTCTTTCTTAATGGCTCCCTTGCACGATTTCACGGATAGCTTTTACGCACCGTTTAGTTCAACTATGGGGTTACAGACAAGGCGTGCCGAAGTACTGTTCCGTGACATGCGTCCGATGCTATGGATTGCCTGTTCACTAATCGTCCTAATGCTCCCGGTCTGGCGGCGGCGGCTGAATCGGGTTCAAATTGGCTTCGTGCTAGGCCTCTTGTCGTCATATTGGTTTTGGTTGGCTCTCGCGGGTATCGGGCGCTACGCCATCCCCTTACAGTTGCTACAAGGGGTTGCCATCGCCTTGCCCTTTCAGTTCCACCATGGTTTTACTCGTCGTTTTCCTTCCGGTTTGAATGGCAAAGTGGCCTTTACATTGCTTCTCGCTCTCACTTGGGTGACTCAGATCACTCCGAGTTGGGATCGAACCGGTTTTGAGGCTCACTGGGCCAAAGTGAGTCTCGATTCACAGCCTGCAGTTGTCACGGTTCGAAATGGTGAGCTCCAGTTTGTAAGGGAACAGCCCATCGTGTTGCTCCAGCGGCCGAGCGGATGGATCAAGTCCCAGAGTCTGGAGAGTAAGAACCCTCTCCTGAATTGGGATCCAGGTATTGCTCAGCGATCAGCTGGTCGTATTTCCAAGCTGCCAGCAGTACACGCGCGCATTGAGCACCAGATACTGGCTAGTGGATTCGAAAGCGTTTTGGCCATGAGCCTCTCAAAATCCCCAACTGATGTCTCTAAGGAACTTAACCGTTTTCTGGTGGAAGCCCCTCTCTTGCGCGCAGCTGGCTTCAAGCCTGGAAGCTGCTCGCGTTATCGTGCGGTCAACGGCGGGCTACCCTTCTCTCTTTGCAGTGTCACTCGCAAGTCGCTGCAATGACTTAAGCTGGTGCCTTAGTAACTTTGCGTAGGTTATGTTGAATGAATGCGAGCTCAGCTTCGTGATCCCATGTCTGAACGAAGCCCTCACACTCGCTGGCACGATTTCTGATTGCCATCAGGGTGCTAGTGCCTGTGGTGTTGCGTATGAAATCGTCGTTGCAGATAACGGTAGCACGGATGATTCGGTAGACATCGCACTTCGCCACGGCGCTCGGGTGGTGAATGTGCTTCAGCGTGGCTATGGAGCTGCCTTGCAGGCTGGTATCAAGGCGACTCGCGGACGATTTGTGTTGATGGGTGATGCTGATGGTACCTATTGCTTTGATCAGGCATCTCTGTTCTTGGAACCCTTAAGGCACAATGTCGATTTAGTGATGGGTAACCGGTTTAAGGGTACTATCGCGTACGGAGCGATGCCCTTCCTGCACCGTTATCTAGGCAATCCCGTACTCAGCCTTGTGGGGCGTTTGCTGTTTGGGGTTTCCATAGGAGATTTTCATTGTGGACTGAGAGCTTTTCGTCGTCGTACATATGATGAGCTTAATCTGTGTTGTAGCGGAATGGAATTTGCTTCTGAAATGGTGATCAAGGCCAGTCTGCGCGATATGCGAATCGTGGAAGTGCCTACGGACCTGAGGCCCAATCCTCCCGGTCGTCAGCCCCACTTGCGCACTTGGCGTGATGGATGGCGTCACCTTAAATTCATGCTCTCATTCAGCCCTCGCTATGCCTTTCTAAGTCTGGGTCTGCTGTTTCTGATTGCGTCGCTGGCGCTGTATTTTGCTTATGCGTTGGAGTGGTCAGTGTTTACCGGAGCAACGTCGCTTCTGGTGGCTGGCTTTCTGTCTTTTTCGGCTTGTGCATTGTTCTCTGATTACGTGACGACCCGCTTTTTTTTCGCTAGGCGCTATGGCAGCCGCGTCGGTCGTGGCGGCCGGATGATTGATCGCTTGCTCACTTTGCGCAGCGGAGTTGACCGTTTGTTGAGGCTCTCCGCGGCCTGCCTGGTGCTTGGAGCGGTAATCTCAATATTGGTATGGTATGCTTATGAACTGCGTATCTATTCTACACGCGCCATTGCTCAATGGGCGTTTTTAGCGTCACTCCTTTTTTCGATCGGTTTATTTGCTTATCTCACTGGTGCCAAGATATCCACGCTTCTTGCCTTTCAGGACCGCCAGGATTGATGTGGATAGGCGATTCTTTTCATTCGCCTTATTTGGTGTCCTGGCTTTTGGGGCGGATGTCCTTTTCTTCTATCTCGTTGGCAGCGCGGTAGACATTCCTTGGCTGCAGAAAGTTGCAGGTTTTGTTGCCGGCGTGAGTACTACTTATCTTCTCAATAGTGCATATACATTTCAGGCTCCGCTGTCGCCGCAGCATTACGGTTTATATGTGCTTTCCCAAATGGGCGGCATGGCCGTGAATCTTCTCGTATTTCTGCTGGTTCACGGCTCAGTTCACACCCTGGTCGCTCTGGTATTGGCGACGTTGGTGGGATTGGTTGTGAACTTTCTTGGGGCTCGGCGAGTCCTTTCAGGCTCAATTGGCCAAGGCGCTCGGGTGCGGCGGCTTCTGTCCCGTGGACAATAAAGTCTATAGTCCTCGGGGAGTATTCGAGTCTTGTATAGCACTTGCTTAGATTCGCACCAGCGCAACACGCTCTGGTTGGTGCTTGATAGCCTCCTGTGTGTCCCTGATGTGCTGTCTCGCGGGGATCTCTGAGGTGGGTGCCTTTTACTGGACAGATACGGCCCCTGAAATTGTTAACCCCGGACGGGAAGAACAGGGTTCGCTCTCAGTATAGACCTCGCGGGGAGTTCTGCCTCCCAGCCATTGCTGCATGCACGCAGGTAGACCCCCTCATACTTGTTCGTCCTCCACAGCCTCTCCACCAGGATGTTGTTGTAGCAGCGTTTCCTCCCTCGCCAGCTTATCTTGATCGTCTGGCTCTGCAGTCCCCTAACGAGGGCGATCGAGGTGAGTTTAGAGCCTTGATCGGAGTGGAAGACCTCTGACCTACGGCCTCCTTCCAGGGGCATCTCCAGAGCCTCAAGGGAGAACTCCGTGTCCATGCTGTTTGAGCCCGCCTCGGACAACACCATCGGGGCACTTCACCCCAGCAGTGCCGCCAGAAATGACAGCAGGCGATCGTGGGCGAACAACAGCAACCCGATCACATAGATCACCAGCAGAGCAACGCCCTGGAGCAATGAGAACAGCAGCGTCGGCAAGAGCGGCCCGACCACATGGCTACCTGCCAACATCCATGCCGCTGGCAGGCTGGCCAGGGGGTTCAGAAACGTCTGAGTGCCACCGGGAAGAAGATCGGCTCCGTAATCACCGGCGAGAAAAGCCAGTGCGGCGTAGAGGTGATAGTTGCGAGCGTCGTAATTGATATCCTGGCCATGCATCCAGCTGTAGACAGGAAACACTGCCATCAGCAAGGTGGCCAGAAGCCAATCCAAACGAGTCAACTTCGAAAGAAGCACCAAAAGCCTGAGTTGGTTCGCAAACACTATCAGGAAAGATCCCAGCCCACTGGATGGCGGTGGAGGCGAAGATGGAACACTGTCGTCAGTTCCACCAGGAGCCAGGCCTGTTGATCACCGTGATTCGCCACCGTGCAGGTGCTCCCAGCCTGCGTCTGGGACTTGGACCAGGGCTGAGGCCGGTGGATGCGATTGGCCAGCTGCAGAAGCTGCTAAATTGCAACAGCTTTTGGGCCACGGCACGAAGCCGGGTTCAGCTACGCACGATGCTCAAAGGTAGCTCCGTTGTGGTGAGTGCCTGGAGCGGACAGCAGCTTGTGGGGTTTGGCCGGGCCAACAGTGATGGCGTTTTCCGTGCCGTGCTTTGGGATGTGGTTGTGGCTGAGCAAAGCCAGGGGCAAGGATTGGGGCGCCAACTGGTGGAAGCGTTGCTGGCGGCACCAGCCTTGGCACAAGTGGAGCGCACCTATCTGATGACGACGAACTGCGAAGGTTTCTACCGGAAGCTGGGATTCAACGCCGTTCAGCACCAACGGCTGATGAGGCGTGAGGCCAGCGGGGAATGAGCAACTCCTCCCTGCGAGTGCGGGTGGCCATTCCCCACTACTTCCGTGAGCGCAGTGGCGGCACAGGCTATGGATCCGGCAAGCCAGGGGCCCGCTTTGAACGCTGCCTGGCACTGGGCCGATGCCTGGCCGCCCTGCTCGCACTGGAGCGGAGCACCGAGGATCTGGTGCTCAACATCGGCCAACGTGTGCTGGAGGGCGCGGGGCCACTGCAATTCGGCGACAAGCACCGGCTGGCCTCGATCAGCCTCGACTTGCATCTGTTCACCAGTGAGGGCCATCAACTGGAGGAAGCGATACGGCCCTACGCCGATCGGCTGACCCTCCACACCGTGTCACTGGAGGATCCGCGCCAACTGCCCCTGGCCGCCCGCGACTTCCTGATCCAGGCTGACCCAGTGCTGGATCTGGCTCTTTACCTGGAAGACGATCTGGTGATCGGTGATCCCCTCTTCTTCGACAAGCAGGCCTGGTTCCTTGCCGGCTGTGAACACAAGGCGGTGCTGATGCCGCACCGCTACGAACGGATTCCCGGCCAGGCGGGACAAAGGCTGCTGGTGGATGGCCCCTTACGCAGCGATTTCATCGGCCGGTTCACCACGCCCCAGGCCTCCGTTGGCCGCGGGCGGTTCTGGGATGGGCAGGAGATCGTGTTTGATCGAACGGCCAATCCACATTCTGGCCTCTTCTGCCTGAGCAACAGCCAAGTGATGCAGCTGCGGGGTCAATCCTTGCCCAAGCAGGGGTTCGTCGGTCCGCTGGAAACCGCCGCCACGCTCACCGCCCTGCGTTTTTTCGCCGTGCTGAAGCCAGCGCTGGCGCACAGGCAGTTCCATTGGGTGGAGCATGGCCACCCCTCGTTTCAGCCGTACGCCAAGCAGTGGCCGCGCGCCTGAGCACCACGCCAAGGCCTGGAAGCACGGTGATAAGGTGACATTGCATTTTGGATTCAGCCATGCCGGTTCGAAATATTATCTTCAAAGGGCGCCAATTCGTGATCGAAGATCTTCCCGAAGAAGCCAGGCAGGTGTTCGGCCTGCTCCAGGCTGCAGGGGAGCAGATCACCCGCGGCCAGGCAAGTGTGGCTGTGGCGGAAACAGCCCGGCAGGTATTAACAGCAAAGCTGGATCAGTTGCTTCATGATGTGCCTTCCAGCGAAGTCACTCAGCCATAGCGGTGGAGATGTGCAGGCTCTCTAAGTGGAGAAGCCTGCACAACCATCAACATTCAGCCTCTCCGATCCGTCGCGAGACTAGCTGCCGCCTTGGTACTGTCTGCGACCCTGGTTGTGCACCCGAAGGAATGGGGCTGTGGCCATGAACATGCCGCAGCCCGCAACCGATCGCCTGTGCCTCAACCGCTCTGAACGCCCCAGCACCGGCAAGACCTGGTGGCAGGTGGCACTTCAGATATGCCCATGAAACGCATCTTGAATGAGAGCGTGGTGACGGACCAAACAATCAGCGCGATCGTAGTGGCTGATCACCGTTCGGCGTGCCGCAAGCCGCAATGAGGCATAGGCCCCTGGATCACTCAAAACATCATGCATCTGATTGGCAAGAGCATCGGGGTTGAAATAATCCACAAGCAGGCCATTCTCACCGTGGCGGATCACCTCCCGCACCGGTGCGGTGTCTGAGCCCACCACCACACAACCGGCCGCCATGCTCTCAAGCAACGACCAGGAGAGCACAAACGGAATCGTGAAATACACGTGGCAACTAGAGATTGCCAACAGCCGCAGAAAGTCTGCATAGGCCAGGCGGCCAGGGAAATAGATGCGATCGAGATTGATCTGCCCTTCAAGTTCAGCCAGCAGCTGCTCTTTGTGGGGAACATCGGGACGGGCACCATATCCGCCTTCGGGAGTTCCCACGATGATGATGTGAGCCTGCGGGCACAACTCCTGAAACCTGGGTAGAGCGCGCATGAAACGGTGAAAACCGCGGGCGGGCTCAAGCGATCGGCTCACGAAGGTGACGACGGGATCGGCCGCCGTAAGCCTGCGGCCGCGCACCTCAAGATAGAGATCTTTCTGTGGTTTGGCATGGCGGGTATCGATGCCATCGTGAATGATGCGAATCCGTGAGCGAAGCTCCTGCGGATAGGTGCTGCGCTGAAAACGGGTGGGGCTCACACCCACGGTGACCTGCTGCAGCGACAGCAGGATGCTGGCATTCTTGCCTCGCAGCTTTTGCAGAATCAGAGAATCGCTGGAGCAATACTCTGGATCAAAGCCGAGATCAAAGCCATCAGTGTTGTAGTAATACTCACAGTAACCAATCAACTTCGCAGTAGGCCATACATCCAGCAGGAAGAGATCCTCACCCCAGCCTGTATGCGTGCAGATCACATCAGGGATGAATCCTTCATCACGTAGCGCTTGTGCGGCTGCAGCACAGCTGCGTGCGCGGATCATCTTGCTTTCAAAGTCCACCGCCAGAGGATCAGTATCACGGCCGCTGGAGCGATCAAAGCCGTAGTGGCGATAGGGGTAGGTCTTAGGAAAGGCGGAAAGGGGCCGAACATTGCCAAGCGCTAGCACCGTGTGGCCCTTCGCCTGGCAATAGGGCAGCAGATGCTTGTACTGGCCGGGAAAATTCTGATGAACGAACAGGATGTTCATGCAGGTGGAACTCAGGCGTCAACGAATTGAACAGAAAAAAAGCGGGGCCGAAGCCCCGCTTGAATGAGAAGGAGAAGACCAGACTCAGACCAGTTCAGTGCCGGTGAACAGGCTGTTGTCGAACACACCCAGCTGGCGCAGTTCGCTCGCTTCCACAGTGTAAGCCTGGGGATTGGCGAAGTCGAAGGACGACTCGGTGTACAGATACAGAGCCGTATCCGTTTGACCCTGCTGGACGATCAGGGCTTGGTTGGTGACAGCATCCACAAAGGTGAGGATGCCGACGAGATCACCAAGAGCAAGACCGTTGCCGATCACACCCACGCCGTTGATGTTTCCAGCAACAGCGTTGGCATCGAACAACTGTGCATCGGTAAGGCTGCGGGCCGGACCGGTGAGGTTGAGGATGTTGCGACCGGAGAGGTTGTTGCCCGCATTACCCGTGGAGCTCAGGCCACCCAAGACGAGCTGGGCATTGGTCGCCGGTGCGGTGGAGAGCAGCCCGCCGATGTCGGTGAGCAAGCCACCGGTGATATCGATGGAGTCAGCAAGGGAATAGCCGGTGATGAAGTCACCGCCAGTGCCTGTTCCACCGGTGCCACCATCATTGCCCGTGTTGTAGCGGACAACTTCAACTGCGCCGGAGAGAGCGATGGTGTCAGCACCGCCATTACCGGCCACTGTCACGTTTTGACTGGGGTCACCAGAGAAGTTGGTGAAGGTGTCATTGCCGGCACCCAGGTTGTAGGTGGAACCAGCAGCAGCATTGTCGAATCCGGTGGTGAAGACATCGACAGCCTGGCCCTGAACAAAGCTGGTGGCATTGAGGGTGAAGTTGTCACCATCAGAGTTGATGTCACCATCGAGGTTGACCGCCAAACGACCACCGGTGGGCAGGGGCAGCAGAGTGGTGTCGAGAACCAGGGTTTGGTTGAAAGCACCGGGGGAAACGTTCAGAACTTCAATGTTCTGAACTTGCGTGCCGGTGACGGTGGTGGTGGAACCAAAAGCGCCATCGAGCGCGAACACGAGCGTGTCCACATCAGCACCACCATTGATGCGATCACCAACGGTAAAGCCACCAAGCTCATCGGTATGAATGATGCCGCCTGACTCGACGGACGTTGTCACGCCCAGGACAATGAGATCATTGCCGGCTCCAGCAGTAACCGAATCATCGCCCAGACCCACCCGAACGGTGTCTGCGCCGGCACCAGAGGAAACCGTGTCGTCCTCGTCTTCAATGCCATCGGCGGTGCTGATGGAGTCAGCACCAGTGCCGGTCACGACTGAGTCAGCACCGAGGCCAGCCAACACGGTGTTGGTGCCATCTCCGGCGTTGATGGTGTCGCTACCCGTACCACCGACGATGGAGTCGTTGCCGACGCCCGTGATCACCGAGTCTTCACCAGTTCCAGCGTTGATGGTGTTGTTACCAGTGCCGCCATCGATGGTGTCATTGCCGCCGTCACCCAGCACGGAGTCGTTGCCTTCGCCGACGTTGATGGAGTCAGCACCACCCTGGGCATTGACGGTGTCGTTACCGCCGCCGGTCACGATCGAATCAGCACCACCGCTGCCGAAAACACTGTCGTTGCCACCAGCGGTGACAACCGTGCCAGCTGCATCGAGGTCAACGGTGTTGTTGCCGCTGCCTGCATCGATGAACAGCGAACGCTCGATGTCGTCCAGGAAGTCGTCGCCACCGGCGGTGAAGATCGACTGAAGCCCAGGAGCAAAGAACAGACCGATTCCACTGAAGCGGACCGGTTGGTTAACGGCCGCAGGGTTGAAATCGAAGATTTCGATGTTGCTGATGTTGGTGAGGCTCAGCTGCAGAGCCAGTGGGGCGAGCGGGTTGCTGACTGCAAACTCCAGCTCAAGGGTGTCCACCCCACCGAAGCCGTCGGCGAAGTCGCCGACTTGTACGTCCGAGAGCTGGAAGGCCGTGAACGTGTCGTTGCCCGCAGTGCCGAGAAGGTTATCGGCGTTGGGGGTGTAGAAGAGTGCCGTGTTGATAACGACGAAACCAGGCGGCACACCCACCACGGAAACGTTGAGATCGGCGCTTTGCTCAACAATGATGCGCCCGGCCAGCAGCGGATCAGCACCAGTGAGGTCGATGTTCAGCGAGGAAACGGAACCCGCCAACAGAGGAGTGGCACGGATGATCAGCACATCATCGCTATCACCAACGAGGCTGTTGAACTGGGCGACGCTGAGGTTGCGCAAATCGAACGTGAAGGTCTGAGGACCATTCACCGAGGAGCCCAGTTCGATCACCTCAAGACCCGTCACGTTGACGAGGTCGACGGCGGTGACATCTGCCGAGTCAAGAATCAGCAGTGTGTCTGCGAAGGTTTCATCCTGATCGAGCGGTGCTTCACCGAAGGCAAGCACAGATTCTGGGCTGATCAGCTCATCGCGGATGATGATGGTCTCACTGTCGGTGTCATCCTGACCGGAATAACGGATCGAGATGAGATTGCCAACGAGATCCACTGGGCTGAGGAAGCTCAGATCCAGGGTCACATTGCCGGCATCATCACCGGAAGTGAACACCGAGAAGATGCGTGAACCGATGTCATCCGACGTGCGGACCAGCTCGTCGCTGAGGGTGATCGAGTAATCACCGTTGCCAATCAGATCGAGGGCTTCGATCCGGCTCACCCGCAGGGTTTCCGAACGGAGCAGGGTTCCGCCGTTGGCGAGATTAATGGTGTCGATCCCAGCGCCACCGTTGATCGAATCGGCAAAGGTCAGGGAATCGGTGTCGATCACCAACTCATCGTTGCCGAGACCAAGCAGAACAGTGTTGGCGAAGGTGTCGTCCTGGATCACATCATTGACAACCTCACCCACAACGACGAGGTCATCATCATCGCCAGCATCTACGAGGTTGGCGCCGCTGCCGGTGAACACAACGTCAGAGCCGGCGCCGGAGCTGATGGTGTCATCGCCGGAACCAATCACATCGCCTGCGATGATCGCATCACCAACGATGAAGTCTTGGCCGCTGCCGGTGGTGATGGAGTCGTCGCCGAAACCACCCGTCACTGCGTTGTCGCCGTCACCAGCGTTCACAACGTCGTCGTCGGCGCCAGCATCAATCGAGTCGTCGCCAGAACCAGAGGTGATGGTGTCGTTGCCATCGTTGGTGTCGACACTGTTGTCGCCATCGCCGGCCTGGACAAGATCGATTCCATCACCGGTCGTGATGGTGTCGTCGCCAACGCCAGCGGACACTGAGTTGCGACCGTCGCCGGCATCCACCAGGTTGTCACCTTCGCCAACGAAGAGTTCGTCATCGCCGCCCACGGTGAAGACGGTGTCGTCTCCGTCTTGGGTGACGACAAAGAAATCGGTGGCGAAGGTTGGGGACTGGGTTCCAAGCTCGAGGAAGTTATCCCCGATCGCCCCGAACACGCTCACATCCGGGAGGAAGTTGTTGATGACATCGCCCAGGATCGAGGTGTAGCCCAGGCTCAGATCACCATCGAGAGCAAAGGCATTGATGGTGCTGATGCGCCGGTTGTCATTGCCGGCAAGGCCGAGATCCGTGGTGATGTCGAGGGAAGCATCACCGTCGATCACCAAGGTGGTCAGCGCATCACCAACGCTGAGCTGGTCGAGCACATTGGTGATTGAGCCAAGCGAGGTGAGCGCAAGGGTTTCGATGCTGGCGTTAGCGCTGAGAGGCCCTTGGGTGAAATTAAGGCCGAGCGCTTCACCAGAGGTGGCGTCGACCGGTGTTTCTTCGATGACGACACTGACCAGATTGTTAGAGCTGGCAAGTGCGTTGACGTCGAAGTTGTATTCGATCGTGCCGAAGCTGTCCGTGATTTCAGTGGTGAAACCAACGGCGGATTGGATGTCCTCGAGGAGGAGGAATCCAAGCTCTGACTGATTGATATTGATCTTGGTGAGCCCATCGGCTGCGCCGCTCGCGCCATTGAGGCCGAAGGCACGGCTGAGATCGACGGAGCCAACATCCCAGAGATCTTCGCCAGAAGGATTCAGCTCCAGGGTCTGAATGCCAAAGCTGGTGAAGTTGTCGATGGTGAAGCTGCCATCGGTACCGATCAGCAGCTTGGAGTCTGTGCCGGCACGGCCGGTCAGCTGATCGTTCTGGCCGAGGGTCGACTCAGTGCCGATGAAGGTGAACTCGGGCGCCGTTGTGGCCGTCACCACATCGGTTGCTGTGGTGAGAACCGTTTGGGTGGGGACGACGGGGGGAGGAGTGGTGTCAACGATCACCACAGAGTCGCTACCAGGCGGCTTGGAGAAGACGATCTGGTTGGGGAAAGTGATCTCAAGGGTTTCCGTCTCGCCAACAATCGCGTCTTGAGCGATGGTGACCTGGAGGACGCCCACGCCGGTGACGCTGATATCAACAGTGCCCACCAGCTTTCCACCGACCACGTCAGCGGCCTGAACACCACTGAGCTCGTAGGAAATGGTTTGGCCGGCAAGATCCGGGATCGTCTGAATCAGGAAGATGACCGTGCCGCCTTCGGTGACGCTGCTGGCGTTCGAGCTCAGCAGCGCAACGGTGCCGACGGGGGGCAGCCCATCGATGGAGGCTTGAGTGGCAGCCGGCGAAGGGATGGTGGCCGTGCTGACAACGGGCTTCAGGAAGTCGACGCCGAAGGTAATCGCGAGCGGACCGGCGTATTCAAGAGTTGCCGTGGCATCCGCTGCCACAAGGCCGGTCCAGGTTTGGGAGGCCGCCTGCTTCGATTCCAAAGCCACACGGTCGGGCGAACCAGCGGGCTGCGCCAGAGCGCCTAGGGCAATGAACAGGCCCACGTCCTGGATCGAAATCTCACCGTTGTTGACCTTGGCCGTCCAGAACTGAAGGCCGGCTGCATCGGCCTGACGCCCAAAGGCGTTGACATAGAACGAATTGATGATTTGTTCTGTTGTCTTGCCGGCGGTCGTCTGGGCAAACTCAACATCAGCAGCAAAAAAGTCTGCAACTTCGGCAAGCGGAAGAGATGCCTGAGGCCCAGTCGTCCAGAAAGTGAGGCCTGCAGGGTCAGCCGGCCTGCCGAAATAAGTGATGTAAAGAATTTGAGTTTCGAGGGCAGTTGCCATTCGTGGAGTTCTCCAGGCTTGGGGAAGAGGGGACGGTCTCCGCAGCTGGGCTGCGGCTGCGGCTGCCGAGAAACCTTAAGGGTCTTGGCAGTTCTGTCAAGGCTGTTGCCGCAGTGGCAGACCCAGCAGATCCGCCCAATCATACCCGAGCATTACGAGTTGAGACCAGCTTTTGCCGGTGTGATATGCCGCTTCGCTGACAGATCTTGGACTGGACGTACAAAGCTAGCAAACGACGACTGGGTTCGGAATACTGCAGCACCCCATGCAGCCGGCGCGAAGCCCACAACCCACCACTTCCTGCTATCTGCTAAAGAGCCGCTTGGATCGCCTCTGCGGAGCAGGGCTGCTGAGACTGGTCGTGACTCGTGAGCCGTGTGGGTAAGCAGTTGAATGACGGCGTGATCCCAGAGGCGCAGGAGTCAATTGATGGCCCCTATTGACAGCTCCCCATTCACGCCGACGGTTTCCTGCCTGGTGGTGTCCCGCAACGCCTCACTGCTGAACCGGCTGGTTCGCAGCCTTGGCGAAGCACGCCGCTTCTGGAAAGACACCGATGAAATTCTCTGTTCGTGGAACGGAAATCCGGAGGATGAAGCCCTGCTTCAGGCTGATGCCCACCCGCCACTGAGAATCGCTGCCCGCTCAGCCTATCATTTCGCCACCAATGTGAATGCCCTGGCCGATCAAGCCCGCGGTGACCTGTTGGTAGTGCTGAACGACGACGTCATTCTCGATCGTGGCAGCCTGGATCGGGCCATTCAGATCCTGCAAAGCCGGCCCGAGGTCGGTGTGGTGGGGGGGCGGTTGCGCACCAGCGCTGGTCGCCTGGGGCATGCCGGCATCCTCTTTGCGAACCAGGGTGTGCCGTACAACCGCTTCCGACCCGATCGCCTCGGCTCCCTGATCAACCCCGATGCGCTGGCAGTGCGGGAATCGGGCCCCATGCCCGCCGTCACCGGTGCGCTGATGGTACTGCGTCGCGAAGATTTCCAGGCCATCCGGCTGCGCGAGAGCTTCAGCGTGTGCGGGGAGGATGTGGCTCTTTGCCTTGATCTTTACGACAATCTTGGTAAATGGGCTTATTACGCTAGCGATGTAACGGCAATCCATGACGAGAAAAGCACCCGCGGGGAGACCCTTGATCACTACGACCTGCATCAAGTGGCGGAGCTGGTGAGGGAAAGGCTCCGCAAGAACCCCGCTCTACGTGCACAACAGGCCTATTGGGCAGTCCAGGAAGCCGATGAACTCGAGGGGATCGTGCATCGGCTCCGCGAAGACAACCGGCAAAGGGAAGAGCAATGGAGCGAAAAGGAGAAGGAGTGGAGCGAGAAAGAGAAGGAGTGGGCGATGATGGCGGAGGCCAGCGAGAGGAATCTGCTGGAACTGGCCGAAAAAGAGAAGAACTGCTTGGCCGTTCTGGAAGCCACCCGGGAAAACGTACGCGAACTTGAAATCGCACAACAGAACGCTGCTGATCAAAAACGAAGTGACAATCGAAAGCTGGGAGAGATGCAGGGAAAACTCAATCGTGCCCTGCTTGATCAAGAAAGTCTCAAGCACAGCCGTTCCTGGCGGCTCACCGCTCCCTATCGTCGCCTTGGACGCCTCCTTCAGCGTTGGCGTCGCAGCTCCTGAAGCCAGGCCTCAGCCCCCGGCAGGAGACACTCAGGCGAGCTTTCCGTACCAACCGGCTCCGAGAACGGGGTGGGGTGATGGGCGGGGCGCAGCAGCCGCTTGATCCGCTCCTTCACCGTGCTGAGTCGCCGGCGCCAGCGTTGCCGCCGGCGGGGTCTTGGCGCAGGAGGCTCAGGATTCATCGTTGCATCGGGGCCTGCCAACGAGGGCGCGCCCACGAATGGCGCTGGATCAGCTCCCGGCTGCAGACCAATCGCCTCAACGAGCTGATCGGCACTCTGGCTCCAGGACTGGGGGGTGAACGGCGCGGGTCGGTGGCCGGGTGCTGCTGCCGCGTTGCCAGAGATGTCCTCCAGAAAACGAGCGATGGACTCGCTGAGGGCTTGCCGGCTGGCCTTGCTGGGGAAAAAGCTGGCATGGCCGCCCGTGACCTCGTGGAACACCGGCAGATCCCGCAACAACAGCGGCAAGCCAAACGAGGCAGCTTCAATCAGCGGAATGCCGAAGCCCTCCCCAAAGGAAGCTCCGATCAACCCTGAGGAACGCTGATAGAGGCACTGCAACAGCGAATCTGACGCCGCATCAAACCAAAACAGCTGTTGGTGGAGCAGGGGATGCCGCCGGATCGCCGCCACCGTGGCCGGCAGGGTTCTGCGGTCTGGATCCGGTAGGTCGGTCCAGCCTTCACGGCCCACAATCACCAGGTTGAAGGTTGCCCCGTTCTGCCAGAGAGCCGTGGCCGCTTCCAACACCTCGAGGTACGCCTTGCGTGGTTCGACCGTCCCCACCATGAGCAGGGTGGGCCAGGGGCCCAGGGCTTCCACCGCTGTGATCTCCTCCTGGGTTGGCACGGTGGCGGTGCCACGTTGAAAATCAGCTCCGTGGTGAAACCAGCCGAGCCGGTATGGACTCTCGTGCGCTGCCAGCTGCCGCTCCAGCCGCCAACCCTTGAGCTCCTCCATCACGCTCCTGGAGACACACACGGCCCCATCTGCCTGCAGAACCACATCAAGCCAGGCGCGATGCCGTTCCGACGCACCCGGCGGAAAGCATTCCGGCAGAAAACAAGGCAGGAGGTCATGAACGACAAAGTGCACCTCCACACCTTGCGCACGCAAGAAGGCGTAGTAAGCCCGTTGGCTCACAACCACGTGGTGGCTGAGGTCGATGCCCAGAAACACATCGCCGGGGTACCAGGCGACAGGCCCATCCTCCAATTGATCGACCGCCGCTTGCACCAGAGTGGTGGTGAAGTGGCGCGCGTAGCGATAACCCAGGCCGTCCGAACAAGCCACAACAGGTTCGACCCGGAAACCAACTGGTGGACGCGCCAACAACTGCTGACAGATCGAACGCACCACACGCTGCACGCCGCTGCCCAGATCCTGCTCTGCCAAGGCCGAGACATCCAGGAGCAACTGGCGTTGCCGCGGCTCGGGAGGAAACAGCAAGCCGAGCGTATTGGCAGCCTTGACGATCTGCTGGGGATCTTCAGGCAGCTGCCGGCGAAATGGGGTGAGCAGCTGCTGGCGGCGTCGCGATTGCTCACCAGCGTGGTGCAGGGCCTCCGCATAGCGAGCGGCGCAGTGGTCGGGGCGATGGCGCTCGGCGATTTCGCGGCGTCCACGCTCCACGAGCCGCCGTCGTCGTTCTGGATCGCGCGCCAGCGACTCCAGGGCACGGGCCAACTCTGCCGTGTCGCAAGCCTCTGACAGGCGGAGCGCACAGCCTTCGGGGATCTCCCTAAGGCTGCCGTGGTCGTTGACGATCAGGGGGACCCCGCCAGCGAGGCAATCAAGAACCGTCCCGGAAGTCTCTCCCCGCGAAGAGCTGCGCAGCTGAACGGCAAGGTCGGCGGCCGCCAGGTAGCCGAGATAGTCGGCTGTATCAATCCAGCCGGTGATACGGACCTCCGCCAGGAGGCCACCGTCCGCCCGTGCCCGCCGAATGGCCCGGCGCATGCGGTTCAGCAGCCGTTGATCACTCCCAGCCGAACCAGCGAACACAAGGGCACAACGGGGGTCGCTCGCCAGGGACGACGCCAGGAACGCCTCCAGCAAGAGCAGGCTGCGCTTGGCCACCCCAAGGAATCCAAAGGTGCAGATCACGAGGCTGTCCTCGGCGAGATCGAGGCGGGCACGCTGATCAGAGCGATCGGTGGGCCCAGGGAGAACCTCCTGCTTGAGATGGGGAATAAGGGTCCAGAACTCAGCGTCGGTGGGGCCGTAGAAGGATTCCGCCAATCGCAGTGCCTCGCGGCTGTGAACGATCACGCCATCGGCCTGCTGAAGCAGCGGCAGGTTGCAGGGGTAGGCCCAGATGACGTGATCATCGCCGCATTGCTGCGACGCTTCGTAGGCGAGGCAGGCCTGATAGCCGTGGGAGGCGTAGAGCCTCTGCAGACAGCTTCCTCCGAGCCATTCATCTGACTCCGGGCTGCACACCACATGGCCAAGAAAGAAATCGTGCAGGACCACCACACCAGGGAAGGCCCCCAGCAACCGCATGATCTCCAGGTGAGCCGACGAATTCCCTAAGTGATACAGAACATGATCGTAGTGATGGGCGCCACTGGCGAACTGCAAAGGCGTGAGCACAGACAGCACCCCTTCTGGAGGTGGTCCATCCCACGGCAACTCGGTGACAACATCAATCGAGAAGTGCCTGGCCAGGTGGGGGAGCAGAGCGAGGCTATAGGTGCTGATTCCGCTCCTTTGGGGGGGCATCGGGCTGATATAGGCCAGCCGTGTGCCCGGGGAGCGTGGAGGCAGAGAGGGGGTGGCATCCGGTGCCCAGACGCGCGTTCGAGGCCACGCGGGTGGATGGAGTGAGGGGACACACACCTCGTCGAAGCCATACAAGGCCTGCAGCGCCTCCAGGCAGGGCTGGCCAAGCTCGGGAACGAGGCAGAAATGGCGCGGGCGATGACCAAGCCAGGCCAGCAACACCCCGGCAGCGGGGGACCCCCCCCATTGCGGATCCCCGCAGATCAGGACCGGAAGCTCTGCAGCGACAAGGCCAGGAGGCGCACTGGAAAGGCAGCGGCGCAGCAAGGCAGGATCTGCAGCGGCACTCTGACGCTGTAACTGACGCAGATCAATCAGCAGGGCAGGAAGGCGGCCTAGGGCCAGCCATCCTCCCACAGCGGGGCCTGCCCATGCCGGCAGACGCCCATGGGAAGATGGCGTCACGTCTACCCTGCGGACCCTTTGTCCCTGTCCACGGTCTTTCCCCATGACCCCATGAGCGCCGTTTCACAGCCCGAGCACGCTCAAGCTGCCGAGGAAGTGTCGGCAGGGATCCCAGGCGTGGCTGCACCAACACTGCGCTCCCTGGCCCACTGCAACTTGCTGCGCCCCTTCGTTTACCACATGGTTCTTGAAGAAACGCTGGACAAGGGTGCACTGGAGCAGGAGTTAAGCAAAACCCTGCTTTCGAACTTTCGCAAAGCCAATGGCCTGCAAGATCAAGCCAGCGAAGCCCAGTTTCTGAGCAAAATGGGATGGACGCAACAGGATTACCTGTGGCAAGTTCAATTGCCACACCGCATTGCCGTCCATTGCGGCCAACACTTTATCGCCAAAGCCGAAGCACGATTCCTGGACAAAAAGAACCAGCTTGACCAAGTCATCTATAGCCTGATCAGAGTGAAGGATGGCTCTCTTGCCCGCGAGCTTTACCTCAGAATTGAAGAGGGAGAAGCCACGTTTGCAGAGCTGGCTGAGATCTACAGCGAGGGGCCTGAAAAAACATCGCGCGGACTGATTGGCCCCCTGCCTCTCAATCAGGCCCATCCCCAACTCGCGCAACGCTTGAGAAGCGCCACGGTCGGCGAACTGATCGCTCCGTTCTCAGTCGAGCAGCTCTGGTTGTTGGTACGGCTCGAAAGGCATCAACCCGCTAGCCTTGATGAGGCGATGCGGCAGCGGATGGCCCAGGAGCTGTTCGATGAATGGATCCAGGAGGAGGTCACCCTTAGGATCAAGCAAATTTGCCCAGCCCCGCTGAACCCTCTCGTATGACCACCACCACCTACCAAAAGCTTTGGGAGCTTGAGGTGTTCAGTTCCCTTGGAGCTGAGGGGAAACAACTGGTGGAGGATACGTCCCGCCTGTTGCAGTACCGCGTCGGGCAGTCAATGGCGGTCGCCAACACCATTCCCAGTGAAGTTCTGATCATCCTTGAGGGAAGTGCCCGGCTCACTGCCCATCAAGGCACAGGCTGGCGAACTGTCGAGCGCTTGGAACCCGGTGAGGTCGTAGGGCTCACTTCACTGCTGAGCGCCTCCCCCTGCGAGGAGGTTCATGCCTCCAGCGAGGTCATGGCCCTGGCCATCCCCGACAATACAATTCTGAAGTTGCACTCCAGAGACAAGATCTTTAAGGATTGGTGCTCGACGCACCTCTGGACTGCAGAGCTTGTACGCCTCGTTCAACTCCTTCAAAGCCAATCCGCAGCTGCTCCTCTCAGCATCCGTGAGAGCGTGGCGCTGCTGCGATCCGAGGCCACAGTCCGCACTGTTCCGCTCACGACGCCACAGGTCGACGCTGACCATGTGTGGTATGTGGCAAGCGCCAACCTGCCTGGCTTGGAGATCGGGGCCGTCGTCGCCTCTGGCGCGAGCCTGCCAGCCCCCGTTGGCCCGTTGCCGGCAAGGTTGATTGGATTGCCAGTCGGGGTCATCGAAAGTCTTGGCAGAAGCCCGGCCGCTCCAGCTGCCAGCGGCAAAGAGAACGGGAGCCTCATCACCGCAGTGGATGGTGCCGGTCCCACAGTCCTGGCTGCGCCTGAATCGCCTTTACCCACGGCCGAGAATCTGGGAAGGAGTGATGAACGGCAACCCTTCAAAGTCATCAGGGGGGAGGGCCCCATTGATGAAACCCTGGCTTGCTTTCAGATGCTGAGCAGGCAGATGACCCTGCCCTTTCGAAAGGATGCCATCGAGAAAGTTTTACGGCAGCAGCTGCAACGCGGTCAGGCGCCGAACATGCAGTTGGTCGGAAGCCTCGCTTCAATGATGGGCATGCATGTGGTGGGGGCAAAAGTCAGCAGTAGCGCCTGTACCCGCCTGCAGACGCCCTCCCTGGTCGAATGGGACGGCACCTTTGCTCTCCTGCAAGCCAGTAACGCCCGTGGAATCGTGCTGGCTTCTCCGCGTAAGGGCTTGATCCGGCTTAGCCCTCAGGAAGTGGATGAAGCCTTCCCGGATGGAATCAACCTTCTTCTTGTCGATCGCACCAGCGTCACACCAGAGCAGAAGTTCGGGGTGTCGTGGTTCCTGCCGGCGCTGAGGCGTCACCGGGGTGTGCTCACTCAGGTGCTCGTCTCCTCCTTCGTGGTGCAGCTGTTCACGTTGGCCAATCCCCTGATCATTCAGGTGATCATTGACAAGGTGATCAGCCAGCGCAGCCTCGACACACTGCAGGTTCTCGGCATTGCATTGGTCGTTGTCACCTTGTTGGAAGGTGTGCTGGAGAGTCTTCGCACCTTTATTTTCACTGAAACAACCAATCGCATCGATACGCGGCTGGGCGCAGAGGTCATTGATCATCTGCTGCGCCTTCCTCTTGGCTATTTCGATAAGCGCCCGGTCGGAGAGCTGGGCAGTCGGATTGCGGAGCTGGAGAAGATCCGCATGTTCCTGACAGGACAGGCTCTCACCACGATCCTTGATGCCGCCTTTTCGGTGATCTACATCATCGTGATGTCGATCTATTCATGGGTGCTGACCCTGATCGCGCTGGCGGTGGTGCCGATTCAAGTGGCTCTCACCGTGCTGGGAGCTCCGCTGTTTCGGCGTCAGTACCGTGATGCCGCCGAAGAAAACGCAAAAACCCAATCCCACTTGGTGGAGGTCCTTACCGGAATTCAAACCGTCAAAGCCCAGAATGTGGAGATGGTCAGCCGGTGGAAGTGGCAAGACCTGTACTCAGGCTACATCAGCAAGTCCTTCGAAAAGACAATTACAGGGACGGCACTAAGCCAGACAAGCCAAGTTCTTCAGAAGCTTTCTCAGCTCATGGTGCTATGGGTTGGCGCTACGATGGTGCTGAAGGGCGAACTAACTCTGGGCCAGCTGATTGCCTTTCGCATCCTCAGTGGATACGTCACACAGCCATTGTTGCGCTTGGGCTCAATTTGGCAGAACATACAAGAATTGAGAGTTTCCTTTGAGCGTCTAGCCGATGTCGTTGACACCCCGGAAGAATCCAATGAAGCAGATAAGCAGAAGATCCCGCTCCCTGCCATCAATGGCAGCGTTCGCTTTGAAGATGTAACCTTCCGCTTCAACTTGTCATTGCCGCCAGTTCTTCACAACGTCAACCTGACGATTCCATCAGGAACGTTTGTTGGAGTTGTCGGCCAAAGCGGAAGCGGCAAGAGCACATTGATGAAGCTGCTGGCAAGGCTGTATAGCCCTGATTCAGGACGCATCCTGATTGATGACTACGATATCGACAAAGTTGAACTCTATTCTCTGCGTCGTCAGATTGGCATCGTACCTCAGGAGCCACTATTGTTCAGCGGTACGATCAACGAAAACATTGCACTTGGCAATCCAAATGCCACGAGTGACGACATCGTCGCAGCAGCAAAGATAGCCTGCGCTCATGACTTCATCATGAGCCTTTCGGCAGGCTACAGCACAAACATCGGCGAGAGAGGCGCTGGCTTATCAGGCGGACAGAAACAGCGCATTGCCATTGCCCGAACTCTTATCACCAACCCCAAGTTGCTTGTGATGGATGAGGCAACCAGTGCACTTGACTACGATACGGAACGTCGCCTTTGCGACAACTTGGTTGAAAGCATTCAAGGAAGCACGGTGTTCTTCATTACGCACCGTCTAAGCACGATCCGTCGTGCCAAGCTCATCGTAATGATGGACCAAGGAAACGTTGTCGAACAGGGCACCCATGAAGAACTTGTTCAACTGAAAGGTCGCTACTACGCTCTCTACCGCCAACAAGAAGGCAGCTGATCTAGCTCAAAACGAACGATGTTCTCTTCTTCGCAACTTCAGTGAAACTGACCAATCCCCTCCGCAAGCTCCAAAACAACATCGAGCAAAGCATTCACACAGAATCAGAGAATGCTTCTGTACTGGAGCAGTCACCATTTTGGGCGACGGCAACAACCTGGGGACTGATTGGCACTGCTGCCTTCGGTGTGGGTTGGATAGCCTTGGCGCAAACGGAAGAGATTGTGGTAGCCCCGGGAAAGCTAGAACCAATCGGTGTCGTTCAGGACATCCGTCTTCCGGTGGGCGGTGTCGTAGCGAAAGTTCTGGTTAAGGATGGCCAAAAAGTCAACGCTGGTGAGACTCTGCTTCAATTAGACAGCGAAGCAACAGAGGATCGCAGGCGGAGCCTCATGCGGGGCATCCTGCTGAAAAAGGAACAGCTGGAGCTCAAAGAAAAGGAGCTTGCAAAATATCTCGACCTAAACTCAACTGAACAGCAATCACTGCAACGGAACCTTGAACTAGAAACAGACGTGCTTAAGCGCTTGGAAACCCTAACCAAGGAGGGCGGCATTGGCGAGCTACAATATCTCAATCAGCGCAATAAGGTTGCAGAGATTGATGGAAACCTGAATCAAACTCGTGTTGACAGAATGCGTCAGAAAGCAATCCTAGACCAGAGCATTCAGCAGTTGAGAGGGGAGGTAAACGAGCTTAACTCTAGCCTTTCCGACGTAAGGATTAACATTCGATATCAGAATGTCAAGTCACCAGTCAACGGTATTATCTTCGGGCTCAAACCAACTGGACCTGGCTTTGCCGCCCAAACAAGCGAGCCAGTGATGCAGATTGTTCCCTTCGATAAACTTGAAGCCAGTGTAGAAGTTGCCAGTCAAGACATCGGCTTCGTCAGCGTTGGCAAGCCAGTGGATATCAGCATTGATTCCTTTCCTGCCACTGATTTCGGCGTGATCAGCGGTGTTGTAAGACAGATTGGCTCCGATGCGATCCCCCCCGATCAGCTGAAACCAACCTATCGGTTCCCCGTAAAGATCAAGTTGAATACCCAACAACTGAAGATTGAATCTGGCCAGGCACTGCCTTTGCAGGTTGGTATGTCCTTGCAGGCAAACATCAAACTCCGCAAAGTCAGCTATCTGCAGCTCCTCCTGAATACATTCAGAGACAAAGCCGACTCACTTCGTCAGATTTAGCTTCCAAGTACCCCTTAGGGTTCATCAACAATCGTGGCACTCAAGACTGTTGTGCTCCATACGCGTAAACTGAGGGAAGCGGACCAACCAACTAAACGCAAAACCCCTGAATCTTGCAAGCAAGATTCAGGGGTTTTACCGTAGGAAGCGGGTGACGCGATTCGAACGCGCGACATTCACCTTGGCAAGGTGACGCTCTACCACTGAGCTACACCCGCAGCCATTTGACTGGCACTCATTCATTATGCACCAC
Source organism: Synechococcus sp. L2F (assembly GCF_024345695.1). Classification (NCBI taxonomy): domain Bacteria; kingdom Bacillati; phylum Cyanobacteriota; class Cyanophyceae; order Synechococcales; family Synechococcaceae; genus Synechococcus; species Synechococcus sp. L2F. Next base: position 607,327 of record NZ_JAGQBP010000002.1, on the reverse strand, counting down.
GGCCTGCCCACCAGTCAACGCTGCTGGAGCAGTGGCGAGAGTCTATGGTGCAATGGCTCTTGGGCCACTGCTGGCAAGGGCTGGAGTGGGTAAGCGAGGCCGAGCAGAGTAACGCGCCCGCCAACAAGAGGCGCAGACCAAACTCAACAGTCCGTAACCGAAGAGGCAGGCGATGGGAGGCCATCCGGCAAGCTTGAATCTCATCTTTGACACCTTGATCTTTGGCCAGGCGGCCCGCTCACCTCTGGCACGGGGTGGCATCTATCGTTATGCCAGCCAGTTGCTGCGGGCACTCCACGATCAAGCCAACATCACATTTCGAACCTATTGCCCAGAGCCACTTCTTGCCTCTCTCGCTGAAGTCGAACTGAAGCGACTTGGCCTCGGTGACAATCCATTGGCCCTTGCCCTGACGACGTCGGTGTTGACGAGGAGCCTCCCGCCCCTGCTGATCCGACTGGCAAAGCCATTACATCGCAGCTACGCACGCCTTCCAGGCGCACGCGCCGCTAGCCAAAAGAGGTTCGACACTCTGCTGAAGAGCTGTGACAAAGAGGTCACCCTGTTCCACACGCCTTTTCAAGCCGTACCTTCTGCCATCCGCCGTCATGATGCGCTGCCAGTGGTCGTGACGGTCCACGACATGATTCCAATGATCATGCCAGAGTTATTCACGAGGGAAACCGTCCGCCATTTTCACGGGCTTGTCGATGGATTATGCAGGAGCGATCAGGTGATTTGCGTATCAGAATCCACGAAGCGGGACTTTCTGCACTTCACCCGCACCGTGCCCGCGGAGCATGTTCATGTCACTCCACTGGCCGCCTCCCCAGAGCTGCAACCGGTAACGGATCCTCATCTCCTGAGCTGTGCCCGTGAGCGTTTTGGACTGAAGCCCCAAGACCGCGTCATTCTTAGCTTATGTACACTTGAACCTCGAAAGAACCTCGCGACACTACTCACCGCATTCGAGACGTTGCAGCGGCACAGCTCGCTGGACTCCATCAAGCTACTGCTGGCAGGATCAGTCGGATGGAAGTCGGCACCCCTGTTGGACAGACTTAGGGAGAGCTCTGCCAGTTCGAACATTCATCTGCTTGGACATGTCACTGAAGAGGAGCTGCCGGTGCTGTATTCGCTTGCTGAGGTGTTTGTCTACCCTTCGCTATACGAGGGGTTTGGATTGCCGCCCTTGGAAGCGATGAGCTGCGGAACACCGGTGATCGTCGGAAACACGTCATCCATCCCGGAGGTGACGGGTGAGGCCGGCTTGACCATTGATCCACAGAGTCCTGCAGAACTGACTACTGCCCTTGAGCGCCTGCTGGCATCAGAAAGCCTGCGGCGCCAATTGGCTCAGCAGTGCGAGGTCCAAGCCAAGCAGTTCAGCTGGGCTCGTACCGCTCACCTGACCCGTGGGGTGTACGACATCGCCCTTGCGAGCAGAAGATGATCGCATTCGCCTACAGGCCGATGGGATTCCGTGAGATCGGCGGCATTCATGTGGTCGCCACCGAAGTGGCTCGGCGTCTGCGAGACTCCCAGTTCGCCTCTACCGGATTGTGGACCCTACGCACGACGTTGAAGTCCTTGCCCCATGAAGAGAAGTGTGGCGTCTTGCATGGCACGCAGCCTATCGAGAGGGTCAGGCCTGGAGAACGCTTGCTCCTGTTTGGCTGCGACAGCGCCTGGGCCTATCTGCTTGCCATCCATATCCGCTGCTTCAATCCATCCGTCCGTATCGCCTGGCTCCCCAGCTTTCATGACCCTGACTTTGTCAAGCACCGCTGGCGGGCTCGCCTGGCCCAGGTAGTGCTGAAAATGATGCAGAGGATCGGAATCAACGTGTATGCGCAGACGATCCATGAGCAGAAACTGCTTCAGGGAGGACGCTGTCTGCTTTCAAGTCATGCTCTGCCCCTTGCGGTGCTGCAGCGGCTGAAGGTTGAACAGGCGCACTCGTGCCCGGACGCCAGGCAGAGGCCCTTTGACTTGCTCTTTCTCGGACGCCCCACCGAACAGAAAGGTTGGTCCAGATTCCTTGCTGTGGTGCAGGAAACAGGGCTTCGCAGTGCGGCCATCGTTCCAACCCCCCCACCCAGCAGTGACATCTCACGCTCACCCACGTTGACTGTAGTTGTTTCACCAACGGCCAACGAGATTCCTTCCCTGTTGCGACAAGCAAAACTGGTGTTAATTCCTTCCGATTATGAATCGCTTGGGCTTGCGCAGATAGAGGCTGTGGCCAGCGGCTGCGTGGTACCAATCCTGGGGCGATGGCCACTGTGGGATCAGTTTTCACTGCTGCACTGGGAGACCAGCAGCCGCGACGAACTGGTGACCTCCTGTCTTCGCCTCAGCCGACAACCCTCCATGCTGAGTCGTCTATCACGAATGCAGCGAAGCTACCTGCTTCAACATCCGATGATGGACACCCCCTTCTTACCTGATTTTTAACGCTGTGTCGCCACGGGTCTCCATTGTGCTGCCCTTCCGTAACCAGGGGGCGCTCCTATCCCAGGCCTGCAAGTCTCTGCAGGTTCAAACGGTCGACGCATGGGAGTGTATTCTCGTCAACGACGGGTCAGATAGCGAAGCACAAGAAGTTGCTGAGGCTGTTGCCACACGTGATGGACGCTTCAAACTCATTAGTCTTCCACACAACGACCACTTTCCCGGACCCTGGCTCGCCCGCAATATCGGTTTGGCCAGTGCAACAAGCGAACTGATTGCGTTTCTCGATGCCGATGATCTCTGGCATCCACGCAAACTTGAGCGCCAGCTTGTCCTTCACTCCGTTCACGGAATCGAATTGTCGGTCACCGGATATCACCGCTTTGAGGCAAGCAGCATGAAGTTAGTCGAAACGCGCAGGCCTCCGCTTACCCTCGATCTCAAAGCACTGCTACGGGGCAATCTTGTGCCGTTCTCGTCTGTGATCATCCAGCGTGATTGTCTCACGCAACCGTTCCATCCTGAACGTCACGAGGATTACGGCCTATGGCTCCGGCTGTTCGCCAATGACCCGCCACCGCGCTATGGATGCCTCATGGAGCCATTGATGGCCTACCGGTTGCATAGCGCATCCCTGTCATCCCAACGTGGACGCAGCATCTTCGCTGTGGAGAAACTATTCAGGCACACATTCAGTGCTCCCAGCCGAAGACTCATGGCCCTAACAGCCTGGGCGCTTGAGCGTGCGTGGAGACAAACGGTGGCTGGAGCACACCGGATCCTGTGGCAGGGTGCCAAGCTGCCATCGCCCTTCATCGACTATCTGGCGAGCGGGAGTCAGCTGTACATCGACGAACATCGTAGCCCCTCATAGCTATCGAAAAGCAACACCAATTGCTGTGCCTGCTGAAGCAAGGATTAGGCACCCTAGAGCGCTGGCAAGGCCTGGACATTCACAGAGGTAGACAATCCATTGGCACCCAGGATGCTCACCAGAGATCATCCATCTTCTCTCGTTCAACCCACCTTCGGCTGAGCAGCGAAAGCTCACCGTAGCGATCAGCCTCTCGCGCATGAAGGGAACCGTGATGTTCATCACAGGCACGAACCGCGAGCACCACGAGTGAATAACAGGATCGATCCTCTCGCAATCTGCGAACTGGCCTGATTAAAGCGAATTGGCCGTATCTCCCTCAAGCCACTTGATAATACACAAGTGAATTGGACCCATCTGCTGACTCCACCTGCTGAAAGACCGGCAATGTATCTTGTGCATAGGCTGGAGTTTCCACTCGGCGATTGCCGGGATCCGCAACAACATCCTGGGTAAGGACAGCACCCAAGGCCCAGCTATCTCCACCGTTCGTGCTCTCGCTGACCGCAACAACCAATTGTCCATCGATATTGATATCATAGGCGATCTTGATCGTGCCATCATCCATCAAGCTGATCTGCATGTAGTTGCCGCTGGGCTGATCTGTGATCACAACAGGCTCATCCCATGAGTCCGTATCATTATTGTATCGCAAGTAAACAACTCGGCTCTCACCGTTGTTAGTGGCAACATGGATGTTGCCATCCTCATCGGTCAACGAGCTGAAATGGGTGGCATTGGGATCATTCTGACTATCTCCCTTGATCAAGATTGTCTCACTGACGCCAAGGCTGCCACCAGAGGACGCGCTTTCCGCAAACTCAGTCCAATTGAGGGTGTCTCCATTGGTATAAAGGACCCCAAAGCCGTCATCCAATGCAATGATGTCACCCGACATCCTGCCGTCATTCGTTGTATTAGGAATTCCTTGATTGAGGACAGTCCATGTTGCTCCTTGATCATTGCTCTGAGCGACCCTTAGGCTGGCCTGTCCTGTTGACCTGTCGGTTGCCGTAAACGCTACTACGATCGTGCCATCCTCCGTGACTGCGATGGACGGCCGCTCAATCCTGAGGGACGCAGGACTGGGTGGGATTACCGTCGATTCAATTGTCCAAGATACACTCTGCTCCGAATAACTCAGGATGGCAAGAGCGATCCTGCCGCCTTCAATTGTATAGACCGAATATAACTTGCCATCAACGATTGCGCCATCTGCACGGGAAGAACCAGTGGAGTTCTCCAGCGTGACAGTTGCCATCCATGTTGAGCCATTGTCTATGCTGGAATAAAGTGAAAGCCGGCCATTAGTGTTGGCCATCACATGAACAGCGCCATCTTCAGTGACCCATGAATGATCCTGAAAGCGCGAGGAGATCATGCCCTCATTCCCGTTCGTGATCGTAGTGGGAATACCGGTGATGACATCCGGGGCACTCGGGGCACTTGGGACAAACAGGATGGTGCCATTCACAGAGAAAGCGGCAGGATCGGCCGGCGAGTTGTTCGCTATGATCTCATCCAAGTCTTCGCCAACCAGTGTGATTGTCCCTGCATTGCCAGGGTTGGTGAAGCTATACGCTGTGGCGAAGATCTGGCCAGAGGAATTAGCATTAACAACATTATTGCCCTGCAGATCGGCGAAGATTGAGCCACCGGTTGTCTCCCTTCCATTCACAACTGCTCGAGCCCTCAAAAGAATGCCATCGCCCTCAGACTGGAGGATCGTGTTCGCATAAAGTGCGATGTTAATGCTCGAGTTTTCATAAGACAAGATCTTGATTCCTTCTGCAGACTGACTGCTCTGAATGGGATTACCCGCAAGTGTTGAGATTGTGTTATTCGACACCATGGCTTCGCCAACTTCTCCATTGACTCCGGCAATCAAGTAGATTCCATCCGCGTCATTGCCAAGCGTGGTGACTTCATTGCCTTCAATATTTACGCCCTGGATAGCACTATTCCTGAGCACGTTAACATAAATTGCGTCAGACTCTAGGTTGAATTGATTATTCGAGCCGCTGCCAACGTCTCCCGTTGTCAGAATCGTGTTGCTATTCACGGTTGCCTGCCTGATCGTTGCCCCATCCAAGCTGCTCAGGTAAACACCTTCGGAGAGAGGTCCCGACGTTGAAATGTCATTCTGGTTCACTTGCACAGTTCCAATCGAGCCAGATCCAGAGGCCAGCACGCGAATACCATGGGACAAGAAGGCTCCATTCGTGCTGATCGTGTTCCCAATGAGGTCTAGGCGATCAAGGTAACCATTGGAAACGACCACTTCAATGCCAGCTGTTTGTGCACCACTGGCTGTGATTGCATTATCGAGAATTTGGAGGTCGTTGGTGGGAGACGTAGTGGCACGGCTTTCCGTCACAAGGATGCCACGATTCCCATCGCCGATCGCGGAGATCTTGTTCCCAGAGATGGTATGAGTATTGGCACCTTGAACCAAGATACCCGAACCACCATTGCTACCAAATTTGTTGGAGAAAGTGTTATCAACCAGTTGCCCTGTGAGGGGATCCGTCAGAGCACCAATCGTGTTGTGACTTGAATTGGCTGTGATTCGGATCCCATTCCCCGAGTTGCCCTGGCCAGTGACACCATCGAGCATCAAGCCAAAGAAGTTATTCTGAACCGTGATCCCATTCGCATCAAGCCTGAGGCCATCACCACCGGCATCTTGTAGTGACAATCCTCGAAGACTTGATTCTGCGGCTCGGCTGCCGCGGAAGACTAATCCTGCTCGGCCATTGAAATCAATGGCAATGCCGGGCGCATTCGTGTCATTAAACAATCCACTGATCGCCACCCGGTCAGTAACTACGGGCAAACTACTAAACAGACTGATTGTTCCTCCAGCAAGAGAGGGATCAAAGCCAATCGAATCGAACCCGATAGAACTATTGGCACTGGTGATTGCCCACCTCAGGGTGCCAATCCCTTGATTGGCTAGGCTAGTTACAAGAAAGTCCATTGCAGCACGCAAACTAGACGATATACTTGATGCTATTGTAGGAATTCTTATCTTTCTGCAGTCTGGACGCTGATCTTTATAGTTTTTAACAATTAGCCGGGCTGGGCGACGCCAGAACCGAAGCAAAATAGCTCACAGGTTCTTTTGCCTGAGCTGCGAGGATTGGCTCGCTCAGTGGAGTTCCCTCCCCTCAGAGTCCATGCCAACGTCTACCGAAGTTGATCAAAAACTGATCAACACTTGGAGAAAATCTCTGATGCCCGTGTGCGTCACAGTCGGTCGACGGCGGCCACGGTCATAGGGCCGCTGGGCACGATCTCGTCCCATTCCCGGAACGGCTGGTTGGAGGTCCCCAGCAAGGAGGTCACCAGCTCGCTACGGCGCCGGTAGCTCGTTGCTGTCCTTGGCCTTGTGCAGGAGCTGCACCAGAGCCGTGGCAGGGAAGAGGCGGCAGGCCTGATCCTGCTCGATGATCGCCATCGTGATGGCCATGGCCAGGTGGGCCCAAACAGCAGCAGGCGGTGGCGGCAACGACGGGATGAGGGGTAGGGGTCTTCGCGATGGCCGCCGACATTCGCTGCGATCGCTTGGCTGCGGCTCAACGGGCAACACACTCCTTGGCGGGGGCTTCGGAAGGGCGATTCATCGAGGTCATCGAGGCAGAGGCTTACCCATCAGCTGAACTCCTCTGGTTTGATCTGCCCATCTCCAGGCGCCATGGCTCGGAAGACCAATGAGCGGCATCGCACAACCACACTGAAGCCATGAAAAGTGCTTCTCACGTCATACGCAGATGCTGGGCTTGCCGAATAGAACGCTATTGATCAACTGGTCGAAGCCAGGCCTGGCGGAGTATCTCGCATGATACTTCTGAACATAGGATGGGCCATTTGGGCCGAGAAGCCGAAGCTTGCTGAGATCATTTTCAATGATCGCCTTAACTTTTAAATGATCTGTTCCGTCGTAGCATGAAGGATAAAGCATGCCAAACTCTCCATTCGCAATCGGCTCCCTAAAGCCAACAATATCGGGAGCAATGATGGGGACCGACAGAGACGCACATTCCAAAGCCACCAAGGGCATGCCCTCATACTCCGAAAAGAAAACAACGACATCACAAAGGGACAAGAAGCCGCCAGCGTCTTTAACATTCCCTACATAACTGAGGTTGGCATACTGTGAAGCGGCTTTTTCAACGGTGCTGCGCAATTCACCATCTCCTCCCAGGAGATAGGAGACGCCGCTGTTAGCTTGAGTGGATTCGACAAGCCTCAGAAACTCATCGGGCCGCTTCTGTCTGTCTAAACGGCCGAGAAAACCAACAATCACATTGGTATCTGGGATTCCTAGCGCGTTGCGGCTATAGCGAGCAGAAGCCTGTTGCGATTGCAGACGCATAGACTTTACCTGGTTGTGCACGACAAGGACTTTGCTTTCATCCACGCCATAGCGGACGCAAATAAAGTCTTTATATGTCTCACTGATGACGATTCGAGTGTCAATGAAATCCTTGTAATAGTTGCTGAGATCGAACCAGCTCAGGGTGCCAGTGGCTCCGATGCAATGGAGCAAGTCGACAACACGGGTGGAGGGAAAGTACTTTTTGATCAGCGGCGTAAGGCAATAAAGATGCGGATTGCTCATAATCATTATTGCCGCAGGCTTGTGAATGCAAATCAATGCCCAGAGTGCCTTGATTCTGCCGATTGGCGATGTGCTCAGTTCTTCCAGGATGCCCGTACACAGTGACACAGAAGAAAACTGCTCTCTGAAGTAGCTATTCTCACCATGCCCACGAACGACAATGTTCAATAACTCTCGACCTTGAATCTCCTTCAGATATTCACAAAGATCCAACAAGACCTGCTCTGCCCCGCCAGCACGCCACCAATAATGGCCAACCAGAACGCTACTGGAAGCAGGGCTGAGCGCAGAGAGCTTAGAATAGATCTCATCAAAGCTACTGCTAGCGTAATTGACGCTCTCTGATAATCCGCAATACTGCTCACATGGATTGGGGAGGAACCTTAGAGAGACTAGTTCAGAGATCAACTTCTTAGGCCGAGCAATCGCATAGAACAGATAGCGCGTTTTAACCCTTGCCACGGGTGTATCAATTTTCAAGGCTTGCCTCAGCAGCATCGCTAGCGCTTGCCTTGAGTAATACCTAGGATCAAGTGGAGACGTCGTAGTCTCTGATCCAACACGCGCTTTCATATAATTTAGCTTGGCCCCTGCCATGAACGGCAGACGACAAACAAACGTGCGCCAATGAACATAACGGCTAGCGAGTGCGAGCTCAGGAGACCTCGTCATCATACTTTTGACGTTCTTACGGTAGTAAAAGACGATGGATCTATTGGGCTCTCCATACCAGCCTTTTACAAGTAGGCTCATATACGTGGCCCAGTCTTCATACCACTTAATGTCACCGGCAACTGTCTTATCTCTTTGGCCCTCGATTGACTCCCATGCTCTCTTTCTAAACATGGAGGCTGTTGCACAATAATTATAGACGAATAGCCTTCTTATGCCAAAGTCTTCAGCAGGCGAGAAGTTTTGCTCAAATCCGAATCCCACTACGTTTGGATATGCCCAGCCAATCTTTTCGCTTGACATCATTGTTGCCAAGCCTTTGAGAAGATAGTCGGATGAGACAAGATCGTCGGAGTCAAGAAACACCAGAAAGTCACCCTTGGCGATCTTTGCGCCGAAGTTGCGAACCTGAACCAATCCAGTATTAACGGCAAGGCGCTTAACCGTCACATGATTGGCACAACCAGAGGCTTGGCCCTCAATCACATCAAGCAAGTGCCGGGTATCCTGGCTAGTGGAATGGTCATCGATAATGATAATTTCATAGCTACTGGGGTCAAGAGTTTGCTTGCATGCGCTCAGAAATGCCGCCTCAAGCTGATCTGGCTTGGTATTGTATACAGGTATCACTACAGATGCAAGCATAAATAAATGATCGCCGATGTCTAATATAGTAGCACGCTAAGCACTTTCCTGCCAAGACTTTCACCTACAGATTCTGGAAGCTATGGCGATTCATAGGGAATTGAGGCCAGCTAACACTGCTGGCATTCACTCATTGGTGACAAGAAGCCCTGCACTCGTTGGTTACATGTAGAAGAGAGCCCCTAAAAGGAGCCATGCGCTGCAGCCTCAGACCCATAGAGGAAGGCGATACCGAACCCACTTCAAGGCTCCCACTGCGATCAAGACCCCAATAGTGTTAATGGCAAGGGAGAGTAACTCATCTCCAAGCTGTAACTGACCATCAATCAAGCTGTCCCTCACCGGTGCAAGCGCTTGGTAGAAGGGATTGAAGTCAGCGAGAACGCTGAGCTCGCCAAGGCCTTCCCGCTTGTAGAGGATTGGAGAAACAAGAAAAAGCAGCTGGAGAAGAATCGGCATCAACTGAGCAAAATCCTTGAAGCGGGCTCCCAACACGGCCATCAAAACGATGATCCAAAATGTGAATAGGAATAGATTGAGCAATGGTAGCCAGATGTAGTGAACAGCATTCAGGAGAAGGCCTGGATCAATCAATGCGAAGGCGAGGAGAACAACCACAAAGGCCTGGGCGAACGTCTGGAGCTGGAAAGCCCATTCCTCCAGGCAATAGAAGATGCTCGGCATCGCATTGTTCACGAGTTGGTCACGGCGCAGCAGGAATAGAGTGCTGCCTGCAAGCGACGCCATGCTGACGAGCCCCCAGATTGTGACACCAAATCCGAGATAGATAATGTAACGGAGAGGGTCGGCAACCTTCAGAACAGTGCCGTACACAACTCCTAAAACACCAACACTTAATAGATTGCTCAGGCCCATCCAAAAGCTACCCAGCGTGGTGCGGCTGAACCGAGCCAAGGTGCGCAACCAGGCGCTGTACCACCATGCACGCGCCGTGCGGCACGCATAACCCAGTCCATGGCCCATGGCAGGCTTTGCATCGCGCAGACTCATATCCCTCGATGAAAGCTCCTGCATCGCTCAGCCCACCCCCTTGGTGTAGGCCTCGATCGCATCCTCTAGGGAGCCATCAAACTCAAGGTGCCCGTGCATGAGAACCACCCCCCTGGTGCAGAATTGAGCGAGCAGGTCATTGGAGTGGGAGGCCAGAATCAGTGTTCCCGCTTCCCCTAAGAAGCGTGTGAGCTGGTGCCGGGCTCGGGAGAGGAACCACTGATCACCAGCCCCTAGCCCCTCGTCTAGCGCCAAGGCTTCATGCCTGAAGGCGGTAAGCAGCCCGAATTGCAACCGGGTGCGCATGCCTTCGCTATAGGTGCGAATCGGTAGATGGATGAAATCAGCCAATTCTGTAAAGGCTGTGAGTTCCTCCAGAAAAGCGTCAAATCCCTTGATTGTGTTGCAATTGAAGAGATAGTGGGCGCGTGCAGCGTGCCTGCCGGTGAGATCGGTGTCCACCCAAAAGTTCTTATTGATCAGTGGAACCACCCGACCATAACGGCGGATACTGCCACTGCTTGGCTTGTAGATGTCACAGAGCAACCGCAAAAGGGTGGATTTACCGGCACCGTTATGGCCCAGCAATGCAACTCGCTCTCCTTTATTGACTGTGAAGCTGAGGTTATTGAGAGCGCGCACCGAGACCCCTCCTCGTTTGCCGCGGTTCAGCAGGCCGCCAGTGAGCCCACCGACAAGCGCTGCTTTGAGCGAACGACCGCCAACGCCCTCCACCGGAATGTCGAGGCAAACCCTGTCAAGCTCCACCAGCGGCTGATCACCAGGACTGGAGGCCAAGCCTCTCCTTGAAGAGAGCGTCACGCTATCGGTCAACGTACAATTGTGCTAGGTAGCACTTGCATCAGGCTGCCCATTTCCAGGGCCTGCAACGCATAGCTCCAGCCCAGGTTGCTCTTGATGCCGGCCCGCTCCAGCGCCTGCTGGAGGGTGTCGGTGGTGAGCACGCCGAAGATCACCGGCACGCCCGTATCGCGGGCCACGGCCGCCACGCCCTTGCTCACTTCGGAGCAGACGTAGTCGAAGTGGGGCGTGTCGCCGCGGATCACGGCCCCGAGTGTGATCACCACCTGATAGCGGCCCGAGGCCGCCAGACGCTGCGCCACGAGGGGAATCTCGAAGCTGCCGGGCACCCACGCCACATCCAGCTGCTCGCTGCTGGGGGTGACGTCGATGCCGTGGCGAGACAGCGCATCCAGGCAGGCGCTGAGCAGCTTGCCCGTGACCAGGTCATTGAACCGGCCCACAACAATGCCGATATGGAGGCCGCTGACCTCGGTGAACCGTCCTTCGAAAACCGCCAAGGGCCTCAGACCACGAAGTAACTGATTCCCCAGTTGAGCAGAACGAGGGCCACCCAGGCGGCCCCACCCAGCAGGATCAGGCGGTTGGAGCGGCCGCTGTCTTCGGTGCTCGCGTAGAGCACCGGCACCGCCACGATCAGGGCGAACGACATCACCACCAGGGCCAGAACGGTGAGGGTGTTGAGGAGCTGCATGGGACCTGCGGGGCCTGGGGAGGGCAGTGCGACGATCTTCCCACGTGGGATTTCCCTCACCTGCGGGCGGCCGCGGGATCCTTCACATCTTGTGGGGAGCAGCTGGCCCGGGGCCCCTACCATCGCTGCAGCCAGGAGCCGCCCGTGGGCGCCGACGCCGATCGCCAGCTCTCGTTGGTGCCTGAGGAGGCGCTGCAGGGCAGTCTGTTCGGCGCCGCCGAGCCCGCAGCCGCACCAGGCGAAGGAGACCGCAGCAGCCCGGGCGATCTCGACCTGGAAGATGGCGCCCTCGCCGCCGCCGCCGCCGCCCGGCCCCGGGCCCACTCGCGCCGCAGCCTCTCCACCGATCCCGACACCGACGAAGCCCCTGCCAGCGCCGCCGGCGAAGCCAGCCCGCAGGACGTGTTGGCGGAGGACCAGCCCCGCTGGCATCACCACAGCCTGGTGGCGGCAGAAGCCCTGCCGCCAATGCTGCGGCACTACGCCGAGCTCAAGCGCGCCCACCCCGAGCGGGTGCTGCTCTACCGCCTCGGCGACTTCTTCGAGTGCTTCTTCGAGGACGCCATCCAGCTGTCCCGCCTGCTGGAGCTCACGCTCACGGGCAAGGACGGCGGCAAGACGATCGGTCGGGTGCCGATGGCCGGCATCCCCCACCACGCCGCCGAGCGCTACTGCAGTGAGCTGGTGCGCCGCGGTCTGAGCGTCGCTCTCTGCGACCAGCTGGAGACCACTGCCGCCAAGGGGGCGCTGCTGAAGCGCGACATCACCCGCGTGCTGACCCCCGGCACCGTGCTGGAGGAGGGGATGCTGGCCGCCCGGCGTAACAACTGGCTCGCGGCGGTGGTGCTGGAGCAGGGCGACTGGGGGCTGGCGGTGGCCGATGTGAGCACCGGCGAGTTCCGCCTCAGCCAACGGCAGGGGAGCGATGCCCTGCACCAGGAACTGCTGCAACTGGAGGCGGCCGAGCTGATCTGGCCCGATCCAGACGCCGCGGCGTACCCGGACGGCACCGCCGCCAAGCCGGCCTGGTGCCCACCGGCCCTGCACCTCACCCGGCTGGCACGCACGCCCTTCAGCCTGCCGGAAGCGCGACGCACACTGCTGCAGCGCTTTCGGCTTGCCACCACCGACGGTCTCGGGCTGGCGGAGGCGCCCCTGGCCCTGCGGGCGGCGGGAGGGTTGCTGCGCTACCTCGACGACAACCAGGCCGGCGCCCGGAGCACCGCCGCCGGCGTGGTGCCCCTCGATCCACCCAGCCTCCGCTTCGCCGGCGATCAGCTGGTGCTCGATGCCCAGACGCGGCGCAACCTGGAGATCACCCGCACCCAGCGCGACGGTCAGTTCCACGGCTCGCTGCTGTGGGCCCTCGATCGGACCATGACCGCCATGGGCGGCCGGGCCCTGCGTCGCTGGCTGGAGGCGCCGCTGATGGACCGCGCCGCCATCCACGCCCGTCAGGAGGGCGTGAGTGAGCTGGTGGAGCAGCGCGGGCTGCGGCTGGCCCTGCGCCGTCTGCTGCGGCCGATGGGCGATCTGGAGCGGCTGGCGGGGCGGGCCGGTGCGGGCACTGCCTCGGCCCGGGATCTGGTGGCCCTCGCCGATGGCCTCGAGCGGCTGCCGCGGCTGGCGGCGTTGCTGGCGGCGGCGCGCAGCGAGCCCCTGGCGGCCCTGCGCGAACCGCCGCCCGAACTGGCGGTGCTGGTGGAGCAGCTGCGTCACACCCTGCAGGACACCCCGCCACTGAGCCTCACGGAAGGGGGGCTGATCCACGACGGCGTCGACGCGCGACTCGATGGGCTGCGCAACCGGCTCGACGACCAGCAGGCCTGGCTGGTGGAGCAGGAGAAAGCGGAGCGGCAACGCAGCGGCATCCCCTCGCTGCGGGTGCAGTTTCACCGCACCTTCGGCTATTTCCTCTCGGTGAGCCGGGCCCGGGCCACACGGGTGCCCGAGCACTGGATCCGGCGCCAGACCCTCGCCAACGAGGAGCGCTTCGTGACGCCCGAACTCAAGGCACGCGAGGGCCGCATCCTGCAGCTGCAGGCTCGCGCCGCCCAGCGGGAGTACGAACTGTTCAGCGAGCTGCGCGCCGCCGTCGGCGCCCTGGCCGCGCCGATCCGCAGCGCCGCCCGGCGCGTGGCCCGCCTCGATGCGATCGCCTCGCTCGCCGAGGTGGCCGCCACCTGCGGCTACTGCCGCCCCGAGCTCACCGCCGACCGCAGCCTCTGGATCGAGGCCGGCCGCCATCCCGTGGTGGAACAGCTGCTGGTGGAGGAGCCCTTCACCGCCAATGGCATCCACCTGGGCGAGGCGGACCAGCCCGATCTGGTGGTGCTCACCGGGCCGAACGCCAGTGGCAAGAGCTGCTACCTGCGCCAGACGGGCCTGCTGCAGCTGATGGCCCAGATCGGCAGCTGGATTCCCGCCAGCCGCGCCCGGCTCGGCCTCTGCGACCGCATCTTCACCCGGGTCGGCGCCGTGGATGACCTCGCCACCGGCCAGTCCACCTTCATGGTGGAGATGGCCGAAACGGCCAACATCCTGCACCACGCCACCGATCGCTCTCTGGTGCTGCTCGATGAGATCGGGCGCGGCACTGCCACCTTCGACGGCCTCTCGATCGCCTGGGCGGTGGCGGAGCACCTGGCCGACGGCCTGCGGGCGCGGGCGGTGTTCGCCACCCATTACCACGAGCTCAACGAGCTGGCCGAGCTGCTCCCGAACGTGGCCAACTTCCAGGTGCTGGTGGAGGAAACCGGCGATCAGCTGGTGTTCCTGCATCAGGTGCGTCCCGGCGGCGCCAGCCGCAGTTACGGCATCGAGGCGGCCCGCCTGGCCGGGGTGCCCCAGCAGGTGGTGCGCCGCGCCCGCCAGGTGCTCGGACGGATCGAGGCCAACAGCCACGTGGTGGTGGGGCTGCAGGTGGCGGCCTAGGGAAGGCCTCAGGCGCGGTCCAGCCAGGCGCGCCGCAGCAGGGCGTTCACCGCCGCCGCCGCCAGACCCGCCCCCCCCTTGCTGCCCTCCAGCCGGATCTGGGGCAGACCGCTGGCGGCCAGGTGGCGCTTGCTCTCGGCCACCCCCACAAAGCCCACCGGCATGCCGATCACCAGCGCCGGCGGCACCACGCCCGCGACCGGCTCGGGGGCGGCCACCAGCTCCAGCAACCGTTCGAGCGCGGTGGGGGCACTGCCGATCAGCACCACCGCCCCCGGCAGGGCCGCCAGGGCCGGGGCCATCCCCGCAGCGGTGCGGGTGCTGCCTTCAGGCGCCAGAGCGGGCGCCCAGGCCAGCACGCTGTGCACCGGGTTGCCGAAGCTGCGGCGGGCCATCGGCGTGACCGCGGCCGCCGCCATCGCGGTATCGGTGAGGATCGGCGCCCCGGCCGCCAGGGCCGCCAGGCCGGCGACGCAGGCGCCCGGGCTGAAGCGCAGCTCCGGCGCAATGGCCAGATCGCCACTGCTGTGCACCAGGCGCTCGAGCACCTCCTGTTGCACGGGGTCAAGACCGGTGGGCCCCAGCCAGCCCCGGATCCGCCGCACGCTTTCGGTGAAGATCGGATGGTCCACGGCCTGCCCCGATGCCGATCCATCTCTACTGGGGCGACGACGAGGCCAGCCGTCAACGGGCGGTGGAGGAGCTGATCACCGCGTCAGTGGATCCGGTCTGGCAGAGCATCAACCTCAGCCGGCTCGATGGCAACGACATGGCCCAGGCCGGCCAGGCCCTGATCGAGGCGCGCACCGGCCCGTTCGGCGGCGGTGACCGGGTGGTGGTGCTGCAGCGCAGCCCCTTCTGCCACACCTGTCCAGCGGAGCTGGCCACGCAGCTGGAGGCCAGCCTGGAGCTGATCCCCGCCACCAGCCACCTGGTGCTGGTGAGCGAAGGCAAACCGGACGCACGCCTGCGCACCACCAAAGCCCTCAAGGCGATCGCCAAGGAACGCAGCTTCGTGCTGCCGGCGGTGTGGGATGGAGAGGGCCAGCTGGAGCTGGTGCGCAGCACTGCCCGCTCGCTGGGCCTGACGGCCACGCCGGCGGCGATCGAAGCGCTGGCGGGTGCGATCGGCAGCGACAGCGCCCGCCTGGCCAGTGAGCTGGAGAAGCTCGCCGTGTTCTGCGGTGAGCGCCCGATCGACGGGGCGGCGGTGGCGGCGCTGGTGGCGGGCCACAGCACCAGCAGCCTGGCGGTGGGGGAAGCGCTGCTGCGCGGGGACGCCGGCGAGGCCATCGCCCTGGTGGACGAGCTGGTGCGGGCGGGGGAGCCGGCGCTGCGGATCGTGGCCACACTCGCCGGCCAGCTGCGCGGCTGGGTATGGGTGAGCCTGCTGGACGCCCAGGGCGAACAGGACGTGGCCGTGATCGCCAAGGCGGCCGGCATCGGCAACCCCAGGCGCATCTACGTGCTGCGCAAGCAGTTGCGCGGACGGTCGGCGGAGCGGCTGCTGCGGTTGCTGGGGCAGTTGCTGGAGGTGGAGGCGGCGCTCAAACGGGGCACCGAAGCCGGCGACGCCTTCCGCGATGGGTTCCTGTCAGCCCCCCTCCGATAATCAGCACCGATCCACCGTTCGCGCGCGCACCGGGATGGCCCTGCTGGTTCAGAAGTTCGGGGGCACCTCCGTCGGCAGCGTGGAACGCCTGCAGGCCGTGGCGCGTCGCATCGCCGCCAGCCGCGAGGAGGGCCACGATCTGGTGATCGTGGTGTCGGCCATGGGCCACACCACCGACGAACTCACCGGCCTGGCCCGGGCCATCACCACCACCCCTCCCCAGCGGGAGATGGACATGCTGCTGGCCACCGGTGAGCAGGTGTCGATCGCCCTGCTGGCGATGGCGCTGCAGGCGATCGGCGTGCCGGCCGTGTCGATGACCGGCGCTCAGGTGGGGATCGTCACCGAGTCGTCCTACGGGCGCGCGCGGATCCTGGAGGTGCGCACCGACCGGATCGAGCGGTTGCTGGAGGAGGGCCAGGTGGTGGTGGTGGCCGGCTTCCAGGGCACCAGCAGCGGCAGCGCCGGTACGCCGGAGATCACCACCCTGGGCCGCGGCGGCTCCGACACCTCGGCCGTGGCGCTGGCGGCGGCGCTGGCGGCGTCGGTGTGCGAGATCTACACCGATGTGCCGGGCGTGCTCACCACCGACCCCCGCAAGGTGGCGGATGCCCAGCTGATGGAGCAGGTGAGCTGCGACGAGATGCTGGAGCTGGCTAGCCTCGGCGCCTCGGTGTTGCACCCACGGGCGGTGGAGATCGCCCGCAACTACGGCGTGCCGCTGGTGGTGCGCTCCAGTTGGAGCGAGGCCCCCGGCACCCGGCTCACCAGTGGCCCGCCGCGCCCGATCGGCAGCGGTGGGCTGGAACTCGGTCGTCCCGTCGATGGCGCCGATCTCGAGGAGCACCAGGCGGTGCTGGCCCTCACCCGCGTGCCCGACCGACCCGGTGTGGCCGCCCTGCTGTTCGAGGCCCTCTCGGCCGCCGGCCTGAACGTCGATCTGATCGTGCAATCGACCCATGACGGCACCACCAACGACATCGCCTTCACCGTGGCGGAGGATCAGCTGGAAGCCTCACTCACGGTGTGCCGCGCTCTGCTCGGCGATCTCCAGGCCGACGACACGGCCCTGAGCAGCGAGGCGGGCCTGGCCAAGCTGAGCATCTCCGGAGCCGGGATCATGGGGCGGCCGGGCATTGCCGCGCGCCTGTTCGACACCCTGGCGCGCTACGGGATCAACCTGCGCATGATCGCCACCAGCGAGGTGAAGGTGAGTTGCCTGGTGGACGGCAGCCAGGGCCACCGGGCCCTGCGGGCCGCCGCCGAAGTGTTCGAGCTGCAGGAGCACCAGCTGCGCCAGAACCCGCTGCCCTGCAGGGTCAACGATCCCGCTGTGCGGGGCGTGGCCCTCGACCGGGATCAGGCCCAGGTGGCCGTGCGGCAGGTGCCCGATCGGCCCGGCACTGCCGCCGCCGTCTGCCGCAGCCTGGCGGATGCGGGCATCAGCCTCGACACGATCGTGCAGTCGGAGCGCACCCGCGGGGAAGGGCCCACCCGCAGCCGCGACATGAGCTTCACGCTGCGACGGGAGGATCTGGCGCGGGCCCGCCAGGCACTGCAACCGCTGCTGCTGCAGTGGCCGGAAGCGAGCTTCGAGCAGGGCAGCGCCATCGCCCGGGTCAGCGCCGTGGGCGCCGGCATGCCCTGCACACCCGGCACGGCGGGCCGCATGTTCCGGGCCCTGGCGGCAGCGGGCATCAACATCGAGATGATCGCCACCAGCGAGATCCGCACCAGCTGTGTGGTGGCCGAAGACGATGGCGTCAAGGCCCTGCAGGTGGTCCACGCCTGCTTCGCGCTGGGCGGCGAGGCCAGCCATCAGGCGCAAGGCAGCGAGGCTCCCGCCAGCCACGACGCCGCCCTCCCCGCAGACGCCTAGGTGCACTGGCTCTCCACCCGTCGATGGCTGGCCCTGGCGGCGGGGCTGGATGCCGCCGGCCTCGTCGTGCTGGCGTTGCTGATCGGCCGGGCGCGCCAGGCGCCGAGCGATCCGAGCGCCGGCCTGCTGCTGATCCTGGTCTTGCTCTACTGGACCTTCGGCTGGCTGTTCGGTTCGTACACCGTGCTGCGCCGCGCCGACATGCGCCGCATGCGCCTGGCCCTGCGGCTCGGGGTCACGAGCGCGGTGTCGCTCAGTGCCGCCGCCCTGCTGGGCTGGTTGGTGCGGGCAGGCCCGGCTGTGGCCGTGCTGCACCGCGGCAGCCTCATCCCGCTGTTCGTGTTGCTGGCCCTGTGGAGCGCCTTGGTGCGGCTGGCGATCCGGCAGGTCTCCAGCCACCCCGGCAACGACCACTGGCGGGTGCTGGCGCTGCCGGAGGAAATCGCGGCGATCGAGCGGGAGTGGGGGCACCAGGCGGGGAGACCGGCACTGGCCATCCAGGATGCGCGCGCCCAGGCGTCCCCGGTGGACGGCCATCCCATGGACCGTGAAAAGTTGCCGGGCGGGCTGGATGGCATCGCCCTCAGCCCGGGTGTGCAGGCCGACCCCGCCCTGATGCGGCAGGCGGAGCAGCTGGCCTGGCTGGGCGGGCCACTCACCACCCTGGCCGAGATGGCCGAGCAGGAGCTGCAACGCATCCCGCCGCAGTGGGTGGGCCACCAATGGCTGCTGTTCTCCGGGCGGATCGAAGGGCGTCAGCCCACGGTGGAGAGGCAGCTCAAGCGCTTCGCCGATGTGGCCATCAGCCTGCTGCTGCTGCTGCTGGCTGCGCCGCTGCTGCTGCCGGCTGCAGCCCTGATCCACCTGGGCGATGGCGGACCTGTGTTCTACCGCCAGCGTCGCTCCGGCCTGATGGGCAAAGCCATTGAGGTGATCAAGCTGCGCTCGATGGTGCGACAGGCGGAACTGGGCGGGGCGAGGTGGTCGGAGCCCAATGATCAACGCATCACCCCGGTGGGTGTGTGGCTGCGGCGCACCCGCCTTGATGAACTGCCCCAGCTGCTGAACGTGCTGCGCGGCGAGATGAGCCTGATCGGCCCACGGCCGGAGCGGCCGGAGCTGGAAGGGGAGCTGGAGCAGCGCATCCCCCACTACCGGCTGCGGCACTGGATCCGCCCGGGCCTGAGCGGCTGGGCCCAGGTGAACATGCCCTACAGCTCCAGCGTGGAGGATGCGCAGCTGAAGCTCAGCTACGACCTCTACTACCTGCGCAACGGCAGCATCTGGCTGGATCTGCTGATCCTCGCCAAAACGATCAAAACCGTGCTGAAGGCCTCCGGGCGTTGACCAGCTGATCGCAGCAGGGCTCAGTGATGACCCACCAGTTTCTGACGCAACTGCTTGATGCGATCGCGCAGGTTGGCCGCTTCTTCGAAGTCGAGGTTCTTGGCGGCTGTTTTCATCTTTTCCTCCAGCTGGGTGATCAGCTCCGGAAGCGCTTCGAGCGGGGCTTCGTTGTGAACAGCCAGCTCCACGGCCTGCTCCAGCTGATCGTCGTTGAGGCGGCGGGACACCTCCAGGTAGGCCAGGATCGAGTTGCCGGCCCGCTTGCCGGCGGGGGTGGGTGTGATGCCGTGCTCTTCGTTGTAGGCATGCTGGATGGCACGCCGCCGCTCGGTTTCGGAAATAGCCTTCGCCATCGAATCCGTGAGGTTGTCGCCATAGAGCAACGCCACCCCACTCACATGGCGGGCGGCGCGGCCGATCGTCTGGATCAAGGAGCGTTCTGCCCGCAGGAAGCCTTCCTTATCGGCATCGAGGATTGCCACCAGCGACACTTCCGGAAGATCGAGCCCTTCGCGCAGCAAGTTCACGCCCACCAGAGCATCGAACGCGCCATTGCGCAGATCCTGGATGATCTCGATGCGCTCGATCGAGTGGATCTCGGAGTGGAGATAGCGCACCCGCACCCCATTCTCGGCCAGGTAATCGGTGAGATCCTCCGCCATGCGCTTGGTGAGCGTGGTGATCAGGCTGCGCTCCGAGCGCTCCGCCCGCACCCGGATTTCAGCCAGCAGATCATCCACCTGCCCCTCGGTGGGGCGCACCTCCACGATCGGATCCAGCACGCCGGTGGGGCGAATCACCTGCTGGGCGATGTGGCCCTCGCTCTGCTGCATCTCCCATTGCCCCGGAGTGGCGGACACGAAGATGGTCTGGCGGGCCTTTTCCCAGAACTCCTCCGCCTTGAGCGGGCGGTTGTCAGCGGCGCTGGGCAGGCGAAAGCCGTGGTCGATCAGCACCTGCTTGCGTGCCTGGTCGCCGTTGTACATGGCATGCAGCTGGGAGCAGGTGACGTGGCTTTCATCCACCACCAGCAGCCAGTCGTCGGGGAAGTAATCGATCAGGCATTCGGGCGGAGTGCCGGCCTGGCGGCCCGCGAGGTGGCGGGCGTAGTTCTCCACGCCGTTGCAGTAGCCCACTTCCTTGAGCATTTCCAGGTCGTAGGTGGTGCGCTGCTCGAGGCGCTGGGCCTCCAGCAGCTTGCCCTGCGCATGCAGCACCTCGAGACGATCGCGTAGCTCCGTGCGGATCGCGTCGATCGCCACTTCGAGCCGATCTTTGGGGGTCACGAAGTGTTTGGCGGGGTAGATGTTCACCGCCTCCAGGCTCTGCAATATCTCACCGGTGGTGGGGTCCACGTAGCGGATCGCCTCCACCTCATCCCCGAACAGCTCAATGCGCACGAGCCTGTCTTCATAGGCGGGGCCGATCTCCAGCACATCGCCCTTCACCCGGAAGCGGCCGCGGCCCGCCTCCAGGTCATTGCGGGAATACTGGTTGTTCACCAGCTCCCGCAGCGAGCCGCGCAGATTGAGCGTCTCCCCCACCTGGAACTTCACCGCCGCCTTGAGGTATTCCGAGGGGATGCCGAGGCCATAGATGCAGCTGATCGAGGCCACCACGATCACATCGCGCCGCTCGAACAGCGAACGGGTGGCGGAATGCCGCAGCATGTCGATCTCTTCGTTGATCGAGGCCGTCTTGGCGATGTAGGTATCAGAAACAGGAACGTAGGCTTCGGGCTGGTAGTAGTCGTAATAGGAGATGAAATACTCAACGGCGTTCTCTGGAAAGAACTCGCGCAGTTCGTTGCACAGCTGCGCCGCCAATGTCTTGTTATGGGCCAGCACCAGGGCGGGTCTGCCGGTGCGGGCGATCACATTCGCGATCGAGAAGGTCTTGCCCGTTCCGGTGGCGCCCAGCAGGGTCTGAAAGCGCTGCCCCTGCTCCACGCCGCGGGTGAGGGTCTCGATGGCGGTCGGTTGATCCCCCTTGGGTTCGTAAGGGGCTGTGAGCTGATAACGGGGCATGCCGCTCGGATGCCAGGCCAGGCCTGCCGGTAGCACCTGATCCTAAGGAAGCCGCAAGGGGTGAAGCGGCGGAGAGCCGCCCAGAGCCCGCCAGTTTTCAGCTGAGGCCGGCCCCGGCCAGCAGACCTGCACGGGTGAAGCTCACATTGAGGCCCAGCAGGCCGAGAATCAAGGTGCTGAGGATGCTGTAGGCCAGGGCGCCGAAGATCGCACTCACCGCTCCACCGCGCAGCCGGAAGCCCTGGATCAGCCACGCCGCCAAGGCGAACAGGATGATCGTGATCAGCCAGTTGAACAGGAAGGTCACCGGGGCGATCAATCCACCCAGGCTGGTGACCGCCCAGGGGAGAGCGAGCAGCAGTTTCAGGGGCCACACCAGCAGGGTGCCCAGCAGGCCGATCACCACAGCAGAGAGCATGGCCGTCCCGAAGCTGGACATCTCCACCCCCAGGGGGAGAGCCGCCACGATCAGCAGGATGCCGGCGCGGATGGGCCACTGCAGCAGCCAGACAAAGGCTCCCATGCGTCAAAGATGCGGACACTGAACCCTATCCACCTCACCAGGGGGTGGATAGGGCGCTGGGCACATTCCTTCATGGCCCAGGAGACAGGCGAAGCAACCGTGGCGGCAACCAGCTTTGGCCAAGCAGCCAATCGGATCAATGAACGGCTGCCGGAACGCCGTTGAGCGCCTCGCGCAGGCTGCGCACCACCGCAACCATCGCCAGGTCGTCGTGGAGGCGGTTGATGGCCGAGCCCACGCCCACGCCGCTGGCGCCGGCGGCGATCGCCAGGGGCAGGCTGACGGCCGAGAGGCCGGAGGCGCACAGCACCGGCAGGGGGACGGCGCGACTGATCGTGTGGGCCGCCGCCAGGGTGGGTGCCGCCTTCTCGATCAAGCCGAGGATGCCGGCGCTATTGGGGAGGGCACTGGTGCCGCCTTCGGTCTGGATGATGTCAGCGCCTTCGGCGGCCAGGGCCACTGCCAGCTGCTCCTGCTGGTCCAGCGGCAGGATGTGCGGCACGGTGACAGACAGCACCACGTCGGGAAGCAACTGCCGGGTGCGGCGGGTGAGGGCGATCACCTCCTCGGCACCGAAGCGGCGGCCCAGCGGATAGAAGGCATCGAAATTGCCGATCTCCACCATGGCGGCGCCGGCGGCGACCACCGCGGGGAACAGCTCGGGGTCGACCGCCGAGGCGCAGATCGGCAGACCGGAGGCCGCCGTCGCCAGCCGGACCAGCTCGGGGTCACAGGCCACGTCGATCAGGTCGGCGCCGCCAGCGCCCGCCGCCCGGCTCACCGCCGCCACCGAGGCCGTGTCGCGATTGGTGAGGCCCGCGATCACCTTCAGCATCCGCCGCGAGGCCAGCGAAGCTTGCAGAGCAGCGGGCAGACTGGCAAGACGGGACATCGGCGGGGGCAGCGGATGACTGGCATTGTCCCACCCGCCATGCACGGGGAGCCGCCAGCTGCCGCCTCCCCGTGGAGCCCTCTTCACCTGCGCCTGCACCGCACCCTGCTGCTGCAGCCCGAGCTGCTGCCACCGGGGGAGCGGCTGCTGCTGGCGGTTTCCGGCGGGCAGGATTCGATGGCGATGACCGGGCTGCTGCTTGACCTGCGCCGCCTGCACCACTGGCAACTCCATCTCTGGCACGGCGACCACGGCTGGCGCCCCGAAGCCAGCAGCCAGGCCCGGGAGCTTGCCGCCTGGGCCTGGCAGCAGCAGTTGCCGCTGGAGCTGGCCACCCCTGACCGAGCGCTGGCCTCGGAAGCGGAGGCACGGGAATGGCGTTACCACTGCCTGCAGCACCAGGCGCTGCGGCTGGGTTGCCGCCGGGTGGCCACGGGCCACACCGCCAGCGACCGCGCCGAAACCATGCTTCTGCACCTGGCCCGCGGCACCCATCTGCGGGGCCTGGCGAGCCTGAGACGCCTGCGTCCCAGCAGCGGGACGGTTCAGATCGCCCGGCCGCTGCTGGGGCTGATGCGTCAAGAAACGGAGCGGTTCTGCGCAGACCGTGGCCTGCCCGTGTGGCCCGACTCCAGCAACACGGATCCTCGCTTCAGCCGCAACCGCATTCGCCATCAGGTGCTGCCGGTGCTGGAGGAGCTGCATCCCGGGGCCAGCCGGCGCATGAACGCCCTGGCCGAACGGCTGGAGCACGGCCAGGCGCTGCAGAGCGAGCTGCTGGCCCTCAGCATCGCAGCGCTCAGCGAGCCGGACAGCCCCCGCACGCTCAGGCGTGCCGCCCTTGCCGGTCTGTCGGCGGCCACTCAGCGGGCGGTGCTGCACCACTGGATCGAGCGGGAAACGGGCTCCGGGCCGCTGAGCTCCCAGCTGGAGCGTCTGAGGCAGCGGTTGCCGCCGGAGCGCGGGGCTGGCAGCCTGGATCTTGCCGAGGGCTGGCGGCTGGTGTGGGGGCGCGCAACGCTCACACTGGAGCGGTCAGTCAGCCGCACCGATCCAGCATCGGCTTCGACCCTCCACGCCACCCCCCACTGATGTCCGAAGTGTTCGATCAGGCCAGCTTCGATCGCAACTACGGCGTGGTGGAGCTGGCCTACAGCCAGGGTCGCTACGACGAAGCCCTGTCCGGCGCCGAAGCGTTGATGAAGGAAGTGGAGGGCACGGGGAACCGCCCCCAGGTGCTCCGCCTCAAGCTGCTGCTCGGCCACATCAATTTCTATGGGCTGCAGCAGCCGCTGCGCGCCGGGCAGCTGTACCACAACGTGCTCGACAACGCCCTCGACCCCATCTACCGCGACCTGGCGGCGCAGGGGGTGGAGCTCACCGAGAAGGCGTTGCAACAACAGGCCAGTCAGTCCGAGCCGGGGCATGTTCCTGATCGACCGACCAAGCCAAAGATCGGCGGCAACGCCGCCATGCCCTGGCTGAGCGGTAACGGGGACGACGAGGAGGCGGAACTGCTCGACCTTGAGGCAAGCGCGTACAGCTCGCTGCCGTTCATGCCCACGACCCCGAAGGGCGGCTCTGCCCAGGGTGCGGCCTCCGGCAGCAGCAGACTGGCGATCGAGACGGTGTTGCCGGTCCCGCCCCCCATCGAGACCGTGAACGTGCGGGTGGTGGAAGACACCACGCCGGCAACCCGCTGGACCGCCGATGCGGGGCTCACGTCCCTGCCTCCGCTGGAAATCAGCCCCGAAGAGGAAGCGGAGCTGATGAAAGGACTGCTGCGGGTGGTGCTGGACTGAGGCCCAGCACCACCCGGCAGCGGCGTCAGCCCGCGGCGGTGGAACGGCGGCGGCGCACCCGGTTGGCGGGCATTTCAGGTTCCTCGCGGCGCTCTGCCTGAGGCTCCTCCTTGACGACGGCGGCCGCTGGTACGGCCACGGCAAGTTGACGAGCTGGCGTGGCGGCAGCCGTCGGGGCCGTGCGCACCGCACCATCCCGCACCACCTCGCGGCTCTGGTGCCGCACCGTGCGGGGAGCCGGCCGGGTGTCGGGCTCGGCATCGGCGCGGCCCTTGTAGGCGGGCGTGCCACCAGGAGCAGGCTGGACCAGACAGATGATCAGCGGCTCCACCTGCAGCTCGCGGCGCAGCCGGCGCTGCAGCCCCACTTCGATCTCGCGCTGCACGCCCACCCAATCCACATCGGGGGCCTTGCCGCCGCTGTTGCGGGAGAGCTGATTCCAGCGGTTCTCCAGCACCCAGGTGATCTCACGCTCGGCCCAGACCGAGAGCTTGCGGGCATCGGCTGTGGTGACCACGCCGCGCAGGTTCACCCGCGGCGGGGCCGCCATCACGCCATCGGTGCTGATCACGGTGAGCAGGGTGATCACCCCGTCTTCAGCGAGTTGCTGGCGCTCCTTGAGCACGCGAGCGTCGACGATGCCGTTGCGGGAGGCATCGAGCAGCTCAATGCCGGCCTTCACCGGTTCCCCTTTGTGGATGCGGTCGGGGGTGAGTTCCACCACATCGCCGTTGTCGATGATGAGGATGTTGTCGGCGGGGACCCCCATCGACTGGGCCGTCCTGGAGTGGCATACGAGCATGCGGTGCTCACCGTGCACGGGCACGAAGAACTTCGGCCGGGTAAGCGCCAGCATCAACTTGTGATCCTCCTGGCAACCGTGTCCGGACACGTGGATGCCCTCGCCTTTGCCGTACACAACCTTCGCCCCCATCATCATCAGCCGGTCGATGGTGTTCACCACTGAGATGGTGTTGCCGGGGATCGGGCTGGCCGAGAAGATGATCGTGTCGGTGGATTTCACCTGCACCTGCGGGTGCTCACCACGGGAGATGCGGCTCAGGGCAGCGAGGGGTTCACCCTGGCTGCCGGTCATCAGCAGCAGGGTTTCACGGTCGGGCAGATCACGGATCTGCTTGATCGGTACGAACAGCTCATCGGGGCAGCGGATATAGCCCAGCTCGCGCGCCTTGGCGATCACGTTGAGCATGGAGCGGCCCAGCAGGCCCACCTTGCGGCCGTGCTTCATGGCCAGCTCCAGAATCATCGACACCCGATGCACCGAGCTGGCGAAGGTGGTGACGATCACCCGCCCTTCGGCATTGGCGAAGTGTCGGTCCAGATTCGGGAACACAGCCCGCTCGGGCGGGGTGAAGCCGGGAATTTCGGCATTGGTGGAGTCGCTGAACAGGCAGAGCACGCCCTGCTCGCCGTAATGGGCCATGCGCTGGATGTCGAAGTATTCGCCATCCACCGGGGTGTGGTCGAACTTGAAATCGCCGGTGAACACCACCACGCCCACGGGGGTTGTGATCGCAAGGCTGAAGCTGTCAGCAATCGAGTGGGTGTTGCGGATGAACTCCACCTTGAAATGCTGCCCCACCTTCACCACATCGCGGGGGCTCACGGTTTGGATGACGGTGCGATCGGTGACCGCTGCCTCCTCCATTTTCCCCTGCAGCATGGACATCGCCAGCCGCGGCCCGTAGATCACGGGGATATTGAAGTTCTTGAGGTGATGCGGAATGCCACCGATGTGATCTTCGTGACCGTGGGTCACGATCATGCCGCGGATGCGCTTCTGGTTTTCGCGCAGATAGCTGGTGTCGGGCAGCACCACGTTCACGCCGTGCATGCCGTCGCTGGGGAAGGCCAGGCCGGCATCCACCAGCATCAGGTCATCGCCGTACTCGAACACGCAGGTGTTCTTGCCGATCTCGTGCAGGCCGCCGAGTGGAATGACTCGGAGACAGGGTTGTTTGCCGTTGGTGCTTGAGGTCATCAGGGGTGTCTCCGGATCAGATCCGGAACGAAGGGGAATGGAGCCGTGGAGCAGATGTTGTGGTCTGGTGCGGTGAAGCTGAAGCAGGAGTTCCGGGCGAGGCCATGCCGGAGGGGAGCCTTGGCGTCACGTGGGACGCAGGGCGGCCAGGGCCGTGGTCAATCGTTCACGCACATCGCTGTCGGCAGAAACAAGAGGAAGTCGGGGGGCGCCCACGGGCCAGCCTTCGAGCTGCAGGGCGGCCTTGACCGGGATCGGATTGGTACTGGAGAACAGCGCCCGGCACAGCGGCATCATCTGCTCGTGCAGCGCCTGGGCGGTGGCATGGTCGCCGGCATGGAAGGCGGTGATCATCTGCCGGATCCGGGGGCCGACCAGATGGCTGGCCACGCTCACCACTCCCACAGCCCCGAGCGCCAGCATCGGCAGGGTGAGGGCATCGTCGCCGCTGTAGATCGCCAGGGCCGAGCCGCAGCGGACCCTTAGCTGAGTGACTTCGTCGGTGCTGCCACTGGCGGCCTTGTAGCTCACCACGTTGGGCAGATCCATCAGCCGCTCGGTGGTCTCCGGGGCCAGGCTGCAGGACGTGCGGCCGGGGATGTTGTAGAGCATGATCGGCAGCTCCGGCACGGCGCTGGCGACGGCCCGGAAGTGGGCCTCGAGCCCCTCCTGGGGCGGTTTGTTGTAGTAAGGCACCACCACCAGGGCACCGTCGGCACCGAGCGCGGCCGCCTGGGAGATCGCCTCCACGGCCTCGGCCGTGCAGTTGCTGCCGGTGCCGGCGAGCACCTTGGCGCCGGGTCCCACCGCCTCCTTCACAGCCTGGAACAGCTGATGCTGCTCATCCCAGCTGAGCGTGGGGGATTCGCCGGTGGTGCCGCACACCACCAGACCGTCGGAGCCATGGGCGACCAGGTGCACCGCCAAGCGGGCAGCCAGATCGAGATCAAGGGAGCCATCGGCCGCGAACGGCGTGACCATGGCGGTGAGCACCCGGCCGAAAGGCGCGGCAACCAGTGTCAACCGGCACCTCCTGCAAGGGATTGCGCGCGGGATGGTGTTGCCGCGGAGGGCTCGGCCCTGCCACCTGGGGGCTGGCATGACGGGTCGAACAGCAGCTCGGCGATCTGGATGGCGTTGAGCGCGGCCCCCTTGCGGATCTGATCGCCACAGAGCCAGAGCTCCAGCGCATGTGGATCGCTGATGTCCTGGCGCAGCCGACCGATCGCCACAGGATCCCTGCCGGTCACATCGGTGGGCATGGGGAAACGGTTGGCATCGAAATCCTCGATCAGCTCCACACCGGGTGCCGCCGCCAGCAGGGCACGGGCCTCCTCGGGGGGGAAGGGCTCTTCGAACTCGATGTTCACCGCCTCCGAATGGGCCCTGAGCACGGGCACGCGCACGCAGGTGGCGGTGAGGCGCAGCTGCGGCAGCTGCATGATCTTGCGGGTTTCATTGACCATCTTCAGCTCCTCCTCGCAGTAACCGTTGCCCTGCAGCGGCGAGTTGTGCAGGAAGAGGTTGAAGGCGAGCGAGTGGGGCAGCACCGTGCTCACGGGCTGGCCACCATCGAGCACGGTGCGGCTGAGCGCGCGCAGCTCCTCCATCGCCCGTGCTCCCGCGCCGCTGGCCGATTGGTAGGTGCTCACCACGACACGCCGGATCGGACGCCGGGCCTGAAGAGGAGCCAGGGCCAGGGTGAGCAGGATCGTGGTGCAGTTGGGATTGGCCACGATGCCCCGGTGGGCGAACGCCGCCGCCGGATTCACTTCGGGCACCACCAGCGGCACATCCTCATCCAGGCGGAACGCGCTGGAGTTGTCGATCACCACGGCGCCGGCCGCCACCGCCACCGGCGCCCACTGCCGGGAGATGGAGCCGCCCGCAGAGGCCAGGACCAGGTCCACCCCTTCGAAGGCGTCCGGGGCGACCGGCTGGACGGTGAGCGACTCGCCCCGCCAGGTGAGGCTGCGGCCAGCGGAGCGGGGGGAGGCCAGCAGGCGCAGCTCGGCCACCGGGAACTGGCGTTCCTCCAGCAGCTCAAGCAGTTCACAGCCCACCGCACCGGTGGCGCCGAGTACGGCGACGGTGAGCGGCTGGCGGTTCAGAAAGGAGGCGGATGGTGCGGTGGACAACGTGGCGGGGGAGAACGGAGCAGCAGACGAAAATGGATTCAGACGGGGTGGAGCCGAAACGGATCAGGAGGCAGCGGCCGGGCCTTGCAACGAGCGCTTGGAAAGAGAACGGAGTGGGCCGACCGACGAAGCGAGGGAAATGAAGACAGACGAAAAGGGAACGGTGAGGGGAGCGGGGGGTGTGAAAACTCTGTGCAGCAAGCGCGGCGATTCAGACGGGGTGGAAACGGCCTGGACTCGGGCTTTACGAGAAGAGCGTTTCCAGCCGGCGTCGAACCGGATGGGGATATGGATCTGTTTGTCGTCCCGATCACCTTACCCGGACCCCATCGCTTTGGCGAACAAGGATGGGCCTGCCTGGGGCGACCTCTGCCCGGTCCATAGGGGGGGGAGAGGCGAGTTTCTAGTATCGGGAGCTGCCCTGCCCCGCCGGTCCAGCCGGTTCGTCCATGAGCTCTGCTTTGAAGGTCAAGACCAGCCCCCTCCCCGGCAGCCGGTTGGCCCTGGAAGTGGAGATCCCTGGCGGCCGTTCCCAGGCCAGCTACGAAGCGGCGGTCAACAAGCTGAGCCGCAGCGTGCGCCTGCCGGGGTTCCGGCCCGGAAAGGTGCCGCGCCCAGTGCTGCTGCAGCAGATCGGTCCGCTGCGGATCCGCGCCACCGCCCTCGAAGACCTGGTCGACAGCGTCTGGCGCGATGCGCTCGCTCAGGAAAAGATCGAGGCGCTCAGCAGCCCTGAACTGAGCGAAGGCTTCGAGGCGCTGCTGGAGCGCTTCAACCCTGGTGATGCCCTGGTGCTCACCCTGGAACTTGATGTGCAGCCCACCCCCAGCCTGAAGACCACCACCGGCCTGACGGCCGAAGCGGAAGCGGTCAGTTTCGACCCGGCCCGCATCGATGAACTGATCGAGCAATCCCGCCGCCAGCGGGCCACCCTGGTGCCGGTGGAAGGCCGGCCCGCCGCCAACGGCGATGTGGCGGTGGTGAGCTTCAGCGGCAGCTACGCCGACACCGGTGAGCCGATCGTGGGCGGTACCGCCGAAGCCCTGGAGGTGGAGCTCGACGATGGCCGCATGATCCCCGGATTCGTGGAAGGCATCCTCGGCATGACCATCGGCGAGGAGCGCCAGGTCAGCTGCCAGTTCCCCGACGACTACCCCCAGGAAGACGCGCGCGGCCGGGCCGCCAGCTTCGCGATCACGCTCAGCGACCTCAAGACCCGCGAACTGCCCGCCCTCGACGATGCCTTCGCCCAGGAAGCCAGTGACAAGGCCACCGTGGCCGAGATGCGGGCCGACCTGGAGACCAGGCTGCGCGATGACGCCGAACGGCGCGCCCGCAACGGCCGCCAGGAAGCCCTGCTCAATGCACTGGTGGAGCAGCTGGAGGTGGAGCTGCCCGAAAGTCTGATCCAGCAGGAAGTGCGCTCCTTGATCGAGCAGACGGCCAGCCAGATCGCTCAGCAGGGCATGGACGTCAAGAAGCTGTTCACCCAGGAGCTGGTGCGCAGCCTGATGGACACCTCCCGTCCTGAGGCGGTGCAGCGGCTGAAGCGCACCTTCGCCCTGCAGGCTCTGGC
Organism: Synechococcus sp. L2F; assembly: GCF_024345695.1. Classification (NCBI taxonomy): domain Bacteria; kingdom Bacillati; phylum Cyanobacteriota; class Cyanophyceae; order Synechococcales; family Synechococcaceae; genus Synechococcus; species Synechococcus sp. L2F. The sequence continues at coordinate 576,799 of NZ_JAGQBP010000002.1, read as the reverse complement.
CGAGGCCGAAACGATCGCGGTGGAGCCGGCCGTCATTGACGCCAAGGTGAAGGAGGTGAGCAAGGGCTTCAGCGACACCAGCAAGATCGACCCCGAGCGGCTGCGGCTGGCCGTGGCCGACGACCTGCTGCGCGAGAAACTGCTGGAGTGGCTGGAGGCGAACAGCACCGTCACCGAGAAGGCGCCGGAGCCGGCCGCACAAGCCAGCGAGGGAGCTGACAAAGCCGCCACCGAACCTCCTGCCGCAGCGGGCTGAAGCGCAGCGGCCATAGATTGACTCCATCTCCCCTTGCATCCCCACGGCCGCGTGATCGACGCCTTCCGCCCCCATCCGATCCAGAACCGCTGGCAGGGTCAACCACCCATGGCCCTCAGCGGCGCGGGGCCCCAGGCCGCTCCGGGGGTGCTCCCCACGGTGGTGGAGCAATCCGGCAGGGGCGAGCGGGCGTTTGACATCTACTCGCGTCTGCTGCGCGAGCGGATCATCTTCCTCGGCACCGGCATCGACGACGCCGTGGCCGATTCGCTGGTGGCCCAGTTGCTCTTCCTGGAGGCGGAAGATCCCGACAAGGACATCCAGATCTACGTCAACTCGCCCGGCGGCTCGGTCACCGCAGGTCTGGCCATCTACGACACCATGCAGCAGGTGGCCCCCGATGTGGTCACCATCTGCTACGGACTGGCCGCGAGCATGGGGGCCTTCCTGCTCTCCGGTGGCACCAAGGGCAAGCGCATGGCGCTGCCAAGCGCCCGGATCATGATTCACCAACCGTTGGGCGGAGCCCAGGGCCAGGCGGTCGACATCGAAATCCAGGCGAAGGAGATCCTTTTCCTCAAAGACACCTTGAACGGACTGATGGCCGAACACACCGGCCAGCCCTTGGCAAAGATTGCCGAAGACACCGACCGCGACTACTTTTTGTCTCCACACGAAGCCGTGACCTACGGGCTGATCGACCGTGTCGTCACTGACACCATGCCGGCCTGAGCCGCGCCAGTGCGGCCTCCTTCGTCTGACCCCGTCATTCCGGCCCCATCTGGAGTTCCGGCCTCCAGCGTTCCTCCTCCGCTCCCGGATCCCACGCGATGGCAAAGTTCGACGCCCATCTGAAGTGCTCGTTCTGCGGAAAATCGCAGGAACAGGTGCGGAAGCTGATCGCCGGACCAGGCGTTTACATCTGCGACGAATGCATCGATCTCTGCAACGAGATTCTCGATGAAGAGCTGGTGGACACGGCCGGAAGCCCCCGCACCCACCACGACAGCGGCCGCAAGCCTGCGCCCAGGAAGGGCACCAAACCGGCCCCCACCCTTGCCACCGTCCCCAAGCCGCGGGAGATCAAGGCCTACCTCGACCGGCAGGTGGTGGGGCAGGACGAAGCCAAGAAAGTGCTGTCGGTGGCGGTCTACAACCACTACAAACGCCTCGCCTGGCAGGGAGATGGGCAAGGCGAAACCGACCATCTCGCCACCCGTCTGCACAAATCCAACATCCTGCTGATCGGCCCCACCGGCTCCGGCAAGACCCTCCTGGCCCAGACGCTCGCCGAACTGCTCGACGTGCCCTTCGCGGTGGCCGACGCCACCACGCTCACCGAAGCCGGCTACGTGGGCGAAGACGTGGAGAACATCCTGCTGCGGCTGCTGCAGAAGGCCGACCTGGATGTGGAGCAGGCCCAGCGAGGCATCATCTATATCGACGAGATCGACAAGATCGCCCGCAAGAGCGAGAACCCCTCGATCACGCGGGACGTCTCGGGCGAAGGGGTGCAGCAGGCCCTGCTCAAGATGCTGGAGGGAACGGTGGCCAACGTTCCGCCGCAGGGCGGCCGCAAGCACCCCTACCAAGACTGCATCCAGATCGACACCAGCCAGATCCTGTTCGTCTGCGGCGGCGCCTTCACCGGCCTCGAGGATGTGGTGCAGCGGCGGCTGGGTCGCAATTCGATCGGCTTTCTGCCCAGCGACGGCCGCGGCCGCAGCCGCGTCCAGAAGGAGCAGCAGGCGGCCCACGTGCTGCGCCACCTCGAACCCGACGACCTGGTGCGCTACGGCCTGATCCCCGAATTCATCGGCCGGCTGCCGGTGAGCGCCGTGCTCGAACCGCTCGACATCCGCTCCCTCGAAGCCATCCTCACCGAGCCGCGCGACGCGCTGGTGAAGCAGTTCCAGACCCTGATGAGCATGGACAACGTGCGGCTGGAGTTCGAGGCCGGCGCCATCGAGGCGATCGCCCAGGAGGCCCACCGCCGCCGCACCGGCGCCCGGGCGCTGCGGGGCATCGTCGAGGAACTGATGCTCGATGTGATGTACGACATCCCCTCCAACGACGCGATCACCACCTTCACGATCACCCGTGAGCTGGTGGAGCAGCGCTCGCGCGCCAAGATTCTTCCCTACCCCGGCCTGGTCGACAAACAGGAATCCGCTTGAGGCACAGCCGCCATGGCAACGGCTGACCATCTGCAGGTGCCGCGCCAGCACGGCCTGTTCGACCACCACGGCATCGATCTGGGCGACGGTACGGTGGCCCACTACCTGGAGGGCCGCCAGATCCTGCGCAGCCCGCTCGCCGACTTCTCCCGTGGCGAAGCGGTCAGCGTGGTGAGCTACCCGGAAGGGGAGGTGTCGCCGGTGGGCGTGACCCTGCGGCGCGCCATGGGCCGCTTGGGCGAGCAGCGCTACAACCTGGTGTTCAACAACTGCGAGCATTTCGCCAGCTGGTGCAAGACCGGGCGGCACCGCAGCTCCCAGGTGGAGGGATGGCTGGGCACCGGCAGCCTCGGCGCCCTGGCCCTGGGTCAGTTCATCCCCGCCGCCCTGCTGGTGGCCGTGCGCCTGCTGCTGCGCCAGGGTCTGACCATCGACGGCACCCAGCTGGAGCGCGGCCGCGAGCTGGCCCGCCGCAGCCTGGAGCAGCTCGATGCCCTGCGGCTGAAGCTGCAGCAGCGGCTGGAGCTGGAGCTGGAGCAGGCCGAAGCCCGCTGGAATGGCGGCAGCAGCGACCAGTTCGACCGCCTCCGGCTGCAGGCCCAGAACCTGGCCGATCAGCTGGAAGCGGTGGAGGAACTGGAAGGCCGGCTGGAGCGTCTGCTGGGCACCGGGAGCCCCCAGTAACCTCGCTGATCAGGCCGTCGGGGACCCCGCCATGACCCAGGCCAGCGCCTACCAGCCGCTCCATCACAAGTACCGTCCCCAGCGCTTCGACCAGCTGGTGGGGCAGCAGGCGATCGTGGCCACCCTCAGCAACGCCCTGCGGCAGGGGCGGATCGCGCCCGCCTATCTTTTCAGCGGTCCACGCGGCACCGGCAAGACCTCCAGCGCGCGGATCCTGGCCCGCTCGCTCAACTGCATCGCCGCCGACGGGCCCACCCCCGACCCCTGCGGCGTCTGCGAGCTGTGCCGTTCAATCACGGCGGGCAATGCCCTTGATGTGATCGAGATCGATGCAGCCTCCAACACCGGGGTCGACAACATCCGGGAACTGATCGAACGCTCGCGCTTCGCGCCGGTGCAGGCCCGCTGGAAGGTCTACGTGATCGACGAGTGCCACATGCTCTCGACCGCCGCCTTCAATGCGCTGCTCAAGACCCTGGAGGAGCCACCGCCGCGGGTGGTGTTCGTGCTGGCCACCACCGATCCGCAGCGGGTGCTGCCCACAATCCTGTCCCGTTGCCAGCGCTTCGATTTCCGCCGCATTCCGCTGGAAGCGATCGAAACCCACTTGGGCGAGATCGCCCGGCTTGAAGCGATCAGCATCACGCCCGAGGCCCTGCATGTGGTGGCCCAGCGGGCCCAGGGCGGCCTGCGCGATGCCGAAAGCCTGCTCGACCAGCTCAGCCTCCTGCCTGCCCCAGTGGAGGCTGGAGCCGTCTGGGAGCTGCTCGGGGCGGTGCCAGAACAGGAGTTGCTCTCCCTGGCCGCGGCTCTCGCCGGCACTGAGCCATTGGCCGTGGTGGAAACCTGCCGCGAGCTGCTGGAGCGGGGCCGCGACCCGGGGGCGGTGCTGCAGGGGTTGGCCTCGGTCTTGCGCGACCTCACAGTGGCCGCGGCCGCGCCCGGGCGCCTGGAGTTGAGCAGCCTTTCCCCCCAGTTCCGGCCGCAGCTGCCGGAGCTGGCAGCCCGCATCTCCACCCCGCGGCTGCTGAGCTGGCAGGCCGGCCTCAAGGGCAGCGAACAGCAACTGCGCCAGAGCGTGCAGCCGCGCCTGTGGCTGGAAGTTCTGCTGCTGGGCCTGCTGGCCGAAGCACCGACGGCCATCGCCGCCGTGCCCCTCCCCGCCGCGCCCGGCGCCCCCATCCGCAGGCCCGCCGCGCCGGTTTCTGTTTCGCCGGGAGCTGCTGCGCCCGCCCAGGCCCCAGCCGTTCCCAGCGCGCCAGCTGCGCATGCGCATGGCCCTACAGCCGCAGAGCCCGGCGTGCCGGGGCCCGGGGCCCCGCTGCCCACAGCCCCTAGGCCCGCAGCCCAGGTTCCTCCAGACCCAGTGCCCTCCAGCCCAGGGGGCGGCAGCGACCTCACCGAGCTGTGGCAACAGATCCTGGCCAGCCTGGAGCTTCCCTCCACCCGCATGCTCCTGTCCCAGCAGGCGGCACTGGTACGCCTCGACGGCCAGCGCGCGGTGGTGCGGGTCAGCGGCAACTGGGTGGCGATGGTGCAGAGCCGCCTGCCGCTGCTGGAGAAGGCCCTGCAAAGTGCGCTGGGCTCCCCCCGCCAGCTCGTGCTGGAGAGCGCCGACGCCCCAGGTCCACCGCGTGCCACCGTTAACGCTTCAGGGGCACCCGCTGGGGCCGTGCCGGGCGGAGGGGCGCCAACGCCAGCACCAGCGGCACCGGGACTGGGCCAGGGACCGGACCAGGCACAGCGAGCGGAAGCCGCCACGGCGATGCCGTTGCGAACGGTCTCCCCGCCAGCTGCTGTGACACCGCCTGTACCGGGGCTGCAGCCGGCTCAGGCGTCCTCCGCCGCCGGTTCAGGGCCTGGGGCTGCTGCCACTGCCATGGCTGCCGTTGCTGCAGCTGGCCTTCCAGCACCCGCGGTGGCCGCAGGCCTCACCACGGCCACACCTCCCGGTCCACCTGTACCCCCCGTGCCGCTCGACGACAAGGCGCGGCGCCTGGCGGACTTCTTCAACGGCGAGGTGGTTGCGTTCGACGGGCCGGTGCCAGGGCAGCAGGATGGGGCGAACCCGCCCTAGGAGACCTGGGTGGTGAGGTCAGCCTCACCGGTGAGATCGTCCGTGTCCTCGTGGCTTTCCTCGCCGGATGCCTCGCCCACGTGAAGCGTCTTGGCCCAGACGAGACGTTTCGGCAGCAGGGCCATGCGCAGCGCCACCCAGGGAATCACCACGAACCAGTGGGCCAGATAGGCGATGCCCAGGGCGGCAGTGAAGGGATTGATGTTGGGCAGGGGTGGGCCTTCGCTGCTGCGCCGGCAACCCGCCACGATCGCCGCCCCGGAGAGGCCGAAGGCCACGATCGACAGCGGCCAGATCGACGGCAGCGTGCGGGTGGCCAGGGCTGTGAGCAGATCGGCGATCGACACCACCGGCAGGGCGTACTGGAGCAGAAAGAACGCCGCCAGATCGAGCTTGCGGGAAGGGACCAGCGGACCTGCCACGAGGCTGGGCCAGTAGTCGAAGAAGCGTTGCAGGCCCCCCTCGGCCCACCGCTGCCGCTGCCGCCAGAGAGCAGGCAGGGTGCGCACCGCCTCCTCCTCCACCGGCGGATCCCAGAGCACGCCAATGCCGCAATCGCCCAGCAGCAGGCGGAAGCTCAGGTCGAGGTCGTCGGTGACGGTGGCTTCGTTGAAGCCGCCACAGGCTTCCAGGGCATCACGCCGCAGCAACTGGCCATTGCCACGCAGTTCGGGGACACCGCCGGAGGCCAGCCGTCCCTGCTGGATCACGGTGTCGAGGGCCATCTCCATCGCCTGGGCCTGGGTGAGCAGGTTGCGATCGGCTTCCACCACCGCCTTGCGCAGCTGCACCGCCGCCCAGCTGCCCGCTTCTGCATAGGGAATCAGCCGCTGCAGCAGATCACGCGGCATGCCGGCATCGGCATCCAGCACCAACATCCAGCGGCCGCGCAGCTGGGGCAGCACGGCATTGAGCGCCCCCGACTTGCCGCCACCGGCATCGCGCGGACGGCGCAGCACCGTGAGCAGGGAGTGGCGGCTGCCGATCTCCTCCAACAGCGCGGCTGTGCGGTCTTCGCTGCCGTCGTCCACCACCCAGAGACGCAGCTGGCCTTCGGGGTAGCTCAGCTGCGCCACCCGCTCCACCAGGCGCCCGATCACCGCCTCCTCGTCCCGCGCCGCCACCACCACATCAACGTCGGGCCAGTGGTCCAAGGCCTCGGGGAGAGCCACCGGCGGCTGGGGTTTCCAGAGCCGGAACAGCACGGTGCGGATCACATAGGCGCCCAGCAGCAAGGTGAGGCTGATCGCCGGCAGCAGATTGCGGGGCGGCTCCACCCAGTGGGGCGCCGCGCCGGCACAACCGCACAGGAGCACAAACAGCGCCGCTTTGCCACGCCGAGGACGAGAGGCGGTCTTCGCAGCGGTCAGGCCTGGCATGAATGAACGCTCTCCGTGATGCCACGCCGCACGCGACAGGGTCCCGGTCGTGGCAGGGCTCGAACTGGGCCGAACTCTAAAGGCCCTGACCGAGCGCCTCCAGCGGCTGGAGCTGGGTCCCCGGGTAGTACCGACTCAGCAGCTGTGGCAGGGTCCAGCCACGACCGGCCAGATCAATCGCACCCGCCTGAGAGAGGCCGGCGCCATGGCCGAAGCCGCCGCCGTTGAAGCGCCAGCGGCCAGCTCCCTCCGCTCTCAGCTCAAACAGGGTGCTGGGCAGCTGCCGGAAGGTGCGGCGGATGGCATCGCGGCGCAGAACCTGCCGACCTTCGCTCCCCTCGATGGCCAGCGCCATCACGCGGCCGCTCGGCCCCCGCTCCAGCACGCTGAGCTTCAAGGGGGTGCCCACCGGCAACCGGGCCGTGGTGAGGGCCTGCTGCACCTGAGCGGTCGTCAGCAGGCGCTGCCAGCGGAAGCGCGGGTGGTAGGCGCCATAGGCGGAACCGCCGTTGGCCAGCAGCGCCGGCAGCGACGACGCCGCCAGGGGCACGGCAAACCGCGCGTTGAAAGCGGGTGGGCCATCCGGCGCCGCCTGCAGATAGGGCAGCGGCGAGCCGCTCCACACCTCCTCAAAGCCGGCGGCCATTCCCCCGTTGGTGGCGTGATAGACGGCATGGATGGGCTCTCCCTGCCAGGTGAGCACCTGGCCCCGGGTGGCCTGGATCGCAGACCGGACCGCCGCCCCCGCCTGCCGCGGATCGGCGTAGACCTGGCATTGGGTGTCAGCGCAGAGGTGGTAGCCATCGGTGGCATAGCGGTGCTTGTTGCGCAGCGACCAGGTGCGGGCCAGCACCGCCTGGGCGGCAAGAGCGGCCGGCGGTGATCCGGCGCCGATCTCATGGGGCACCACCCCCAGCAGGTAGCGCTCCAGCGGCACCTCCTCGATCAGAGTCCAACCGCCGTAGGCGTTGCTCGCCAGGCGGAACGGCCCCTGGAACACACCGCCCTCCCAGCGCAGCCCTCCCGGCGCCGTGATCCGCAGCGGACCTTTCAATGCCGCACCGGCAGCTCCCGGCTCCCCGGACGTCAGCACCAGCCGCTGGCTGAACCGCTGCTCCACCTGCCGGGCCTGCAGGCCGGCCGGAGCCTGGGTGGCGGCAGGCGCCCATACCTCCCATTCGGCGGGATGAGCGATCACCGGAGTCACGCCGAGCTCCCGCCAGGCCGTCGCCGCCTGTTCCGCACTCTCGAAGCTGGCGAACGGGCCCAGCACGGTGCGGGCGAGCTGGAACGGCTCCGCCAGGGGCACCTCCTGCCAGCGCAGGCGAACGCTGGACCCCGAGAGCCGCTGGCCGTCGGCGTCGGTGACCACCAGCTCACCCGCCGCCGCCTGGAGCACCAGTGGAGCGGCCTTGGCCACCCCGCCAGGAGCAGGGCCCAGGCGTGGGCCGAGCGACACCCACAACACAGGCTGGGCGGGCTGCACCGGCGGCGGCGCACTGGTGGGCCAGTGCAGGGGCAGAGGGGCCGGGAGGGGGTCGAGAGCGGGGACAGCACGGCAGCCGGGTGCCGCCAGCAGGGTGAGCGCCAGCCCGAGGGCCACCGGCGCCAGGGCAGACCCGGGCTGCAGGGAGAGGGGGGCGGAAGGACGCAACAGCTGGCGGAGCATGGGCAAAGCGGACGGGGGGAGTTGGCAGCCGGCACTACCAAGTCGTAGTTTGGTTGTTTGTGAAGTCGCGCAGGACATGCCGAAGCTCAAGACCCGCAAAGCTGCCGCGAAGCGGTTCAAGCTGACCGGCAGCGGAAAATTCATGCGCCGGCATGCGTTCCGCAACCACCTGCTCGATCACAAGAGCCCCAAGCGCAAGCGTTTTCTGGGCACGATGGCGGTGGTCGACGAACGCGACGCCGACAACGTCAGCCGCATGCTTCCTTACGCCGGCTGACCTCTCGCCAGGTCGCCCACTCCTTTTCCTTTCCATTTCGCCCTGAGAACTCACCATGGCCCGCGTCAAGAGGGGCAACGTCGCCCGTAAACGCCGTAACAAGATCCTCCGCCTGGCCCGTGGCTTCCAGGGCAGCAACGGCAGCCTGTTCCGGACCGCCAACCAGCGGGTGATGAAGGCGCTGTGCAACGCCTACCGCGACCGTCGCCGCCGGAAGCGCGATTTCCGCCGTCTCTGGATCGCCCGCATCAACGCCGCCGCCCGCATGAACGGGCTGAGCTACAGCCGGCTGATGGGCGGCATGAAAAAAGCCGACATGCTGCTGAACCGCAAGATGCTTGCCCAGCTCGCCGTGGCTGATCCCGCCAGTTTCACCAGCGTGGTTTCGGCCGCTACGCGCTGATCACCACCGCACTGCGGGGAGACCCGATGGACATTCTCCTGCCTCAGGCCTATCTGATCGGCCTGATCCTTCTGCTCGGCGGTGCAGCCGTGGTCATCGCCCTGCAGGTGATGCGGGTCCGCCGCGATGAAGCGGCGCTGGCCCGGCTTGAGGGGCAAGCCAAGGGAGGGGACGGCAAGGACCCTGCCGTTCTCTACGAACTCGGCTCTGTGCAGCTGCGCAAGCGCCTCTACGCCCAGGCGGTGGACACCCTTCGCCTGGCCCAGAAGAAGAGTGGCGGTGAGCCCCCCGAGGCCCAGGCGCTGATTCAGAACGCGCTTGGCTTTTCCCTGGCGGCCCAGAGCAACTACGCCAGTGCGATCCGCCACTACAAGGCAGCTCTTCAGGCCAAACCCGATTACCCGGTAGCACTCAACAACCTGGGCTACGCCTTCGAGCGACAGGGCAAACCGGATGAGGCGCGGGACACCTATGCCAAGGCCCTCAGCCTCGATCCCACCAACAAAACAACCCTCAAGCGCCTGAAGCTGCTCGATCGTCGCTTTCCAGCTGAACTGAAAGCCCCGGCGACCAGCGGCCAGGGGATGGCTGCGGGCACTGGCGAGCCAGGCTCATCATCAGCTGGGTCCAGCAGCACAGGCAGCAAATCGTCCCCAAAACCCTCGCCCACCAACACACCGGTCTGACCACAGGGCGTCAGGCTCCAGGCTGATCCGCTTAAAGCGACAGCGGGAACCGAACACATGGCCTGGAGAGGGCCAGCCGTCCCTGAGGTTCGCTGCCTCAGGGGCGCTCGCTTGTCGTCACCACAGCCCGCGGACCGGCGCCACCTGGCCGGCTGGCCGGGAAGCGGGTGGGCTGAAACTCACGGGATCGAGCACCAGCCGACCGCCGGGATTGGTGAGCCGCGGTGCATTCCAGCCCATCAGCGAGAAGCCCTGCAGGCCGAGAAAATCACCGCCTGGTTCGAGGCCCAAGGTGAGGGTGTCGATCAGGGGGATGAGCTCCAGCTGATCAGACTTGGCATTGAGGTTGCCCTGCACCGGCGAGGAGGTGCCGCCCACCGTGAGCGTGCCGCGCAGATCGATCATCTGACCCATGGCCGTCACGGTGTCGAGGCGCAGCTCCACAGGGGTGGGGACGCCGCCGCCAAAGGCCTGGTAACTGCCGCGCCACTGCCGCGGCAACTGGGCGGCAAGCAGCACGGCCCGGCCTACCGGATCGAAGGTTTCCACCGGACCGGTCTCACTGAAGGAGGTGTCCAGCGGCGAGGCGGGCGGCAGGGTGAACGGCACAAAACTGCCCACCGGCACCGCACTGGCGGCGAGCAGCAGGGGGAGAACCGGTGTCATGGAAACAAGCGGGCTTGCGCGAAGGTTAGGAGGCGTGCGCTGTAACTTCTCCCCATGGTGCAGATTCCGGCTTCGGATCCGTCCGCCCTCGCCGACGACACGCTGGTGATCGGCGGTCGCCGCTTCCGCAGCCGCCTGATGACCGGCACGGGCAAATACCCCTCGCTAGCGGCGATGCAGGCCAGCCTGGCGGCCAGCCGCTGCGACATCGTCACCGTGGCGGTGCGGCGGGTGCAGGCGGCGGCGGCAGGCCATCAGGGCCTGATTGAGGCGATCGACTGGAGCACGATCTGGATGCTGCCCAACACCGCCGGCTGCGCCACCGCAGATGAGGCCGTGCGGGTGGCGCGGCTGGGCCGCGAGCTGGCCAAGCTCGCCGGCCAGGAAGACAACACCTTCGTGAAGCTGGAGGTGATCCCCGACGGCCGCCATCTGCTGCCCGATCCATTCGGCACCCTCGAGGCGGCCGAGCGGCTCGTGAAGGAGGGTTTCACCGTGTTGCCCTATATCAACGCCGATCCGCTGCTCGCCCGTCGACTCGAGGAGGTGGGCTGCGCCACCGTGATGCCGCTGGGCTCTCCGATCGGCTCCGGCCAGGGCATTCGCAACGCCGCCAACATCGCCTTGATCATCGAGTCGGCGGGGGTGCCGGTGGTGGTGGATGCGGGGTTGGGCGTACCCAGCGAAGCGGCCCAGGCCATGGAGATGGGGGCTGACGCCCTGCTGATCAACAGCGCCATCGCCATGGCAGGCGATCCACCGGCCATGGCCTGGGCGATGGCTCAGGCCACGGAGGCGGGCCGGTGCGCCTGGAAGGCCGGGCGCCTGCCGCAGCGACAGGACGCCCAGGCCAGCTCACCCCAGTGGGGACGGGTTGGCAACACCGAGGCTCCGCGCCTGTGACATTCCCTTTCGGCCTCGATGCCGGCGCCGAAGGACATCGTTAAGGTTCGCTTTCTGAATCGGGCCACCCCACCATGTCGGTCACCAAGGAGGACGGGGGCAGGCTCAACGCCTTTGCCAGAGAACCGCGGATGCAGGTGGTCGAAGCCGGCGGTGAACGCAGCCGCAGCACCACCGTCCTGCTGATCGCAGGTGGGCTGCTGGTGCTGGCCATGGTGGGCGTGGCGGTCGGCATCAGCTGACGCCACTGCTGCACGAGGGGGGCGGAATGCCTGTAGTAGCTTGCCCCAAGAGAGCAATCGCTCGTTCAGCAGGAGTTCAGACGTGAAGGTTCTCGTTCTCGGCGGCGACGGCTTCTGCGGCTGGCCCTGCGCTGTGAACCTGGCCGACGCCGGTCACGACGTCGTGATCGTCGACAACCTGAGCCGCCGCAAGATCGACATCGACCTTGGGGTCGAATCGCTCACTCCGATCGCCACGATCAACGACCGCCTGCGTGCCTGGGAGGAAACCGGAGGCCGGCCCATCCGTTTCGTGGCACTCGACATCGCCCAGCACTACGACCTGCTGCTGGGGCTGCTGCGCAGTGAGCGCCCCAGTGCCGTGGTGCACTTCGCCGAACAACGGGCCGCCCCTTATTCGATGAAGTCGAGCGCCACCAAGCGCTACACGGTCGATAACAACGTGAATGGCACGCACAATCTTCTTTGTGCAATTGTTGAAAGCGGTCTCGACATTCATATCGTTCACCTCGGAACGATGGGGGTGTACGGCTATGGATCCCACCGTGGCGCCACCATCCCCGAGGGCTATCTCACGGTGGAAGTTCCCCAGCCCGATGGCACCCGCTTCCAGGAGAAAATCCTTCACCCCACCGATCCAGGCAGCGTCTACCACATGACGAAAACGCTGGATCAGCTGTTGTTCTTCTACTACAACAAGAACGACGGCATCCGCGTCACCGACCTGCACCAAGGCATCGTCTGGGGCACCAACACCGACCTCACTGACAGGGATCCGCGCCTGGTCAACCGTTTCGACTACGACGGTGATTACGGCACTGTGCTCAATCGCTTCCTGATGCAGGCGGCGATCGGCTATCCGCTCACGGTGCATGGCACCGGCGGCCAGACCCGCGCCTTCATCCATATCCGCGATTCGGTGAAATGCGTGGAGCTGGCGATCGACAATCCCCCCGCCTCAGGGGAGAAGGTGCGCATCTACAACCAGATGACCGAAAGCCACAAGGTCAAGGATCTGGCCGAAAAGGTGGCGGCCGTCACCGGGGCCAAGCTCAACCACCTCCCCAACCCCCGCAAGGAGGCCATCGAAAACGACCTGATCGTCGACAACCGCTGCCTGATCGAGCTGGGGCTCAAGCCCACCACCCTCGACGACGGCCTACTGGGCGAAGTTGTGGATGTGGCACGCCGCTGGGCCGATCGCTGCGATCGCTCCCGCATTCCCTGCGTGTCCACATGGACCCACAGCCAGGCGGCCGCGCTCCAACCGGTGGTTTGAACGGACCGTCCGCAGGCACGCCGTCCACGTGAAGATTGCACTGTTCACCGAAACCTTCCTTCCCAAGGTCGACGGCATCGTCACGCGGCTCACCAAAACGGTGACCCACCTGGTGGATGCGGGCGACGAGGTGCTGCTGTTCTGCCCCGAAGGAGCCCCGGACACCTTCATGGGCGCACGGGTGATCGGCGTGCCGGCCCTGCCCCTGCCGCTCTACCCCGAGCTGAAGCTGGCGCTGCCGCGGCCCTTGGTGGCCGAGGCGCTTGACGCCTTCAAACCCGACCTGGTGCACGTGGTGAACCCGGCGGTGCTCGGCCTAGGCGGGATCTGGCTGGCGCGTACCCGGGGCGTGCCCCTGGTGGCCAGCTATCACACCCACCTGCCCAAGTACCTCGAGCACTACGGCATGGGCATGTTCGAGCCGCTGCTGTGGGAGCTGCTAAAGGCGGCCCACAACCAGGCGGCCCTCAACCTCTGCACCTCCACGGCGATGGTGGAGGAACTCAGCCAGCACGGCATCCAGCACACCGCCTTGTGGCAGCGGGGAGTCGACACCGATCTGTTCCGACCGGAATGGCGCAATCAGACCATGCGCAGCAAACTCACCGGCGTGCACGGCGACAGCGACAGCCTGCTGCTCTACGTGGGCAGGCTCTCGGCGGAGAAGCAGATCGAGCGGATCCGGCCGGTGCTCGATGCCCTGCCCCAGGCCAGGCTGGCGCTGGTGGGTGATGGCCCACACCGCCAGCAGCTTGAGAAGGTGTTCGCCGGCAGCGCCACCACGTTCGTGGGCTACCTGGGCGGCGAGGATCTGGCCAGCGCCTATGCCAGCGCCGATGCCTTCCTGTTCCCCTCCTCCACCGAAACGCTTGGGCTGGTGCTGCTGGAGGCGATGGCGGCCGGTTGCCCGGTGGTGGGCGCCAACCGCGGCGGCATCCCCGACATCGTCACCGACGGAGTGAACGGCTGCCTCTACGATCCCGACAGCCCGGCCAGCCTCACCGCCGCCACCGAAAGGCTGCTGGCCAGCACCGAACGGCGCCAGGCCCTGCGGCTGGCTGCACGAGCAGAAGCAGAGCGCTGGGGCTGGGCGGGCGCCACCCAGCAACTGCGGCGCTTCTACAGCGAGGTGGTGCGCCCCCCTCTGCAACTGGTGGCCTGAAGCCCCCCGTAGCAGCTTGAAGCCATCCGATGTCACCTGCGGGCGGCTTCAGTTGCGCAGCTGGGGCAGGGTGTCACGGAACCAGGTGGTGAGCAGGGCCTTCACCATCGGTGCGGCAACGGTGCCGCCGTAGCCGCCACTGTTCTCGCCGAAGGCAATGATCACCAGGTTGGGCTTGCCCGCCGGCGCATAGCCGCCGAACCAGGCATGGTCTGGCCGGGGGGGATCCTCGGCGGTGCCTGTCTTGCCGGCCACGGCGGGCAGCGAAGGGTCGTTCAGCAGGGTGGCCGTGCCGCTGGTGACCGCATCGCGCAGGCCCTCCCGCAACACTCTCAAGGTGCTGGGTTTGAGGCCGATCCAGCGGCGCTCCACCGGCCGCTCCGCCAGGTGGGGCGTCACCAGCCAGCCGCCGTTGGCGATTGCCGCATACAGACGGGCCATCTGCAGCGGCGTCACGGTGACGGCCCCCTGGCCGATCGAGGAGGTGATCGTGTCCACCGAGGTCCACGGCTCATCGAGCACCTGGCGCTTCCAGGCGGGATCGCCCAGCAAGCCGGGGCTCTCCTCACCCTTGAGTTCGACACCGGTGAGACTGCCGTAGCCCAGGCGGCGGGCCGCTCTGAACAGTTCATCGGGGCCGGTCTTGAGGCCCAGCCGGTAGAAGAAGCTGTTGCTGCTCACCGCCATGGCCAGGCGGAAGCCGATGCTGCCGAAGCTGCCGTGATCCGCGTAGCACTGGCCGTCGTAGCAGAAGGAGCCTGAGGTGAGGATGGTGGAGGCGGAATTGAACAAGCCCGATTCCAGCCCCGCGATCGCGGTGATCACCTTGAAGGTGCTGGCGGGCGGGAACCCGCGCAGCGCCCGGTTGAGCATGGGGGCTTCCGGGCGGTTGAGCTCGTTCCACTGCGCTGTGGTGGGGCCCTCCGAGAAGATGTTGGGATCGAAGTTCGGGCGGCTGGCCATGGCCCGGATCGCGCCGGTCTGGGGATCCATCGCCACGATCGCCCCCTTGCTCACCCCGCTGAGGGCCTTCTCGGCCGCCTTCTGCAGCTCCAGATCGAGGGTGAGGCGCAGATCGTTGCCGGCCCGCGACGGCTTGTCGCCCAGCACCCGCTGCACCTGCCCATCGGCGTTCACTTCCAGCTGCTGTCCCCCCCACTCGCCGCGCAGGTGGTTCTCGTAGACGCGCTCCAGGCCGGTGCGACCGATACGGTCCTGCAGGCGGTAGCCCGTTTCAGACAGCTCCTTGTATTCCTCCTCCGTGATGCTGCTCGTGTAGCCGAGCACGTGGGCGCCGAGCCGTCCGTGCGGGTAGGCGCGCAGCACGTCGACATCGACATCAGCCCCTTTGAGCGACTCGGCCTGCTCGCGAAAACGCAACACCTGCTCGGTGCTGAGGGGGCCCGCCAGTTCAATGCGGAAGCCGTCCACGGCTCTGCCGTCCTTGCGTTTGGCATCAAGCTGCGCCGGGTCGAGCGCCAGCAGCGCAGCCAACTGCACCCGCAGCGACGGCCAGGCTGCGTCATCGACAAGCCGGGGCTGGATGTAGAGGTTGTAGGTGAGGCGGCTGCTGGCCAGCACCTGGCCGTTGCGATCAAGCAGACGGCCGCGCATCGGATGGCGCGGCAGCAGGCGAATGCGGTTCTGATCCGCCAGCAGCTTGTTCTCTGCCCCCTGCGCGAGCTGCAGCCACACGAGCCGGGCGCCCATCGCCCCCAGCACCAGCACGATCAGCCCGAGCAGCCAGGCCGGCTGGTGCCGCATGCCCGCGTGGCGGGCCTGTCCATGCAGATGCCCAGCGGCCATGGGCGTCAGGCCTCCAGGCGGTGCTGGAGCAGCGCCAGGCGCTCGGAGATCCGGGCCAGGGTGGTCTGCAGCGCCTCCCGCTCCCGCTGCGGGTCTGCGGCCTCTGAGAATCCGGTGGCGGCCGGATCGCCCGCCTGCGGCGACCAGGGCGGTGGCGGGGCCACATCGTGCACCTCCACCTTCATCACGGGATTGCCCAGACCGGGCTGGATCTGATCAAGGCTCTGGCGCACGGCCCGCGCCGCTGGATCGCCTTCCTGCTTCAGCTGGGCGAGCGGGTCGGGCGAAGCGGTGAACGCTTCCACCACCTCGCGTGGGCCCCCCTTGCGCGCCCGCTCGACCACCGCCATACCTACCGGCAATACCTCCTGCATCAGCGCGAGCCGAAGGGAATCGAGAGGATCAGCCATGCCGAAGCAACCGAGGCAGCACCACCCGCGCAGGCGAGCGGCTTTGCCCCCAGTTTGACGCCCTCCGGAGGTGGCAGGGACTCAGGGCAGCCGCTGCACGCCGGGATCGACGATCATCTGGCGGCAGAACTCGCGCGAGCCCACCATCCAACCGGCCCCCACTGCCAGCACCAGCACCGCGGTGAACGGCAGCACGGCCTGTCGGGTGACGTCCAGCCCTGCCCACTCTCCCCAGCTGCGCAGCAGCCGCTCCCGATCGAAGCGGCGGCGCTCCTGCCGCTCCAACGTCTGCCGGCGGCGCAATGACTTCTCCACCCAGCGCTCGAAGGAGCGTTTCTTGGTCACGGCCATCTTGCGCTCCACCTCCAGCAGGTGGCCGGCGCTGAGCTCGGGGTTGAAGGTGCTGATCAGTTCCAGGGTCTTGAGGAACATCTCCACGGCGCCATCCTTGATCTGCGCCTCCTGCTCGGGGATCTCCTCCCACAGCACCTCGGGGTAGAAGCGGCCCCGGTTGGCGAGAATCTGCTCCTCCTGCAGCTGACCGGGTTCGCGCAACCAGCGGTCGGTGTTGGCATCGAAGCGCCGCCAATAGAGAAAGGGATTGAGGTAGATCACCTTTCCGGCCAGCTGGATGCTGTCCTGCTGGAGGCGGCGCTGCAGCTGCGGGTCCTGCTCGAGGGCGACAGTCAAGAGAGGAAGGCCGGGCCCCGATGGTATCGAAGCTGTCCCGGGCGGGCCAGACCAGACCCAGACCAGACAAGAGAACGCCGCCGGAGGCGCCTTCAGCCGGCTGTCACTCCCACTCGATCGTGCCGGGAGGCTTGCTGGTGATGTCGTACACCACCCGGTTCACGCCCCGCACCTCATTGACGATGCGGTTGGAGATCTTCTCCAGCAGGTCGTAGGGCAAGCGCGACCAATCGGCGGTCATGCCGTCTTCGCTGGACACGCAACGGAGCACGATCGGATAGGCGTAGGTGCGCTTGTCGCCCATCACACCAACGCTGCGCACCGGCAGCAGCACCGCAAACGCCTGCCAGATGTCGTGGTAGAGCCCTGCATCCCGCACCTCCTCGCGCACCACCAGATCGGCATCGCGCAGGATGTTGAGGTTCTCGGCCGTGACCTCGCCCAGGATGCGGATCGCCAGGCCAGGCCCCGGGAAGGGATGGCGGCGCACGATCTCTTCGGGCAGGCCGAGGCTGCGGCCCACCTTGCGCACCTCATCTTTGAACAGACGCCGAAGCGGCTCCACCAGCTTGAACTGCAGATCCTTGGGTAGGCCACCCACGTTGTGGTGGCTCTTGATTTTCACAGCCACCCGTTCGCCGGTCTTGGGATCCACGCCGGTGCCGGCCGATTCGATCACATCGGGATAGAGGGTGCCCTGGGCGAGGTAATCGAAGGGGCCGAGTCGCTTGCTCTCCTCCTCAAACACACGGATGAACTCGGCACCAATGATTTTGCGCTTCTCTTCCGGATCGGTGATGCCCTTGAGCTTGGCGATGAAACGATCACGGGCATTGATATATTCCACGCGAATATGAAACTGGCGATCGAAGAACTCCATCAGGAATTCAGGCTCCCCTTTGCGCATGAAGCCCTGGTCGATGAACATGCAGGTGAGCTGGTCCCCGATCGCCCTGTGCAGCAGAAAGGCGAGGCTGGAGGAATCCACGCCACCGGAGAGGGCGAGCAGTACCCGTTTGCTGCCGACACGGGCCTGAACATCGGCCACGGCTTCTTCAATGAAGGCGCTGGTGGTCCAATCTGGCTCGCAGCCGCAGATGTGATAAACGAAGTTCCGGATCATCACCATGCCACCGGTGGAGTGCACCACTTCGGGATGGAACTGCACGCCATAAAGATGGCGCCGATGATCCGCCACTGCCGCTTCCGGCGTGTTCCTGGTATGGGCCAGCCGCGCGAATCCAGGCGGCAGAGTCTCCACCGAATCGCCATGGCTCATCCACATCGTGGAGCCGTTTTCCACGTTGGTGAGCAGATCGGTGGGATCGTCCACCTGAAGCGGTGCCTTGCCGTATTCTCCGCGCCCCGCCGCCACGACGTTGCCGCCCAGCTGCTGCACCATCAGCTGCATGCCGTAGCAGACCCCGAGCACCGGAATGCCCAGATCCCAGAGGCCCGGATCGCACACAGGCGCCCCTTCGGCATACACCGAGCTGGGGCCACCGCTGAGGATGATGCCTTTGGGGGCCAGCTCGCGCAGCTCATCGGCGCTGGTGGCGTAGCCCATCACCAGGGAATACACCTCGGTTTCCCGCACACGGCGCGCGATCAGCTCCGAATACTGGGATCCGAAATCGAGGATCACGATCGCCGGGTGGCGCTGGCTCTCCGGCTGTTCCAGCGACTGTGAAGCTTGAGACATACGACCGGAACGCTTCTTGATCGGCGGCTGGCCGGATGCGTTGCCCCCGGAGCAAGGCCCCGCATGGGCCGCCAGGCCTGAGGGACTCACCCTAGAGGGTGCCGGAATGCCTCCAGCAACTCCTGGCCTTGAGGTCCGCACACACGCAGCTGGCGCCGGCGGTCGAACAGCGCGGCCCCCACGCACATGGGGAAACTGCCGTAGCGGGCCAGATAGGCCATGCTGCGTTGCTCAATGGCCGCGGCGATGCGCCGCTCCAGCCGTTGGGCCAGATCAGGGTCCACGGCCACCAGTGCGCTCAGCGCTGCCTCCACGGTGGCGGCACCATGCAGGCGGCCGAGGGCCTCACCGCTGAGACCTTCAAGGGCCGCCAGGGCGGTGAGCACCTCGGCGCGGCCATCGGCGAGATGGTGATGGGTGTGGAAGATCCCACCGGCCAGCTTGATCAACTTGCCGTGGTAGCCGAACAGCAGCAGGCGGCGCACTCCCGCTTCCGCCGCCGCCACCAGCACCGGCCCCAGCCAGTTGCCGGCCTTGAGCAGCAGCCCGGCGGGGAGCCCCAGGCTGGGCGCCAGATCGAGGCCGTTTTCGCCGATCACAAGCACGAGATCACCGTTGAAGCCGGCCGTGGCGGTGCGCGCCGCCAGGGCCGCCAGGCAGGCCTGCAGTTGATCGGGAGCGGCGCTGTGCTGCACCTCCGCCTGGGTGCCGATCAGCGCCAGTCCGTCGACCACGCCGAAGGCCGCGTTGCTGGTGCGCAGCGCCAGGGCCCGGCCCTCAGGAAGCACGAGCCGCAGGCACACCGCCCGGCCGGCACCGACCAAGGGCCGCAGGTTCGTCTCCAGCAGGGCACGTGCATAGGCGGAGGCACACAGGTCGCCCGTCGCGCCATGCACCCCCACCCCTTCGCCGGCCTCCAGCACGAAGCACGAGCCGCCGGCCGGCGGCGGCTGGATCCAGCAGGCCACCACCCACACCGCCAGGCCACGGGTGAGATCCAGGCCGGCGCCGGGGTCGCAGCGACTGATGCCGAGAGCTCGGCCTGGCCCGATCGGAGCCGCCGCTTCCACCGGCACCGGCCGCAGCCCGGGCGGCTCGAGCAACTCCAGTGTCTGCAGGCCCTCGAAGGCAGCCGCAGGGCCAGCTTCCGCCCGTTGGAGCGCCTGCACGGCGGCACACGCCGCCGCCGTCACCCACACCGGCAGGGTGTAGCCGGGTGAAGCGTTCACCATCCGTTTTTTAAGGTGGTTGATTGTGCCGCTGCGCCCCCGCGTTTCCACTCCCCATGCAGGACAAGCTCACCCTGATGATTCCCGGTCCCACGCCGGTGCCGGAGACCGTCCTGCTGGCGATGAGCCGCCACCCGATCGGCCATCGCAGCGCCGATTTCCAGGCGATCGTGAAGCGCACCACCGCGCAGCTCAAGTGGCTGCATCAGACCAGCAGCGATGTGCTGGTGCTCGCCGGCAGCGGCACGGCGGCGATGGAGGCGGGGATCATCAACATCCTCAGCCGCGGCGACAAGGTGATCTGCGGCGACAACGGCAAGTTCGGTGAGCGCTGGGTCAAGGTGGCGAAGGCCTACGGGCTGGATGTGCAGGTGATCAAGGCCGAATGGGGCCAGCCTCTGGATCCGGACGCCTTCCGTGTGGCGCTGGAGGCGGATACAGACAAAGCGATCCGTGCGGTGATCCTCACCCACTCGGAAACCTCGACGGGCGTGATCAACGACCTGGAAACGATCGCCCGGCACGTGCATGCCCACGGCCAGGCCTTGATTGTGGCCGACTGTGTCACCAGCCTGGGGGCCTGCAACGTGCCCATGGACGCCTGGGGCCTCGACGTGGTGGGCTCGGGCTCCCAGAAGGGCTACATGATGCCGCCCGGCCTGGGCTTCGTGGGCATGAGCGAGCGGGCCTGGCAGGCACAGCAGCGGTCCGACCTGCCCAAGTTCTATCTGAACCTCGGCGCCTATCGAAAAGCGGCCGCCCAGGACAGCAATCCGTTCACCCCTCCGGTGAACCTCTACTTCGCGCTCGAGGCCGCTCTCGACATGATGCAGAGCGAAGGCCTGGAAGCGATCTTCACCCGGCATGAACGCCACCGGCGCGCGGTGAGCGCGGCCATGAAGGCGATCGGCCTGCCGCTGTACGCGGCGGAGGGCCACGGCAGCCCCTCGATCACCGCCGTGGCACCCAGCGGCATCGACGCCGAAGTGCTGCGCAAGAAAGTGAAGGCCCGCTACGACATCCTGCTGGCCGGCGGCCAGGACCACCTGAAGGGCTCTGTGTTCCGCATCGGCCACCTCGGCTTCGTCTGCGATCGGGATGTGCTCACGGCGGTGGCGGCGATCGAAGCCACCCTGCAGGAGATGGGCATGGCCACAGCCACCGTGGGAGCCGGCATGGCAGCCGCTGCCACCGAGCTGGCCCGCTGAGGCGCAGCTTGCGGGGCGGCCTTCCAGGAGGCCGCCTTCCGGCACCTTGCTACATTGCAGGAATGCGGGTGTAATTCAGTGGTAGAATGTCAGCTTCCCAAGCTGAACGTCGCCGGTTCGAATCCGGTCACCCGCTTGAAAGATTTTCAATTTGAATTGATTTTAGCTTTTTAGCACTTAACTGCTGAAGCTGCTTCAGCTCCAAGCACATCGCCCAATGATGGGGCATTGAAGTGAAGCGTGTGCAGCGAATGAATCGCACCCCTGGCTGATCGGAAGCCACCCAACTGCCTGGCAGCACTTGGATTGAGGGTCTCAAGCACTCTCCGCCTTCCCCCTAACGACCTGCAGGGTGCCCGTCTGCGGATCAGGACTGGTTCCTCACATCTGCTGGTCTTATCCAGCATCGCCGGAACCCTTGTGGCATCTGCCGGATCTGATAACGCTGCGCAGGGGCGGTGCGGCATTGACCCTTGCGCGGCAGGCCGTGAGGCCGTCACACCAGGCAGGCAGCGCCAGGGCGTTGGCTCAACATCTGCCTGGGGAAGGCCAGGCCGGATGAGGCCGTGATCGGCAGGGTGCCCGCTGACCCAGGCGGGGGTGCAGGCTCAGGCGCGGGGTTTGATCAGTTGCAACACCTGGGGGCCAAGGCCACCCACACGACGCTCGCAGTCGAGGAGCAGCAGAATGCAGCGCGCAGATTCAGCCAGATCGCCCTCTTGCGCTGCCGCTTTGGCAGCAGACTCATGGCGGCTGATCTCTTGAAGGAGGGCAGAACGCTGCTCGTGCGAAACTGCTTTCACCGCCATGCTTTTAGCGACGACTGTCAAAACCGGAGATCATGAATAGCGCAAGTGTATGGGGTTTCGAGCAGAGTTGCCTGAGTTCTTGCCGCAGCGAAAAGTAACAGCTTTGCCGACCGCCATACGGCTGGGCCTGCCGCCAAACGCTCATGTTCCAGGCTCTTCTCCCTCGTCGACAAGATCGGCAATCTGCGATCTCAGGGTTTCCACGCGAGACTGATCACCCCGGCTCACCGCCACAGCAAGGGCGAATTCAAGCTTTTCGCGTTGGTGCCCCCGCTCCACATAAGCGGAAGGGGGTGTGCAGGAAGGAAACGTGCGGGAGGCGGAGGTTCCGGTGGCGTTCAGCCCAGCCGACCCGAGGGGCCGTGGCAGGGGGCAAGCGGGATAGGTGAAAGCCATGTTCGCTTTCTTTTCATTCTGCCACCCCTGGCCAGTGCATCGAGAGAAGGTGAGCTATGCGGCGTCCCGGTAGCTCTGCGGCTCGGGTGCCGATGACAGGAACACTTCGGCCACCGCCTCCGCCTGGGGACCTGGCTCATCAAGCAGCTGCCGGCAGTCCTGAAGCAGCGCTTCCACGTGGTCGAGGGCATCGAGCTGAGCCTGGTCTGGCGACTCAGGCCGCTGGATCGCCGTTTCAAGGGCGCCAAGCCGCTGTTCCAGCTTCACCAGCCGATGGGAAAGGGCGGCCACCGTCTGGGCAAGATCCTCGGCGGTTCGCGTGATCCGGAAAGACACCGATTCGGTCGTCATCGCAGGCAAAGTCGGTAACGCCGATGACAACACACATCCCCGGCGGGCTCAAGTCGTCTTTCAGACTGAGGGATCCCACCAGCGGATCTTCTTCATGGCTGCACCAGCGACTTTGGTGCTCTATCTGCTGTGCGGGACGGCCGGGGGCCTACTGGCTCTGCGTACCGGAATTCCTGCTGCCCCTTTGGCCGGCGCGCTGCTTGGAGCGGCCGTGGCGAGCATGAGCGGGCGCCTCGAAGTGGCCCAATGGCCCACCGGAACCCGCACCCTGCTGGAGATCGGCATCGGCACGGTGATCGGCACTGGGCTCACGAGTGCCGCGCTGGCGGAGCTGCGTGTGTTGTGGCGGCCGGCGATCCTGATCACCGTGGCCCTGGTGGCCACCGGCCTGGTGGTGGGGTTGTGGTCGAGCCGTTTGCTGGGCGTGGATCCGGTCATCACCCTGCTGGGCGCAGCACCGGGGGGCATCAGCGGCATGAGCCTTGTGGGAGCGCAGTTCGGTGTAGGGGCGGCCGTGGCGGCCCTGCATGCCGTGCGGTTGATCACCGTGCTGCTGGTGCTGCCTGTGATCGTGCGCCTGGTGCTCGGCAGCACGGGCGGTTCGTCATCGGGCTGAGCCCGGCCCTGGCCATAACCGCCACAGAGGCCCCTCGACAGCCGAAGCACGGCCGATACGTTGGGCCCAGCAGCCTCGGGCCCGCCTCCACCCTTCCATGCAGCACCCCACTGTTCGCCGCGCCACTGTTCACCAAGACACTGTTCGCCAAGACATTGTTCGGGCCGGCACTCTGCAAGCCAGCGCCACCGAGTCCGGCCTTGCTCCAGCCGGTGCTCTGCGAGCCAGCTCCTTTCGCCGCATCCGCACCGCCCTCACAGCAGGTCTGTTCACGCTGGCTGGTTCCCTGCTGACGGCCGGGGCGATCCCACAGCCCGCCTTGAGCCAGGCCACCACAGCGCTGCCTGCCGATCAAGGCAGCAAGGGCGCGCAGGTGTACTGCTTCATGCGCAAGGCGGGCAACAACCACGAGGTGAGCTGGACGGCGGCCTATGCCCTGATCCGGCGGCAATCCGCGAGCCTGTTCAAGACATCTCCGCAGCACGGCGCCGTGATGATCACCGAGGCGGTGGTCAACAACCCGGACGCCTTCCCCGATTGCGGCCAGTACCTGGGGGCGCTGTTCGGCAGCGAGAACCCTGCCCCTGCGGCTCCTGCCGTCACCTCCAGCGGGCCGGTGCCGATCCAGGGGGGCATGACCCGCGAGGAGCGCTACAACAATTGAAGGTGTTGCACTGCACTTGAGCAGGAACCGGCTGCAGGGGATCCGCCTGCTCACCACGGTCGCCCTGGCCGGCTTGGCGTTGATCGGCTGTGCGGCGGCGCCGCCGCCGGAGCTGGGCGACGCGCCAGCCAACGACGACTGCCTGCGTGAGGTGAAACTGGCGGAATTGCCGGCGGCGCTGCAGCGCTGTGACGCATCGGTGCAGGCCTTCCCCACCGATCCCCGCCCCTTGAGCGAGCGCTCCGTGCTGCACAGCCTGGGGGGCGATCAGGAGGCCGCCTGCAGGGACATCGAACGGGCCGCCCAGCTGCTGCGGCAACAGGGCAACCAAGCGGAGGACTCCCAGTTGGCCATCGACATCCGCATCCGGCTGGAGGGCTGCCAGGAGAAGGCACCGCTGCCTGGCACCTGATCAGGGCGGTGCTGACCCGCCCCACGCTGACCAATCACGGTCGTTGGGCACGGCTCGCGGGGCACGGGTCAGCCATCACTGGAAACCGAGGACTGCGCCATGATCACCAGCGCTCGATCAGCTGCCGCACCATCGCCGGCAGCGCCTGGCGCCGCAGAGCCGTCTGACGGCCTTCCAGCAGCAGCGTGATGCGCTCGGCCTTGCTGGCGATGATCCCGTCCACGAGCTGATCGGCCACGCCCAGCTGCAGCCAATGGCTGGTGAGCGGTCCGGCCATGCCGATGCGGTGGCAGCGGTCCTCCGCCTGCTCCGCGTCCCCCGGCGTCCAGGGGCGCTCCAACAGCACCACATGGGCGGCCCTGTGCAGCGTGAAGCCCAAGCCACCAGCCCCGAAAGTGGCCACCAGGCAGGGCGTCGCCCCGGCCTGGAAGCGATCCACCTGTGCCTGGCGCTCCAACGCCTTCAGCCGACCCGTGAGCAGCGCCCCACCCAGGCGGGCCTGCAGCTGTTCGGCACTGGCCACGAAGGCGGTGAACAGCACCACGGCCTCCCCCTGGCGCAGAAGGGCCTCCACCAGCTGGATGGCGGCAGGCAGCTTGTGCTGGGCACCGATCCGGCGCAGGGCGGTGAGCATGGCGAGGGGCTCGGCGTCGCGGCGCACCTCGCCCCTGGCGGCCCGGCAGCGGTAGTCGTCCAGCCTGGCGGCCAGTTCCTGCTCGAACGCCATCGCCTGGGACTCCCCGAGCGCCACCGGGAGCATGCGGCGGCACTTTGGAGGCAGATCGAGGCAATCCTGCTTGCGGCGGTGGAGCACGAGCGGCCTTGTCAGCCGCTGGAGTTCATCGAGCCGCTCGGCTCCGACCGCCTGCCACTGGCGCCGTCCACCCCGTTCGCTCCAGTGCCCCTGACAGAACCGCTCCTCGTAGGCGTGCCGGTCTTGGGCGAGGGGATGGCCGATTGCCGCCAGCAGCGGAAACAGCTGAACCGGGCGGCCATTCTTCATCGGGGTGCCGGTGAGCAACCAGATCGCCCGCAGCCGCGGATGTCTGGCCAGCCGCAGCAGGGCCTGGGTGCGCGCCGCCTGGATGTTCTGGGCGAAATGGGCCTCATCCACGATCAACACCGTGGCGGCCGGCGGCAACGAGCGCGGCAGGGCCGCCCAGCTGATCAGCTCCAGATCAAGGGCGAGGGAGAGGCCCTCCTGCCGCCAGTGGGGATGGAGGGCGGTTGGAGCCACCACGGCGATGCGGCAATCCGCCGCCCGGACCATGGCCCGGGCCGCCACCAACGCCGTGAGCGTCTTGCCCAGGCCCATGGCGTGGGCCAGCAGGGCACCGCGACGAGCCAGCAGCCAACGCGCCGCCAGCCGCTGATGGGCGAACAGACGGCGCCCATCGGCCAGAGGCTGATCCAGGGCGGCCTGGGCCACGAGGGTGCGGTGAGGCGGCAGGGGCGGCAGGGGCTGCTCCAGCCATTCCATCCACTGCGCCAGCTCCGGATCGATCCGGAAGCGCTGGCCAAGCAGCTGGCGCAAGGCCAGCGAGGCCTCAAGCGGAAAGGCCCAGCAACCACGCCGCGCCTGCCACTGGCCCCGGGGCCGCACGGCGCGCAACTGGGCCTGAGTGACGGGATCAAAGGGGGAGACCACCTCGATCTGTCCCGATGGGCCGAGACGCAGCAGACAGGTGGCGGCGGAAACCGTGCGGGGTCCGAGGGAGCGGCTGACCGAGGGAGAGCTGCTGACGGCGGGAGAGCGGCTGGCGACGGGGGCGCTGCAAGCGGGCCGAAGACAAATTTAGTCGAATCGGGGCGACGGGCAACCGTTGGCGCTGAAGGCCGAAAAAAGCAATCCTCGACACATTGACATCTCTTGAGGTGGGGGCAAACTCTCCGCAACTGAGCCATCAGGATGCACGCGAGAGATGCGGTGTTCCTTGAAGATCTCTGCCCCAAACTTCGCGTCAGGCGCTGGCGTCAATCTCTCCACAAACACACTGACAATCGTTGTATTTACTGCGGCAATCGCTCCGAATCCATTGATCATCTGATGCCCCGCTGCCGTGGTGGCCTGAGCGTGACAGCGAACTGCGTGCCGGCCTGCCTGGCCTGCAACGGCCACAAAAGCGATGCCGATCCCTTCGATTGGTACCGGCGTCAGCGCTTCTACGACCCGCGGCGGGCCATGGCGATCCGTGCCTGGATGGATGGGGATCTACGCCTGGCGGTGCGGCTGCTCCAGTGGGCCAACCCGGAGCCCAGCTCCAGCCCGCCGCTCCATGCCGGAGCCACTCCAGCGGGGACGGACTGGGCCTTTCAGGCGGCCTGAGCGCGCCTCGCCGGTTCACCAGACCCGGCAGGCCACCGGGCCGTTGTGGCGGATGCAGATCCCCTCTTCCCGCTCCGGGGCTTCCGGGGCGAGCACGGAGACGACCAGCACCAGGCTGAGGGCGAGCACGGCCGGAGCCCAGGCCAGAGCGGTGTTCCAGGTGGCCGTGCGGGCAGAGGGAAGCGCGGCGGGGCGCTGATTCCGGGCCACGAAGGGGCCGGCGGGCACCCTGCGGGAGCTAGAGAGAGGGGAGGCGGTCATCAACGAAAGCCATGAATGTGATACAGGTGTACTCATGACGGTCGGTGATGTCAATGGCCGGCCGGCCAGCGTGCTGGTGCTGGGCGGTGGCTACAGCGGACTGCGGTTCGCCCAGGCCCTCACCGAACACGCGCTGCCGGTAGCGGTCACCTCCCGCCGCCAGCCGGCCCAGCCGGAGGTGCTCACCCCCTGGGGATCCGCTGGCAGCGCGCTGCCGCTGCGCTGGCTGAGTTTTGACCCCGACAACGGCGCGTTGCCCGATGCCGAGGCGCTCGACGGCATCACCCATGTGCTGGTGACGATCCCGCCCGACGGGCAGGGAAAGGATCCAGTGCTCGAACATCTGGCCCCGCTGCTGGCCCAGCTGCCGCTGCAGTGGATCGGCTACCTCTCCACCACCGGCGTCTACGGCGACCATGGCGGTCGCTGGGTGGACGAGACCACTCCTCCCGCGCCAGGGGCGTCGCGCAGTCGCGCCCGGCTGGCCTGTGAGCAGGCGTGGGATTGCAGTGGCCTGCCGGTGCAGATCTTTCGCCTGCCGGCGATCTACGGGCCCGGTCGCTGCCCCTTCCAGAACCTGCTGCAGGGCACCAGCAGGCTCGTGCACAAGCCGGGCCAGGTGTTCAGCCGCGTCCATGTCGATGACATCGTGGGAGCGCTGATCCACTGCATCGGCCTGCCGCCCCAGCGGCGCCCGCGGATCGTCAACCTCTCCGACGACCGCCCCTGCCCCTCAACGGAAAGCCTGGGCTACGCCGCCCATCTGCTCGACTGCAAACTGCCGACCGTGGAGCGGTTTGAGGACATCTGCGGTGGCATGAGCCCGATGGCACTCAGCTTCTGGGTGGAAAATCGCCGCGCCAGCAACGATCGGCTCTGCCATGACCTGGGCTACACCCTGCGCTACCCCAGCTACCGCGAGGGTTTTCGCGAGGCCCTCGCCGAAGAGCGCCGGACGGCCGCGCGCGGCAACGGCGACCAGGCCGCATGAGCCCACGTCTCCGGCCGACTCCGCCGGGCCCGTTCAGCGGCGGGTGAACACCCGTTCGATGCTTTGGCTGTCGGCGGGGGAGGCGTCAGCGCCGGGCTCGGGGCAGACTCCGGCCGCATCCGGTTGAAGGTTCTTGAGGGTGGGGAGCTTCGTGTCCTGCATGAAGCGGCAGCCATCCACGGTGACCCAGCCCCGCTCCAGACCGACGGCTGTTCCGACCACCGCCAATCCGATCAGAAACCACCGAAACATGTCGTCACTCTCCCATCAGCGCGAGACTAAGCCCGCTGCCATTGCCGTCTCCCTCGGTGACCCGGCTGGCATCGGCGCGGAAGTGGCTCTTAAGGCTCTGGCCCTGCTCGGCGATCGGCAAGCGGAGGTGGTGCTGGTGGGTTGCCGCCGCTGGCTGGAAGACACCCACCGGCGCCTGGAGCCGCTGAGCAGCGTTCCCCTGGCCGACCCCGGCGGCCTGGAGGTGCTGGACCTGCCGCTGGAGGTAGCGCCACAGCCCGGCCAGGGTTCAGCGGCCAGTGGTGCCGCCAGCTTCGCCTGGCTCACCGCCGCCACAGCGCTGGTGACCAGCGGCCGCTGCCGCGCCATCACCACAGCGCCGATCGCGAAGCACGCCTGGCATGCAGCGGGCCATCACTACCCCGGCCAGACTGAACGGCTGGCGGAACTGGCCGGCGGCATGGAGGCCTCGATGCTGTTCACAGCCCGCTCCCCTCTGACCGCCTGGCGTCTGAACACGCTGCTGGCCACCACGCACATCCCGCTGGCGGCCATGCCGCGCTGTCTCGATGGGGCGCTGGTGGAGCGCAAGCTCGACGTTCTGCTGGCTTTCTGCCAGCGGTTCAAGCCCTATCCGCGGCTGTCAGTGGCGGGCCTGAACCCCCATGCCGGCGAAGCAGGCCAGCTCGGGAAGGAGGAGGTCGAGTGGCTGGTGCCGGCACTGGACCGCTGGCGGCGACGCCATCCGGACGTGGAGCTGGTGGGGCCGGTGCCGCCCGACACCTGCTGGCTGGGTGCCGCCGCCGCCTGGCGTGGTGACGGTGAGGGATCGGACGGCTATCTGGCTCTGTATCACGATCAGGGCCTGATTCCGGTGAAGCTGCTCGCCTTCGATGCGGCCGTGAATGTGACCCTGGGGCTGCCCTTCCTACGCACCTCCCCCGATCACGGCACCGCCTTCGATATCGCCGGACTTGGCATCGCCCGCGCCGACAGCATGGTGGCAGCGCTCACCGCCGCCTGGGACCTGGGCTGATCGGCAGCCGCGCGGGTACGGAGCGGGGCTGCTGGACACCAGCGCGGATCAGCCGGGCTTGACGCGCATCAGCACCTGGCCGAACTCCACCGGGGTGCCGTTCTCCACCAGGATTTCCACCACCTGGCCGGTCATTTCCGCCTCCAGCTCATTCATCAGCTTCATCGCTTCGAGGATGCAGACGGTCTGGCCGACCGAAATGACACTGCCGAGCTCCACGAAGGGGGGATCTCCCGGTGAAGCCGCCCGGTAGAAGGTGCCCACCATCGGTGCGGTGACCTCCACCAGATCGGCCCGCACGGCAGCGGCTGCCGGCGGGGCGCTGGAGGGCTGGGGGGCGACTGGGGCTGGCGCAGCCTGTGCGGGGGCTGCCATCGCCACCGGGGCGTAGGCGGCAGGCGCAGGAACGGGGTTGGGGGCCGGCAGGTTGCGGCGCACCTCAAGACGAAAATCCTCCCCCTCCAGCTTCAACTCCTGGATGTCGCTGCCTTCAAGGAAGGTGAGCAGGGCGTGGAGCTGGTTGTTGTCGAGTTGCATGGCGCTTCAGGACTCCCGACCCAGGTAGCTGTCGGTGCGGGTATCGATCTTGATCTTTTCACCGATCGAGATGAACAGCGGCACCATCACCTGGGCGCCCGTTTCCACGATCGCCGGCTTGGTGCCGCCGGTAGCGGTGTCACCCTTGACGCCGGGGTCGGTCTGGGTGACTTCCAGCACCACGGAGTTGGGCAGCTCCACCTCAAGTGGGGACCCATTCCACGACACCACATTGACCTCCATGCCCTCCTTGAGGTACTTGCGCCCATCGCCGATCTGGTTGGCGGTAAGGCGGGTTTCCTCGTAGCTGCCCATGTCCATAAACACGTAGTCGTCGCCTTCCATGTAGGTGTGCTGAAGGGTGGACTTCTCCAGCAGGGCCTGGGGAACGGTTTCGCCGGCGCGGAAGGTTTTCTCCACCACGCTGCCGCTCTGCACACCTTTGAGCTTGGTGCGCACGAACGCGGAACCCTTACCGGGCTTTACATGCAGAAACTCGACGACCCTCCAGACCTGACCATCCAGCTCGATCGTGGTGCCTGTACGAAAGTCGTTGCTGGAGATCATTCCGAGGGAACGGGTCAGCGGGATTGTACGGCTGCCCTTCGGCCCCTCCCCGCCGTGCGGCTGCAGCGACAGCGCCGGATGGAACGGGACCGGCCGGCTGTGCCAAAGTCCGGAAAACGGCAGACGGACAGATGCGGAGGACCCGGGTCGGTGGTTTGTGGGCCCTGCTCCTGGCCGTGGTGCTTTGCGCAGCGACGGGGCTGACGGCGCCCCGGCCTGTCGCTGCAGCCCTACCCCCAGGCAATGCCGTCACCGATCCCGCTGCCCTGCTGCGGGATGCGCTGCCGATCGAAGCCACCGATCTGCAGGATCTCCAGCACCGGCTCGAAAGCACCAGCGACGACCTGCGCGCCAAGCGCTGGAGCGCCCTGACCAATGTGGTGCGCCGCTCCCAGTCGCTGCTGGGTACCCGTCGTGTGGGTCTGCTCGACAGCTTCGACCCGGCGGACCGCGACAAAGCGGAAGCCCTGCTCGAACAGTTGCAAGGATCCCTCCAGGACATGGCGACAGCAGCTGAGCGCCAGGACCGGGAGGCCTTCCTGGATGCCCGCCGCGAGGCACTCAGCCGGATCGGCGCCGCCGAGGCCGAGCTGGTGGGTCCGTTCCCGTTCACCATTCCTGCCGCCTTCGACGACCTGCCGCGGCTGCTGGGCCGGGCCACCGTGAGACTCACCACCACCAAGGGTGATCTCACTGCCGTGGTGGATGGCTACAACGCGCCGCTCACCGCGGGGGCCTTCGTGGATCTTGTGCAGCGGGGCTTCTATGACGCTCTGCCCTTCATCCGGGCCGAAGACTTCTATGTGCTCCAGACCGGCGATCCCGCCGGTCCCGCCGACGGCTTCGTGGATCCCAGGACACAGCACAACCGCCCGGTGCCCCTGGAGATCAAGGTACCCGGCGAAGCGGCCCCCTTCTACAACCAGACCTTCGAGGACCTGGGCCTGTTCAAGGCCACCCCGACCCTGCCCTTCGCCACCAAGGGCACCCTGGGCTGGGCCCATTCCGATGAAGCCCTCGACGACGGCTCCTCCCAGTTCTTCCTCTTCCTGTTCGAAGCCGAGCTGACCCCCGCTGGGCTGAACCTGATCGATGGGCGCTATGCCGCCTTCGGCTACGTCACCGACGGCTTTGATGTGCTCGAAGAACTCACCGCCGATGACGGCATCGTCAAGGCCACGGTGCTGGAGGGGGCCGAGAACCTGCGGCCCCATGCCTGAGCCACCGGCCGCCTGCGGCGAGGGCTCCACGCCCACGCTCGGCGATCTGGGCGAATGGCGACTGCTCGAGCGTCTGCGGGCCTTCGCGCCGCCGGGCCAGTTCGATGACGATGCCGCCCTGATCGAGGAGCGCGCTGGCGGGGTGCTGGTGGTCAATACCGATGTGCTGGTGGAGGGGGTGCACTTCAACGACGCCACCATGGGCCCTGGCGATCTGGGCTGGCGTGCCGCCGCCGCCAACCTGTCGGATCTGGCCGCCATGGGCTGCCGTGAGGTGGTGGGGCTCACCGTGGGCCTGGTGGCCCCACCCCGCACCCCCTGGGCCTGGGTGGAAGGGGTGTACGGCGGCCTGACCGCGGCGCTGGCCACCACCGGCGCGCCGCTGCTCGGGGGCGACTGCAGCAGCGGCAGCGAGCGCCTGCTGGCGGTGACGGCCCTGGGCCGGCTGGGCCCGCAGGGGCCGATCCGGCGGCAGGACGGCTGTGCCGGTGACGTGCTGGTGTGCAGTGGTCTCCACGGGCTCAGCCGCCTGGGCCTGGCGCTGCTGCTGGAGCAGCCGCTGCACGGGCTCATGACCGGCAGCATCGCCGCCACCGACCTGCCTGAAGACCTGCGGCAGCGGGCGATCGCAGCACACCGGCGCCCTCAGGCGCGTCTTGATGTGGTGGCGGCTCTGGAGCAAAGCCAGCCCCCCGGGGATCCCTGGCGGGTGGGCGGCACCGATAGCAGCGATGGGCTCGCGGCGGCACTCACTGCCATCGCCGGCACCAGCGGCTGCGATGCGCTGCTGGATCGCTCAGCCCTGCCGATCGATCCGGCCATGGCGCCGTTGCGGGAGGCCACCGACTGGTGCCTCGGCGGCGGAGAAGATTTCGAGCTGGTGCTGGCCCTGCCGGAGCGGTGGGCCCAGCGCCTGCAGGCCTGCCTGCCGGGGGTGCACTGCCTCGGCCGGCTGGTGGCCGGCACAGGACGGCTGCTCTGGCAGGGAACAGAGGAGCCACTGCAGGGCCCAGCCGGGTTCCGGCACTTCGGCTGAAGCGTGCCGGAGCACGTGGCCGGGCAAAACAGCGTGGCGGCGGCCCCACAAAAAAGGGCCTCCCTGCGAACCCCCCCTCAGGAGAGGCCGTGCAGGAAGACCCGATTCAGTTGGCAATACGGCCCGATTCGGAAGAAGGGCGATCCGGGCGAATGAGGAACGGGAGGATCAGACCCAGTTGCGGGCCACCACTTCGGCCAGATCAACAACGCGTTGGCTGTAACCCCACTCGTTGTCGTACCAGGAGATCACCTTCACCATGTTGTCGCCCATCACCAGGGTGAGGTCAGCGTCCACGATCGTGGATTCATCAGTGCCGGCATGGTCAGAGGACACCAGCGGCAGATCGGAATACTTGATGATTCCCTTCATGCCGTTCCGTGACGATTCCTCAAGCACCGCATTCACTTCTTCGCGGGTTGTTCCGCGGCTCACCTCCAGCACCAGGTCGACCACCGACACGTTCGGGGTGGGCACCCGCAGGGCGATGCCGTTGAGCTTTCCTTTCATCGGGGGATACACCAGAGCCACAGCCTTGGCAGCGCCAGTGGAGGTAGGAACGATGTTGATGGCAGCAGCGCGGGCCCGGCGCAGATCACGGTGGCTGGCATCGAGGATGCGCTGGTCACCGGTGTAGCTGTGGGTGGTGGTCATCGTGCCTTTGACGATGCCGAAGGCCTGATCGAGCACCTTGACGATCGGCGCCATGCAGTTGGTGGTGCAACTGGCATTGCTGATGATGTCGAAGCCGTCATGGGTGTATTGATCGGCGTTCACACCCACCACGAAGGTGCCGATGCCATCACCTTTCCCGGGAGCGGTGATCAGTACTTTGCGGGCACCGGCCTGAATGTGCTTTCCTGCCCCTTCCTTGTCGATGAACACGCCGGTGGCTTCGATCACCAGATCCACACCCCATTCCTTCCAAGGAAGGTTCAGGGGGTTGCGGTCGGAGAAGCACTTGATGGTGCGTCCATTGACGATCAGGGCGTCATCGGTGTGGCTCACCTTGGCGTCCCGGATCTTTCCGAGCATGGAGTCGTACTGAAGCAGGTGTGCGTTAGTGCGCGGATCGGAGGTGTCGTTGAGGCCGACAATTTCGATGCCGGTGTTCTCGCCGCGGCTCAGCCAGCAACGCATGAAGTTGCGACCAATCCGGCCAAATCCATTGATCGCAACACGCAAAGCCATGGCAACAGCGGGCAAACCCGCTAACAAGGGAGGTTTTGGCTGCCGATCATACAGAAATGGCGCCCCTGCCCCCACGGGAGCCATGCCGGGTTCCACAAGGTGCCTCAGCAGGGACAAGCGGGGATCCTGCCGCTTAAGTTTCGGTTCATCCTGGAGACGCCGTTGGGACTGCTGGTCGATCGCGGGCAGCCTTTGCACTTCATCGGTGTCGGCGGGATCGGCATGTCCGCCCTGGCTGAGATCCTGGTGGAGCGGGGCTTTTCCGTCAGCGGCTCCGACCCCCGCGACAACAGCGTGCTGCAGGCCCTGCGCCGCCGGGGTGTGCGGGTGTTTCAGGAGCAGAGCGCCGCCACCATCGAGGCGATCCGCACCACAGCCGCGGCCGATCCGCAGATCGTGGTGAGCTCCGCCGTTCCCCAGAGCAATCCCGAGCTGGTCGAAGCCCGCCGCGTGGGTCTGTCAGTCGTGCACCGCTCCGATGTGCTGGCGGCCCTGATCAACAGCCAGGACGCGATCGCGATCGCCGGCAGCCACGGCAAGACCACCACCAGCACCATGGTCGCCACCCTGCTGGCCGCCACCGCGAACGACCCCACGGCCGTGATCGGCGGCATCGTTCCAGGCTTCGGCAGCAACGCCCGGGTGGGCAACGGCAGGCTGCTGGTGGCGGAAGCCGACGAATCCGACGGTTCGCTCGTCAAGTTTCGGCCCAGCCTGGGGGTGATCACCAACCTCGAACTCGACCACACCGACCATTACGCCGACCTGGAGGCCCTGATCGGCACCCTGCAGCAATTCGCCTCCGGCTGCGGCCGGCTGCTGACCAACCGGGACTGCCCGGTGCTGCACCAGCATTTCCAGCCCAGTGCCTGCTGGTCGATCGAGAGCGCGGACGGGGCCGACTTCGCCTCCATCGCAGTGGCGGAAGAGGGGGACGGCACCCTGGCCGCGTTCTACGAGCAGGGCACAGAGGTGGGGCAGTTCCGGCTGCCGCTGCCCGGGCGTCACAACCTCAGCAACGCCACCGGCGCCCTGGCCGCCTGCCGGCTGGAAGGGGTGCCGTTCGAAGCGCTCAGCCAGGCCATTCCCTCCCTGAGCGCCCCCGGCCGCCGCTTCGATTTCCGCGGCAGCTGGCAGGGGCGTCTGGTGGTCGACGACTACGCCCACCATCCCAGCGAAGTGAATGCCACCCTGACCATGGCGCGGCTGATGGTGAGCACCGGCCGCAGCCCGCTGCCGGCGGTGCCGCGGCGGGTGGTGGCGGTGTTTCAGCCCCATCGCTACAGCCGCACGGCGGAATTCGGCGAAGCGTTTGCCCAGGCCCTCGGCCAGGCCGATGCTGTGCTGCTGGCGCCCTTGTATGCCGCCGGCGAAGCGCCACTCCCCGGGGTGTCGAGCGGATCGCTGGCGGAGCGCATCGCCGCGCTGCACCCTGCCCTTGAGGTGCGTGTGGCAGCCGACATGCAGCACCTTGCCCAGGACGTGGCGACGCTGAGCCAGGACGGTGACCTGGTGCTGGCGATGGGGGCCGGGGACGTCAACGGGCTGTGGGACCGGCTCAAGGCCCTGCCCGGCGCCGCTGTCGTCACACCCCTGGCTGCCTGAGGGATGGCGGGCGGCGAACCACCGGCCAATCTGAGCGCCCAGCTGCCGCTCGCCGCTCACACCACCTGGAAGGTGGGCGGCCCCGCCGAATGGTTCGGGGAACCCTCCAGTGAGGAAGAGCTGCACGCCATGGCCCGCTGGGCCCGGGAGCGCGGTCTGCCCTGGCGCCTGATCGGCGCGGGCTCCAATCTGCTGATCAGCGACAGCGGCCTGGCGGGCCTGACCCTCTGCTCACGCCGCCTCCAGGGCAGCCAGCTGGACGCCAGCACGGGCCTGGTGGAAGCCAGAGCTGGAGAGCCGATTCCCACCCTGGCGCGCCGGGCGGCCCGGGCGGGCCTGAGCGGGCTGGAATGGGCCGTGGGCATCCCGGGCACCGTGGGGGGTGCTGTGGCGATGAACGCCGGTGCACAGGGAGGCTGCACGGCAGAAGTGCTGCGCGACATCACCGTGGTGGCGCCGGATCCGGGCAGCGTTCCCTTCATCCTGCCGGCGTCGAGCCTGGAGTTCGCCTACCGCCACAGCCGCCTGCAGGAGGAGCCGCTGCTGGTGCTCTCGGCCCGGTTCCAGCTGAGCGCCGGCCATGATCCGCGTGCGATCGACCGGCTCACCAGCGCCAATCTGCAGAGCCGCACCGGAACGCAGCCTTACCACCTGCCCAGCTGCGGAAGCGTGTTCCGCAACCCGGAACCGCTCAAGGCGGGCCGGCTGATCGAGGAACTCGGCCTCAAGGGATGCACGGTGGGCGGCGCCATGGTGTCGCCCATGCACGCCAACTTCATCGTCAACACGGGGGAGGCCACCGCCGCGCAGATCAACCGCCTGATCGAACGGGTGCAGGAGCGGGTGCGTCAGGCCCATGGCCTGGAGCTCCACCCGGAAGTGAAGCGCCTGGGCAGCTTCGATCCGGCAACGATGTCCGATTGATACAGGGTGTCGGCGGGAGGAAAGCCGTTCCAGAGGTGCTGCTGAACGACCGTGGCGGCCCACGTACGCTGTGGCCCCACGACATCGTCCCCATGGCAGGCTTCGGTCTTCCCAACTTCGGCCAGCTCACCGAAGCGTTCCGCAAGGCGCAGCAGATCCAGCAGGACGCCCAGAAACTGCAGGACGAACTGGATGCCATGGAGTTGGAGGGCACCAGTGAGGACGGCCGCGCCAGCGTGTGGCTCTCGGGCAATCAACAGCCCCTGCGGGTGAGGCTGGCTCCCGAACTTGTGGCCTGCGGCGCCGAAGCCACCGAAGCCGCCGCCCTCGAAGCGCTGCGGGCCGCCTACGAAAAATCCACCGCGACCATGAAGGAGCGGATGGAAGAGC
Source organism: Synechococcus sp. L2F (assembly GCF_024345695.1). Classification (NCBI taxonomy): domain Bacteria; kingdom Bacillati; phylum Cyanobacteriota; class Cyanophyceae; order Synechococcales; family Synechococcaceae; genus Synechococcus; species Synechococcus sp. L2F. The sequence continues at coordinate 540,331 of NZ_JAGQBP010000002.1, read as the reverse complement.
TCACCGGTGGGCTCAATCTGACGGGGATGGGGGGCTGAGCCCTTCCTGCTGGCTCTGCCGCAGCCGGCGGCGAGAAGGCTGGCGCTGCCGGCGATCCAGCCGCACCTCTGTCCGCTGTGCCTGAACATCCGGCTCCTGCGTACGGCGCGCTGGCCCTGAGCCACCGGCCGCCAACAACTCCTCCAAGGCCTGCAGGTAGTGGGGGTAACGGTCCCAGTCAGTGCCGACGCAGCAACCGGGATCGCCGCGGTGCAAGCAGTTGCGGTACCGGCACGCACCCGAGCGCAGCGCCTCTCGCATTTCAGGAAACAACGCGGCCAGCCGGGTGGGATCGAGCGGCAGATCCGGCCGGTTGAATCCCGGCGTATCGGCGAGCAGGGCCTCGGATCCCAGCGCGAACAGCTCCACGTGCCGCGTTGTATGGCGGCCACGCTGCAACCGCCCGGACACTGCAGCCACCCGCAGCTGAAGCGCTGGAATCAGGGCGTTCAGCAGGCTGCTCTTGCCCACGCCGGAAGGGCCGCACAGCACGGTGATACCCGGTTTCACCAGCCGCTGCCTCAACAGCTCGAGCCCCTCACCTGTGGCCACGCTCAGGCCGATCGGGTCATACCCCCAGCCCTTCAGGCGAACCAGCCACGCCTCCAGGACGGGGCGGGGCACCAGGTCAACCTTGCTGAGCACCAGCTCCACCTGCAGGTCGGTGGCCTCTGCCGCCAGGAGAAAGCGGGTGATCTGGACGGGATCCGGCTCCGGCTGCGCCAGCGCCACCACCACCAGCAACCGGCTGCAGTTGGCCACGGCGGGCCGCTCCAGCCGGCTGCCGCGAGGAAACAGGCGGCTCACCGCAGCGCGACCGGCGGCCCAGTCGATTCCATCGAGGCTCACCTGATCGCCGACATGGACCTGCTGGCCGCTCTTGCCCAGCCGGGTGCGCCGCACGCACAGCAGTTCGAGCTGATGGTCAGGGCCGGCCCGATCGAGCCAAACCCTGCAGAAATTGGCCTGCAGAGCCACGACCCGGCCGGTGACCGGCTCCTGCTCCACGCTCAGGCCCCGTCGCGGCAGATCAGCAGACGCGCCCCGGCGCCATCGGTGGGCTTCATGCGCAGCACCTCATGCCCCTCTTCGCGGATGCCCTCGCTCACCAGTAACTCAGGGGCGCCTGCGTCAAGATCGACCTGAAGCCAGGCACCGGGCGGCAGTTTTTCAAGCGCCAGCCTCGTGCGCACGAAATTGACGGGGCAAGGTGTGCCGCGCAGGTCAAGGCACTGGGCCGGCGCGGGAGCAGTGGAGGCATCAGCGGGCTTCATGGTGATGGGCAGGCGGCGGCCCTCACCCGAACAGTCCCCCGAAAAGACCGCTCTTGTGCGGGTGTTCCTTGCCGGAATGGTGACCGGCGAGCTGATCGAGCAACTCCCGCTCGTGGCTGGAGAGCTTGGTGGGAATATGCACCTTCACGGTGACGTGATGGTTGCCCCTGGCCACGGGATTGCCCAGCCGCGGCACCCCTTTGTTGTTGAGCGTGAGCGTGGCACCGGGCTGGGTGCCAGCAGGAATCTCCAGGGTTTCCGGACCATCAACGGTGTCGACTTCGATCTTGTCGCCGAGGATCGCCTGGAGATAGCTGATCGTGACATCCGATTGGATGTGGATGCCTTCACGGCGCAGGTGGTCGTGGGCCTGAACGAACAGGTAGACGTAAAGGTCACCGGCCGGACCGCCCCGCTGGCCCGCGTTGCCCTCGCCCGTCACCCGTAGCCGGGTGCCTGAATCGACGCCGGCTGGAATGGTGATGCGCAGCTTCTTCCGCACCTGCTGCACCCCCTGGCCGCCGCAATCGCCGCAGGGATCGGCGATCACCTGGCCGGTGCCTTCGCAGGTGGGGCATGGCGCCACCTGCGTAAAACTGCCGAATGGGGTGCGGGTGGCACGGCGCACCTGGCCGGATCCGGAGCAGGTGCCGCAGGTGGTGGGCCCGCTGCCCCGCTTGGCGCCGCTGCCCTCGCAGGTGGCGCAGGTTTCCAGGTGGCGGATCTGGACATCGCGCTCCTGCCCGAACACGGCCTCGCTGAAACCGATCGTGAGATCAAGGCGCAGGTCATCGCCTTGGCGCGGGCCACGGCGGCGTGGGCCACTGGCACCGCCAGCCCCCCCGAAACCGCTGAAGAATGTCTCGAACAGGTCGGCGAAGCCGCCCATATCCGTCATGTCGGGGCCGCCGCTGGCGCCGGACACACCCGCTTCACCAAACTGGTCGTAGCGAGCGCGGGTCTGGGGGTCGCTCAGAACCTCATAGGCGCGCCCGATCTCCTTGAAGCGCTCCTCGGCGCCGGGATCCTTGTTGATGTCCGGGTGGAACTGCCGCGCCAGCCGGCGGTAGGAACGTTTGAGGGTGTCGGCGTCGGCATCACGGCTGACACCCAGAAGGTCGTAGTAATCGGCCATCAACTCGGATCCGCGCCGGCCATGGGTTCAGTGTCCCCGTGCGGGGCGTTGGCGGCGTTGGGCCCACCGGCAGGACCGGGGCCCATCGACACCTTCACGAGAGCATGACGGATCACCCGGCCTTCCAGCTGGTAACCGCGCTGCAGTTCGGCGATCACCACGTCCTCCATCACCTCGTCGCTGGGCTCCCGCAGCACGGCTTCGTGCAGGTTGGGGTCGAACGGCTCTCCCTCCACGCGCATCGGCGAGACGCCCAGATTCTTGAACACATCGACCAGCTGTTTGTAGAGCCCCTGGTAGCTGCGATGCACGTCCTGGGCTTCGGGGTTCTGGGGGTCCAGCTGCTGGCGCGCCCGGTCGAAATTGTCGACCACCGGCAGGATCTCCGCGAGCGTGGAGCAGGTGATCTTCAGGCGCAGCTCGTCCTGATCGCGGCTCTGGCGCTTGCGGAAGTTATCGAAGTCGGCGGCGATGCGCATGTATTGGCTGCGCACGCCCTCGTGCTCGGCCTGGAGGCTGCTGAGCGTCGCCTCCAGTTCCTGAATCCGCTGCTCGGGACCACCGGCCTCCGAACCGATGGCATCGGCCTGGGCGGAGGCGTCGGCCGAGGCCGCGGAGGCTTCGAGCTGCGTGATCAATTCATTCGCCTCGCTGGCAAGACCCTCGACATTGGCCTCCGTGGAGGCCGCTTGAGGTGCCTCCGCAGGGGCCTCAGAATCCTGGGAGAAGGAAGAGGCTTCGCCACTCATGCCGGCTGGATCGCAGATCTGACACCAACATGTTGGAGGGTGACGCGTGCCTCCCACAAGCGGCGGAAGCCCGCACCTCGGCATCCGTCACGCACCAGGTGCGCCATGATCGCGGCAAACAAGCAGCCCTTCAGCGTGGATCTGGTCTAGAAAGGGGCCTTGGGTGCGTGAAATCTCAGCCCCACATAGGCATTTCCCCCTAGAGCCGCTTCCTGCCATGACCCTTTCGGCAACCCGTCCGGTGCCGGATGCCATCACCCCCACCCAGCAGCGCTTGGAGGTGGAGTTGTTGCTTGGGGAACGTGTGCTCCGTCCGCAGGAGCTGGAGCAGGCGGATCCAAAAGCGTTTGAGGCCTGCCCTTCGATCGGCAGTGAGAGGTGGCGCGGCTTGGCGAGCTTGCCGATTCGGCGCATCGGGAACCGGCTCGTGTTGGCCGTGCCCACCTTCTGGGGATCGGACCAGCGTCACGAGCTGATGGAGACGATCGCTGGCGACGGATTGGAACCCGATTTGCGTCTTGCTCTAAAGGGCGAAATCGAGGTTGTGCTCAAGGCGAGGCTTGAGGAGCTAGATGCTGCTGTCGCTCGTGATGGTGACGGCTCAGGTGATTCCTTGCCGAACCCCGAAGAGACGCAGCAGGAGGCCCGTGTGGAGCGGGTCTCTTTGCTGGAGAACCTGAGCCTCGAACGGCAGCTCGACGAAGCGCCAGCCGAAGACGATGCCTATATGAATCTTGATGAGGGCATTGCCGCCTCGAGTGCTTCGCCGGTGGTGAGTCTTGTGAATCGGATTCTGATCAAGGCGATCGACAGTGACTCCAGCGATGTGCACGTTGAACCTCAGGAAGAGGGCCTGCAGATCCGCTTCCGCCAGGACGGCGTGCTGCAACCTCTGGAACTCCTGCCAAGAAGCCTCATCCCGGCAATCACCTCACGGCTGAAGATCATGGCCGATCTGGACATCTCCGAACGGAGGATGCCGCAGGACGGCCGCATTCGACGGGTTTATAACGGGCGGACAATTGAACTGAGAGTAAGCACCCTGCCCAGCCGCTGGGGTGAAAAGGTGGTGATGCGGCTGCTGGACAGCTCCGCCACAAAGCTTGGTCTTGACAAGCTGATCAGCTCTCCAGCGATCCTCAATCTGGTGCGCACGCTGGGGTCACGCCCCTTCGGGATGATCCTGGTGACCGGACCAACCGGATCCGGCAAATCCACCACGCTTTACTCCCTGCTGTCGGAGCGTAACGTCCCGGGCATCAACATCTCCACAGTTGAAGACCCGATTGAATACATGCTCAAGGGCATCACCCAGACCCAGGTGAACCGCGACAAGGGCTACGACTTCAGCAATGCCCTGCGGGCCTTCATGCGGCAGGACCCCGACGTTCTGCTGGTAGGTGAAACCCGCGACGGAGAAACGGCCAAGACTGCGATTGAGGCCGCCTTGACCGGACACCTCGTGCTCACCACCCTCCATTGCAACGATGCCCCCAGTGCGATCGCCCGCCTCAACGAAATGGGCGTGGAGCCCTTTCTGATCAGTGCCTCCCTGTTGGGAATCGTGTCGCAGCGTTTGCTGCGGCACGTTTGCACGAAGTGCCGGGTGGGCTATCACCCCGGCCCTGAAGAGCTCGGCCACTTTGGCCTCCTATCCAGCCCTGATACAAAGGTCACTTTCTACAAAGCCTTTCGGCCTGAACCTGATGCCACCCACGTCTGCAGCACCTGCCAGGGAAGGGGCTACAAAGGCCGCATCGGCGTTTACGAGGTGCTCCAGTTCAACGAAACCATCGCTTCAGCTGTGGCACAGGGGGCGAGCACCGATGTGATCCGCAAGCTGGCCCTGGAAGCCGGGATGAAAACCCTGCTCGGCTACGGCCTGGATCTGGTGCGGGAGGGGCACACCACACTGGAGGAGGTGGAGCGCATGCTGCTCACCGACACGGAGCTTGAATCGGAACGCCGTGCCAGAGCCCTCACCACCTTGAGCTGCAGCGGCTGCGGGGCCGGGCTCAAGGATGAATGGCTGGAATGCCCCTACTGCCTGACAGAGAGGGCCTGACCCTTGATGCTCTCCCTCAAGCCGTGCAGAATTGCGCAACGTCACGAAGCTTGCTCAACGCCGCGAAGCCCATGGAACTCGTGATTGAAGATTTCATGCGCGAGCTGGTGGAAGCACGCGGCAGTGACTTGCACCTGGCCGCCGGACAACGTCCCTATGGACGGTTCAACGGCGAACTGCGACCGATGCATGAAGAAATTCTCACGGAAGAAACGTGCAACCGGCTGATCTTCTCGATCCTGAACAATGCCCAGAGGAAACATCTGGAGCAAACCTGGGAACTTGATTGCTCCTATGCGCTACGAGGTCTGGCCCGTTTTCGTGTGAATGTCTACAGCCAACGTGGCACCTACGCGGCCTGCCTACGAGCACTCAGCAGCAAGATACCCACCCCTGAGGACCTCCGCCTGCCCGAGGTGGTTGTGGACATTACGGACAGGCCCTCAGGGCTCGTGCTTGTGACGGGACCTACCGGATCCGGCAAAAGCACCACCCTGGCCAGCCTCCTGGATCACATCAATCGCACCAAGGCCTTGCATGTGATCACGATTGAAGATCCAATTGAGTTTACCTATCGAAACAATCTCAGCCTGGTGCATCAGCGCCAGCTGAACGACGACACCAAGAGCTTCAGCAACGCCCTACGTGCCGCTCTGCGAGAAGACCCTGATGTGATTCTGGTTGGTGAGATGCGCGACCTGGAAACGATCCAGCTGGCGATCACGGCCGCAGAAACCGGCCATCTGGTTTTTGCCACCCTGCATACGAGCTCCGCCGCTCAAACAGTCGATCGGATGGTGGATGTGTTTCCCGCCAACCAGCAGACTCAGGTCCGCGCGCAGCTCAGCGGCAGTCTTGCTGCCATCTTTGCTCAGACTCTGTGCAAGCGATTGAATCCTGACCAGCACTCCTGGGGCCGAGTGATGGCGCAAGAAATCATGATCAACACCCCAGCCATCGCCAATCTGATTCGGGAGGGAAAAACGGCGCAGGTTTACTCCCAGATTCAGACCGGGGCTCAACTGAGCATGCAGACCATGGAAAAAGCACTCAGCGAGCTTGTCATGCACGGAGAGATCAGCCTAGAAGAAGCCCGCTCAAAATCCGTCAAACCAGAGGAGCTCAACCGCCTGCTCAGCACCCTTTCCTAATCGTTCCCGAATGGCCTCGTTTCTCGCCACTTACACCACCAGCCGAGGGAACACCAAGGAGCTTCGCGTCAGCGCAGTGGATCTGGCAACCGCACGGCGTGACCTGAGGAAGCGCGGCATCCTCCCGACCACCCTCCAGGCTGTGGGCAGCTCCAGCCCATCTCCGCTCGCAAAGGCAAAGACTCGATCAACACCAACAGTCCAGTTCATCGCCACCTATAGCGGTAGAGATGGCAAGCCCAAGAAACTAAAACTGGCCGCAGTCGATATGACAGCAGCGCGCAGTGAGTTGAGGCGTCGCGGGATCACAGCAACCAAGCTTGTCCAGGATTTCGCAAGAGCGGCTAGCCAGGGAGGCGAGAAACAGCAGGACGGCAGCTTGCTGAACAAGGAAATCAACCTAGGGCCGCTGTTTGAACAGTCACCCGGAGTCAAGGACAAGGCCCTGTTCGCTAGCAAGCTCGCGGCCTTGGTGGATTCCGGCGTTCCGATTGTGCGCAGCCTGACTCTGCTCGCTGCTCAGCAGAAGAATCCAATCTTCAAGCGCGCTCTACAGGCCATCAGTGTCGAAGTCAGTCAGGGTGAAACCCTGGGCAGCTCCATGCGCAAATGGCCAAAGGTGTTCGATCGTTTGAGCATTGCCTTGATCGAAGCGGGTGAGGTCGGGGGTGTGCTTGATGAATCACTGAAGCGATTGTCACTCTTGCTTGAGCAGACCTCCAGACTCCAGAACCAGGTGAAGGGGGCCCTGGGATACCCAGTTGCGGTGCTGGTGATCGCTATAGCTGTTTTTCTGGGGATGACTATCTTCTTAATCCCAACATTTGCGGGCATCTTCGATCAGCTGGGTGCCGATTTACCGCCATTCACCCAATTCATGGTGGACCTCAGCGCTTTACTGCGCTCGCCTTTCTCGATTTACTTGACGGGAATCATCATTCTTGCTGTCATCCTTTTTAGCAAATACTACACAACTCCGCTAGGTAGACGGCAAGTAGATGCAGCCATTCTGAAGATTCCCCTGTTTGGTGATCTCATCCAAAAAACGTCAACGGCGCAATTTTGCCGCACCTTCAGCTCCCTCAGCCGTGCCGGAGTTCCCATCCTCCAGTCACTTGAAATCGTGCGCGACACCGTGGGGAACAGCATTCTCTCTGACGCTATTGACAATTGCCGCGGGGAGCTTCAGAACGGCGTCCTGCTGAGTACCGCCCTCTCCCGCAAGCGCGTCTTCCCCGAAATGGCGTTGAGCATGCTGGTGGTCGGAGAAGAAACTGGTGAGATGGATTCCATGCTCGCCAAAGTAGCTGACTTCTATGAAGATGAGGTTTCAGCTGCCGTCAAAGCGCTCACCTCACTACTAGAGCCCGCCATGATCGTGCTCGTTGGCATCATCGTGGCTTCGATTCTGCTGGCCATGTATCTGCCAATGTTCTCCATTTTTGAAAAGATCAGATAGATCATTACAAGAAGAAGATTGGCCATTGGCCATAGGGGTGGGCAAGATGATTGCAGGCTCTCTCAATGTTTCTCATTCAGAAGAAGCGGCCCTAGCCAGGAACGCTGGATGATCAACGCCTAGTTCGCAGCTGTCGCAAGCTTCGCCTGCTGGGCGATCGCCTGTCCCGCCAGCCAACCGGATGTCCAGCAGTGCTGGAAGTTGAAACCGCCGGTCACCCCATCCACATCCAGCAGTTCGCCGGCAAGGAACAGGCCTGGCTGCTTACGGCTCTCCATCGTGGCCAGGTTCACCTCGCCCAGGGCCACTCCGCCTGCGGTGACGAACTCTTCACCGAACGGGCCCCGGCCACTGACCGCATACCGACTGGCCCGCAGCCCCTCCAGCAGCCGGCGCTGGTCGGCCTTGCCGAAATCGGCCCAGCGCTTCTGCCCGTCCACCCCATGCCGCTCAAGCAGATGCAGCCACAGGCGCCGGCTCAACTCCGGCCAGGGTCTGCAGGCCGCCAGCTGCCGGCGGGGCTGGTCCCGGCGGCAGGCCGCCAGCAGCGCCTCCACATCCGCGGCGGAGCGGCCTCCGCACCAGTTCACCGTCAAGCGGGCCTGGTAGCGATGGTCCTTGAGGGCACGGGCCGCAAAGGCGGTGAGGCGCAGGGTGGCAGGGCCGCTGAGCCCCCAGTGGGTGAGCAGCACGATGCCGCTCTGGCGAAAGCGTTCCCCTCCCGGCACGTCCAGCTCCAGTTCCACCGGATCCATCACCACGCCACTGAGCGCCGCCAGGGGATTGGCCTCCAGCGCGAGGGTGAACAGCGAGGGCACCGGGGGCACCAATTGATGGCCAAGCCCGGCGGCCAGCTGGCGTCCGCTGGGGTGGCCGCCGGTGGCCAGCAGCAACCTCTGGCACCGCAAGGGCTGCTCGCGGTGGCGCACCTGCAGGGCGAAGCCGCCCGCCGCTGAGGCCTCAGCCCCCCGCAGCGCGGCGCCACGCCAGACCGTGACACCGGCCGCCGCCGCCGCCGTTTCCAGGGTTCTGACCACGGAGCTGGAACGGTTGCTGCGGGGAAACAGCCGCCCATCGGGCTCCTCCACCAGCTCAAGGCCATGGTCTGCGAACCAGCGCAGCGTGTCACCGGTGGCGAAGCGGCTGAAGGGCCCCAGCAGCGCCCGCGCCCCGCGGGGGTAGTGACCCACCAGGGCGCGCGGATCCCAGCAGGCATGGGTGACATTGCAGCGGCCGCCGCCGCTGATCAGCACCTTGCCGAGGGGTTGATCGGTGGCCTCCAGCAGCAGCACCCCCGCCAGTCCGGCCTCCGCGGCCGTGATCGCGGCCATGTAGCCGGCCGGGCCACCACCGGCCACCACCAGGGGGCACTCAGAAGGCAGCATGGGGAGATGGCAGAGGGTGAGTTGCAGGTGGGGCGGAAGCTGCCCGCGCACCGGTTCAGTGTGGCGCCGATGATGGACTGCACCGACCGGCACTTCCGGGTGCTGATGCGGCAGATCACCCGCCGCAGCCTGCTCTACACCGAGATGGTGGTGGCCCAGGCGCTCCACCATGGCCGGCGGGAACGGCTGCTGGACTTCGACCCCAGCGAAAAGCCGCTGGCCCTGCAGGTGGGCGGGGATGACCCCACGCTGCTGGCGGAGGCCGCCGGCCTGGCCGCCGCCTGGGGCTACGACGAGATCAATCTGAATGTGGGCTGCCCCAGCGAGAAGGTGCAGAAAGGCCGCTTCGGGGCCTGTCTGATGGCGGACCCTGAGCAGGTGGCCCGTTGTGTGGAGGCGATGGCCGCGGCCAGCCCCTTGCCCGTCACGGTGAAGCACCGGATCGGCATCGATGAGCGCGACAGCTACGCGGAGCTGCTGGCCTTTGTGGAGCAGCTGGCCGGGGCCGGCGCCGCCCGGTTTTCCGTGCATGCCCGCAAGGCCTGGCTGACGGGACTCGACCCCAAGCAGAACCGCACCGTGCCGCCCCTGCGCTACGACCGGGTGCACCAGCTCAAGCAGGAACGGCCCGACCTGACGATCGAGCTCAATGGAGGGCTGCAGGATCTGGAGGCATGCCGGCCCCACCTCCAGCACCTCGACGGCGTGATGGTGGGGCGGGCGGCCTATGAGCATCCGCTGCGCTGGACCCGGGTCGACGCGGACCTGTTTGCCGACGGCACAGCGCCGATCGCCACGTCCTCAAGCGTGGTGCGCGGTCTGGTTCCCTACGCAGAGCGGTGGTGCACCGGTGGTGGCCGCCTGTGGCCGATCGCCCGGCACCTGGTGCACCTGGTGGAGGGCGTTCCAGGGGCCAGGCACTGGCGCCGGCGGCTGGGGGAAGCCGCCGGCCAGGCCACTGCCGGGGCCGAGGTGCTGGAGCAGGCCTGCCGTGAACTGGAGGATCAGGGGCTCTGAGGGCTCCTGTCTCCCCGACGGTCCGGCGTGAGGCGTTGCAGTTCCAGGGGCTGAAGCTCCAGGCGCTGCGCTATCGCGCGCTGGGGTTCAAGGCAGGGCACGGGCGCTTATTGAAAGCGGCTGCGATCTTCCCAGCCACGGCTGCCACGCTCTGAAGCGCCACGGTCGGAGCTGCCGCGGTCGGAGGAACCCCGGTCAGAGCCGCCCCGATCGCCGTAGCCCCCCCCTCCATAGCCGCCGCCGCCATATCCACCACCACCGCCACCGGCATAGCCGCCGCTGCGACGCGGCCCGCCGCTGCCGCGGGGCTCGGCCTTGTTGATGCGCAACGGGCGGCCCATGAGCTCCACGTTCTGCAGGCCGTCAATGGCCTTGCTTTCCGTGGCCTCATCGGCCATCTCCACAAAGGCAAAGCCGCGTTTACGTCCTGTGTCCCGCTCGAGGGGGAGAGAACAGCTCACGACTTCGCCGAAAGGCGCAAACAATTCAGCCACATCTTCCTGCTCAGCGCGGAAGGGGAGGTTGCCGACGAAAATGCTCACTGACCGTAGAAACCGATTGGACCAAGAACAGGGGCCTTGATGGCATCAACCTCGACGGCCTCGGAAAGAACCCATCGGAGGTGACAGCCCAACCCTAGGACCGCCATTCTCTGCTTCAAGGGTTTTCCGCTGGAATCGGATCGAGCCGCTGGCGCATCAGGGCGAGTTGTTCACGCACCCGATCGAAGCCCGTGCCCCCTTCGCTGCGACGTGCACGCACCACCTGCCGCGGCTCGATCGCGGCATACACATCCGCCTCAAAGGCGGGATGCAACGCCTGCCAGCGCTCCAGCGGCAGCTCTCGCAGCAGCAGACCTTCCGCAAGGCAGCGCTTCACCAACCCGCCCACCAGCTGGTAAGCCTCGCGGAAGGGAACATCGCGAGCCACCAGATAGTCGGCCACATCGGTGGCGTTGGAAAAATCAGCGGCCACTGCCTGCTCCAGGCGCTCCGGACGAAACCGGATGCCTTCCTCCAGCAGGATCGCCATCGCCTCGAGGCAGTCTTCGGTGGTGCGCACCACATCGAAGAGCGCTTCCTTGTCTTCCTGAAAGTCTTTGTTGTAGGCCAGGGGCAATCCTTTGATCATCGTGAGCAGGGCCTGAAGATGGCCGAACACGCGGCCCGCCTTGCCCCGCACCAGTTCCGGTACATCCGGATTCTTCTTCTGAGGCATGAGGCTGCTGCCGGTGGCACAGCGGTCGGTGAGGGCCACGAAGCCGAATTCCTCGCTGGCCCAGAGAATCACCTCCTCCGCCAGGCGGCTGAGGTGGGCCAGGATCAGGCTGGCCGCCGCACTGAATTCCACGGCGAAGTCGCGGTCGCTGACGGCATCGAGGCTGTTGGCATAGATCGCCTCAAAGCCCAGCTCTGCGGCCGTCTGGCGGCGATCGATCGGCACGGGGGTGCCCGCCAGGGCCGCCGCCCCCAGCGGGCAGATGTTCACCCGACGCCGCACATCTCCCAGGCGTTGCCGGTCACGCGCCGCCATCTCCACGTAGGCGAGCAGATGGTGAGCGAGGGAGAGCGGCTGGGCCCGCTGCAGGTGGGTGTAGCCGGGGATGAGCGTGTCAACGTGCTGCTCCGCCTGGGCCAGCAGCGCATGCTGGAACCGCAGCAGAGCCCGATCGAGCCCGTCGATCTTCTGCCGCAACCAGAGCCGCAGATCGGTGCCCACTTGATCGTTGCGGCTGCGGCCGGTGTGCAGCTTCTTGCCGAGCGGACCGATCAGGGCGATCAGCCGGCGCTCGACGGCGAAATGGACATCCTCCGCCTCCAGGCCGGGATTGAAGCCGCCCGCGGCCGCTTCCGCCCGCACCAGTTCCAACCCCTCGATCAGCCGCTCAGCCTCCGCCGTGGTGATCACGCCGCAGCGGCCGAGCATGCGGGCATGGGCCACCGAACCGTCCAGATCCTGCGGCAGCAGCGCGATATCAAAGCCGATCGAGGCGTTGAAGCGCTCGATCGCCGGGTGCAGGCCCTCCTCGAAACGGTCGCTCCAGCTGCCGTCGGCACCGCCGGACACCCCCCGACCGCGCGCTGAAGGGGAAGACTCTGTGGCCATGTCCGCCGAGGCTTGTCGTCAGGCAAAGCTTTGCACCCGGCGGCCGGGGGCTTCAGCCCGGCAGTGCCGGCAGCATCACCTCATCGCGCACCTTCAGCACCACCATCGAGGCGTCGTCCTGGAGCTGACGATCGGAGCCCACAAAACGATCCAGACGGGTGAACAGCTGATCGAGAATCCCCTGCGCTCCCAACCCGGAGCGGCAGGAGCGATCGAAGGCCCGCATCAGCCGGGTTTCATCGAAACGTTCATTGCCGACTCCCGCCGCCTCGGTAACGCCATCGGTGTAATACAGGAGCACGTCGCCCGGCTCCAGCACCAGGCGCTCGCAGCCGTATTCGGCCTCGGGCTGCAGGCCGATCAGCAGGCCAGGGGCATCGAGGCGTTCGAGCGTGTGGCCCTGGCGGCGCCAGATCAGCGGCGGGTTGTGCGCCGCATTGGCGTAGCGCAGCACGTGGGTGCGCGGGTCGTAGTCGGAATAGAAGAGCGTCACGAACCGGTGCGAATGGGCCAGGTCTTCCTGCGCCAGCTGGTTGAGATCCCGCAGGATCCGGTCCGGCGCGTGGCCGCTCAGCACCTCCGACCGCAGCATGCCCCTCAGCAGGGTCATCAGCAGGCCGGCCGGGATCCCCTTGCCCATCACATCGCCCATCACCAGCGCCCAGCGCTCGGTTTCACGGCGCCGTCCCACCAGCTCGGGGCGGGTGGGGATGAAGTCGTAGTAGTCGCCGCCGACGCGGAAGGCCGGCCGGCAGCGGGCTGCCAGGTCCACCCCTTCGATCACGGGGCACTGATCGGGCAGCAGCTGGGACTGGATCTCAGCGCCGGTGCTGAGCTGGCGATCAAGGCGCTCATGCAGGCGCATGTCCTCCTGCAGCACCTCGTTTTCAACCGCGACGCCGGTGAGATCGGCCACCAGCTGCACATGGCGCCGGTGCACATCGCTCCAGCTGGGCCCATCGCCCTGACTGGAGCCGAACACATAAAGCCGGCCGCGCTGATGGTTGCGGGCCACCACCGAAGTGCCGAACATCGGCACCTGGCCCAGCAGGCGGCGCATCTCCAGATCCAGCTGGGCCACCACCGCGTCATCGCCGGCGCCGGCGGCCAGATCCTGATCGCTGAGCCCGGCCAGATGGCTCACCAGATGCCGGCAGCGCTCCGGTGGCGAGGCATGCAGTTGCTCGCGCCAGAGGCGGCCATCGGCGTGAAACACCACCAACAGGCTGCCCTCCGCCTCCACCAGCCGGGAGCAGACCAGGGGCACCAGCTCCAGAAAGCGGTTGAAATTGGTAAAACTGCGCAGGGCAAAAGCCAGCGACGCCAGCAGCTCCTGGTTGCGCCGCTGCTCCCGGCTGAGGCTGTCGAGCAGCTGCCTCAGCGAAGCGGATGCCGACAGGGTGCCATGGGCCCGCGGAGGGGGCGGAGGCACACGGGAGGGCGGCGTACTGCTCACGGGAGCGGCCGGGGGAACGAAGAGTAGCAGTGGTGCGCGTTAATCGCTGAGCGCTCGTGATGCGTCTAACCGGGTGGCTGGCATCACCGGTTGAAGCGCAGAGAAGCCGCCCCCGAGCGGAGGGGCAGTCACCGCCACCTCCGGCTCAGACAGCCAGCAGCGCCTCGACGAACTCGAAGCTGTTGAACGGCCTGAGGTCGCGGATGCCCTCGCCCGCACCCACGAAGCGGATCGGCAAGCCGGCCTCGGAGGCCACCGCCAGGGCCACGCCCCCGCGGGAACTGCCGTCGAGCTTGGTGAGCACCACGCCGGTGAGGCCGGCGGCACTGGCGAAGGCCATGGCCTGCCGCAGGCCGTTCTGGCCCTGGCTGGCATCGAGCACCAGCAGCGATTCCACGCTGGCCTGGGGCGCCAGGCGATCGACGATGCGGCGCACCTTGCTGAGTTCCTCCATGAGGTTGTGCTTGGTCTGCAGGCGACCGGCGGTGTCGACCAGCACCAGTTCGGTGCCCTTGGCACTGGCGGCACCGATGGCATCGAACACCACGGCTGCCGGATCGGCGTTGGCGCTCGGGTTGGCGATCACTGGAACCCCGCTGCGTTCCCCCCACACCGTGACCTGCTGCACGGCAGCGGCCCGGAAGGTGTCGGCCGCGGCGATCAGGCAGCTGTAGCCACTGCGCACGGCCAGGTTGGCCAGCTTGCCGAGGGTGGTGGTCTTGCCGACGCCGTTGACTCCCACCAGCAGCCACACGTTCAGGCGATCGCGCTGTGGGGCCAGCAACGCCGTGCCGCTGGCCTGGATCGGTGCTTCCAGCACCCCCCGCAGCTGTTCCTTGAGAAAGCGCAGCCCCTCGCCCGGATCCACCACCTCCTGGTTGAGACGCTGCCGCAGGGCCTCGAGCACCTGATCAGTGGCCTTCACCCCCACATCGGCACGCAGCAGCAGGGTTTCGAGCTGCTCAAGCACCTCCGGGGTGAGCGGATCATCCCCGAGGGTTTCCAGCATCTGGCTGACAAAGCCCTGGCGGGTCTTCTCCAGACCGCGCCGCAGCCGGCCCAGCCAGTCGATCTCCTCGAGCGACACCTGATCGGCGCGCACGCCCTGGGCCGCCAGCACCTCCACCGACCAGGTGAAGGCTTCATCGAACGCTCCCAGCTGGGGAGCGGCGGTGTCGGCAGCCGGGGCAGCAGCGGCGCTGGCAACCGTGGCGCCGGTGGAGTCGGCGGTGGCACTCTCCGGCTCCGGCCGTTCCAGCAACTCCTGCTGGCGCTCGCGGCGCTGGGCCGCAGCCTGCTCAAGCAGCGACAGTGCGGGCGCCGGTGCCGCTGGTGCGGTTGGTGGTGCAGCTGCGGCTGCGGGCGGGGCCGGGGCCTGGAGCCTGGCCTCAGGTTGAGGCTCAGGGGGCACCGCTGCAGCCCCTTCAGGAGCGGGCGCGGGTTCCTCCTGCGCAGGCGGGGCAGCGGAGGGTAGAGCCCCAGACCCTTGCTCGGCCGCAACCGCCTGCAGCTCGGCGGGGGGCTCCTTTTGCCTGGCCGCATCCTGCTGGGCCTTCAGCCGGGCATAGGCCTCGCGCGCCCAGGCAAGAGCGTCCTGATCGACGGCGGGTGCTGCAGGGGTGCCGGCTTGGGCCGGGGCAGAAGGGGCAGGGGCTGGAGCAGCAGAGGCGGAGCCAGCCTCAGCAACTTCATAAGACGAACCGGAGCTCTCCTGGCTGCGGGATGGCCCGCCCTCAGAAGGCTCAGGGGTGGGGGTAGGAGTGGTGGATGAATCACCGGCGGGTCGTTCGTCCTGAGCGGGAGCGGCCGTCGTCGGTGCAGCGGATTCAGCTTCAGCCGCAGAGGGGGCAGGAGCCGCCACGGGCTGGGGGGCGGATTGGCGCCGGAACCAGTCGAAAACCATGCCTGCCTCAGGGGGCCGCGGTGGTGAACCGCCGCAGAACGCCGTTGATCATCCGCCGTCCCTGCTCGTCGCTGTAGCGGTTGGCCAGATCGACGGCCTCGTTGCAGGCCACGGCCGCCGGCGTGCCGAAGGTGTCGAGGTCGACGGCGGCCAGTCGCAGGATGTCGCGGTCGATGCGCGGCAGGCGCTTCAGCCGCCAGCCCTCCATCACCTCATCGAGGCGGCGATCGAGGTCTTCGCGGTGATCGAGCACAGCCCGCGCCCGCTCCACCGCGCCGCGGCGCACATCTTCCTGGTCGGCCAGCATCAGCAGGCGCGGCAGTTCAAGGCCCGCTGACAGGCGGTTGATCGCCTGCTCGGCGTGAGCCAGACCGCGCTGCAGGTGACCGCGCACGCGCACCACCTGATCGGCGGCATCGACCAGTTCGCTGTCGAGCAGTTGCTGCTGCGCCTGCTCCAGGTCGAGCGCGGCATTGTCGAGGGCTTCCCGCACGCACTGGCTGAGGCTGGCGAGGGCCTGGTGCAACAGGCCTTCAAGCGAAAGGTCGGCGGCGGGAACGCGATCGCTCACCTGGCCCAGCATCAACAAAGCCAGTTCTCTGGAAACGGAGCGACTCTGCATCGGATCGTCAGAAGGGGTGAACCCCCTCAGGCCTTGGTGGAGGAGGGGGCGGTGAACACAGGGGCCCGCAGTTGGGCCAGCAGGCTGGAGAAGCTGCGGTTGCCCTGACCACCGCGCTCATCATCGGGGCTGACGATCCCCGCCGAAATGATCGTGCGGAAGGCATCTTCCACCGAGAGGTCGAGGTCGCGGACGGATTGCTCGGGCACCACGGCATACCAACCGGTGGTGGGGTTGGGCGCCGTGGGGATGAACACGCTCAGCATCGGTTGATCGGACGTGCTCTGCATGGCGGCTCCGAGTACACCGGTGACGAAACCGACGGCGAAAAGGCCCTTGCTGGGGTACTCGACCAGCACCACCCGGCGAAAGCGGGTGGAGTTGCTGCGGAACACGGTTTCCAGCAGCTGCTTGAGCGTTTTGTAGACCGAACCCGCCAAGGGGATGCGCTGCAGGGTGCCTTCGCCGAAATCGAGCAACCAGCGGCCCACGATGTTGCGGGCCATCAGACCGATCAGCAGGATGCCGAGCAACGGCACCAACAGACCCACGCCGAGATTGATCAACTCCTGCAGGAGCGGACTCAGCGTATTGAAGGGATTGAATTGCTTCGGGATCGTGGTGAGAAAGGCGAGCACGAAGCGGCTCACCGTGGTGGCCAGCCAGATCGTGGTGGCGAGTGGAATCACCACCAGCAGACCGGCGATCAGGTCGTTCTTGAGGTCCTGGCGAAGACGGTTCCCCAGGGGTTCATCAGTGCGGGGATTCGATTGCACCAAGAGCGGGCCGGAACGACCGGACATCAAAAAGCAGACTTCAACCTAGCCAGCCACCAGGGACGCCGTTAAGCGGCGGCCCATCTCGCCACAGAACTTCCGAGGCTCAGAGCACCGCGGCGAGTGCCACCAACGTGAACGCCACGGCCAGCACCACCGCTGAAGCGGTGCCGTTGAAACGGCGCTGGTTGAGAGCCAGCACGCTGGAGCGTTCCTCCTGCTTCAGCTGGTCCTGCATCTGCTGCAACTGGCGGTCGATGAAGCCGCGCGCCGCCTGCTGCTTCTGCTCAGGCGTGGCCTGGGGCGGCACCTGGCCCGCCTGCTCGGCCTGACGCACCAGTTGCTCAATCACCTGGGGATTGGTGCTCTGCTGCTTGGCCATCTCCAGCTGGCCCCGCTTGGTGGCCAGGCTCTGCTCAGTCTGGGCGGTGATCGAGCCATCGGCGCTCACCGTGACCGGCACTGCCACAGCCAGGCCGATCGCCAGCACCGCTGCCGCGACGGTGACCACCCAGCGCAGGGGGGTGCGGCCCTCGTGGGACACATCAAGGCGGCAGCCCAGCAGGATCAGCAGCAGGCCCACCAGCGCCATCGGTGCCTGGCTGATCAGCCGTTCCACCAGCAGCTGCTGGAAGGTGGGATCCTCCCAGCTGCCGATCAGGATCACGGAGGTGAGCTGCAGGGCCAGCAGCACCACCAGGGTGAGACCGAGCCAGCGCAGCAGCACGCCGAAACGTCCGGAAGAGGCGGAGATCACAGCAGAATGACGGTGATGCGCAACTGTACGGGTGGGATCTAAGCCCGACCAGGAACGCCTGTCTCCCGCAGCCCTGGCGGCAGCCCTCAAACAGCAGGCCCTGCTGCTGGGATTCGCCCCCGTGGGGCTGGGCGTCGCCGAGCCGGATGAACGGATGCAGCTGCGCACGGCGGCCCTGCAGCGCTGGCTGGCCGCAGGCCACCACGCCTCGATGGACTGGATGGCCGATCCGCGCCGGGCGGAAATCCAGCGGCTGCTGCCTGGGGTTCGCAGCCTGCTGGCGGTGGGGCTCAACTACAACGTGGCCGCGATCCGCACCCCCGGCCGGCCGGCGATCGCCCGCTACGGCTGGGGTCGCGACTACCACCGGGTGATCGACAGCCGCCTGCGCCAGCTGGGCCGCTGGCTGGAGCAACAGGCTCCGGAGGTGCGCTGGCGGGCCTGTGTCGACAGCGCTCCCCTGCTGGACAAGGCCTGGGCCGAGCAGGCCGGCCTGGGTTGGATCGGCAAACACGCCAACCTGATCCACCCCCGCCGGGGCTCCTGGTTCCTGATCGGCCATCTGCTCACCACGCTGGAGCTGCCTGCGGATGCTCCGGCCGAGCCACTATGCGGGCGCTGCAGCCGTTGCATCGACGCCTGCCCCACCGGCGCCATCACCGAGCCGTTCGTGGTGGACGCGCGGCGCTGCATCGCCTTCCACACGATCGAAAGCCGCGAGCCGCAGCTGCCGCCGGCGATCAGCACCGCCATGGCTCCCTGGGTGGCCGGCTGCGACATCTGCCAGGACGTCTGCCCCTGGAACGACCAGGACCTGCCCGTGTCCAGCGATCCCGACCTGCAGCCGCGCGCCTGGATGCTCGACCTGCAGCCGGAGGAGGCGCTGCAGTGGAGTGACGACGACTGGGATGAGCGGCTGCGGGCCTCGGCCCTGCGCCGCATCAAGCCGTGGATGTGGCGGCGCAACCTGCGGGCGATGCTGAGGCTGGGCACGCCCGGCCCTGCCAGCTGACTGTGCCCGCCTGAAAAAGAGAGGCCATTCGCCTGCAGAAGTCAAGAACCGCCGCTCTAGGGTGAGTTCTGGAATGGAACGCCCGGCATGGCCCCGCGCTGGTTGGCGAGTCTTACGGCAGCACCGTTCACGTTTTCCGTTCTGGCAGGGTCGGTGCCGCCGGCCTTCGCGCTGGTCCCTTACGCCTATGTGCCGCAGACCGCGGAGTTGGAAGCGGCAGGGCTGGGCATCGCCCAGGCGGCCAGCCGCCTGCTGCGCCTGGGCCAAGCGGAGGATGCGGCCCGTCTGGCGGCCCTCACCGTGCAGCTGCTGCCTGGCGACCCGCGCGGTTGGGTGCTGCTGGCGGAAGCCCAGCTGCGCAGCAACCAGAGCAAGCAGGCATCGGCTTCGTTGGCGCGGGCCAAGCAGCTCGATCCACGCAACCCCGGCATCTGGTTCGCCGAAGGCTCCCTGGCCCTGCGCGATGGTCAGCCGCAGCAGGCGGTGGGGCTGCTGGAGCAGGGCCTGCGCCTGGATGGGCGCAACGCTGGCGCCCACTTCGATCTCGGCAACGCCCAGCTGCTGCTCAACAACCCCCAGGGGGCCCTGCTGGCCTTTGAGCGTGCCTCTGGGCTGCGCAAGGGCTTCTGGGAGGCGATCAACAACCAGGGGTTGGTGCTCTATGAGCTGGGCCGCCGCGGCGAGGCGATCGAACGCTGGCGCCAGGCCCTGCAGATCAATGCCAAGGCGGCGGAACCGATGCTGGCGCTGGCAGCCGGCCTCTCCGCCGCCCCGGACGGACAGAGCGAAGCGCGGAGGCTCGCCAGCGAGGCCTTGGCGATCGAACCCAACTACGTGCTTGACGCCTATCAGAAAGAACAACTCTGGGGGCCCCGCCTGCGTGCCAGCACCAAGACCCTGCTCAGCCATCCCGACCTGAAGGCCGCTGTGGACAGGGCCAATGCCAATGCCTCAGGCACCATGGAGACGGAAGAAGAACCCTCCACCTGAGCAGCCACCAGCAGCTGGGCCCGCCAGGCAGCATCTGTAGGCTGAGCCCCTTCCGCCCCCAGACCCCCGAACCGGATGGCAGAGGAGCGCGTCCAACCGATCTCCCTGCATCAGGAGATGCAGCGGTCGTACCTCGAATACGCGATGAGCGTGATCGTGGGCCGGGCCCTGCCGGATGTGCGCGATGGCCTCAAGCCAGTGCAGCGGCGCATCCTGTTTGCCATGCACGAGCTGGGTCTCACCCCGGACCGGCCCTACCGAAAATGCGCCCGGGTGGTGGGTGATGTGCTCGGCAAGTACCACCCGCATGGCGATCAGGCCGTGTACGACGCGCTGGTACGCCTCGTGCAGACCTTCGCCAGCCGCCATCCGCTGCTCGATGGCCACGGCAACTTCGGCTCGGTCGACGACGACCCGCCAGCGGCGATGCGCTACACGGAAACGCGCCTGGCACCGATCGCCAATCAGGGGTTGCTCGATGAAATCGGCAACGACACGGTTGATTTCGCCCCCAACTTCGATTCCTCCCAGCAGGAACCGACCGTGCTGCCCGCGCAGCTGCCCTTCCTGCTGCTGAACGGCTGCTCCGGCATCGCCGTGGGCATGGCCACCAGCATTCCGCCCCACAACCTGGGCGAAGTGGTGGACGCCCTGATCGCGCTGATCCGCAAGCCCGATCTCAGCGACGACAAACTGCTCGAACTGGTCCCCGGCCCCGACTTTCCGACCGGCGGCGAAGTGCTCACCGGCAGCGGCGTGCGCGACACCTACCTGAACGGCCGCGGCAGCATCCCGATGCGGGGGGTGGCCCACATCGAGGAGGTGCAGCCCGGCAAGGGGCGCCACCGCCGCGGCGCCGTGGTGATCACCGAACTCCCCTACCAGCTGAGCAAGGCGGGCTGGATCGAGAAGCTGGCGGAGCAGGTCAACGACGGCAAGATCGGTGGCATCGCCGACATCCGCGACGAGAGCGACCGCGATGGCATGCGGGTGGTGGTGGAGGTGCGCCGCGACGGGGAGCCCGCCAAGGTGCTGGCCGAACTGCAACGCCGCACGGCCCTGCAGAGCAATTTCGGGGCGATCATGCTGGCGCTCGTCCACGGCCAGCCGCTGCAGCTGAGCCTGCGGCAGATCCTCAACCATTTTCTGGAGTACCGGGAACACACCCTGATCCGGCGCACCAACCACGCCCTGCGCCGCACCGAAGACCGGCTGGAGGTGGTGGAGGGTCTGATCCGGGCGCTCGATGCCCTGCAGGAGGTGATTGCCCGGATCCAGGCGGCCAAGGATGCCGCCACGGCCAAGGCGAGCCTGCAGGTCCACTTCGATCTGAGCGAACGGCAGGCCGAGGCGGTGCTGGCCATGCCGCTGCGGCGCCTCACCAGCCTGGAGCAGGACGGCCTGCGGCAGGAGGCCGCTGAGCTGGCACAGGAACGGGAGCGGCTGCGGCACCTGCTCGACGACCGCCAGGCCCTGCTCGACGCCATGGTGGCGGAGCTGAAAAGCCTGAAGAAGCGTTATGCCACACCCCGGCGCACGCGTCTGGTGGCCGGCGGCGATGCCCTGGTGGCACAGCGTGCCGCTGCCACCCGACCCACCACCGAGCTGCAGCGGCAGCAGGCCCTCGACGCCCTGCCCGGCGATGGTCGCCTGCTGATCCAGGCCGATGGCCAGGTACGGATCGTGGGCCCCCAGCTGCTCGGCCGCCTGCATCTGGAGGAGGCCGCCCCGCTGGGTGAGCACCCGTCCCCGGCGCGGCTGATCCTGGCGGTGAGCGATAAACCGGCCGTGCTGGCCTTCAGCGCCGGTGGGCGGGTGGCCCTGCTGCGCTGGGAGTATGCCGGACAGCAGCAGGGCGGCCTGGAGAAGTTCCTGCCCGAGAGCCTGCTCGATGACCCGATCATTCAGGTGTTGCCACTCCCGGCACAACCCGAGGGCAGCCTGGGCCTGCTGAGCAGCGACGGCCGTTTCAAGCGGCTGCCGATCGACGCGTTTCTCGAGCTGTCCGGCCGTGCCGCCACCGTGCTCAAGCTGAAGGACGGCGTGGTGCTGCGCCGCGTGGTGCCCTGCAGCGACGACCAGGACCTGGTGGTGGGCAGCAGCTCCGGGCGCCTGCTGCGCCTGCAGCTGACGGACGCCGACGTGCCGCTGATGGGGCGGGCGGCCCAGGGCCCCCTGCTGCTGCGGCTGCTGCCCGGCGAGACGATTGCCGGTGCCTGCGCCCCCCGCTCGGATCAGGACGTGGTGCTGGCCAGCCGCCTGGGACGGATCAAGCGCCTGCGGCTGGAGAGTCTGCGGCGGTGCCAGCGGGGCGAGCTGGGCCAGATCGGCCTGCGCTTCCTCGATCGCAGCGACGCCCTGGTGGACCTGCAGGTGTGCGGAACGTCCACCCTGGGGGTGGTGCTGAGCCCGACCCGCAGCTTCCGCCTCGATCCAGCCACCCTTTCGGCCCAGAACCCCGACGAACCCGGCGAACTGCCGCAGCCACTGGCGGCCGGCGACAGCGTGCAGGCCCTGGTGCCGCTGATCAACTGATTTCCGAGGGCTGAGCTGACCTGCTGATCCTCAGGGCCCCGGCAGCAAGGCTCAGGGCTTGGTGGCCGCCAGGCCTGAGGGCTCCAGCATCAGCTTGCTGGAGCGGACGGCGTCGTCCATGGGAATCGGGTAGTTGCCATCGAAGCAGGCGGTGCAGAAATGGGAGGAATGGTCGTGGGCGGCCTCCAGCATTCCCTCCTGGCTGAGATAGGCGAGCGAATCGACGCCGAGGTGGGCTGTGATCTCTTCAAGGGTGAGCCGGGCAGCGATCAGCTGCTCCTGGTTGTCGGTGTCGATGCCGTAGAAGCAGGGATGGGTGACCGGCGGCGAACTGATGCGCATGTGCACTTCGGTGGCGCCCGCATCCCGCAGCGCCATCACCAGCTTGCGGCTGGTGGTGCCGCGCACGATTGAGTCGTCGATCACGATCACCCGCTTGCCGGAGAGCACATCCGGCAGGGGATTGAGCTTGACGCGGATGCCCGCCTCCCGCATCGCCTGGGTGGGCTGGATGAAGGTGCGGCCCACATAACGGTTCTTGATCAGCCCATCGGCGAAGGGGATGCCACTGCCCTTGGAGAAGCCGATGGCAGCAGGGATGCCGGAATCGGGCACGCCGATCACAATGTCCGCCTCCACGGCGGATTCGCGCGCCAGCATCTCACCGATGCGATGGCGGTAGCTATAGAGGGATTCGCCGAAGAAGCGGCTGTCGGGCCGGGCGAAGTAGATCATCTCGAAGACGCACAGCTTCGCCGGCTCCTTGATCCAGCGCACCCGCTCAGGCACCGGCTCGCCCGCCCGGAAGTGAATCAGTTCGCCGGGGCCCACATCGCCGTCGTAGGAGGCGCCGATGATGTCGAGGCCGCAGGTTTCGCTGCTGAGCACCCATTGCCCCTGGTGCTTGTCGCCCATGTGGCCGAACACCAGCGGGCGCACCCCATAGCCATCGCGCAGGGCGAACAGACCGTCCGGGGTGCCGATCGCCAGGCTGAAGGCGCCGCGGCAGCGGCCGGCGGCCTGACGGATCGCGGCGCTCCAGCCCAGACCTCCATCCACGGCCTCCTGAAGCGCGAAGGCGATCAGCTCCGAATCGGTGGTGGAGGTGAATTCACCGGCGAGATGGTCGAGCGCCTCGCGCAACTCGTTGGCGTTGACCAGATTGCCGTTGTGCGCCAGGCCGAAGGGCCCGAGGCGGGTCATCAGCACCACCGGCTGGGCGTTGCAGACCCGGCTGCTGCCGGTGGTGGAATAGCGGTTGTGGCCGATCGCCAGGTCGCCTGGCATGCGCTCCAGCACGTCCTGATCGAACACCTGGCTGACCAGGCCCATGTCTTTGTGGAGCCGGATCTTGGCGCCGTTGAACACGGCGATCCCAGCCGACTCCTGCCCCCGGTGCTGCAGTGCGTAGAGGCCGAAGTAGGTGAGGTTCGCCACCGGCTGGCCGGTGGCATAGACGGCGAACACGCCGCAGGCCTCCTCCATGCGATCGGGACGCTCTGCCTCCGCTGCTGCAGCGGGTTCAGCAGCCACGGCAGGAGCGGTCATGGCTTGTGCGTGTTTGGACCCGTCACCCAGCGCAGGCGAGCTGGCGCCATGGGGGCCGGACGGTGACGGGGAGGGGTGCTGCCTGGGGTGCGCGCGAACCACAGGCCTGACCACTGACCGACTGCGTTGACAGTCTGCCTCAGGCCCCGCCGGCCAAGCGGCGGGGAATCCCCTGCTCGTAAGCCAGCCCCAACACATCGAGCGGCTGCGCCAGCAACGTCGTGCCGCCCCGCACGATGCTCAGCAGCGCCTCAGCCTGCACCTGGCCCAACCGCTGGCAGGCTGGCGGCGAGCCTGCGGCACCGCTCAGCGGCGCCTGCTCCACCAACGCCTGCCAGGCCTGGGCCTGGGCAGGCGGCACGCTCACCAGCACCCTGGCGCCGCCCTCGGCGAACAGCAGCCGGTCGGCCCGGGCCGTGCCCGCGGGCAACTCCAGCTGCGCGCCCAGACCCGAGGCGAGACAGCATTCGGCCGCCGCCACCGCCAGGCCGCCGTCGCTGAGATCGTGGGCGGCAGTCACCACCCCCTGGGCGATCGCCTGCCGCAGGAGAGCCTGCACCGCCAGCTCCAGCGCCAGGTCGGTGCGCGGCGGCCGGCCGGTGCTGAGCCCGTGGATCCACTCCAGGTAGCCGCTGGCCGCCAGCCCGAACCGCTCGTCGGCGTCATCGTCGCCCGCCAGCGGCACACCCAGCAGCCAGATGGCATCACCGGCCGCGCGCCAGGCCTGGCCGGTGACACGGGCAAGATCGGGCACCAGACCCACCATCCCCACCACGGGGGTGGGATGGATCGGCTGCAGGCGCCCGTCGGGCAGGCGGGTCTCGTTGTAGAGGGAGACGTTGCCGCCGGTGACCGGTGTACCGAGCGCGGCGCAGGCCTCCGACAGGCCGCGGCAGGCCATCGCCAGCTGCCAGTAGCCGGTGGGGTGGTCGGGGGAAGGGAAATTGAGGTTGTCGGTCACGGCCAGCGGCTCGGCCCCCACGCAGCTGAGGTTGCGGGCCGCTTCGGCCACCGCCGCCATCGCGCCCCGCTGCGGATCGAGGGCCACCCAGCGGTTGGGGCAATCCACCACCGCCGCCACGCCGCGCTGGGCCGGCAGCAACGAGCCAGGCCCCTGCTGAGGCCGGAGCCGCACCACGGCCGCGTCGGCGCCGCCGGGGGGCATCACGGTATTGCCCTGCACCTGGTGGTCGTACTGGCGGTACACCCAGCGCTTGCTCGCGATCGTGGGCGTGTCGAGCAGGGCCAGCAGCACCTGGTTCCAGCTGAGCGGTGACTGGCCCGCCGGGGTAATCCCGGCGGTGTCGGCGGGCGGCAGCTGGGCCTCGCTCCACTGCCAGTGGGCCTGGATCTCGGCGGGCGGGGCAGCGAGCAGCTCGTGGTGGTTGATCGGGGTGTCGTCGGCCAGGGCATTGGCCGGCACTTCGGCGGCCACCGCGCCGTGCTGCAGCACCCGTACCACGTTCTCGGCCACCACGCGGCCCACCACCGCGGCCTGCAGGCCCCAGCGGCGGAAGCGCTCCATCAGCGGCTGCTCGCGGCCCTGACGCACCACGAACAACATCCGCTCCTGCGATTCCGACAGCAGGAACTCGTAGGCAGTCATGCCGTCTTCGCGGGCCGGCACGCGGTCGAGATCGAGCTCCACACCCACGCCCCCCTTGGCAGCCATCTCCGAGCAGCTGCAGGTGAGGCCGGCGGCGCCCATGTCCTGGGCGGCCACCACATCGCCGCTCTGGAAGGCTTCCAGGCAGGCCTCGATCAGCCCCTTCTCCAGGAAGGGATCCCCCACCTGCACGGCCGGGCGGTCATCGAGGGAGGCTTCGGTGAGCTCGGCGGAGGCAAAACTGGCCCCGCCCATGCCATCCCGGCCGGTGGTGCTGCCCACGTAGACCACCGGATTGCCCACGCCCGCCGCACCCGAGCGCACAATCTCCTCGGTTTCCATCAGCCCCAGGGCCATGGCGTTGACCAGCGGGTTGCCGCTGTAGCTGGGATCGAAGGCCACCTCCCCTCCCACCGTCGGCACACCGACGCAGTTGCCGTAATGGGCGATGCCGGCCACCACGCCCTCCATCAGCCCCACATTGCGGGGATCCTCCAGCGGACCGAAGCGCAGGGCATTGAGCAGCGCGATCGGGCGCGCGCCCATGGTGAAGATGTCGCGCAGGATGCCGCCCACACCGGTGGCCGCGCCCTGGAAGGGCTCCACGGCCGAAGGGTGGTTATGGCTTTCGATCTTGAAGGCCAGATGCTGACCCTCGCCCAGGTCGACGACGCCGGCGTTCTCACCGGGCCCCACCAGGATGCGCGGCCCGGTGGTGGGGAACTGGCCGAGCAGGGGGCGGGAGTTGCGGTAACAGCAGTGCTCCGACCACATCACCCCGAACATGCCCAGCTCGGCGCGGTTCGGTGCCCGGCCCAGCCGCCGCACGATCTCGTCGTAGTCCGCCTGGCTGAGGCCCTCCTTGCGCAGAGCTTCGGCAAGCGGAAAGGAGGGGGAGGACACCAGGCGGCCGCAGGCAGGAAAGCGCAGTCTGGCCGAGCGAGCGCCCACGGCCGCCGGGGGATCGGCAGGTTCAGACCCAGGGATCCGTGTCGCTGTCGTAGCGGCTGCCCCGCCGGGACGGTCCCTCGCTGACAGGCTGGGTCCGACGGTAGCGGTCCGTGTCCGGTTCGAGCTCCGGATCGTCCTCAGGCGAGTCCCAGGCCCTGGGCCCGTCGTCGCGATCCTCCAGACGATCGTCGTCGTCCCAGTCGTCCAGCGGGTCGCCGTCCGGTTGACGGCGGCCGGAATCGGCGTCCTGCCAGGGCGGACCGTCCCGCTGCGGCTCCTGCCAGGGGGGTTCCTCCAGCCAGCCTTCCAGCCGTTCCTCGAAGCGTCCGCCCACCTCCTGGAACTGATCCCTGATCCGGGTGGTCTCCTGACCCACCTGATCCCGCCAGCGGCGTGAGCGGCGCAGAAACTCCTGCCGCACACTGGCCTTGGCCAGCGGCAGGTCGTCGAGGCCGCCGAGGCCGGTGAGCACCTGGCCGGGCTGCTGATCGACGATCCGATCGGGAGTGAGGCGCCAGCGGCTGGTGCCCGGCAGACGCGGATCGCTGCGCGACACCAGGTAGTGCAGGATGCGCCCACTGCGCAGCTCCACGGCCGCATCCGCCACCGTGCCCAGCACGGAACCCCCAGCGCCGGTCAGGGCGGCATCGAACAGCGTGGGCAGGCGTTCGAGCGTGGCCGGATCGGTGACGGCCGGTTCGCCCAGCACCAATGCCTCCAGTTCACCGAGGCCGCGCAGCTGGTCGAGGCGCCAGACAAGCCGGCGGGTGCCGAAGGCGGAGGGCTTGCTGGCCCAGCCGAGCAGGCGGTGCACCGGCGGGTGCATCCAGCCCATCAGTCCAGGGCCGTGGTCGAGGCCCTGATCGCAGCGCACCCGCAGGCGCAGCAGGTCGGAGAGCAGCAGCTGAGCGGGAAGGCTCACGGCATCAGCTGCGGATCTGCACGGGCATCACCAGGTAGGTGAAGCTCGGATCCTCCAGCGGCGCCAGCACGGCGGGCGTGGTGGGGGCATTGCAGCGCAGCTCGACCCGGTCGGCGGTCATCGCTTTGAGGCCATCGAGCACGTAGCGCACATTGAAAGCGATCTCGATCGCGTCCCCCTTCACCAGCGCCGGCAAGGATTCCGAGCCGCTGCCCACATCCTGGGCGTCGGCACTGATGCGCAGGATGTCGGCGGATGGGTCGCTGCTCAGCTTCACCACGTTGTTGTGCTGATCGGCCACCACGGCCACCCGCTCCAGGGCGTTGACGAAGGCGCGGCGGTCGAGCTCGAGCGTGCGGCTGAAGGAGGCGGGAATCAGCTGGCCGTAGTTGGGATAGGTGCCGTCGAGGCTACGGCTGGTGAGCACCTGATCCGCCCAGACGAACACCACCTGCCCGCGTTCGCTGAACAGGCTCACCGGCTCCTGCGACTGGCGGGAGGACAGCAGGCGCTCCAGTTCGCGCAGGGAGCGGGCCGGCACCGTGACCGCAAAGCTCGGCGCCTCTTCCGCATCCGTTGCGCCGTTACCGGGGCCCGCACCGGCAGCAGCGGCCGCCGCATTGTCGAGACGCAGCACCGAGAGGCGGTGGCCGTCGGTGGCGGCGCATTCGAGACCGTCGTGCTCCAGGCCGAGATGCACGCCGGTGAGCAACTGCTTCGCCTCATCCGGGCTGCTGGCGAACAGGGTGGCGCGCAGGCCCTTGATCAGCGCGTCCGCTTCCAGCCGGATCGGAGCGCCGGTCTGAACCAATGGGAGGTCGGGAAAATCCTCCGCCGACAGCCCGCGCATCTGGTAGCTGCCGGAGAAGCTGGTGAGCTCCACCTGCTCCTGGCCTTCGGGGCACTCCAGGGTGATCGGACTGTCGGCGGAGAGCCGGGAAACGATCTCGCCGAACAGGCGGGATGGCAGGGTGATCGCGCCGCTGGTTTCCACCGCCGCAGGCAGGCTCGTCTGGATGCCGAGATTGAGATCGAAGCCGGTAAGGCTCAACCGGCCGGTGCCGGCATCGGCGGTGAGCAGCACGTTGGCCAGCACCGGATGGGTCGGGCGGGCCGCCACCGCGCGGCTGACCAACTGAAGGCTGGCGCTCAGTTCCGCCTGGGAGCAGACCAGCTTCATCGTTTCGAGACTCCGGGTGGGATGCCCTTTTCGGGCCCCACCACGCTTCCACAAGCCGGGGCGATCCGCAACGGCGGACCACCGTCAGCGCCCTTTTCCACGCCCGTTTTCCGCGATCCTTCTACGGAAGTTCTCTCTTTCAGAAAAAAGAGAAAAACAGCCGTAGTCGTAGGGGGTGTGGAAATCGGGGAGAAACCCAAAATGCTAGTTGCAGCAAGGGATCTGGCTCAACAGACATGGGGAGAACCGCTGACGGAAACCGCACGTTTTCCCCTTTTCCACGATTTCCCTGCCTGAGGAAAACCGACGCTCTGTTCGGGGCCCAGATTCAGCCGCACTTTTCCACCGCTGGCCCCCCGTTTTTCCCTGGGACGGTCTGTTCACCGGCCGACATCAAAACGCCACGCTTCTGGCCGCTTCAGGGCTCTACAGCGGCGCTGTCCGTGCCCGAACGCCAAAAACCCCCGTCCACGAAAGGCCGTGGGCGGGGGCTCCTGGTTGATCAGATGGGCTTCAGCCCTGGTCTCAGAAGCCCATCACCTTGGCGACCACGTCCACCTCCGGCGCCAGGCCGGCATGGAAGGCGCCGTCGCTGTGATCGATCGCGGTGCCGGGATCCTTCAAGCCGTTGCCGGTGAGCACACAGACCACCGTGGCCCCTGCCGGCACCTCCGCTGCCCGCTGCAGCAGGCCGGCCACCGAAGCGGCGCTGGCGGGTTCGCAGAACACCCCTTCCTCCCGGCCCAGCAGCTTGTAGGCCTCCAGGATCTCCTGATCGGTGACCGCATGGAAGGCCCCGTTGCTCTGCTCACGCACCGCCAGGGCCTTCTCGCGGTTGGCCGGGTTGCCGATGCGGATCGCCGTGGCGATGGTGTCCGGTTGCTCCACCGTGTGGCCCAGCACCAGGGGGGCGGAGCCGCTGGCCTGGAAGCCCATCATCCGGGGCAGCCGCTGGCTGTGCCCGGCCTGCCGGTACTCCTGGAAGCCCATCCAGTAGGCGCTGATGTTGCCGGCATTGCCCATCGGGATGCACAGCCAGTCGGGGGCATCGCCAAGCGCATCGACCACCTCGAAGGCGGCCGTCTTCTGGCCCTGCAGCCGGAAGGGGTTGAGGGAATTGACCAGGGTGACGGGGTAGCTGTCGGCCACCTCGCGCACGATCGCCAGCGCCCGGTCGAAGTTGCCCTTCACCGCCAGCACCTCGGCGCCGTACATCAGCGCCTGGGCCAGCTTTCCCTGGGCCACGTAGCCATCGGGGATGAGCACGAAGGCGCGCATGCCACCGCGCTTGGCATAGGCCGCGGCCGCGGCGGAGGTGTTGCCGGTGCTCGCGCAGATCACCGCTTCAGCGCCGGCTTCGCGCGCCTTGCTCACCGCCATCGTCATCCCCCGGTCCTTGAAGCTGCCGGTGGGGTTGAGGCCGTCGTACTTGAGGAACACCTTCACGCCGCGGCCCACGCGCGCCGCAATCGCCGGCGCGGGGATCAGCGGGGTGGCGCCTTCGCGCAGCGTGATCACCGGCGTGCGGTCGCTGACCGGCAGCCAGGGGCGGTAGGCCTCGATCAGCCCCGGCCAGTCCTGCAGCGTGGGCTTCGCGCCCAGGCGCCTGAGGGCAGAGAGCAGCGGCACGGGCGCGACGGAGCAGGCTGTGGCGAATCTACGCGGCGGTTAAGAAGCGCCGAGAGGGCTTCACGCCCTGAGAGCTGGCCTTGGGGCCTGGAGCGATTCAGGAGCCCTTGGCATCGGGTGCGCTGGCGGGCGGTTGGCCGGGTGCGCTGGCTGGAGGGCTGGTGGACGGCGCCGGGGGGCCGGAGGGCCGTTCATTGCCCTCTCGCAGGCCGTCAAGCGGGGATTCGGAGAAGAACCGCACCAGATCGGTGATCGAATTGGTTTTGCCCACCAGGCTGAGCAGGGCCGGGATGTTGATCGCCAGCTCGTTGGCGGGGTAGGCCCTCAGAAAGCCTGTGGGGGTGAGGGTGCCGTTGCCGTTGCTGATGCCGATGATCAGGGCGGAGCGGAGCGCCGGAACGCCGGTGCCCGGTGCCCGCAACGGCGCGAAGATGCCCGCCAGGCGCTGCAGGATCGCCTCGCCGATGCGGGTGGACAGCAGACGGCTGGTGAGCACCAGCGGCAGGGTGATCTTCTGGTTCAGCAGCCGTGCCACATCTTCCGGGTTCTGGCGGCCGATCTTGAGCACGTCGGCCAGCAGGCCGCGTGCCTGGCCGGTGGCGGCCAGATGGTCGAGATCAGCGACCGGGATCGAGCGCCGGAAGGCGCCGCTGACGAAAACCAGTTGCTCGGCCGCCTGAAGACTCGGAGCGGCCGTGCTCAGCGAGAGCCCGAGCAGGACCCCCAGGACGTTGGGGCGGATGCGCAACTGAAACTCCCTGGCTGGACGCTGATCCTAGAAGCTGCCGACCGGTGCCATTCCAGCGGCTCGACGGGTTTCCGGCGCCACCAGCACGTCGCGCAGCAGGCGCACCACCCCCCGCTCCGCCAACCCCTGGGCCAGCTGCAGCCCCATGCGGCGCAGGTCGGGTTCCGCCAGCAACCGTGGCAGCCGGCGCAGCAGCAGACGGGGTTCGAAGCCCGGCACATCGCGCAGCACCACCAGGAGTTGCTGCACGGGTTCAAGATCCAGCAACTGGGCGTCGATCACACTCATCCGCTCCATGCCCCGCAGGCCCGGTGGCTGCAGCCGTTTCGGCAGCCGCCGCCCCATCGCCTGCACGGCCCGCCAGCCAAGCGCATCGAGCCGGTCGACCATCGCATCGACCAGCTGCTGGCGCAGCATGCCTCCCTTGGGCGAGAAGAGGAAATCGAGCACCTGATCCAGCAGACCCTCTACATCCAGCTGATCCTGGAGGGAGGCGCTGCTGATCAGATTTTCCAGCCGCTGCCAACGGAACTCCTCACCATCGAAGAGCATCTCGCGCAGGCTGCGGCGCAGATCCGGATCCGGATCCTCCATCAGCCGGCGGGCGAAGTAAGGGTAGGCCGCACCGAGAATCTTGAACTCCGGATCCACACTCAGGGCAATGCCTTCCAGCGTGACCAGCGAGCGGATGATCAGGGCGTAGTAAGGCGGCACCTGAAAGGGGAAGCGGTACATCACCCCGGAGAGATCGTCGGTGACCGCCTTGAAATCCATCCGGCTCACTCCCATCTCCAGGGCCTGGCCGAACACCGATTCGAATGCCGGCACAATCGGCTCCAGATTCACCTCTTCGCCCAGAAAACCGAGCTGCACGAAATCGGTGGAGAGGGCTGAGAAGTTGCGGTTCACCAGGTGCACCACCGCCTGGATCAGCCCGGTGCGCGATTCGCGGCTCACCTCGCTCATCATGCCGAAATCCAGATAAGCCAGGCGGCCATCCGGCAGGGCCAGCAGATTGCCGGGGTGGGGATCGGCGTGGAAAAAGCCGTGCTCCAGCAGTTGCTGCAGGCTGCAGTTCACGCCGATCTGCACCATGTGGTCGGGGTCGATGCCGAGCGAGCGCACCGCCTCCAGATTGGTGAGTTTTACCCCATCGATCCACTCCATCGTGAGCACGCGGCGGCTGGTGGCCTCGTGATAGATGGCCGGTACGGCGATGTTCGGGTTGTGCTGGTGGAGCCTGGCGAAGGTTTCGGCGTTCCTGGCTTCGTTGAGATAATCCATCTCCTCGAATACCCGCTTGCCCAGTTCATCGATCAGGGCCACCAGATCGCTGCGCACCAGGCCTACATTCCGGTTGATCCAGGCGGCGATGTTGCGCACGATGTAGAGATCGAGCGTGATCTGCTCGCGCAGACCAGGGCGCTGCACCTTCACCGCCACCGCCTGGCCGTCCTTGAGCGTGCCCCTATGCACCTGGCCGAGTGAAGCGGCGGAGATCGGCTCGCGATCGAGCTGGGCGTAGATCTCGGAGACGGGCGCACCCAGATCTTCTTCGATGCAGGCCATGGCCAGTGCACCGTCGAAGCCGGGCAATTGATCCTGCAGCTGGGCCAGCTCCTCCAGCAGCACCGGCGGCACGATGTCGGGCCGGGTGGAGAGGGCTTGGCCGGCCTTGATGAAGGCGGGACCGAGCGCCACCAGCAGCTGGGCGCATTCGCGCGCCCGCTCCCGGGCCCGGTCGGGGTTGCTGAGCAGACCGGTGAAGCGATCGACGGCCACACCCACCAGGAACAGACTGATGGGCATCAGGGTCTGCCAGAGCCGCAGCAGCAGACGCCGGGGGTGACCGGCGTAGAGGCGGGTGATCGCCGCCGGGTCGTAGCTGAGCAGGCCGGCGGCTTCGATGAAGTCGCTGAGCTCCGCAGGGGTGCTCACATGGTCGGAGCGAACCATCACGGGGCAGATCGATCAACCCCTTCTAAACGAATCTCAGCGTCGCTACGGTCGGGCAGACGGCTGAGGCACCGGGTGCTCACGGGACTGCGCCTCGAGAACATCGCGCTGGTGGAGAGCCTGGAGCTGGAGTTCTCCACGGGCTTCACCGTGCTCACCGGTGAAACCGGTGCCGGCAAGTCATTGCTGCTCGATGCCCTCGATGCCCTGCTGGGCGGCGGCTCCGGCGTGCGCCTGCTGCGCAAGGGCACCGAGCGGAGCCTGATCGAAGCCCAGTTCACCACCACCGCGCCTGTGCAGGCCTGGCTGCAGCAGCAGCAGCTGGATCAGCAGCTTGTCGGTGCCGAATCCGATGGCCTCGATCAGAACGGAGACGAACCTGCCGACCCACCGGTGGACCTGGTGCTCAGCCGCGAATGGCGCAGCAACGTCGAGCGCATCCAGAGCCGCAGTCGCATCAACGGCGTGGTGGTGAACCGCCAGCAGCTGCTGGAGCTGCGGCCCCTGCTGCTGGACCTCACCGTGCAGGGTCAGACCCAGGAACTGGCCCGTCCCGGCCAGCAGCGTCAATGGCTGGACCGCTGCGGTGGTGACGCGCTGGCCACCTGCCTGGGGCCGGTGCGGCAGGCGGTGCGCAGCTGGCGCCAGGCGGCCGCTCGGCTGGAGCAGGCGCGGGCGGACCGCGACCGGCTGGAGCGGGAACGGCAGGAGGCCTGCCAGCTGCTCGAGGCCCTGGAGGCTGCCGCCCTCGACGACCCCAACGAACGCCTGCGGCTGCAGCAGGACCAGGACCGCCTCGCCCATGCCGTGCGGCTGCAGGAAGGGGTGATGCTGCTGCTGGGCCGGCTGGTGGAAGGGGCCGAAGAGGCCCCGGCAGCGCTCGATCATCTGGCCGCTTGCGAACAGGTGCTGCAACAGCTGGCCGGCTTCGACGCCAGCCTCGGGCCCCTGGTGGAGCGCTGTGGCGAAGCACTGCAGCACGTGCAGGACCTGGCCCGCGACCTGGAGCGCTATGGCGGTGCCCTCGACAGCGATCCCTCCAGCCTGGAAGCGGTGCAGGAGCGGCTGGCCCTGCTCAAGGGATTGGAGCGCCGCCACGGCCGCGATCTGGCGGGGCTGATCGAGCAACGCGACCAGCTACGCATGCGCCTCAGCGGTGGGGCTGCCGCCGCCCTCGAAGCTCTTGAGGCCGAGGAGCAGCAGGCCCGCCTGCTGCGGGATCAGGCCTGCAGCCAGCTCAGCGCCCAGCGGCAGCGGGCGGCGCGGCAGCTGGAGGAGCAGCTGACGGCCTCGCTGCGGCCGATGGGCCTGGCCGATGTGCGCTTTTCGGTGGCGATCGAGCCGACGCCTCCGGCGGAGGAGGGGGCCGATGCGGTCACCTTTCTGTTCTCCGCCAACCCTGGCCAGCCGCTGGCTCCTCTGCGGGAAGTGGCCTCCGGTGGCGAGATGAGCCGCTTCCTGCTGGCGCTGAAAACCTGCCTGGCGGCGGCGGATCCGGGCGTCACCCTGCTGTTCGATGAAATCGACAGCGGCGTGAGCGGCCGCGTGAGTGGCGCCATCGCCGCGCTGCTGCGCCAGCTTGCTGCCCAGCGCCAGGTGTTCTGTGTGACCCATCAGCCGCTGGTGGCCGCCGCTGCCGATCACCATTTCCAGGTGAGCAAGGCGGTGGAGGCGGGCCGCACCCTCACCCGGGTGCGCCCGCTGCGGGACACCCAGGCACGTCAGCAGGAGCTGGCGGAACTGGCAGGGGGTGACTTCGGTGAGGCCCATCGCTACGCGGCCGGGCTGCTGGAGCGAAGCTGAGCGGAGCGCCGTTTCCGTTGCCGTCGAGGGGCGGCACCCTGCCCATCAGGAGACACCCGTAGACTCAGACGCTCTAGACGAGGCCGGATGCCCCGCGCGAGCATCGTTTCTGGGCCCAAGGGCACATCGTCTGAGCCTGACGCCACGTCGACCACAGCCAGCACTACGGTCCCGGCCCTTGACAAGGAAGAGGCGGCGAAGCTGCGCTCCCTCAACGGCGGCGCCCTCGAGGACGTGATCCGTGTGCGTGGCGCCCGCCAGCACAACCTCAAGGACGTGGATCTCACCATCCCGCGCAACCGGCTGGTGGTGTTCACCGGTGTGAGCGGCAGCGGCAAGAGCTCGCTGGCCTTCGACACGATCTTCGCCGAAGGGCAGCGCCGCTACGTCGAGAGCCTTTCCGCCTACGCGCGCCAGTTCCTCGGTCAGGTGGACAAGCCCGATGTGGATGCGATCGAGGGGCTTTCCCCGGCGATCTCGATCGACCAGAAGTCCACCAGCCACAACCCTCGCTCCACCGTCGGCACGGTCACGGAGATTCAGGACTATCTCCGCCTGCTGTTCGGGCGCGCCGGCGAACCCCACTGCCCTCAGTGCGACCGCTCGATCCGGCCCGAGAGCATCGACGAGATGGTCGACCGGATCTCCTCCCTGCCGGAGGGCACCCGCTACCAGCTGCTGGCGCCGGTGGTACGGGGCAAGAAGGGCACCCACACCAAGCTGCTCAGCGGCCTGGTGGCCGAAGGCTTCGCCCGTGTGCGCATCAACGGCGAGGTGCGCGAACTCTCCGACAACATCGAGCTCGACAAGAACCACGCACACAACATCGAGGTGGTCGTCGACCGGCTGGTGGCGCGTGAGGGCATCAACGAACGGCTCACCGACTCCCTGCGCACCTGCCTCAAGCGCGGCGACGGCCTGGCGCTGGTGGAGGTGGTCCCCAAGACCGGCGAGCAGCTGCCGGAAGGGGTGGAGCGTGAGCGGCTCTATTCCGAGAACTTCGCCTGCCCCGTGCACGGCGCCGTGATCGAAGAGCTGTCCCCCCGGCTGTTCTCGTTCAACAGCCCCTACGGCGCCTGCCCCGATTGCCATGGCCTCGGCCATCTGCGCAAGTTCACCGAGGAACGGGTGGTGCCCGATCCCGCCCTGCCGGTGTATGCGGCGGTGGCGCCTTGGAGTGAAAAGGACAACAGCTACTACTTTTCCTTGCTGTTCAGCGTGGGGGAAGCCTTCGGTTTCGAGATCAAGCAGCCCTGGAACCAACTCACCAAAGACCAGCAGCAACTGCTGCTGCACGGCAGCCCTGAGCCGATCGCCATCAAGACCGACAGCCGCTACACCAAGAGCCAGGGCTACCTGCGCCCGTTCGAAGGCATCCTGCCGATCCTGGAGCGGCAGCTGCGCGACGCCAGCGGCGAGGCGATCCGCCAGAAGCTGGAGAAGTATCTGGATCTTGTTCCCTGCGGCACCTGCCATGGCCTGCGGCTGCGTCCTGAGGCGCTGGCGGTGAAGGTGGGGCCGTATGCGATCACCGATCTCACCAATGTGAGCGTCGCCGACACGCTGCAGCGGATCGAGTCATTGATGGGGGTCGGGGAGGCGGAAGGGGCGGACCCCCTGCTCAATCCCCGTCAGATCCAGATCGGCGATCTGGTGCTGCGTGAGATCCGCATGCGCCTGCGCTTCCTGCTGGATGTGGGCCTCGATTACCTCAGCCTCGACCGCCCGGCCATGACCCTCTCCGGCGGAGAGGCCCAGCGCATCCGCCTCGCCACCCAGATCGGCGCCGGGCTCACCGGCGTGCTCTACGTGCTGGATGAACCCAGCATTGGCCTGCACCAGCGCGACAACGACCGCCTGCTCAACACCCTCTTCCGGCTCCGCGACCTGGGCAACACCTTGATCGTGGTGGAACACGACGAGGACACGATCCGCGCTGCCGACCACCTGGTGGACATCGGCCCGGGCGCGGGCGTGCACGGCGGCCGCATCGTGGCCGAGGGCACGCTCGAGAACCTGCTGGCGGAGGAGGACTCACTCACGGGGGCCTACCTGAGTGGGCGGCGCTCGATTCCGACCCCGCCCGAGCGGCGCACCAGCAGCAGCCGCAAGCTCTCGCTGCTCAATTGCTCTCGCAACAACCTGCAGGGGCTCGATGTCGACATTCCGCTCGGCCGTCTGGTGGCGATCACCGGGGTGAGCGGCAGCGGCAAGAGCACCTTGATCAACGAACTGCTCCACCCGGCGCTCGAGCACAAGCTGGGCCTGAAGGTGCCGTTCCCGTCCGGTCTCGATGAATTGCGAGGCATTCAGTCGATCGACAAGGTGATCGTGATCGACCAGAGCCCGATCGGCCGCACGCCCCGTTCCAACCCCGCCACCTACACGGGTGCGTTCGATCCGATCCGCCAGGTGTTCGCCGCCACGATCGAGGCCAAGGCCCGCGGCTATCAGGTGGGCCAGTTCAGCTTCAACGTGAAAGGCGGGCGCTGCGAGGCCTGCAGTGGCCAGGGCGTGAATGTGATCGAGATGAATTTCCTGCCCGATGTGTATGTGCAATGCGATGTCTGCAAGGGGGCGCGTTACAACCGTGAAACCCTTCAGGTGACCTACAAAGGCCACACGATCGCCGACGTTCTGCAGATGACGGTGGAACAGGCAGCCGACGTGTTCAGCGCCATTCCCCAGGCGGCCGACCGGCTGCGCACCCTGGTGGATGTGGGGCTGGGCTACATCAAGCTGGGACAACCCGCTCCCACCCTCTCAGGCGGTGAAGCCCAACGGGTGAAGCTGGCCACCGAACTCTCCAAGCGGGCCACCGGCAAAACCCTCTACCTGATCGATGAACCGACCACCGGCCTGAGCTTCTACGACGTCCACAAGCTGATGGATGTGATGCAGCGGCTGGTGGACAAGGGCAACTCGATCGTGGTGATCGAACACAACCTCGATGTGATCCGTTGTGCCGACTGGCTGGTGGATCTGGGCCCCGAAGGCGGCAACAAGGGCGGGCAGATCGTGGTGGCCGGCACGCCGGAGCAGGTGGCAGAGCATCCCACCAGCCACACGGGTCGCTACCTCCAGCAGGTGCTGGCTCAGCATCCACCGGAGGCCCTTTCGGCCTGAAGCCATCACCACCAACCGAGCAACGGCCAGCGGGAGGGGATCATGGAGGCATCACCGCTCCAACGTCGTGGCCCAGCGTCGATTCAAGCCGGCGGCAACCGCCCTGCTGACCGTTGCCGGGCTGGTGGGGGGCCTCGCCCTGGCGCCTTCCCGCGCCCAGGCGCTGGAGCGGGTGCAGATGCGGCTGCCGCTGCTGGAAACCGACTTCACGGTGGAGCTCAGCGAGCTCAGCAGCCCTGCCAGCCTGTTGGCCGGCAACAGCGACCTGGCCGAGCTGGACCGGGCCACCGATGGAGCGGTGGGCCGCAAGTTCGTTGACCTCTTCAATGCCCCGCTGCCGCTGCAGGTGACGGCTGTGGTCGATACCTCCGCGACCTCGCCCCTGCTGAACCAGGCCCTGCTGCTGGTGTCAGCGCTCGGCGGCATCGACGGGCTGCCGGAGCCGTTCACCGGCGAAGACCTCTCCAGGGTGCTCGACCAGGCGGCGGCCAAGGGTCCGCTCACCATGCTCACCGTGCTGCGGGCCCTGCCCGGGAAAACGGCCACGCTCGATCTGAGCCGCGCCCTGTTCGCCGTGCAGCGGCTGGCGCGGCAGCAGCAGCCGGCCGATACCCTGCTGGCCGCGCAGCCGGCGGCGGCGGAAGATCCGGCCCTGCGCTCAGCGGGTCCACTGGCCACGCAACGCGCTGAGCTGACGATCCCCGTGGCCTACCGGCCCCAGCCGTTGTCCGTGGTGGTGGTCCGCCCGACCACAGGCGCCAACAACCGCCTGGTGGTGATCTCCCACGGTTTGTGGGACAGC
This sequence comes from Synechococcus sp. L2F, assembly GCF_024345695.1. Taxonomy (NCBI): domain Bacteria; kingdom Bacillati; phylum Cyanobacteriota; class Cyanophyceae; order Synechococcales; family Synechococcaceae; genus Synechococcus; species Synechococcus sp. L2F. Next base: position 501,629 of record NZ_JAGQBP010000002.1, on the reverse strand, counting down.
CCGGAAAGCTTTGAGGGCTGGGGACGCCATCTCGCCAGCCACGGCTACACCGTGCTCCTGCCCCGCCACCCCGGCAGCGACCGGCAGCAGCAGAGCGCCATGCTCTCCGGCAAGGTGCCGCCTCCGGGCCCGGAGGAGCTGCGGATGCGGCCCCTGGATGTGAGCGCCGTGATCGATGCCGTCGCCGCCGGTGGCCTGGGCCTGCCGCCCGGCATCCGCACCGACTCCGTGGTGGCCATGGGCCAGTCGTGGGGCGCCACAACCGTGCTGCAGCTGGCCGGTGCCAGGCCCAGCGACACCCGCCTGACCGAGTTCTGCAACGACCCCTTCGATCCCTCCAGAAATCTCAGCTGGATCCTGCAGTGCAGCTTCCTCACCTCCGCCAACACCGCCGCGCTGGCGGATCCCCGCATCAAGGCGGTGGTCGCGGTCAGTCCGCCCATGTCGCTGCTGTTCGCCTCCGGTGCGGCCCAGTCCATCTCCAGCCGCGTGCTGCTGGTGAGCGGCAGCCGTGACTGGGTGGTGCCCGCCGGGCCTGAGGCGATCACGCCCATGTCCCTGGAGGCGCGCAATGCCGGCGGTGGGCACAGCCTCGTGCTGGCCAAAGGCGGCGATCACTTCAATCTCGGTTCCACCTACGAGGTGGGTGGTGGGGTGCTGCGCGGCTTGCTCCTGGCCTGGACCAACGCTGCCTATGCGGCCGGGCCTGCGGTCGCCCCGCGCTCGGGTGCCCCGCAACTGCTGCCAGCCAATGGTTGGGGCGACACCACCATTCCCCTGGTGGACGTGACCGGCGCCCTGCGTGAGCGCACCCCCTGAGGCTGAAATGGAGCGGGCCGGCAGCCGGAGCGCTCAGAAAGCCGGCGGTTCTTCGCTGTCGCTGCTGGCCGGATGGTTGGTGTTGGCGTCCGGCATCCAGTAACTCAGGTCGTCCTGCCAGAAGAGCCGCCCCGGCAGGCGGTTGGTGCTGAGCTTGGTGGAGCCCATGGTGGAGAGCAGGGCGCCCAGCTCCATCGGCGTGAGATCGGTTTTTACGTTCTCGCCGGCCAGCTTGATCAGCGCCGGATACTGGGCCACCGTGCCGGGCTGGGCCAGCTTGCGGAACACTTCCCGCAGCACCATCTGCTGACGCTCCATACGGCCGAGATCGCCCAGTTCATCGTTGCGGTAGCGCAGGAAGCCTTCAAGGGCTTCACCCTTGAGCAGCTGCACGCCCGGGTAGAGGTCGATGTAAAGGTCCTGGCGGCTGTCGGTGTAATACATCCGCTTGGGCACATCCACCTCCACACCGCCCAGGGCGTCGGCCAGCTTCTGCACGGCATCGAGGTTGACCAGCACGTAGCGGTCCACCGGAGTGCCCAGCAAGCTGGTGAGCTGTGCCTTCACTTCCTCCACACCACCCATGGCATAGAGGGCATTGGCCTTCAGCACGCCGTGCTGGTCGGATTCGATGAAGGTGTCCCGCGGCACCTGGGTCAGCCGGGTGATGCCGTCCTGCACCTCCACGGTGAACATCACATCGGTATTGGCGGCCACGTGATCGGTGCCCAGCACCACGATGCGGTGCTGGTCGAGGCCGAGGGGCGCCACCAGGCTGCTCACCGAGGGGGCCGCTCGCATCAGCCCGGCCATCAAGGAGCCCAGCAGCTGGGGAAGGGGCCCGGTGACGAGCAGGCTCAGGCCCACTCCACAGGCCAGACCCAGCAGCGCAGAGGGGCGATGCAGACGGCGACGGGGGCTCTTGCCACCATTGCCCCGGCGTGGTGCACCTTCCACCGGCGCGCCATCCTGAAGGCCAGCGGCAGGGTCAGCAGTCGACCCAAGGTCTTGCACCCGGGCCGTGACGGAGAGAGGGCTACGACGCGACTGGGCCTTGGGCATTGAGGTTTCCGATGGCCGCACCATAAAACCCATTCCCCTGGCTGGCCAGGTCAGGGACCTGCCACCACCTCCACCCGGGCGGCGGCGCGATCGGCCCGCTCCCTTGCCTCAGCCAGATCGGTGCCGCGCGCCAGGGCCACACCCATGCGCCGGTGGGGCCGTGCCTCCGGCTTGCCGAACAGCAGCACGGTGGTGTCGGGTTCGGCCAGGGCTGCCGCCACGCCGGTGTAGGCCACGCTGTTGAGCTGCTCGCCGGCCAGGATCACCCGGCTGGCGGCGGGACCGGTGGATTGGATGGCGGGGATCGGCAGCCCCAGCACGGCGCGCAGGTGCAGCTCGAACTCGCTGAGGTTCTGGCCGGCCAGCGTCACCAGGCCCGTGTCGTGCGGCCGGGGCGAGAGTTCCGAGAACACCACCGCGCCGGGGTCCGTGGAGCCGGCAGCACCGGTGAGGAAGAACTCCACGCCGAACAGTCCGGCACCGCCCAGGTGATCGGTGACCTTCAAGGCCATGGCCTGGGCCGCCTCCAGCTGAGCCGGTGCGAGGCAGGCGGGCTGCCAGCTGCATTGGTAGTCGCCCCGTTCCTGCACGTGGCCGATCGGCGGGCAGAACAGCGTGGGGCCGTTCCACTGCCGCACTGTGAGCAGGGTGATCTCCTGCTCGAACTGCAGGAACTCCTCCACGATCACCCGCGCGCCGGCCCCGCGCGCGCCCGCCAGCGCCGCCTCCCAGGCCGCTGCGATGCCTTCGGGGCCCTGTACCACGCTCTGCCCCTTGCCCGAGGAGCTCATCACCGGCTTCACCACCACGGGCCAACCGAGCGGCGCGGCGGCGGCGGCCAGTTCCTCGGCGCTGCTGGCATAGGCGAAGCGGGCGGTGCGCAGGCCCAGGGTGCCGGCGGCCAGATCCCGGATGCGATCACGGTTCATGGTCACGGCTGTGGCCTGTGCCGTGGGAATCACGGTGACGCCTTCCGCCTCCAGTTCAGCCAGGGCATCCACGGCCAGGGCCTCGATCTCCGGGATCACCAGATCCGGCCGGTGGCGCCGCACCACGGCCAGCAGCGCCGCCGCATCGGTCATCGGGACCACCACCGCCGCATCGGCCACCTGCATGGCGGGCGCACCGGCATAGCGGTCGACGGCGATCACGCGGCAACCGAGGCGCTGGGCGGCGATGGCCACTTCTTTGCCCAGCTCGCCGCTGCCCAGCAGCATCAGGGTGCGAGGGAAGGTGGGCGCCGTCATCACGGGGGGGCAGGTGCCCTTGATCCTGCTCCCCCGCTTGGCCCTGCTAGAAGAGCAGCGTGTCGGCCCCGCCTGCCTTGATCGTTTCGCCCGCCGTTCTGGCCTTCGCGTCCACCGGTGACGGCGTCGATGGGCTGCCGTTCGGATGGACCATCGACGGCCTGCAGAATGGTGTGCTGATCTATCTCGGCCTCTCTTCGCTGGCGTTCGTGATCGTGTGGCTGGTGGGCTTCCTGCGGCGCTCCTGAGCGCCGCGACCTACCCGCCGCGACCCACTGCTTCAGCCAGCAGGCCCGCAACAGAACGCCCCGATCAAAACGCCGCCATCAGCCCGGCCCGGTCAGGAATCGGCGATCAGGTCGAGCTGGCGCACCGGCGGCTCCTCGCTCACGAAGCCATAGGCCTCGAACACCTGTGCATCCGCGTGGGTGATGTGCTGGCCGTCGCTGTGCCGCTCCAGTTGGAAGCCCTCCTGCGCCATGCGCCGCATCAGGCCGGCGGCTTCCTCAAAGCGAGCTGCCATCGCCTCGAGGCTGGCGCAATCGGCCGTCAGGCCCGTTTCCTTCCAGGTGAAGTAAGCCAAGGCGACGCTCGCAGTGCGGGAAATGGACGCGGGGGTGGGAGCCACCCTCTCGATTCTGCTCAGCTCCGCCTCAATTCTGCTCAGCTCCGCCCTGCGCCGCAGCGCTCGAGGCTCAGGGCAGCAGCAGCAGGCCGAGCAGCACCAAGGCCACGCTCGCGAGCCAGAACCCCACCACGACTCGCTGTTCCGGGTTGCCCGCCAGCTCGAAATGGTGGTGCAGCGGCGCCATGCGGAACAGCCGCCTGCCCTGCCCATCGGGGCCCTTGGTGGCTTTGAACACCCACACCTGCAGGATCACCGACAGGGACTCGGCCACAAACACCCCGCCCATCACCAGCAGGGGCCAGAGGCTGTCGGTGAGCAGGGCCACCGCCGTGAGCGCCGCCCCCATCGCCAGCGAGCCGGTGTCGCCCATGAACACCCGGGCGGGGTGGCGGTTGTGGCCCAGGAAGCCCAGCCAGGCGCCCGCCATCGCCGCGCAGAAGCCGGCCATGGCAGGGTCGCCGCTGTGGCCACGCAGCATCAGCTCCAGGGCGAAGCCGGTGAACACCACGGCGCCGCAGCCTGCCGCCAGGCCGTCGAGGCCATCGGTGAGGTTGGTGGCGTTGCTTTCGGCCAGGAACACGAACAGACCCAGCGGCAGCAGCAGCAGGCCCAGCGGCAGCACCCAGCCGAACGGCAGGCCCACATCGCCGCCGAACCAGCCACGCCAGCTGCCCCAGGCCAGGAACAGCAGCGCCGCCAGCGCCTGCAGCACCAGCTTCCCCTTCGGGGTCAGGCCGGTGTTGGTGCGGCGGGTGAGGCTGCGCCAGTCGTCGAAGCCGCCGATCGCCAGGAAGGCGAGGGTGATGGCGGCCACCGCCAGCAGGCGCTCATCGGTCGGAGCAATCAGCCCGCCCACGATCACCCCCACCGGCACCACCAGCAGACCGCCCATCGTGGGGGTGCCGGCCTTGCTGAGGTGGCCTTGGGGCCCGTCTTCCCGGATCACCTGGCCCACTTTCAGGGCCCGCAGCCGCGGCACCCCCCACACACAGAGCGCCCAGCTCACCAGCGCCGCCAGCAGCAGCGGCAGCGTGAGCTGGGACACCCGGAACCAGAGATCGCAGCCCAAGGCCGCCGCCACGAGCAGCAGGGTGAGGGCGCTGGCGGGAGAACGCAGCCGGCCGGGAGCGGTGAGCGGGGAGGTGGAGGCCAAGGATCAGGGGCGATGGCGGCCGTTCAGGCCCGTTCCTCGTAACCGGACGGATGGGAGGGGAAGGGTCAGTCTTCCCAGCTTTCGTCGCTTGCTTCGTCGGCTGGGCTGTAATCCTCTTTCTCGCCCATCAGGGCGGAAAGCTCCTCCTCTTCCACCGTGCTCACATCAGGAGCGGCGGTTTCCTCATCCACCACCAGCCGGCCGCTGGTTTCCAGCCAGCTCAGCAGGTCCGGTTCGTCCCGCAGGGGGAGCACCGGTGCCGGCTCTTCCCGCCCGTAGCGGGTGAGGGAGGGATTGACGCTGTCGAGGGTGCTCATGAATGCAGATCAGCGGGGATGTTCAGGCTGGGAAAGCCAACGCTGCGCCCGGTTCGCCGATCCACCACCATAGATCAGGCCTCTGCCCCGTTTTCTTGTCGGCATCCAAGGCGGTCGGGATTCTGCGGGTATGGGCCGTTGCCCTGCTGCTCAGTGGCCTGCTGGTGGCCGCCGGCCGCCGCTGGCCGGTGGCGCTCACGCCCACGCCGGCGATCGTCTGGGCTCTGCTGCTGCTGCCCCCGCTGCTGATGGGGTTCTGGATCGCCCGCCGCTGGGGGAGAATCCAGCAACCGGATCCGAGCGAGGCACTGAGCGAATGACACAGGAGGAACGGACGTCCCGGGCGAAACGGGTGGTGCTCGCCTACTCCGGCGGGGTGGATACGAGCGTCTGCATTCCTTATCTCCTGAACGAATTCGGCGTGGAGGAGGTGATCACCTTCGCGGCCGATCTCGGCCAGGGCGATGAGCTCGAGCCGATCCGCCGCAAGGCGCTCGACTCCGGCGCCAGCCAGTCGATCGTGGGTGATCTGATCGAGCCGTTCATCACCGACTTCGCCTTTCCCGCCATCCGCGCCAACGCCCTTTACGAAGGCCGCTATCCCCTCTCCACCGCCCTGGCCCGCCCGCTGATCGCCCGTCGCCTGGTGGAGGTGGCCCGTGAGGTGGGCGCCGATGCGGTGGCCCATGGCTGCACTGGCAAGGGCAACGACCAGGTGCGTTTCGATGTGGCGATCGGGGCCCTGGCGCCCGAGCTCAAGGTGCTCGCTCCGGCGCGCGAGTGGGGCATGAGCCGGGAGGAAACGATCGCCTATGGGGAGCGTTGCGGCATCCCGGTGCCGGTGAGCAAGGCCTCACCTTTTTCGATCGACCTGAACCTGCTGGGCCGCAGCATCGAGGCCGGCCCGCTGGAGGATCCCTGGGTCGAGCCCCCCGAAGAGATTTACGCCATGACCTGCTCGGTGAGCGCAGCGCCGGAGCAGCCCGAGGTGGTGGAGATCAGCTTCGAGCAGGGCAATCCGGTGGCGATCAACGGCGAACGGCTCGATCCGGTGGCGCTGGTGCGCCGCGCCAACGCCCTTGCCGGCAGCCATGGCTTCGGCCGTCTCGACATGATCGAGAACCGGGTGGTGGGGATCAAGTCGCGGGAGATCTATGAAACCCCCGGCCTGCTGCTGCTGATCAAGGCCCACCAGGAACTCGAAAGCCTCACCCTGGCCGCCGATGTGCTGCGCTACAAGCGCCAGATCGAAACCAGCTGGTCTGATCTTGTGTACCAGGGCCTCTGGTTCGGCCCGCTCAAGGAGGCGCTCGACGGCTTCCTCGACCGCACCCAGCTGACCGTCAGCGGCACGGTGCGGATCCGGCTCCACAAGGGGAATGCCACCGTGATCGGCCGCTCCTCCAGCGAAAGCCTCTACATGCCCGACATGGCCACCTACGGTGCCGACGATCGCTTCGATCACCGGGCGGCTGAGGGGTTCATCTACATGTGGGGCCTGCCCACGCGCCTGTGGGCCGCCGCGAGGCGGCGTTAGTTCAGGGGCTGGGAGTCGCGATGGCCGGAGACGTGGTGGGGGTTGCTTCGGCTTCAGGCCCGGAGCCACGGCCGCTGGCTCCGGGCTGGATGGTGACCCAGGCGACGTCACTGATGCGCCCCAGCAGGCGGGCTGGGCCATCTGCGCGTCGAATCGTGAGCAGGTCGGGACGGCCGGCGAACACCTGCAGCCCCTCACTGAGCGCAAATCGCTTCTCCCCTTTCAGCAAGCCCGCGAATAGGTAGGTACCGGCGCCGTTGCGCACCTCCACCCAGTTGTCCTCGTTGCTGCGCAGGGCCACTTCGTTGGGCCCGACAGCGTCGGGATTGGGGGTGGCGGCACTGGTGCCATTGCCGCTCTTGGCCTGCCCTTGCGCTTCCGCCACTGACGCAGTGGTGTTCACCGAGGGGGCGGAAGCGGGGGATTGCCGCAGTTGATGCCATCCGAGGGTGCCTCCGAGGGAGAGCAGGCCCACCGCTCCGGCGATCAGCAGCAGTTGGTGCCGGGTTTGCGGCAGACGGGGTGCGGCGCTCAGGGAGCTCTTCAACCAGTGCAGCGGCTGCAGCGGCGTGCGCGGCTGGGTGGGCCGCTCCCTGGACGGTGGTGTGGGTGGTGGTGGCGGACCCGGTGCGGCGGCAGGCGCGGGAGCGGGCATCAAGATGCGTTGCTGGGGGTTGAGGCCAGGCAGCGCGTGCTGGAGCGTTTGCCGCAACGACTGGTTCTCCTCCGTCAGCAACCTCTGGCGCTCCAGGATCGGCTCGCAGCGTTCTTTGAACTTGCGCTCGAAGATCTCAGGCAACTCGGAAACCAGAGATTCCAGTTCCGCTTGGTGACGGCGCGCCTGCTCCAGCTCCTGCTGGGTACGGCTCAGACGCAGGTGGGCCGACTGGAGCTGCATCTGGCTGGACTGCAACTCAAGCCGCGTGGCTTGAAGATCAACCTCAAGGGTTTCCGGATCACTGCCGTTGGCCTGAGGGGCAGTCGGGTCGTCAGACCCGAACCGGTCGGAGGGGACGTGTTCGGGCAACGTCCAGAACGGGGGACAAGATGGGACTCAGGCTATCCGGGACCGCCGCGACTGCAGCAGTCGTTGCGACCCCGGTGTTGTGTCCCCGGATCTGGAGCAGCCGGTGAAGGCCCAGGGTCAGGAGGCGACAGCGATGGCAGCCTCGGCTTCGGCGGGCGCCGCTGCGCCACCGGCGCGGGGGGCTGGCATCGGGCCGTCCTGCTTGACGGTGAGGTAACGGATCACGTCTTCGCTGAGACGCATCGCCCGCTCCAGCAGGGCCACCTGCTGGCCATCGCCGTTGTGGTTGAGCTGCACGTAGATGCCTTCGCGATGCTTGGCGATCGTGTAAGCCAGACGCCGCTTGCCGCGCATCTGGGTGTCGAGCACTTCGGCGCCGGCTTCGGTGACGATGTCACGGTATTTGTTGACATGCGTTTCCACCTCTTCCTCCGGGATGTCCGGACGAAGGATGTACATCGTTTCGTAGTAAGGCTTCTGCGACATGGCGGGAGTGAAAGCTCCGTGACGGGCTCGGATGAGGCCGGCAGCCTGTTGGCGACCAGCGACGGACTTACCACCCTACCCGCCGGACTGTCCGGGGCTTCAGCGGCGCCTCAGTAGAGCTGGATGCGCACCGCCTCGGACACGGTGGGGATGTCGGGTTCCTTGCCGCGGACGCACTGGACCACGGAGAACAGCACCAGCAGCAGCGTGCCGAGGAAGACCGTGTTGCTGAGGGTGCGCACGGCGAAGCTGCCCGCCAGGGGGCTCAGCAGGATCTGGAAGGTGAGCGAGACCAGGATCAGCACGATGTCGATCAGGATCGCCTGCAGCACGTTGAAGCGGATGAAGTACGGAACCCGCGGGTTGCGCACCACCGCCAGAAACAGCACCAGGAAGATCACGAACCCGCCGAAGGGAACGAGTTGCTGGAGGGTGGCCAGCGGCAGCGCCGGAACGGCCAGCCACTGCAGCAGTGGAAAGAGGCCGAACAGGTCCCTGCCGAAGGGAAGGGCGTCGCTCCAGGGCAGCAGGTAGGCCAGAACGGCCAGAAAACGTTGCCAGATGGGGATGTCCATCAGCCGGGGCCGGGTCAGCCCACGGTAGGTGCCGCCAGCCACGCTGTGGCCGCTTCGCGCATGGCGTCGACAGGCACCGGCAGCGCCTGGCCGGCCGCCTGGAGCCAGAGCTGCAGGGCGGCTGCCCCCTGCTGCACGAGCATCTCCAGGCCGTCCTGGGTGTGGCAGCCCCGGGCGGCGGCGTCCTGCAGCAGCGGGGTGGGGCGAGGCGTGTAGATGAGGTCGTAGACGAGTGTGCCGGGGCGCAGTGCCTCCAGCTCGGCTGCCGTCAGGGGGGAACGGGTGGCGGCCATGGCTGCCGAAGCACTGGCGGGCGCGCCCATGCCCACCGGCGTGCTGTTCACCACCAGATCCGCCTCGTTGAGGCGTTGCGCCAGGCTGGGGCCAGCAGCGGCGGCGTTGCCGTCCCCACGGCCAGCGGGTGCGCTCCAGAGCCAGCTGTCCAGGGCCGGCGCCCAGTCACCGCAGCTCGCCTGGAAGGCCGCCAGGCGGCCGTGGTCGCGGGCGGCCACGGTGATGCGCCCCAGACCCAGCTCGGTGAGACCGGCCACCACGGCGCGGGCACTGCCGCCGCAACCCAGCAATACGGCGCGCCGCCCGCTCCAGCCGCCGGCCCCGCCGCCCGCCGCCGCCTGTCGCAGGGGTGCCAGAAAGCCGTCCACATCGGTGTTCGTGCCCAGCCAGCCGCCCGCCTCGCGGCGCACCAGGGTGTTGACGGCCCCGACCCGGCGGGCCAGGGGGCTGAGTTCCGCCGCCAGTGCGGCCACGGCCTGTTTGTGGGGCAGGGTGACGTTGAGGCCGCGGCAGTCGACGGCTTCCAGGCCGCGCACCACCGTGGCCAGGTCGGCGGCAGCCACCGGCAGGGCCAGATAGATCCAGTCAAGGCCGAGTGCCCGCAGGGCGGCGTTGTGCATCACCGGCGAGAGCGAATGGCGCACCGGATCGCCGAGCACGCCCAGCAGGGCGGTCTGGCCGGTGATGGTGTGGGTCATAGGGGGCTTGCGGCGGTGCCACCAGCGGCAGCGGAGGCCTCCGGGGCCTCTGCGGCATCATCGGTGGCCCAGCGGCGGCGCCATGGGAAGCACCATCAGCTGCGCCCTCCCCACGGGCCCGGCTGCACCACAGAAGAGCCAGTGGTACGGCTGCAGTTCGGAAACCACCCCTCGCCTCGCCAGGCCCCTGTTGCTGAGGATGCAGCGGTAAGAACACGATCCGATCAGAGGAGGTGGGACACCATGGGCAAGGTTGTTGGGATTGATCTGGGCACGACGAACAGCTGCGTGGCGGTCATGGAGGGCGGCAAGCCCACGGTGATTGCCAACGCTGAAGGCTTCCGCACCACGCCTTCGGTGGTGGCGTACACCAAGAACCAGGACCAGCTGGTGGGGCAGATCGCCAAGCGCCAGGCGGTGATGAACCCTGAAAACACCTTCTATTCGGTCAAGCGCTTCATCGGCCGCCGGGTCGAGGAAGTGAACGAAGAATCGAAGGAAGTGAGCTACGGCGTCGAAAAGGTGGGCGCCAATGTGAAGGTCAAGTGCCCGGTGCTGAACAAGCAGTTCGCCCCGGAGGAAGTGTCGGCCCAGGTGCTGCGCAAGCTGGCGGAAGACGCCGGCAAGTACCTCGGTGAAACCGTCACCCAGGCGGTGATCACGGTGCCCGCCTACTTCAACGACTCCCAGCGCCAGGCCACCAAGGACGCCGGCAAGATCGCCGGCCTCGAAGTGCTGCGCATCATCAACGAGCCCACCGCGGCGGCCCTGGCCTATGGCCTGGATCGCAAGAGCAACGAGCGCATCCTGGTGTTCGACCTCGGCGGCGGCACCTTCGACGTGTCCGTGCTCGAAGTGGGCGATGGCGTGTTCGAGGTGCTCTCCACCAGTGGCGACACCCACCTGGGTGGCGACGACTTCGACAAGGTGATCGTCGACTTCCTGGCGGATTCCTTCAAGGCCAACGAAGGCATCGACCTGCGCCAGGACAAGCAGGCCCTGCAGCGCCTCACCGAAGCGGCCGAGAAGGCCAAGATCGAGCTCTCCAGCGCCACCCAGAGCGAGATCAACCTGCCGTTCATCACGGCCACGCCGGAAGGCCCCAAGCACCTGGATGTCACCCTCACCCGGGCGAAGTTCGAGGAGCTGGCCAGCAAGCTGATCGATCGATGCCGGGTGCCGGTGGAGCAGGCCCTCAAGGACGCCAAGCTCGCCAGCAGTGAGCTGGATGAGGTGGTGATGGTGGGGGGTTCCACCCGCATCCCCGCGGTGCTGGAACTGGTCAAGCGGGTCACCGGCAAGGACCCCAACCAGACGGTGAACCCCGACGAAGTGGTGGCCGTGGGCGCCGCCATTCAGGGCGGTGTGCTGGCCGGTGAGGTGAAGGACATCCTTCTGCTCGACGTCACCCCGCTGTCGCTGGGTGTGGAAACCCTGGGCGGCGTGATGACCAAGATGATCACCCGCAACACCACCATCCCCACCAAGAAGTCGGAGGTGTATTCCACCGCGGTGGATGGCCAGACGAACGTGGAGATCCACGTGCTGCAGGGTGAGCGTGAGCTCGCGTCCGACAACAAGAGCCTGGGAACCTTCCGTCTCGACGGCATTCCTCCGGCCCCCCGCGGCGTGCCCCAGATCGAAGTCACCTTCGACATCGACGCCAACGGCATCCTCAGCGTGACCGCCAAGGACAAGGGCAGCGGCAAGGAGCAGAGCATCTCCATCACCGGCGCCTCCACCCTCAGCGACAACGAGGTGGAGAAGATGGTGAAGGACGCCGAGCTGAATGCCACGGCCGACAAGGAGAAGCGCGAGCGCATCGACCTGAAGAACCAGGCCGAAACCCTCGTGTATCAGGCCGAGAAGCAGCTCGGCGAACTGGGCGACAAGGTGGCCGCCGACGCCAAGGACAAGGTGGAAGCCAAGCGCGTGCAGCTCAAGGAAGCGGTCGAGAAGGAAGACTTCACCGCCATGAAGAGCCTGCTCGAAGAGCTGCAACAGGAGCTCTATGCCCTGGGCGCCTCTGTGTATCAGCAGGCCGGTGCCGCTGAAGCGGCGGCGGCCAACGGAGCGGCCGGCAATGGTGCCTCTGCCTCCGGTGCTGCCGCCGACGACGTGATCGACGCCGAGTTCACCGAGAGCAAGTGAGCGGGCGGGCAGGCCTGCGGGCCTGTCACCGGCCCTCACGTCTCAGCAGAAAAGCCCTCCGCAGGGAGGGCATTTTTTTGCTCTTCAGGGGCAGGAATCCGGGTATGGCAGGAAGCCGGGCTGGGAAGCCGTTGGCGCAGGCCGGGGCCTGAAGCCGGCCGTGGACGGTGTGCCGGGGATTACTTGCCGATGCTGTCGACAGCCGCCTTGGCCTTGGTGACCACCTCAGCCGGCAGGCTCACGTAGCCCAGCGTGGGGGCCTTGCTCTGGAATTCTTCCGACAAGGTGGTGTTGAAGACCTTCTTGAGCATCTCGGCCTTCTCGCCGTTGCCGGTTTTGTAGAGCAGGATCCAGGTGAAGGTGACGATCGGGTAGCCGGCCGAGGGGTTGGGATCGCTGCCGATCAGGTCGGGCCCGAGATCGATGGCGGCCAGCGCCTTGCTGGCGTTTTCGTTGTCGGGTTTGGCGAAGTCACCGCTCTTGTTCTGAATGGCGGCCGCCTGCAGATCGCCCTTCACAAAAGAGGTTTCCACGTAGCCGATGCTGCCGCGGTTCTGGCCCAGGTTGGCGGCCACGCCCTCGTTGCCCTTGGCGCCGACGCCCACCGGCCAGGCCACCGCTTTGCCAGCTCCGGGGCCGCTCTTCCAGCCTTCGCTGAAGGCGGCCAGGCTGTTGGTGAAGTTGTAGGTGGTGCCGGAGCCGTCCGAGCGATACACCACGTTGATCTGCTGATCAGCGCAGCCCAGCTCCTTGAAGTTCTTGATCTTGCCGAGGAACACATCCGCCACCTGGGCCTGGGTGAGCTTGAGCTCGCAGCCGGGCAGGTTGTAGGCCACGGCGATGGCGCCGGCCGTCATCGGCACCTGCACGGCGCCGCGGCTCACCTTGGCAATGTCCTCGGCATCCATCGGCGCATCGCTGGCGCCGAAATCCACCGTGCCGGCGATGAACTGGCGCACCCCGGCGCCGGAGCCCACCGACTGGTAGTTCACCTTCAAGCCGGTGGAGGCCAGCTGCTGGAACCAGCTCTGATAGATGGAGGAGGGGAAGGAGGCGCCGGCGCCGTTGAGGGTGCCGGTGAGCTGGCCGCCCCCGCCGCCCCCGCTACCGCCACCGCAGGCCGTGAGCGCCAACGCCGCGCCCAGGCCGAGTGGCAGCGCCAGACGGGCGAACGGACGGCGGTGCAATCGGGTGGGGGAGGCCATGGGACGACGGGCGAGCGGAATGCTTCTCCCGGAAGCTATCCAAGGGCACGGCTGCCAACGTTAACGACAGGTAAGGCTCCTGTTCCCGGTAGCGATCACTTCAGCGGCCCAGGCGGCGCTGGCTGGCGCCAGCAACACGCCATTGCGGTAGTGACCGGACAGCAGCAGCAGCCCCGGCTCCAGCTGCTCGAGCAACGGTGCCGGCCGCCCGGCCGGCCGCGCCCGCAAACCCTGCCAGTGGCGCTGCACGCGCGCTTGCGCCAGCCACTCCGGTGCTGCGCCTTCCAGCTGGCGTAGCGCGCTCCAGCGGGCTGGATCGGCGCTGAGGCCGGGCTCCAGGGTGGCGCCCAGCCACAGCCGCCGCTGCGGGCGTGGCACCAGGTTGATGCCCCGCCACACCACGCTCGCCGGCCAGGCAGCGGCGAGCTCAGGGCCGATCTCCAGCTCGGCGGCCTGGCCCAGCACCGGCTCCAGCGGCCGCTCATGGCCGAGCGGCGCCAGCAGCGCCGGGCTGGCCAGGCCGGCGGCGACCAGCACCCAGGGGGCCTCCAGCCCAGCGCCACCCTGCAGCGACACCTGCCAGCGGTCGTTGCGGCGCGCCAGGGCCTCCACCTGATCCGCTCGCAGCTCCAGGCCACGCGTCTGGCCGTCGTGACGGAAGGCGGCCATGGCGGCAAGGGGATCGAGCTGCCCGTCGCGGGGGGAGAACAGCCCCGCCAGGGCACCGTGCGGCAGGGCGGGGCGAAGGGCTTCCAGCGCCGGCCGCTGCCACAGCTCCATGGCCAGGCCCAGGGCCTGGCGGTTCAGGGCGAGAGCTTCGAGGCGCGCCAGCTCCTGAGCGTCGGCGGCCAGCAACAGCAGGCCCGGTCGGTGGGGCACCGGCTGACCGGCCAGGGCCAGCTCGGCGCGCCACTGCTCCCACAGCCGCAACGATTGCTGCCGCAACCGCCAGGCCCGGCCGCTGCTGCGGTGGAACACCTCCCCCATCAGCACTCCGATCGCGGCGCTGCTGCCGCTGCCTTCGGGCTGGGGACCGTGGGGGGCTGGATCCACCAGCACCACCGCATGGCCGAGGCGTTGGAGCCACCAGGCGGCAGCCAGGCCGATGATGCCGGCGCCGATCACCACCACCCGGGACGCGGGCGTGGGGGGTGGCGGGAGATGGGGCGGAGGAGCCGTCAGAGGGGCTGTTGGCTCAGCCGAGCGGATCGGCGGGGATCACGTCGCTGTAGGCGCCGAAACCGCTGGCCACCTTGATGTAGCCCTTGCGCAGCCGCTCGCCGTCCTGGAGTTTGGCGGCTTCATCGAGTTCGGCCAGGGCGGCCTTCAGCTGGTTGGCGAGCTTGGTGGCGGCTGGACGATCGGCGGGGAGAAGCCGCTGGTTGATGTAGAGCATCTCGCGGCCCACTTCCTGCATCGGACCGTGGATCAGGTTGCGGGTGAACACCCAGTTGCGTTCGTTGATCAGCTCCGCCAGTTCCGGCAGCCGGTCTTTGGCGGCCTGGAAGCCTGCGGCCTGGCGCTGGATCACGGCCATGTCCGCCGGGCTGATCGAGGGAGGCTTGCGGGCCTGATTGCCGTCGCAGGCGGCAAGCCCCAGGCACAACACCACGGAAAGGCTGAGCACGGCGAAGCGCTTCAGGGCGGAACGAAGCGCGAAAACCAGCTGAGCGACCATGACGACGGGAACAGGCGAGCGGACTTTACGTCCGTTCATGCAGCGCTGTGGCTCTGATCAACACCACCCGCCCAGGTTGTGGGACCGGCCCTCCAGGGCGGGCGGCACAATGACCCTGGCAATCCTGGCGGTGATGACCCTTCCAACGGCGATCCTTCAGGTGATCTGCCCCGACCGTCCTGGGCTGGTGAGCACCCTTTCGGGCTGGGTGGCTGCCAATGGCGGCAACATCCGCCATGCCGATCACCACACCGATGCCGGTGCCGGCCTGTTCCTCAGCCGTCTGGAGTGGGAGGTGGAGGGCTTCGGCCTGCCGCGGGAGGCGATCGGCCCGGCCGCGCTTGCTCTTGCCGAGCGGCTGGGGGGGGAAGGCACGCTGCGCTTCTCCGACGGCCACCCGCGCGTGGCGATCTTCGTGGGGCGGCAGGACCATTGCCTGGTGGATCTGCTCTGGCGCACGCGGGCCGGAGAGCTGCCGATGCAGGTGCCGCTGGTGGTGTCCAACCATCCGGATCTTGAGCTGCTCGCTGCCGATTTCGGTGCCCGCTTCGTGCATCTGCCGATCAGCGCCGGCAGCCGCGAGCAGGTGGAGCAGGCCCAGCGGCAACTGCTGAGCGAGCTGGACATCGACCTGGTGGTGCTGGCCAAGTACATGCAGGTGCTGAGCCCAGCCTTCCTGCTGGGGGCGCCGCCGGTGATCAACATCCACCATTCGTTTCTGCCCGCTTTTCAGGGGGCCCAGCCCTACCACCGCGCCTGGGAGCGGGGGGTCAAGTTGATCGGAGCCACCGCCCACTACGTGACCGAGGAGCTCGATGGCGGCCCGATCATTGAGCAGGCCACGATCACCGTCAGTCACCGCGACGACGTGGACGATCTGATCCGTAAAGGCCGCGACACTGAACGGCTGGCGCTGGCCCGGGCGTTACGCCTGCACCTGCGTGGCCAGGTGATGGTCTACCGCGGCCGCACAGCGGTGTTCTCCTGATCATGCGGGAGCCGATCCGCCGCCTCGACAGCTGCCGTCCCGAGACGGCGCCACCCCTGGGTTGGCGTTGCTTCCAGCTTGGGGTCTTCGTGCTGCCCAGTAGCGCCCTGATCGCTGGCCTGCTGCTGCTGGTCGCGCTTGTGGCCGCCAGCCGCCGCGGACGGTTCCTCCAGGACAAGGTCAACCGGGTGCTGCTGGTGGTAGCTGCCTTGATGGTGATCGGTTGCTTCCGCGCCACCAGCGGCTGGCTTGCCTGGGTGGGGATGGGAAACTGGCTGCCCTTCTTCTGGGCGTTCTGGGGCTTTCAGCCGTATGTGGCCAGCGCCGCTGCCCGCCGCCGCGTGGGGCTCTGGCTGCTGGCCGGCACGGTGCCGGTGATCGTTACGGGCCTGGGCCAGCTGTGGTGGGGCTGGTCCGGGCCGTTCCAGATCCTGGGTGGAGCGATCATCTGGCACATCGGCGAGGGGGGTACGCCTGACGGGCGTTTTTCCGGCCTGTTCGACTACGCCAACATCGCCGGTGCCTGGCTGGCACTGGCCTGGCCCTTCGCGCTGGCGGCACTGCTGCAGGCAGGCCAGAGCTGGCAGCGGCGTGCTGCGGCGCTCGGTCTGGCTGCCCTTCTGGCTACGTCCCTCTATCTCACCGATTCACGCAATGCCTGGGGGGCCCTGGTGCTGGCGGCCCCAATCGTGGCCGGGCCGATCAGCTGGCCATGGCTGCTGCCGCTTTTGCTGCTGCTGCTGCTGCCCGTCATCCTGGCCAGCCTGCCTGGCGTGCCGGCGTTGCTGCAGGCCCCCGCCCGCGCGTTGGTGCCTGAGGCGATCTGGGCCCGCCTGAATGACGTCAAGTTCGCCGGTGAGCGAAATCTGGCCAGCACCCGGCTCAGCCAGTGGGGCGTGGCTCTGATGCTGATCGCCGAGCGGCCTTGGCTGGGCTGGGGCGCGGCGGCCTTCAGCGTGATCTACCCGCTGCGTACGGGCCAGTGGCATGGCCACCCCCACAACGTGGTGATTGACCTGGCGGTCAGCCACGGCCTGCCGGCTGCCGTGGGCGTGGTGGCGATCGTGCTGTGGCTTCTGATCCGTGCGGCGCGGCTTGGGATTGCCAGGGAGCCGGTGTTCGAGCGGGCCTGGTGGGCGGCAACCCTGGTGCTGGTGGTCCTTCACGCCACCGATATTCCGATGTACGACAGCCGCATCAATATCGCCGGGTGGATACTCCTGGCGGGGTTGCGCACAGTCGAAAGGCATCATCCCGACCCTCAGACCTTGACCAAGGGCTGATCACCTCAGGGCATGCCCGATCCGGGCCCGATCTGGTTGAGGCCGATCGTCAGATGAAGGTCTGGTCAGATGAAGGTCGTCCAGCTGTTGCCGGTTCCAAGGATGTAGGCGCCCGTCCCTGGTACGAGGTTGACCCCTTCCAGTTTCCCGATCAGTTCATCCGCATTGCTGAAGCGGTTATCGCCGTTGCCCAGAAAGATCTCGGTGGATCCTCCCGAGAAGCGGTAGAGGTACTGGGAATCGCTGCGCAGCTGCAGCTTGTCGTCGGCGGCATTGAAGTCCTTGATCAGGGCATAGTCCTCAGTGCCTTGGGAGAGGCGGGAGCCATCGTTGTAGAAGGTGCCGCGGCTGTCGGCCAGGAGAAAGGTGTCCCGGCCGCCGCCGCCGGTGAGGCTGTCAATCTGGTTGCGGCCCAAGGCTGCGGCCGAGGTGCCGCTGGAGGGAACTCCGGCGATTCGATCGTCGCCATTGCCGCCGGTGACGGTGTTGTTGCCAGTGGTGCCCCAGAGGATCTGGTTGGTTGGGGGCGGTGGCGCAGCGTCGTTGTCGGCAATGGTGACCGTGGCCGAGCCCGTGCCGATCGCGTAGGCGGAGCCTGGCGCAAGATTGAGGACCAGGGTTTCCGGACCCTCCACCAGCGTGTCGTCCACCGGCGTGATGGTGAGCACGACGGACGTCTGGTTGCTGGCAAAGGTGATGGTGCTGCCCAGGCTGGGCGCGTAGTCGCCCGCGGTGGCCGTGCCGCCAAGGCTGAAGCTCACCGTCAGGGACTGGCCGAGGGTCCCGCCACTGCGGGTGAGGGTGAAGGAGCCGGGCGCTTGGCCTGCTTCCGCCGCTGCAGCACCGCTGGCTGCCACCGACACCATCGGCAGGGTTGGGTCCACCACCAGCGCGCCCAGCCGGTCGAGGGCGGCGGGGATGTTGAGCCGGCCCCCTGTCACGGTCTTGTTGGCCAGAGAGGCTGTGGGGGTTGCGGATTCGAGCAAGGCCCGCTTGATCTGGGCGGCGGTGGCGCTGGGAAACGCCGACTTGAGCAGCGCCGCTGCTCCTGCGACGTGGGGCGAGGCCATCGAGGTGCCGCTCTTGTTGCCGTAGCCCCCCCCGGGCACGGTGGAGAAGACGGAGGAACCAGCCGCCCCGAGATCCACCGACACCGACCCGAAGTTCGAGTATCTCGCCAGGGCGCCTGTGCTGGTGATCGCAGCCACGGCGATCACGTTGCTGCTGGCGTAATTGGAGGGGTAGCTGGGATTGAGGTCGTTGTCGTCGCCGATGCCGTCGAGGCCGCCGTTACCGGCTGCCGCGATGAACAGCAAATCCTGTTGGGTGGCCCGATCAATCGCGTTTTCGAGGGCCCGGGAATAGCCACCACCGCCCCATGAGTTATTGGTGCCCACGAACTGGCCTGTTTCCCCCCGTTGGCCCGCTTGGATCTTGGCGGTGGTGAAATAGTCGAGCGCCAATACGGCATCGCTGAGGCTGCCGCTGCCTGAGCGGGCGAGGAACTTCAGGGGCACCATCTGCACCTGCCAGTTCACGCCTGCCACGCCCAGGCCATTGCCGCCCATGGCCCCGACGGTTCCAGCCACATGGGTGCCGTGGCTGTTGTCGTCGTAGGGGTCGTTGTCGTTGTTGGCGAAGTCCCAACCGATCAGGTCATCCCTGTAGCCATTGCTGTCGTTGTCGACCCCGTTTTCCCAGCCTGAGCGGCTGTCAAGCATGTCCCCGGCATCGATGTAGCCGTTGCCGTTCCAGTCGGTGAGCCCGGCGGCGGGATTGGAACGGTTGGTGGCGTTGTTGAGGTCGCGGAAACTGATCAGTTGGTCGCCATCGGTGTCGACCAGTGAGCTGAAAAAGCTCAGGCCCTGGAGCTCGCCCTGGTTCAGCCAGATGTTGAGGTAGAGGTCGGGGTGGGTGTAATCGATGCCGGAGTCGACGATTCCCACAACCGTGGTGGTGGTCCCGGTGATGTCCCGCCCCCAGGCACCGACTGCGCCAGAGCCGAAGCCAGTGCTCTGCATGCCCCAGAGCGTGCTGAGGGAGGGATCGTTGCTGACCTGCTGGATGCCAACGCGCCCATCCTGTTCAGCGAACAAGACTTCGTATCGCTGGCCGTAGCTCCGCAGCAGTCGCTCCCTGGCCTGGGCATCCGCGGGTGCCCGCACCACATCCAGCACCCCCTCCCCGGCCTGTTGCATGGGCAGGGTGTGGATGGAGCGCAGGACTGTTCCCCCCAGCTCCCGGTGGATGGACGTGCGCCTGGCGGCGTCGATGTTGAGGCGCCACTGGACGAGCAGTTGTTGCACCGGGCCGTCGGGACCTTCGGCTTGTCCGCTCGGGGCCGTTGTGCCTGCCTCAAGATCCCAGGCCGCCCGTGGGATGGATGGGCTCAGATTGCTTTGGCCAGAGGGCGTTTGAGAGTGGCCCATCGCTCGAAATCCGGGGGATCAGCCCTTGGCTGGTTCAAGAGCTTCATCATGGTGCCGCTGCAGGAGGCTCTTTGGGAGCGGTCCCTCCAAATGTTCCCAAGGCAACAACTTTTCATGGGGCCAGCGCTGGTGGATCACCTCCTGCCAGGGCGGTGGTGACGGCAGCGCAGCGGGTGCGGCGGCCAGCGCGTCGCGATAGGCGGCCTTCCAGCCGCCCAGCTGCCCGTGACGGCCGCGCACGGCGGCGATCACCGGCGCCAGGCGCCGGTCACTGCGGGAGAGCAACGCCTGGATCACGCTCCAGCCGTAGCTCTCGGGCCGCAGCTCGATGCCCTTGGGTTGAAGGCGGCGGGCCAGCCGCTTGAGCCGCTTCTCCGCTTCCGGCCGCACTCCTTCCCACTGGAAGGGGGTGTGGGCCTTGGGAACGAAGGTGCTGACGCCGAGGCTGAGCCGCAGGCCCGGCGTGGCCGCCTTGATGGCGAGCAGCAGATCGGCGGTGGCTTCGATGTCGGCGTCGTCTTCCGTGGGCAGACCGGCCATGCCATAGAGCTTCAGGCCAGTGAGCCCGCCTTCCTTGGCGTAGCGGGCGGCGGCGAAGATCTCCTCGGTGGCGAGTTTCTTGTTCACCACCCGGCGCATGCGTTCGCTGCCGCTTTCGATCGCGATCGTGAGCGACTTGCTGCCCCGCTTGGCCAGGATCCGCCCCAGCTGGGGGGTCACGGTGGCGGCCCGCACCGAGCTGACGCTCACGCGCGTGCCCTCGAAGCGATCGCCATCGAGCCAGGTGAGCAGGTCGGCGAACTGCGGGTGCTGGGTGACGGAGGCCCCCAGCAGGCCCAGCCGCTGGGTGGCTGTGAGGCCCTTCTCCACGGCGGGGATGAGGCCGTCGTCGAGGGAGGGGGTGCGGAAGGGCAGGGTGAGGTAGCTGGCCAGGCAGAAGCGGCACAGCTCCGGGCAGCTGCGCACCACTTCCACCATGTGGATGGAGGGCCAGGCCGCCTCCGGGGTGATCACGGTGGAGTGGCTGAGGGTGTTGCCGCGCCAGGTCTGCTTGGCGATGGTGGCCGGCAGGCCAGGCTCGATCGGCTCCACCGCCAGCAGCTCTCCTGCTGTGCCGTAGCGAGGGGCGTACAGCGATGGCACGTAGATGCCGGGAATCTGGGCGAGTGCCCGCAGTCGCTCGGCCCGTGGCGCCTGGCGCCGGGCCTGGACGGCATCGATGAAGGCGGGCAGCAGCAGCTCGCCATCGCCCAGCAGCACTGCATCGAAGAAGGGCGCCAGCGGTTCGGGGTTGGCGGTGAGCACCGGACCGCCGCCGAACACGATCGGATCGCGCTCGCCCCGCTCCTGGCTCCAGAGCGGAATGCCCAGCTGCTCCAGCAGATCGAGCAGCACGGGGCCATCGAGCTCCCAGCTGAGCGACAGGCCGAACAGATCGAGCTGGCGGTGAGGCGGATCGCCCTGGTCGGTGAACAGGCGCCGCACATCCACATCGCTGCGGCTGGCCAGGCTGGCCCACACCACCTGGTAGCCCAGGCTGGTGATCCCCACTGAATAGGTGCTCGGAAAGGCCAGCACCGCCTTCAGCGCCCCCAGCTCCGGCACGGCGGGCTCAAACAGCAGGGTTTCCTGATTCAGGGGTGGAGGGAGGCGTTGGCCTTCATCTTGCAGGCGCGACCGGCAGGGCTGCCGTGGCCCACTGGGGAGGGAATGGACGGTCGCGGGAATCCTTGGGTTGTGCTCCTCTGGCCAGCGAATGACCGCCCCTCGCCCTGCAGGCTTGATCCAGCCGCCCGGTGAACACCTATGAGCAGTGGCTGCGGCGCTTCCTGCGCTTCCACGGCCTGCGACACCCACGGGAAATGGGCAGCTCTGAGGTGAATGCCTTCCTCGCCCATCTGGCGGTGGAACGGAAAGTGAGTGCCTCCACCCAGAACCAGGCGCTGGCGGCACTGTTGTTTCTCTACCGGGAGCTGCTGAAGCAGGATCTGGATTTCCAGCGGCGCGAACTCACGGTTCGCAACGGCAAGGGCGGCAAGGATCGCCGCAGCCTGCTGCCCAACCGTGTGGGCCAGCAGCTGCAGGACCACCTGGTGGCCGTGCGGCGGGTGCATCGCCAGGATCTCGCCGAGGGCTATGGCCGGGTGCCACTACCCCATGCTCTGGGAAGGAAGTATCCCAACGCTCCGGTGGAGTGGGGCTGGCAGTGGGTGTTTCCACAACACCACCGATGGTGCGATCCGGCCACGGGTGAGCAGGGCCGGCACCATCTCGATCCCAGCCTGATTCAGAAGGCCGTGCGGCGAGCGGTGCTTGCTGCAGGGATCCACAAGCCGGCGTCACCCCACACCTTCCGCCATTCGTTTGCCACCCATCTCCTGGAGCGGGGCCAGGACATCCGCACGATCCAGGAATTGCTGGGGCATAAGGATGTGCAGACAACCTTGATCTATACGCATGTGCTCAACCGCGGGCCCTTGGGAGTCAGCAGTCCGGCCGACCTTCTGTAACAAAATGAACTGTTTTATACGGGTCCGCCGAAAACCTGGGTCCCTTGGCTTGGAAAGCCTGGGATCATTGGTCTGGCCTGAGTTTGTGTCTCTTTGCCTTCAGTCCTTACCTCTCTTAGGCTTCACTGGGTAGGCACAGCGAGGCTTTCACTGGGTCCGCCCAATCAGCGTTAGCTGCACAGGAAAGCCGCGCTCGGTATCATCGGAGTGATGGTTGCGATCACGGATGCCGACAATCCTCAGAAGCGGCCCTTATAGGTTCTACTTCTACAGTCACGAGCCAAACGAACCTCCTCATGTTCATGTGGATAGAGATCAGGCATCATGCAAAGTCTGGCTCTCTCCAGTCGCACTTTCCTCAAGCCTTGGTTTTAAGGCCAACGAGCTTCGTGAGATTGAGCGGCTGGTCAGCATGAACAGAGCTAACCTGATGAAAGCGTGGGAGGAGTTTCATGGCTAACCCTGGAGAGCGGGTCACCGACGTTGCCTGCACAGAGGACAAGCTGACTGTCGACCTGGCTGATGGACGATCCATCTCGGTGCCTCTCGCCTGGTATCCGCGTCTTCTGCACGCCACCTCTCAGGAGCGCGTGAATTGGGAGATTGCTGGGGCTGGCTATGGAATCTATTGGCCAGATATTGATGAGGACTTAAGTGTGGAAGGTCTACTTCGTGGAGCGCCGGCGCCCCAGGTCAAGTCCCTGATCAGCTAACACCGCCATGCACCAGAGCCGCCACCGAAAGGATTGCATCTACTTCCCTAGCTCTGTGCGGCCTGGTGATGGCGAGCGTTCGGCTTACTCGCGGAAGCTGCTATAACGTGGACATGAGTGCCTCACTGACCGGTTGACAGCCGTACTACATTTCAACAACGAATCTAACCTCGATTGAATCATGCTTTGGCGGGATCAACAGCCTCTCCGACAATTCAAGGTTGACGGCAGAGGGGCCGAGTCTGGCCGTAAGAGGCAAAGAATCTATGAAGCGCTAGATGAGCAGAATCTATATGAAGTCGCGAAAGATGACGGAACGGTCATTGAGGCGTATGTAGAGATTGATCCGAAGCCACCCTCAGAGAGACAGCTTGAATATGCTGAGAAACTCGGGATTAAAGATACCCTCGCCAATGCTTCTTTTTATGAGGTCTCCAATCTTATTAATCAAGCAATTAAGAGGAATCTTGTTCATGGCGGCAGGGCCGCTGGGTTAACAGTTCCCGATGAGATCTCCTATGAGCAAGGGCGAGATTTAGAGGAGCTTCTGTGGTGCACCGATGAAGATGGAAAAGAAATCTGGCGGCATAGCAGCTTTCCTGCAGATGTTGAGATTAGAAGTGCCAGGGGCATAGGCGTAACTGACATTACTGAATATACTGGTGCAGCGATGCTCTTTGCCCGTGCGTGGGAGCATCTTGATACAGATCCTGATAAGACCAAACTTGTTGCCTGGTATATCTACAATGCTTATATCGACCTCATGTCTTCCAATGTCAGTGAATCTCTAGCACCAGATGATTCTCGTCTTCTCGTATTGGCTGAAGAGTTCTTGCAAGATGAAAAAGCCGCCAAGTCCCTTTTCCGCTCTCCCACTTATCTCCGTTTTCGGGCACAGCAAGGTGGATGGAGTGAGTCACATGCTCACGCATCTCGAACGACCTTGGCCTACAAGCAGGCTGAGATGTTAATCGGAAGAGAATTTAAGGTGTATCGGGATCGATCAGATCAAAAGCAGCCGGTAAAATCTGCAAAAAGGATTCAGGCACAGGATGCGAAGGATGGCTGCGCAGCCGTAGTGGCTCTATTCTTTATTATCCCATTGGCTGCAGCGGGTGGGCTTATTTGGGTGATTTCTGTAAGACTGTGAATACAGCGCTATGGCGTGAACAACACATTTTGGCTATTCTCATGCAACCTTTGGAAGCCGAACAAGCCCCTCGAGTGGACAGGCCTCCATTAGCATTCAGCTTCGCCTCCCCAAGCTCCTTGCCTGCCACTCAGGGGCAGCGTTAGGCATCAAGGTTGCCTAGTGAGAAAAGCATTGCGATCGACTTGTCGCTAGGCAAGGCTCCGCAGTTAGTTCAAACATCATGGACATCGTTATCGCCCTATCCTTCATCAGCATTTTAAAGGTGCTGATTATATTACCGCCTTTAGCCGTGTGGATCTCTGTCTTTCGGCAAGCCTCCGGTCGGTCGGCATGGTTTCAGCTCCCGCTTGCATTGATCGGACCCTTCATTGCCGGCTTTTTCTTCAGCGTCTTGGTGTGGCTCCCGGCCTATTCCGGTCAATGCGGAGGCTGGCTCGGTGAGACTTACCCATGTGGATTCAGGCAATATGCGATTGAAACGATGTACTGGGCCGCAATGAGCATGGCTATTCCTGCGTCTACAGGGATGCTACTTGGTGTCATTGTCCTGATTGCTGGCTTGATCAGGCGCAACAAGCCCCGCTGAAGTAAGCCCAACAACCCCATCCAGCGGACGCGGGAGGCCCGCGCCGCTGATGCGAGCGTTGGCTTTACCGTAAAGAGACATTAAGCCCTGAGAGCTTGAGTGACAAAGATAATCATGCCATGATATCAATGACGTTAGGTTGGTGCGGCTCAATGGCAAAGCAGCCTTCAGGGAAGCTCGATGAGAAGCAAGGTGATTCAAAACAAGTCGAGAAGAAACCAAGACAGCAGTCAGACTGGCCCAAACCTCGCACAGAAGATTTTCAATACCAACAGCGCCAAGACCAGCAACAGCAGTAAAGAAGGATCCCCTTAACTCAGTTTATGCAGAGTTTATATTCATGGCTAGTGTGCCAAAGAGCAATGAATCTCGATCTGAGCCTGGCGACCACTTAGAGCCATTTCTCCCATGGGTAAGTGAACTTGCCATAAGAAAGTTTGAATATGCTGATCGTGCTTTTGATACCTGCAATTCTCGAGCTGGTTCTGTTATTGGCTTTGCCGGCATTCTTACGGCAATCGCAATTCCATCTATTAAGACTCTTCCCTCAGTTATAAAAATACTATTGTTTGCTCCCTGGTTCATTTCATTCTCAGCCATGCTGTTCTTCGCATGGCAAGCATATCGCGTATCAACTCTGCAGGGGCTGCCCTTCTCACTGGCTACCATGGACCATTATGGAACACTATCTAACGTAGACGCTAGAAAACAGGCACTAACAACATTGGTGGCAGCTGCTGAGCATAATGAGAGTATCGTCAGCAAGAAGGCGGCATTATTGAACAAAGCTATCATCTGTTTTGCTATTGAGGTTTTGCTCCTAATGATGATTGTCCTAGCAACAGTGCTGTCTCCAGTTACCTGTCCGTAGAAGTGGTTTGTGACAAGCTAACATCAAGATCCAGAGGGCGGGGCTAGCATCCTTGATGACAATAATGACATTCAGCCCGCCGCTGATCTTGGGCGTTATACGGATACCATACGGTTATCTATGATTTCGTCTGCTATATTTCTCGGCATGATGACTAGGGGTATTTCCCATGGGCGCACTCGACATGACTGCTTATCCACTGCATTTAGGTCTTGGCGCAACTGCCGATGTTGAACCATTGTTCACAGGTGCAATGGATTGGTATGAGGACTACACTTCTCGGCATGCAGGGGATGGCGCTGAGGGGCGTCTCGTAAGCATGCACAAATTCAACGTGTCGTGGGCCATGTGGGAAATGCACCCGCATGGAAGCGAAGTCGTTCTATGCACGTCCGGATCAATGATCCTCCACCAAGAGGATCCTGATGGTGCCCGTTCGGCCGTAACTTTGGGCCCTGGCCAGTACGCAGTCAATGCACCTGGCATCTGGCACACGGCTGACGTGGAGCGCGAGGCAACAGCAGTGTTCATTACCGCAGGCTTGGGCACTCAACACCGGCCTCGATAAGAAGTGTCTCTTCCACGCGGCTCATATCCCATGGTTGATTCAGGCGAGCAATCAAGTGCCGTATAACATCAAGATACACCTGGCACGCCTCCCGTGGAGCTTTGATTTCTACCTGATATTCTTGTATTCAGGCGATCTTGGCGTTATGTTCCTATTGCGATCAGCGCAGTGATCTTGAAAGGCAAGGCATGATTCTTCGAATTCTGGACAAATCAAAACAGGAAGAAGTGGAAGATCTATTCACTTCTGTATTCACCTCATCAGAAGGCGAAAAGGAAGGGAGATTGATTGGCAATCTCTCTTCACAGTTGGCACATAACATCGACAATAGCGAAATCATCTGTTTCGGTGCATATGAAGGCAAAACGCTCATTGGTTCGATTTTCTTCACTCGCCTTCATTTTCGCAAGCCTATTCAGATTTTCATGCTCGCCCCGGTTGCAGTAAGCACTGAACACCAGGGAAATGGCGTTGGACAGGCACTAATCAATTACGGACTACAGGAGCTCAGAAAACGCTCTGCGAATGTTGCTGTTACATATGGCGATCCATCCTTTTATTCAAAGGTGGGATTTCAGGCGCTTTCAGAAGATGCAATTCAGGCTCCGCTAAAGCTTTCAATGCCTTTTGGCTGGCTCGGTCAATCTTTAGCGGGAGACTCAATTCCAAGTATTAATGAACGTCCCGTATGCGTTAAGGAATTCAATAACCCTGTTTATTGGTAGAGAAACGAACATGGCAATCACATGCACTCGGACAGCAAATGCGCCGCTCGTTCCTCGTTCTGCTTTTTGCTGCAGGTGATGTGGGCGTTAGGCAAGCCAATGAGGTCAGCTCAACGGAAGTGATGAGGTAACTCACAGTTGTCTTTATCCACAGACCCAAGAGTCGAACCGAAAGCCAAGCACTGAGCGCCGGAGGGGAGGCAAGGAGCAAGAGCTTCATCCTGGGGCCGATGGACCGCCGGCGTCTCAGCTGCGACCTCTATGAGGGCCAGGTCGAGGATGCGATCGGTGCCGGTCTGCTGCTCCATCAGACAAGACTGGATCAGGCGGATGGTGGTAGCCCGTTGGCGTTGACCACGTGGCCCGTTCCAGCGCGCAGGTGGCCCCATTCCTGGCGCACCTTGGCCTCCGCCGACCGCTGCGCCTGCCTGCAGGGTCCGTGCGCCAGCCACCTACGTGCGGCCAGGTGTTCGACGGGCGTCGCTACCTGGAGTAGGGAACCGACGCTGCGGGATGGGGCCCCACTGGATCCGCGACGGTGATGGCCTGGATCCCGGCTGCGGATGCTGTCCGGCGGATCTCAGCGTTCAGTCACAAGGCTCAATCGAGGCGGCAGACAGCCCATACGCTCAGGAGGTTCCAGTCGAATCGCACTGGGACATCCCTACATCTACCAGCTCGATGAAGACTCGCCTCCAACGCGCCGGTGCCCTGCTGGGTCCTGGCCTCCTGCTGTTCACGGCTTCCGCTCCGTTCCATCAGCTCGCGTCCGCCGAAACGCTGGTGCGAGCCGCGGGCCGCTGCAAGCTGGAGAGAGCGGGCAATGAGCTCTTCAACGGTCACTGCAGCTTCAAGCACAAGGCGGCCGGCGGTACCGATGCCTTTGTGGTGAAGCTTGATGACGGCACCGACTTCAACTTCTCTGGCCCCAACCCTCAGGCTCTGCAACTGCAGACCTACGCCGGGATCGTGAACGTTCGCCACAACGCCAAGCCCGACCACGATGTGTTCCTGTGGAACACAGACGGGGGAGATCATCGCCTCTTGGTGAAGCTCGACAACGTGCAGAACCCTGATGTGGATTTCGAGGACAGGCCCCAGAAGGCCACCAGCGCAACTCTGGTCGGTGTCGCGCTGGGAGGGTTGATCGGCGCTCTGATTGCCGGATCGGACAAGGGCGGCAGCAGCGAACCCGCCCGCGTGGGAGCCCCGGTGAGCGCACTGCAGCCGCTGGTGGGGGTGAAGGGCGCCAGTGCTGAGAGGGAGATGACCAGCAAGGGGTACACCTACCGCGGTGGCGACCAGATCGGCGACAGTGCCTTCACCTACTGGGAGCAGCCCCGCACCAACAGCTGCGTGGCTGTGCGTACCACCAACGGACGGTATCAGTCGATCACCTATACCGAACCCAGCAACTGCAGGTGATCGCCTGAACACTCAGGCCATTGATCGCTCTGGCCGCCGGCCCTCCGGACGGCGGCCTTGGGCTTGACCTATGACATCCAGGATGACATAGACCGCCTTCAATCCAGCCACGGAATCAATGGGAGACTCTGGAAAGGCCAATACGACCGCGAGGTGATTCCCCTGCCAGTGCAGTGCTTGGCGCGCTTATCCGATTTGCTGTCTTCAGCCTGCTGAGCGCAGCACGTCGAGCCGCATGCCAAGCGTATGTATCGGAGTCCAATTATGCCTGGGCTATCTGGCAATCTTCTTTGCCACATGGATCATCAATGGGGTCGACTACAATCGGATTGGTGAGAATGCGCTAACCACGAAGCTGTGGTATGCGTTTCCAACTCTTTTCGGATCCGCATTCCTTGTGGTTGCCATCACTGCCCTGGGATGGTGGCGCATGGTTCTGTTCGATAAAACGAAATCCGGCCCTCAGTGGGTTTGGATCCTTCCTGTCGCGATGGCGGGGGTCATTGCGCTCAACTTCCTGGGTGTGGTACCGAAACAGCCCACCTCTGAGCTTCTTGGTTGGTCACTACTCGGAGCCGTGGGAGTTGGATTCGGCGAGGAAATGATCACTCGGGGAAGCCTGATCGTGGGCCTTCGCAGTCGTGTTAGTGAGGGCAAGGTATGGCTGATCAGTTCCCTCTTGTTTTCCGCACTTCATCTTCCTAACGTCCTCTTCGGGTTTCCGCTATGGGCCATGCCTGTGCAGGTGCTGTTTACATTCATCATGGGCAGTGGCTTCTACGCCATTCGCCGCATGTCCGGCACTCTGATTCTATCGATGATTCTCCATGGGCTTTGGGACAGCGCCTTGTTCCTTAACGTCGCTGTCGGCGGAGCACCCTCCTCTATTCAATACTCCGTGTACCCCATCGCGATCATCTGCGTCATCGCAGTCCTTTGTTGGGGGCGGAATGTGCAAGCCCAGCAAGTCAGGCCATCGGCGATCAACACCATTCCGGAGTGAAAGCGAAGTAGGTTATTTAATTCTCCCCCCGAAGCGTCCGATGCATACTCCACTCGCCTCACTGGGCGCTGGCCTCCTGGCCATCAGCCTCCCCGCTGGGGGCGCCCTGGCCCAGGTGGCGATCGAGAGTCAACGGGTCACGTTTCGAGCCGGCGCCGATTCCGCCTTGCTCAAGGGCCAGCTCAAGGGCGACCAGACCGTCGACTACAAACTGCGGGCCGGCGCCGGTCAGACCCTGACGGTGGAGCTCAAGGGGTCCAATCCGCAGAACTACGTCAACGTGATGGCGGCCGGGACCGACACCGCCTTGTTTATCGGCAGCAGCTCCGGCAACCGCTTCCGTGGCCTCCTGCCCAGCGATGGCGACGTGAGGGTGAGGGTGTACCTGATGCGGCCGGCGGCGCGCCGCAACGAAACGAGCACCTACAGCCTGAAGGTGGGCATCGGCGGTGCTCCCCTCGCCCCTGTGCCCGCTTCCCGCGATGCCCTGATCCCCGGCACTCCGTACCACGCTTCGGCGGAGGTTCCTTGTGTGTCCGGGAGCAGCGGCAAGGCCACCAGATGTAAGGCCTTCGTGATCCGCAGGGCCAACAACAGTGCCACGGTGGTGGTAACGAACGCCGAGGGGCAGAAGCGTCAGTTCCTGTTCGTGAAGGGAAAGGCGGTTGCTTCGGATCAACCTGAGCGGCTGTCGGTGCAGCGTCGCGGGGATAGCTCGGTGCTCAGTCTTGGGGAGAACTTTGAACGCTATGAGATTGTCGATGCCCTGGTGGTGGGGGGCTGAGCCCTCTGCCGGCTCGATCCCATCGGTGACCGGGGCGACGGGTCGAGCCATTCCCCGCATCTTCTCTGGAGGCATCACGGGAATGCTTTCGGCAGGGCGTTGAGGGGCTTGTCGCTGACGCCACGATGCTCTATGAGGCTTGGCCGTTTGACATGACCAAAGTCACGCTTCCGGTCCACTTCTGGCAGGGAACGGATGACAAACTGGTGCCATCTGGCGTTCCATCAGCGGAGCAGGCCACTTCATTGCTACCAGCCATGCGAACGAGATTCTTGCTCAGGTGGCCAGCGATCTTGCCAACGCTCCAACCTGACACCACACAGCCGATGGCCCATCTCGATGGGCCTTGGCATTGATCGGGCCTTGATGACGCCTCGAATACCCACGATCCCTGCAGCGCCACGATCCATTCAGAAGGGCACGCCTCTGAAGCACCTGTTGGGCCAGGAGGCCATTGAGTGTCTGGCGACCAACCTGCAGATTGTTGATGCAGACTTTCCGGTTAGCCGATTCTGCGAATCCGCACGGGCAGGCATTGAGCCGTTGACCATCATGCAGCGTGGAGTGCATATCGCCAGGGCGCTTCGTGACGTCCTGCCTGGGAACTACGAGGAGGCTGTTAAGGTCCTCATGGCGTCGTTGACGCCGGAGAAGTCAGCAGCAGAAGAGATGGGGCTGGCCGGCTTCTTCTATCTTCCACACAGCTTCTTTGTTTCTGAATACGGGCAGGATGTCCAACACAGCAGCGGCAACGATCCTTTTGACACGTCGATGCTGGCTTTGCATGCCCTCACCATGCGGTTCACCTCGGAATTCGCCATCCGCACGTTTCTGATCCAGCAGCAGGCGCGCACGTTGGAGAAGGTTGATCAGTGGATCACCGACCCTAATCCGCATGTAAGGCGCCTCTGCAGCGAGGGGACGCGGCCAAGGCTCCCTTGGGGGAAGCGCATTCCTTCGTTTGTGGCCGATCCGAGGCCAACGCTGCCCATCCTTGAATCTCTGAAGAACGATTCATCGCTGTACGTCCGCCGTAGCGTTGCCAACCACCTGGGGGACATCGCCAAAGACCATCCGGAACTCGTCTTTACCACCTGTGAGCGTTGGTTGCGGGATGGTGCCTCCGCTGACCTGCAGCGGCTGATCCGGCATGCGGTTCGTTATCCCGCCAAGCAGGGAGATGCACGTGCGCTGAAGATACGTGCAGCAGCCAAGGGCAGCGCGTTGTAAGGCGCTCCACCATGGCCTGGGCCATCATCCCAGCCATGCCATCCGAGCGATGACGTTCTTCTCCTTCCTTGTTCCTCTGGTGGTTCACTACGTGCTGGTCGCGTTGCCCCTGGGCCTGGGGCTGCTGGCCTTGGCACGGACACGCCCCGGCCGCAGGCGCCAGCGTTGGATCGTGGTGGCCGGCCTGTTGGCGGTGTTGGGTGGCGCGCTCGTGCTGCTCCAGGGCAAGGCGGCTCTGATGGGTGCGCCAGACGACGGCACCTGGTTCGTGGTGGTGACGGGACTGCTGCCGATCGCCTTAGGGGGCATCAGCCTGCTGCGCTGGTCGCGGCTCTGAGCCTCCGAAGCAGCCAGGCTGGTGACATCAGGGCCAGGTGATGCCGCAGACGCTCCTTTCCACCCTCTCCCGCAGTGAACGGCTGTCGATCGCCGGCACCTACACCCTGACGCTGCTGGAGAACCTCTGCATGCTCGCCTATCCGGCCATCACCGGCTGGGCGGTGGACGGGCTGTTGAAGGGCAGCTACCGGGGCCTTTCGGCGCTGATCGCCGTGTGGCTCGTGCACCTGGTCACGGCCTTCGTGCGGCAGCGCTTCGATACCCGGGTCTTCATGGGCCTCTACGCCCGCCTCGCCGTGCTCACCGTCGCTGAGCAGAAGCACCTCGGCCACGGCACGAGCATCGTGTCGGCGCGGGTCGAGATGATGCGCGACATGGTCGGCTTCTTCGAGGCTGATGTGCCGGCGATGTTCTCCCAGGTGGTGACCGTGGTGGGCTCGCTGGTGATGCTGTTCACCTACGACCTCCAGGCGGGATTCATCGCGATGGCGGTGCTGCTGCCGATGGGGCTCGTCAACGCCTGGTACTGGCGGCGCGCCCTGCGCTTGCATCGCGGCCTCAACGACCAGATCGAGCGCGAGATCGCCGACATCGAGGCGGCGCGCCCGCTGCGTCTGCGTCGCCACTTCGGCCGTGTGCGTCGCTGGCATGTGCAGCTCTCCGACAGCGAGTCGTGGACCTGGACCGTGACGGAGCTCGCCACGATCGTGGCGCTGGTGGTGCTGCTGATCGACTTCACCCGATCGCCGGTGTTCAGCGCCGGCGCCATCTATGCCGTGCTCGCCTATGTGTTCGATTACCTCGAGGGCCTCGACAGCGCTCCGTTGATCGTGAACAACATCGCCCGGCTCCAGGACATACGGGCGCGACTGGCACGCTGAGCATCAATGGATCCCGGCATGGGCTGAAGTGATGAGGATGGGATGGCACCCCCTGTCGAGCGCTGCTGACATGACGTGGAGCGTGTCTGTTCAGCAACCTGTTCGGTTGCCCGCGATCATCGGTGTCGATGTTGCGTCATTCCATCTTTGCGGCTCAGGCTGAGGGTATGTGTGATGGTTGCGTGGTATTCAAGCCATGCCGGCACCGGCTTTTGCAAGAATCAGTCGTGAGTATCGTGGAGCAGGTTGCATGGCGAAAACTCTCAAAGCGTTCGGCTGGTTCTTTCTTGCGATCGATACGGTTGGATTGGCCTTCATGGTGCAATGGGCGCTGATGGCAAGTTCTCGAGATGGCGAGATAGCCTATGCCGTTGTCTTTCTGCTCTTCGCATTGGCATTGGTTGGCGTGGGGGGTACGGCGTTGGCGTGCAGTGCAAGACGTGGGTCAGTGCTGGGGCTCTGGTGTTCGACACTCTTTTTGGGCATTCCTCCCCTCATCGTTGCTGCTATACGCATCGGCAATTCCATCTAGCGCCTCATGGATAAGGGGGCATTTACCGTTCAGATCCGCTAAACGCGTGTGACCTCTCGTGCTTGAACTGACAGGCTGATTCTCCGTGCACCTACACCTGGCCACTCACGCTCCAGTCCTGAGGGGATCCAATCCTTTCGGTAAACGTTTCAACGGCCTGCGTTCTTCCTGCGGCTTAAGCTCAGCGGACCATCTCGACATTGGCCGCAATGACAGTCCTCGCTCGCTTCATTTACGAAGTGAAGCCGGGCCGCACCGGCGACTTTCTCGAGAAGCTGGCGCAGGCCGGTTCGCCCCGGTTCACCAGCCCTGTGATGCCACGGGCGTTCAAGCTGTTCCGCTGCTCCGTGCCAGGGCCTGACACGGAGCGCCTGATCCTTCACATCGAATACGACGACATGGCCGCCTACGGCGCCCGAACGGCTTACGAAGCCAGCAACCCGGAATGGCGGGCATTGTTCGACGCCACGCCCGATTCCCCCGAGCGCCTGCTTTCGGTGGAGCTGCTCACAGAGTTTCAGCCGCTCTGAGAGCAGGCCCCGAGCCTGCCAGCGCTCAGACCCCCGCCAGCACCTTCTCCTCCTCCTCCACGCTCACCACGCGGCCGGCGTCACTGAAGCCGTCGATCTGGTCGAAGTTGAGGTAGCGGTAGAGCTGGTCGGAGAGGGGATCGATCTTGGCCGCCGCGATCTCCAGGTATTCGGCCGGCGTGGGAATGCGGCCCAGCAGCGCGCACACGGCCGCCAGTTCGGCGCTGCCCAGATACACCTGGGCGCCGTTGCCGAGGCGGTTGTTGAAGTTGCGCGTGCTGGTGGAGAACACCGTGGTGTTGTCTTCCACCCGCGCCTGGTTGCCCATGCACAGCGAGCAGCCCGGCAGCTCCATGCGGGCGCCGGCGGTTTCGAACTTGGCGGTGTAACCCTCGGCGCGCAGCACCTCATCGTCCATGCGGGTGGGGGGGCACACCCAGAGGCGGGCGGCGCTGGTGCCGGCCCCGTCCAGCACCGTGGCGGCGGCGCGGTAGTGGCCGATGTTGGTCATGCAGGAGCCGATGAACACCTCATCGATCCGGTCGCCCGCCACCTCGCTCAGCAGCTTGACGTTGTCGGGATCGTTCGGGCAGGCCAGCACCGGTTCGGTGAGGTCATCGAGGTTGATCTCGATCACTTCGGCGTACTCGGCGTCGGCATCGGCGCTCAGCAGCTGCGGATCCGCCAGCCACGCCTCCATCGCCTGGATGCGGCGGGCCATGGTGCGGGCATCGCTGTAGCCCCTGGCGATCATGTTCTTGAGCAGCGCCACGTTGCTGCGCAGGTATTCCGCCACCGTCTCTTCCGAGAGCTTGATCGTGCAGCCGGCACAGGAGCGTTCGGCGGAGGCGTCCGTTAACTCAAACGCCTGCTCGAGCTTGAGATCCGGCAACCCTTCAATCTCAAGGATGCGGCCGGAGAACACGTTCTTCTTGCCCGCTTTCGCCACCGTGAGCAGACCCTTCTGGATCGCCACCCACGGGATCACGTTCACCACATCGCGCAGGGTCACGCCCGGCTGCAGCGAACCGCTGAAGCGCACCAGCACCGATTCGGGCATGTCGAGCGGCATGGCGCCGATCGCGGCGGCGAAGGCCACCAGGCCTGAGCCGGCCGGGAAGGAGATGCCGAGCGGGAAGCGGGTGTGGCTGTCACCGCCGGTGCCCACCGTGTCAGGAAGCAGCATGCGGTTGAGCCAGCTGTGGATGATGCCGTCGCCGGGGCGCAGCGCCACACCGCCGCGGGAGCTGATGAAATCGGGCAGTTCGGCGTGGGTCTTGAGATCCACCGGCTTCGGGTAGGCGGCGGTGTGGCAGAAGCTCTGCAGCACCAGGTCGGAGGAGAAGCCCAGGCAGGCCAGTTCCTTCATCTCGTCGCGGGTCATCGGCCCGGTGGTGTCCTGCGAGCCCACGGTGGTCATCAGCGGTTCGCAGCTGGTGCCGGGCCGCACCCCGGCCAGGCCGCAGGCCCGGCCCACCATCTTCTGGGCCAGGGTGAAGCCCTTGCCGGTGTCGGTGGGTGCCACCGGACGGATGAACAGGTCGGAGGCGGGCAGGCCCAGGCGAGCGCGCACTTTGTCGGTCAGGGAGCGGCCGATCAGCAGCGGGATGCGGCCGCCGGCGCGCACCTCATCGGTGATCGTGCTGGGCTTGAGCTCGAAGCGGGCCACGATCTCGCCGGCGCCGGCTTCACCCGCCGCGCGCTCGATCGTGCCGTCGTAGGGGCGGATCGTGATCACATCGCCGGTGTTCAGCGCCGCCACATCGCATTCGATCGGCAGGGCGCCGGAATCCTCGGCCGTGTTGAAGAAGATCG
The DNA here is from genome assembly GCF_024345695.1 of Synechococcus sp. L2F. NCBI lineage: Bacteria > Bacillati > Cyanobacteriota > Cyanophyceae > Synechococcales > Synechococcaceae > Synechococcus > Synechococcus sp. L2F. Next base: position 466,387 of record NZ_JAGQBP010000002.1, on the reverse strand, counting down.
GCGCGATCTTGCCGCCCAGGATCACCCCACCGGAGCGCTTGTTGGGCACATGGGGAATGTCGGTGCCGGTGTGCCACAGCACCGAGTTGATCGCCGATTTGCGCGAGCTGCCGGTGCCCACCACATCGCCCACATAGGCCACCGGATGGCCTTTCGCCTTGAGAGCAGTGATCTGCTCGAGGCCGCCGGGTTGGCGCGTCTCCAGCATCGCCTGGGCGTGCAGGGGAATGTCGGGGCGGGTGGTGGCGTGGGTGGCCGGCGAGAGGTCGTCGGTGTTGGTTTCCCCCTCCACCTTGAACACCGTCACGGTGATCGCCTCCGCCAGCGGCGCCTTCTTGGTGAACCAGGCGGCCTCGGCCCAGCTCTCCACCACCTGCTTGGCCCACGGGTTGGTCTCCGCCAGCTCCAGCACGTCGTTGAAGGCGTCGTAGACGAGCAGGGTGCCGCTCAGCCCCGTGGCGGCCTCGGCGGCGATCGCTGCATCGGCGTGGCTCAGCAGCGTGATCAGCGCCCCCACGTTGTAGCCGCCGATCATCGTGGCCAGCAGCCGGGTGGCCGCGATCGGATCCACCAGCGGACTGGTGGCCAGCCCCTGGGCCACGGCACTCAGCCAGCCCGCCTTGACGTAGGCCGCCTCATCCACCCCCGGTGGGATCCGTTCGCTCAGCAGATCCAGCAGGAACGCCTCCTCGCCGGCGGGCGGCTGCTCCAGCAACTCGGTGAGGGCCTGGGCCTGGGGGGCCGAGAGCGGCAGCGGCGGCACGCCGAGGGCCTCACGCTCCGCAGCGGCAGTGCGGTAGGTGGCCAGCAGATCGGCGGCGGCGATGGGGGACGAAGCCATAGGAGAAGGGGTCATCCCTTGAACGTACGGGAGGCTTCCATTCTTTGCGGCCGCCGGACCGCCAACGGTGGCATCGGCTGCAGAACGGTGGCGGTAAGGGGGCGTGACAGCCGGCTTCTAGGGTGGGTCTTCGAGCGCCCCTCCGCCTGCCGCCATGATCCCCACCTCCGACCTCCATGTGGTGGAGACCCGGCCGCTGGTGGCGCCGGCGGTGCTGCACCGGGAGCTGCCCCTCGGCGAAGCGGCGGCGGCGGTGGTGGCCGGCGCCCGCGAGCGCATCAAGGCGATCCTGCACGGCCGTGATTCGCGCTTGCTGGTGATCGTGGGGCCCTGCTCCGTCCACGACGTGACAGCCGCCCAGGAGTACGCCGCTGCCATTGCCCGGGTGCGGGCCGAGCACCTCGATCAGCTGGAGATCGTGATGCGGGTGTACTTCGAGAAGCCGCGCACCACCGTGGGCTGGAAGGGGCTGATCAACGATCCCCATCTCGACAGCAGCTACGACATCAACACCGGCCTGCGCCTGGCGCGCGGTCTGTTGCTCCATCTCGCCGAGCTCGGCCTTCCCGCTGCCACCGAGCTGCTCGATCCGGTGGTGCCCCAGTACATCGCCGATCTGATCAGCTGGACGGCGATCGGCGCCCGCACCACCGAAAGCCAGACGCACCGCGAGATGGCTTCGGGCCTGTCGATGCCGATCGGCTTCAAGAACGGCACCGACGGCAGCGTCATGACGGCGATCAACGCCATGGAGGCGGCCGCCCGCCCGCACCATTTCCTCGGCATCAGCCGCCAGGGCCATGCGGCGATCGTGTCCACCACCGGCAACCCCGATGGCCACCTGGTGCTGCGCGGCGGCAAGGGCGGCACCAACTACCACCCGGAAGCGGTGGCAGCGGCGGCGGCCTCGCTGGCCAAGGCCGGCTTGCCGGCGCGGCTGATGGTGGACTGCAGCCACGGCAACTCCAACAAGGACTACCGCCTGCAGGGCCAGGTGCTGGCTCAGGTGGGTGAGCAGCTGCGCCAGGCCGCCTGCCCGGTGATGGGCGTGATGATCGAAAGCCACCTGGTGGCGGGCAATCAGAAGATCCCGGCGGATCTCTCCCAGCTCACCTACGGCCAGAGCATCACCGATGCCTGCATCGACCTGGACACCACCCGCGAGGTGCTCGCCGGCCTAGCCGAAGCGGTGAAGGAGGCTCAGCGCCAGGCGCCCACCGGCGAGGTGCTGGCAGCGGTCTGACCACCTGATGGTGTAGCTGGCACTCTCTAATCGTGAGTGCCAGATTGATGCTCTGCAACGAACTGTTCAGCTGGAACAGTCGCTGGAGTGAATCTCCCTAATTTGCCTTCACCACGTTGCAGGGAAGGCGGTATGTCTTATCTATTGCAATTCTGCGGATTGTCAGAGCCGCTGCAGATGTTCTATCTGGAGCAGACATCTTCCGCCGCCGGCCACAGCGGCCCCGTCTTCGCCGGCTTCCGCCCCTTTCAGCTCGATGACCTGCTCGGTTGGGCCCTGGCCTCCTCGCAGCAGCGGGGCTGGGATCCTGAAGGCATCCAGCGCACCGTGCTGAACGTGTGGATGGAGCGCGCCGAGGTGATCCGTCAGTGGCAGCTGCGGCTGCGGGAAGAGCCCAGCGACCGGCTGATCGTGGCGGGCCTGGGCACCCGCGACGACTGGCGCCACCGCTGCGAGCGCATGCTTCAGGCCTGAGCGCCCAGCAAACTCCAGAGCAGGCCCACCGCCACCGGCACGGCCAGGTTGTCGATGCCCAGCAGGGCAAACTGCTCCAGCAGCATCGCTACCGCCGCAATCGCCACCAGCGCCGGCAGCGACGGGCCCAGCCCGCCTCCCGCCTGCAGGGCCAGCCGCAGCGCGGCCAGCACCGCCAGGCTCACCAGCCCCATCGCGCTAGTGCCCAGCAGTGATTTGCGCTGGCCGGCGATCGTCCAGCTCGGCGAGGCGATCGACGCCCCCAGCAGGCCCGCCAACCCATCGCCGCAGGCCATCACCAGCACCCCGGCCGCCACCGCATCACTGCGCTGCGGCCAGAACAGGGCCAGCAAGGTGGTGATGGCGGCGCCGTAGGCCACGGTGCCGTAGCTGGCGCGGCCCACGTCCTCCACCGCCGGCAAGAGGCGGAAACGGTGGTTGAGCGCCGCCGCCACGGTGACCGCCGCCGCCGCCGGCAGGGCGATCCAGCGCTGGATTCCCAGCCCCCAGGCGATCAGCACCACCGGGCCGGTGCCGATGTGCAGCACCTTGCGGCTCCACTCCGCCCGCTGCGGCCAGCGCGCCCGGGTCTGCAACGCCAGCAGCACCACCAGCGCCAGCCACAACAGAACGGCTGCAACCCCGAGGGCCTGCCGCCATTCCTCGCCCAGCCCCTCCCACCAGAGCGGCAGCGCCAAGGGCCTCAGGCGGCCTGCTGGAAGTTGCTCATCAGCCGCAGCTTCATGATCGCCTTGGCCTCCAGCTGGCGCACCCGTTCGCGCGACACATTGATCGCGCGGCCGATCTCGGCGAGCGTGAGCGGCTCGGAGCCCTCCAGGCCGAAACGCAGCTTGAGGATCTTCTGCTCCCGCTCATTGAGCTGGGAGAGCCAGGCGCCCAGGTGCTCCTTCTGCAGGCTGCGGTCCATGTGGTCCATGGGCTCGTGGCTGGCCGGATCGGCGATCAGCTCACCCAGGGTGCTGCGGTCTTCCTCGCCGCGGGCGTGGGCGTCGAGGGAGGCACAGGGAGCGCTCTGGGCGATCAGCTCCTCCAGCTCGCGGGGCTCCATGCCCATGGCATGGGCCAGCTCCAGCCGGTTGGGCTGGCGGCCGAAGCGGTGCGACAGCTCGCGGGTGATGCGCCGCATCTTCGAGAGCTTCTCGGAGATGTGGATCGGCAGCCGGATCGTGCGGGCGCTGTTGTCGATCGCCCGGGTCATGCCCTGGCGGATCCACCAATAGGCATAGGTGGAGAACTTGTAGCCCATGGCCGGATCGAACTTGTCGACGGCGCGCTCCAGCCCGATCGCCCCTTCCTGCACCAGATCGAGCAACTCGAGGCCCTGGTTCTGGTACTTCTTGGCGACGCTCACCACCAGCCGCAGGTTGGCGGCCATCATGCGGTCGCGGGCACGGGTGCCCATGCGGATCTGGTGCCGCTGCCGCACGGTGAGACTCTCGGGAGGCAATTCGAGCAGGCGTTTCATCCCCTGCACGTGATGCGCCAGTTCAATCTCTTCAGCCGCCGTAAGAAGTGGTACACGGCCGATGTTGCTGAGATACCAGCCGATCGAATCGACGCTCAAGCGCCCACTGGACCGCTGTTGACCCACCCGCGGCGGTGGCTTGATGCCGCCGCCCGCAGCCGAAGCTGCAGATGTGGATCGCGGAGGTGTCCCCATCACCCCGGCCTCCTGCTAGTTGTGGCCGGAACATAGCAGAGGCATACCGATGAAAGGGTAATGAATCGGTTACTTTTGCCACAAATAAGTCGTCACATCTTTGTTTCTCAATTATTCGTGTGCGGCGTGCCTGTTGTGGTGGCCTGTGTTTCGCCACGTTGAGCGTCGGCCGCCCGCCAGGGGCAGTGGCCACCGCTGTGCGCAGACCCTGATCCGGGCTCAGGCGTTGGCCGCGGGTTGCAGCGAAGTGCGCCAGCCGTTGATCAGATCCAGCTGGGCGCAATGCTCCTCCCCTTCCGCCTGCCGTTGGATGAAGGTGCCGTCGGGTTGCATGTCCCAGGCGGCGACATTGTCATTGAGATACGTATCGAGCAGCCGATCCAGCACCAGGAGCTGCACCGGATCCTTGATCGGCGCCACCGCTTCCACCCGCCGATCCAGGTTGCGGGGCATCCAGTCGGCGCTGCCGAAATACATTTCCGGCTCGCCGCCATTGCCGAAGCGGAACAGGCGGGAGTGCTCAAGAAATCGCCCGATCACGCTCACCACCTTGATGTTGTCGCTCACGCCGGGCACGCCCGGACGCAGGCTGCACATGCCCCGGATCACCAGCTCAACAGTGACCCCGGCCTGGGAGGCCGCATAGAGCAGGGCGATGATCGGCGGATCCACCAGCGAATTCATTTTTGCCCGGATCGAGCCGCCGAGGCCGGCGCGGGCATGGTCGATCTCGCGCTGAATCAGCCCCTCCATGCCCTTGCGTAGCGTGACCGGCGCCACCAGCAGGCGGCGGAAGCTCTGCTGCTTGGAGAAGCCGGTGAGGTAATTGAACAACTCCACCAGATCCTTGCCCAGGTCCTCGTTCGCCGAGAGCAGGCCGATGTCGGTGTAGAGGCTGGACGTTTTGGAGTTGTAGTTACCGGTGCCGATGTGCACGTAGCTGCGCAACCGCTCCTTCTCTTTGCGCACCACCAGCATGATCTTGGTGTGGGTCTTGAGGCCGAGCACCCCGTACACCACATGCACGCCGGAGCGCTCCAGCTGACGGGCCCACTGGATGTTGTTGTCCTCGTCGAAGCGAGCCTTCAGCTCCACCAGCGCCATCACCTGCTTGCCGTTCTCGGCCGCCCGGATCAGCGCCGAAATGATCGGCGAATTCTTGGAGGTGCGGTAGAGGGTCATCTTGATCGCCATGACCGAGGGGTCATCGGCAGCCTGGTTGATGAATTCCTCCACCGAGGTGGCGAACAGGTCGTAGGGGTGGTGCAGCAGCACGTCGTTGCGGCGCAGCACCGCGAAGATGCTCTGGAAGTCTTCGGCCTTGAGCGAGCCATCTTCCAGGCGGCTCTTCTGGGTGCGTGCCAGGGCCGCGTTGGTGCGGCCGATATGCGGTTTGTCCTTGAGCTGGGGCAGGGGTATGGCCAGCAGGCTCATCAGGTCGTCGAGGCCCAGGGGGCCATTGATCCGGTAGAGGTCTTCCGGCTCCACATCGGTGGCTTCCACCAGCTGCTCCACCACCTCCTCGGGCATCTCATCGGCCACCTCAAGGCGCACCACCTCGCCGCCCCGCCGCCGCTTGCGCAAGCCTTCCTGCAGCGCCTCCATCAGATCGTCCGCCTCCAGATCCCGCAGTTCCAGGTCGGCGTCGCGGGTGATGCGGAAGAAGTAGTGCCCCTCGATCGTCATGCCGGGGAACAGCAGTTGCAGGTTGAAGGCCACCACCTGCTCGAGCGGCACGGCGCAATACACCACGTCCTTGGCGTTGCGGCCGCTGAGCTCGGTGGGAATCTCCACGAAGCGCGGCAGGTTCTTCTGCGGCACCTTCACCCGGGCGAACTGCTGCTGGCCAGTGTCCGGATCGCGGATCAACGCCGCCACGTTCAGGCTCAGGTTGCTCATGAACGGAAACGGGTGCGCCGGATCCACAGCCAGCGGGGTGAGCACCGGAAAGATCGCCGTCTTGAAGTAGTCGTCGGCCCACTGTTTCTGGGCCTTGTTGAGCCGCTGGTAGTCGAGCAGGTGCACGCCGTGCTCCGCCAGGCTGCGCTTCATGTGGCCGCGATAGTGCGCCTGCTGCTGTTCCAGCAGCGGCCGCAGCCGCTCATGAATCGCCTGCAGCTGCTGCTTCGGGGTGAGACCGTCGTCGCTGAGGGTGTCCACACCCGCCTCCAGCTGCGACTTCAGCGAGGCCACCCTCACCATGAAGAATTCATCGAGGTTGTTGCTGAAAATGGCGCTGAATTTCGCCTGTTCGAGCAACGGCGTGCGGGGGTCGAGCGCCTGGGCCAGCACCCGGCTGTTGAAGGCGATCCAGCTCAGCTCCCGGTTGATGTAGAGCTCCGGGGCCACCACTGGTTCACGCATCACCCACTGCCCTCAGGATCTTTGCCGGCACCAACGTAGCCAGCAACCTGGATCACTTCTGTACAGCGGTTGCTTGCCTTTGCGCCCCGGCCTGGGGTAGCCCGAAGGCGATCAGCACCGCCACGCCCGCCAGCAGCACGATGCTCAACCAGAACGGGCTCTTTTCGCCGATCAGTTCATAGGCCACCCCGGCCAGCGGCGGGCCGATGAAGCTGCCCAGGCTCTGCAAACCCTGCAGGCTGCCGAGGGCAGCGCCCTGGCCGCCGCTGTCGAGCCGCCGCGACACCAGGCTGCGCAGGCTGGGGGTGACCAGACCGGTGCCCGCCGCCAGCACCGCCACCGCGACGAACACCAGCGGCTGGGCGGTGGCGGGGGTGGCCAGCGGCACCAGCAGCGTGCCGGCGATCACCATGCCCAGCCCCGCCATCGTGAGCCGCCATTCGCCGAACCGCTTCACCAGCGGCCCGATCAGGCCCCCCTGCACCAGCGTGGCCACCACGCCTACCACCAGGAAGGCCGCGGCCGACAGGCCCGGCCCCCAGCCGAACATCTCCTTGAAATAGAGCACCAGCACGGCGGTGAAGCCGTTGAACGCCAGGAAGAACAGGAAGAAGGCCAGGCACAGGCGCCGCACCTGCGGGTTGCTGAACACCTTGCCCAGCTGGCTGAGCGGGTTGAGTTCGCGCTTGCGCGGCAGCGCCTGGCGTGCTTCCGGTGGATGGGTTTCCGGCAGGGCGGTGAGCACCAGCACCAGGTTCACCGCCGCCACGGCCACGGCCACCAGCAACGGCAGGGTGAGGCTGATCTCCGCCAGCAGCCCCCCCAGGGCAGGGCCGAGCATGAAGCCCACGCCGAAGGCCACGCCGATCAGGCCGAACGCCTTGGCCCGCTTCTCCGGTGGGCTGATATCGGCCAGCACGGCACCGGCGGTGGCGGCCGTGCCGCCGCTCACGCCATCGATCAGCCGCGCCACGAACAGCAGCGGCAGCGGCCAGGCACTGCCCGCCGGCCAGGGCACCGCCAGCGTGAGCGCAAAGCCGCCCAGGCCGAGCACCGAGCCGGCCACACAGCCGGCGATCACGGGCCGCCGCCCGAAGCGGTCGCTGAGGGCGCCGATCAGCGGCGTGAACAGGAACTGGGCCAGGGCGTAACTGCCCGCCAGCAGCCCCAGCGTGCGGCCATCGCTGGTGAAGCTGGCCAGCAGAAAGGGCAGCAGCGGAAACACGATGCTCTCGCCCAGCCTGTCGTTCAGCAGGGTGAGGAAAACGCAGAAGCGGGTGGAAGGGCGCGGCCAACCCATGGCATCAACGCGCGGCAGTGCCCATACCTTCCCATGGGAGGCCGCGGGTGGTCACCGGCGCTGGCGCCAGCCGGGTGGGACTGGCCGCGCCTGGAACTACTGGCCGCGGCGCCAGCTGTGGAAGCGTTGCAGCAGCACCAGGGTGCGCTGGGGGGCATGGGCCCGTTTCCAGGCTCCGGCGGCGTACTTGCTGGCTTCCGAGAAGGTGGGGTAGGCGTGGATGGTGGAGAGGATGCGGCCGAGCCCGAGCCGCCAGCGCATCGCCAGCACGAATTCCGCCAGCAGTTCGCCGGCCTGCTCCGCCACGATCGTCACCCCCAGGATCCTGTCGCTGCCGGGCGGGGTGAGCACCTTCACGAAGCCGGTTTCGGCGCTTTCCACGATCGCCCGATCCAGCTCCTGCAATGGAAAGCGGGTGATCTCCACCGCCACTCCCTGCCGGGCGGCCTCCGCTTCATTCAGCCCCACCCCCGCCACTTCCGGATCGGTGAAGGTGGTACGCGGAATCACCCGCCCATCGACCTGAAAGCGGCGGAACGGGGCGAACAGGGCGTTGACACTGGCGTACCAGGCCTGGTGGGGCGCGGTGTGGGTGAACTGCCAGGGGCCGGCCACATCGCCGGCGGCGTAGATGTTCGGGAAGAGGGTCTGCAGTGCGCCGTTGGTGTCGATCGTGCGGCCGGTGGGAATGCCCAGCTCCTCCAGGCCATAGCCGCTCAGCCGCGCCTGCCGGCCGATGGCGCAGAGCACCTCATCGCACAGCCGTTCGCTGTGCACCGGCGCCTCCGCAGGGCCGGTGCTGATCAGCACCACCTTCGCTCCGCCGTCAGCGTCTTGTGGCCGCCGCTCGAAGCCACGCACCGTGCAGCCGGTGATCACCTCCACGCCATCGGCTTCCAGGGCCTGGAGCACCAGCGCGGCGGCGTCGGGGTCTTCGCGGCTGAGCAGCTGCGGGCCCCGCTGCAGCAGGGTGACCCGGGCGCCCAGGCGGGCCAGAGCCTGGGCCAGTTCACAACCCACCGGTCCGCCCCCCATCACCACGAGGCGCGGCGACGTCAGTGGACAGTCGCGCAGGGCCTGCCAGACGGTTTCGCTGGTGAGCAGACCCACCCCATCGGCGCCCGGCAGATCCGGCAGCACCGGGCTGGCGCCGGTGGCCAGCACGATCGCCGGCGCCGTGAGCCGTTGCTCCTCGCTGCCGTCACCCTTGCGGATCGCCACGGTCCAGGGGTCGATCAGACGGCCATGGCCGCGCAGCACCTCCACCCCCAGCCCTTCGTAGCGCTCGGCGCTGTCGTGGGGGGCCACCGCCGCCACCTTGGCGAACACCCGCTCCAGCACCAGCGGCAGCGACACGCTGGGGTTGTGGGGGGTGAGGCCGTAACGATCCGCCCGGCGCATGCGTGCCGCCTGGCGGGCCGTGGCGATCAGGGCCTTGCTGGGTACGCAGCCGGTGTTGAGGCAGTCGCCGCCCATGCGATCGGCTTCGATCAGGGTCACCTTCGCCTTCACGGCGGCGGCGATGTAAGCCGTGACCAACCCCGCCGCGCCGGCGCCGATCACGATCAGGTTGCGATCGAAGCGGGCCGGCCGCCTCCAGGGGCGGTAGAGCCTCCAGCGCTTCCAGCCCTCCAGCCCCAGCCGCGCCAGCCAGGGGAAGGCCCCCAGCAGTGCCAGCGACAGCAGCAGCGGCGGCGTGAGGATCCCCTCGAGGCCGCGCAGCTGCGCCAGCTGGGTGCCGGCATTCACGTAGACGAGGGTGCCGGGCAGCATGCCGATCTGGCTGGCGAGATAAAAGGTGCGGACGGGCAGCGGCGTGAGCCCCATCACCAGGTTCACCAGCACAAAGGGAACCACGGGCACCAGCCGCAGGCTGAGCAGGTAGAGCACCCCGTCGCGGCGCAGGCCCGCCTCGATCGGCGCCAGCCGCGCGCCGAAGCGCTGATGCACCGGCTGGCGCAGCAGGGTGCGGGCCAGCAGGAAGGCGATGGTGGCGCCGGCGCTGGAGGCGAACGACACCAGCAGGGTGCCGAGCCCCAGCCCGAACACCGCTCCTCCGGCCAGGGTCAGCACGGCGGCGCCGGGCAGGGAGAGCCCGGTGACCAGCACATAGGCGAGGGCGTAGGCGGCGGCGGCGCTGAGCGGGGCCCGCTGGCGCCAGACCAGCAGGCCGGTGCGGGCGTCACGCAGGCCTTCGACGCTGAGCACCTGGGGCAGGTCCAGCAGGAAGAACAGCGCCACCAGCACAGCCAGCGCCAGCAGCAGCAGCCAGCGCCAGGCGCCGCCCGCAGCGGCGGTGCGCGTCAAGCCGCCAGTGCCCCGCCGCAGCTGGAGCCGCTGCCGGCGGTGCAGCCGAAGCAGTGGTCGGCCACCTGGATCGGATCGCCGCTGGGGTCACGCCGCAGCAGATCACGCAGGTGGGGGCGACCGGCGGGATCCGCCGCGGCGGCCGGATCGCCCGCGAGCCTCAGGCCCAGCTGCTGGTTGAAATCACAGTCGTAGAGGTGGCCCTGCCAGTCGACGCTGATCAACCGGCGGCACATCACCTGCTCCAGGTTGGCGTCGCGGTGGCTGCGGCGCAGCAGCTCCAGGTAGCCCTCCAGCTGCCCCTGGGCGCTCAGCACCGCCGCGAACCGCTGCACCGGCATGTTCGCCAGGGCATAGAGGCGGTTGAACACCACGCCGTGGTCGGCCGCCAGCACGCGCCGGTAGTCGGCCTCCAGCGGCTCCTGCTCCGGCGGCAGCACCGGCCCCTGGGGGTTGAACACCAGGTTCAGCTCCAGGCCCGTGCCCGGCTGGCCGTAGCCGAGGGCATTGAGCTGGCGCAGGCCGTCGATGCTGCGCCGGAACACGCCGGAGCCCCGCTGGCGCTCCACGTTGTCCTGCAGGTAGCAAGGCAGCGATGCCACCACCGTGACCCCCTCTGCGGCCAGAAAGGCGGCCAGATCCTCCTGGCCCGGCTCCTGCAGGATCGTCAGGTTGCAGCGGTCGATCACCTCCACCCCCAGGGCGCGGGCGCGGCGCACCAGGTCCCGGAACTGGGGGTGCAGCTCCGGTGCGCCGCCGGTGAGATCGAGGCAACGCACGGCGCGGGCCGCCAGCACCGGCGGGATCAGCGCCAGGGTGTCCGCCGTCATGCTTTCGGTGCGGCTGGGCCCGGCGTTCACATGGCAGTGCACGCAGGCCTGGTTGCAGCGGTAGGTGAGGTTCACCTGCAGGGTGTCGAGCCCCTGGCGGTGCAGCGCCGGGAAGGCGGTGGCGGCCATGGCGGGCCGGATCGGGCTGGGGGACGGGGCGGACATCGCGCGGCTGGGGTCAGATCGTGTCGCCGAGCACCTGACGGCCTGCGGGCCTGGCGCCGTGGCCACCGAGCGGCTCGACGCTGACCGACACGCTGCTGGCCTGGCTGGTGGGGGAGGTGGGAATCGGCATCGCCACATGGCCCCTGGCGTCGGGCACGAAGGGCACACAGCCCACCAGACGGCCGTTCACCTTGGCCCAGAGCCGGTAGGTGTGATCAGGCGGCGGCGGCGGCAACCCGTCCACCAGCAGCATGTTGTGGCTGGGGTTGCCGGTGACGATCACCGTGCCGCTGGCGGCGCCCGCACCTGCGCCCGCCATGGCCCGCAGCGGCATCTGCCGGCTGACCGCGCTGAGCGGCGCACCGCTGGTGGCCAGTTGCTGCTGCAGCTGGGCCAGTTGGGTCTGGGTGCGGTGCAGCTGCACGCCCACCGCCAGCAGACCGAGGCCGAGCGCGGCGGCGATCAGGCCGGGCAGACGTGGCGTGGCCGGGCGCGCCAGCAGCCGCTGCCGCAGGGCAGCCGGCGGCGTGCTGGTGGCGGGCAAGGCCAGGGGCAGCAGCTCCAGGGTGGTGCTGAATTCATCGAGCCGCTGGCGCAGGGCAGGTTGCTGGCGCAGGAGTTTGGCCAGCTGGCCGCGCTCCGCTTCGTCGAGGTCGCCGAGCGCGTGGCCGGCCAGCAGGGCCTCCACGTCGAGTGGTTCGCCTGCAGCGTCGTGGTGGCTGAGCGGGTGGTCGCTGCTCATGGCTGGGGGTGGAAATCGATCAGCAGCGTCCGCAGGCGGATCAGCCCCTGCCGGGCGCGGGTTTTCACGGTGCCGAGCGGCAACTGCAGCCGTTCGGCGATCGCCGACTGGCTCAGGCCTTCGTAATAGGCCATCTCCAGCACCTGGCGCTGGTTGGCGGGGATCGTCTCCAGGGCGGAGCGCACCCGCCCGGCCAGGTCGTCGGCCTCGGCGCAGTCCTGCGGGTTGCGCACGGCGGCCGGGAACAGCTGGGACGACCAGCGTTGCACCAGCTGCCAGCGGTTCTGGCGCTGCTGGATGCGGTTGAACGCCATCGAGCGGGTCATCAGCAGCAGGTAGGCCAGCACCGGACCGCGCTTCGGGTCATAGCGGCCCTGCTGCCAGTAGCGCACGAACACGTCGTGGCAGAGGTCCTCGGCTTCCTGCGGGGAGCGGCACAGGCGCAGCGCCAGCCGGTAGACCGGCGCGCCGCAGCTGTCGTAGAGGGCGGCCAGATCCTGGTGCTGCCCGCTGCCGGCAGGCTGGGGCGGCGTGGCGGCGGCCTCCGCTTCGGAGCGGCTCACGGGCACGGTGAGGGTGGATCGGAACGGCATGGTGGGAATACCGCCGACCTCCCGGATCGGATGGGGCGGGGCCAGCGGTGTTGGCCAGCGGCGGCCGGCAAACCGCCGCTGCCGGTCACCGGTATCCCCTCCGCACCCTTTGGCCTCGAACGTTCCGTGATCACGTTTTCCCTTTCCAGCGTCAGCCGCGCTGCCGCGGCGCTGGTGCTCAGCGGCACCACCATGCTGGCGGCGCAGGCCATGGAGCCCCAGCAGCAACGGGGCACCTTCATCAAGGCCGAAGCACCGGTGAGCGGCGGCTTCGTGATCAAGAACGAGGGTGGCAAGCGGCTGCTGATGCTCAGCAGGGACTTCAAGACCAACGACATGGCCCCCGACCTCAAGGTGGCCTTCAGCCCTTCGGCCACCCCCCTGGCCGGCAGCAAGCCGCCTGCCTACCCGCTCAAGCCAGGCAGCTACACGGTGCTGGCGCCGCTCAAGGCCAGCAAGGGCGGCCAGACCTACGTGATCCCCGCCTCGATCGATCTGAGCAAGCAGAAGTCGGTGCTGATCTGGTGCCGCCAGTTCAACGCCACCATGGCCTGGGCACCGATCCAGCCCGCGAAATAGGCGCCCGGAGGCGCCATGATCGGCGCCATGGATGCGGCCCCGACCCAGCTCAGCCACCTCAACGCCAGCGGTGAGGTGCACATGGTGGAGGTGGGGGACCGTCCCGCCAGCGATCGCCGCGCCGTGGCCGAGGGCTTCATCGCCATGGATCCGGCGGTGCTGTGCCTGGTGCTCGAAGGCCGCGCCGCCAAGGGGGATGTGCTGGCGGTGGCGCGGGTGGCGGCGATCCAGGGCGCCAAGCGCACCTGGGAGCTGATTCCCCTCTGCCACCCGATCGCGCTCACGGGCCTGGAGGTGCGCATCGAGCCCAGCGCCGATGGCCGCGGCCTGCGTCTGGAAGCCGCCGCCCGCACCACCGGCCCCACCGGCGTGGAGATGGAGGCGCTCACTGCCGTGCAGGTGGGCCTGCTCACCCTCTACGACATGGTCAAATCCGCCGATCCGGCCATGACCATCGGCCCGGTGCGGCTGCTGAGCAAGACGGGGGGACGCCACGGCAGCTGGTCCCATCCCGGCGCCGTGCCCTCCTGAGCCGTCACCCCCGATGAGCAACAGTGCGGCCCCGCTTGAGCCCTACCCCCGCGAAGGCCTGCCGTTGGAGGAGGCCCGCCGCCAGGTGCTGGCCGCGCTCACGCCCCTGGCCGGCAGCGAGACGCTGCCGCTGGCGCAGGCCCTGGGCCGCGTGAGTGCGGCGCCGGTGCTGGCGGCTGCAGCGGTGCCGGGCTTCCGCGCCTCGATCATGGATGGCTACGCCCTGGCCGCGGCCAGTGTCCCGCAGGTGGGACACTCCTGGCGCTTGGTGGGACGCTCGGCGCCGGGTGCCCCCTACGCCGCGCCGCTGCTGGAGGGGGAAGCGATCCGCATCCTCACGGGTGCGCCGCTGCCGGAGGGGGCCAGCCGGGTGCTGCCCCAGGAGTTGGTGGAGGCCGATGGCGCGCACCTGAGCCTGGTGCGCGAGGCGGGCCCCAACCCCTGGATCCGCGCCGCCACCGAAGAGGCCGCACCCGGCCAGGAACTGCTGGCCGCCGGGGTGCGGCTGGGCCCCGCTGATCTGGGCCGGCTGGCCAGCTGCGGTGTGGCGAACCTGGCGCTGCGGCGCCGGCCCCGGCTGGGGCTGCTGATCAGCGGTGATGAGCTGGTGCCGGCCGGCAGCCCGCGCGGGCCGGGTCAGATCTGGGAGAGCAACGGCACCCTGCTGGCGGCGCTGCTGGCGCGCCTGGGGGTGGAGGTGGCCGAGCAGCGGGTGGTGGCCGATGCGCCCGAGCGCCTGCGCGCCGTCCTGCTGGAACTGGCCGCCAGCTGCGATGTGGTGGTGAGCACCGGCGGCGTGTCGGCGGGCGACAGCGACTGGATCCGGCCGCTGCTGGCGGAGCTGGGGCAGGTGAGCTTCTGGAAGCTGTTCCTCAAACCCGGCCGCCCGTTCGCCTTCGGGCAGCTGCAGCGGCCCGGCGCAGACGGCACCGTGCCGTTGTTCGGGCTGCCCGGCAATCCGGTGGCCGCGGCGATCACCGCCCTGCAGCTGCTGGTGCCGGCGTTGCAGGTGCTGGAGGGGGCGCCGGTGCAGCCGTTGCCGCGCCTGAAGGTGCGGCTGGCCGCGGAGCTCAAGCGTGGAGCCGGCCGCCCCGAGCTGGCCCGCGCCCGGCTGCAGGTGGGCCCGGAGGGGGAGCTGCTGGCGCTGGTGGAGGGCAGCCAGGCCTCCTCCCGCATCGGTTCGCTCCAGGGCGCCGACCTGCTGTTGGAGATCCCGGCCGAGCTGGGCACGCTGGCGGCCGGCAGCGTGCTGTGGGCCCAGCTGCTGCGCCTGCCGATCTTCTGAGCGCCTAGCTCAGTAGGCCGTGTTGCCCGCCACCCAGGTGCCCACGCCGCCGCTCCACTCCCGCTTCCAGAACGGGGCCTCGTGCTTGAGCGCTTCGAGCAGTTCCTGGCCGCCGCGCTGAGCCGGGCCGCGGCGGTCGGCGCTCACCGCCACCAGCACGATCGTGTCCCCCGGCAGCACCCGCCCCACGCGGTGATCCACCCGCACCGCCCGCAGGCCATGGCGCTGGGCGCAGTCGGCGGCGAGGCGGGTGATCTGCGCTTCCGTCATGCCGGGGTAATGCTCCAGTTCCAGGGCCTCCAGCGGCGCCCCTGCCGCCGTGATGCCCCGCACCCGGCCGATGAAATGGGCTTCGGCAGCGGCGGGCTCGGCGCCGCCGGCCGCCAGGCTCCGCTGCCAGGCGGCGAGCGCGACGAGTGGATCGAAGGGTTCCGGGTGCAGCTGCAGCTGCAGGGCGCCGGTGTCGGGGAGCGGATCAGCCACCGGCTTCAACCCCCACTGATCGGTGGCAGGAAGGCCACCTCGGCGCCGGGCGCGAGCGGCTGGTGAACCCCGGCGAACACCTGGTTCACGGCCACCCGCACCTGGGACGGCAGCGTCTCCCCCAGCCCCAGTTGCGGCCACAGGCTCGCCGGGGTGGGGGCCGGGGCGCCGGCGGGCAGCTCCACACGGCGCTCCGCCCAGCCGGCCTGCTCCCTGAGCGCGGCGAACAGCCGCACGGTGATCACGGTGGCGTTCACGCTGGCGGTCACGGCCGTGTGGCCACCAGCACCCGGTGGCGATGGTCGGAGGCGACGCGACGCAGCCCCACGAAACCGGCCTCGCTGAGTGCCGCCGGCAGGTCGAGGCGGAAGGAGTCCTCCAGGTAGGGCTCGGTGCTTTTGAGCAGGGTTGCCAGCGGCGGCGGCATGGCGCGGATGGCCTCGGCGGCGGCATGGTGCCAGGCGTGGACGCGCCCGCCGGCATCACGCACCCGCGCCACCGCCAGCATCTGGGGGGAGAGATCGAGCCCGCTCACCCGCACGTCGCCATGCTCGTGTCGCTCCAGCCAGGCGGCGAGCCAGCAGAGGTTGCCCTCCTGGTAGGCGTGGAAGCGGGCGCGGATCTGCGTGGCCGGGTTGGTGCAGGCCTCCAGCAGCGGCTCCGCCTGGCGGCGCAACTCCTCCCGGCGCTGCCGCCAGGGGATGCCCCGGGTTTCGGCGGTGCGGATCATCATGCGCCGCGCCTGCAGAAACAGCAGCTGCCGCAGCGGTTCCACCGCCAGCACCGCCGCAATCAGCCGCCCCAGCGCCGTGCGGTCATCGACCCAGTTGGGGGGAGTGCTGGCGGAAAGGCTCATGCCGGTAGGTCCAGGAACACGGCAGGGCGCAGATCGGCGAGCAAGCATCCGCAGGCAGTTCGCCACCACGATGGCAGCGGAGGGAGCCCACCGCCTGCGGTCCTCCCATCTCGCTGCTCACCCACGTCCCTCAGCCCGTTCGTCCATAGGCAGCCCTATCTAGATTCGGCCCTGCGATGAATCCTGGTCAGCCTCGATGAGCGGATCCTTTGTTGTCTGCGGAGAAGGCTTGCGCCTGCGGATGTTGTCCCTCGTGGGTGTCACCCTGCTGTTGGGCGGCGCGGGCCCGGCCATGGCCAGCAGCACCACCAGCTCTGCCAAGGACGGGGGCGTGCAGGCCGTGTTCGCTACGCAGCAGGAGGCCGAGGCAGCGGCGCCCCGCTTCGGTTGCAAGGGGTCCCATCGCCACGGCAACGTCTGGATGGCCTGCGCCAGCCACCCTCCCGCCGGCGGCAGCCAGAAAGGCGGTGAACAGAGTGGCGGCCAGCACGGCGGTCACTCGCATTGATGGGCGACTCCGCGTGCGGCGCCAAGCCGAAGCTGGTGGCCATCGGCATCGCCCCCCTGGGGATCATTTCGATCGGCATCGTGCCGATGGGGGTGGTGAGCATCGGTGTGGTGCCGATGGGGGTGATCAGCCTCGGGGCCGTGGGCATGGGGGTGATCAACCTCTGCGTGGTGGGGATGGGGGTGGTCGTGGCCGGCGTCAATGTGATGGGCGTGTGGTGGACGGGCCTTGAGGGCATGGGGCCGTTCCGGCAGGGGCCGATCCCGGCGCGCGTGCACCATCACCACGGCGCCGCGCCGCCGCCCGCGGCCCTGATGGCCTACCCCAGCAAGGAAACGGCGCTGCAGAAGGCGAAGGAACTCGGCTGCGAAGGCGTCCATGCCATGGGCGAGCTGTGGATGCCCTGCAGCGAACATCCCGGCGGCCACGGCGCGCACTAGCGGCCTCAGCCTTTAGCGCCTGCCCGCAGAAAGGCTTCGGTCTGGGCTTCGTTCCAGCTGATGCCGCCGAGCCAGCGGCCGATGGAGGCGGCGATCGCCGCGGCTGTGAGCAGCCAGGGCAGCACGGCGGCATTGCCCTGCAGCGTGAACACGAACAGGCCGCAGAACAGCGGGGTGCGGCAGGCGCCGCTGAACGCCGCGGCGGCGGCGACCGCGGCCAGCGCCGCCTGTTGCTCCGCCGGCAGCTGCTGCAGCCAGGGGCCCACCAGCACCGCCCCCAGGCTCATGGAGTCGTGCATCAGGCCGCCCGGTGCACCGATCGCGATGCTCAGCAGGGGCCCCAGCAGCCGCGGCAGCGGCGCCCACCAGGGGCTGTCGGCCGTGCCGGCCAGGGCCGGGCCGAGCGCCAGCGAGCCGTCGTTGAGGCTGATGCCGCCACTGGCCATCGCCAGCAACGTGAACAGCGCCGCGATCACCACCGCTAGCGGCAGCCGCCTGGAGCGCAGCCAGGGGCCGAGCCACTGGGCCAGCGGCACCAGCAGGCGCACCAGCACCACCCCCGCCAGCGCCGCCAGCACAGTGATCAGCAGGGCCAGCGGCAGCAGCTCGGGCGCCATGGCCACCGCTACCCCTTCCGCCAGGCGGGCGGGCTGGCCCAGACCCGTGGTGAACAGGGTGCCGATGCCGGCGAGCACCAGGGTGGGCATCACCAGGTTGAAGCCCGACACCGCGCTGAGCTCTTCGAGCGCGTAGGCGGCACCCAGCAGCGGGGAGCGGAAGGCGGCCCCGAGACCGGCACCACCGCCGATCGCCGCGGTGAGCGCCAGCGGTAGCTGCTGCAGCGGCACCAGCCGGCGCCGCAGCGCCAGCAGCAGGGCTGCACCGAGGGCGGCGGAGGGCGATTCGGTGCCCACGCTCAGCCCGGCCAGGTGGGTGAGGGCCAACAGGGGCAGGCGGGCCAGTTGGTGGCGCAGCGACAGGGGGGCCAGGGCGCGCTCGCGCTCGGCGTCGCTGCGGGCTGTCTGCAGCGCCATCACACCGGTGAGCCCACCACCCCGGCCCGCTGCCAGCGGCCCCCAGGCCAGCAGCACAAACAGCAGCGTGGCCCCAGCCGGCGCGAGCACCAGCAGGGGATCCAGCGCCCCGTCGCCGCCGAGTGGCCAGAGCCGCTGCAGCCGGAAGCCCAGCTCCGACAGCCATTGGTAGGGCAGTTCCGCCAGGCCGATCAGCGCACCGGCCAGCAACAGGCAGAGCGGGAAGGCGAAGCGGTTCATGCCGGGGTGAGGCGGGTGTAGGAGCGGACCAGCTGCCCCAGCACCAGCGCCAGGGCGAGCAGCGTGAGCGCCAGCGGCAGCTGGGAGCTGGCGGGCAGCACGGTGGCGATCAGCACCAGCAGCCCCGTGCCCTCCTGCTGCAGGAAGCCGGTGAGCGCGGAGGCCTGCCCGGCCTGGGCGGGAAAGGATTGCATCGGCATCGCCAGGCCGATCGGCACGAGCACACTGGCGCCGAAGGTGATCACCAGCATCGGCAGGAACAGGGAGAAAGTGTCGAACCAGCCGCCCAGCCCCAGCCCCACCATCAGCAGCCCACCGAGCAGCATTGCCCCCAGCCCGAAGCGCAGCAGCCATGGCTGCCCCCTGGCCACCACGAACCGCACCACCATCAGCGCACCGGCGATGTAGGCCACGGTGAGCCCGAGCGAGAGGGAGCCGAAGCCCGCTGCGTCGAAACCGAAGCGCGTCTCGTAGATGAAGGGACTGGCGGCGTCGTACAGGGCGATCATGCCGGTGGCGACGGTGGCGATCAGCGACGGCAGCAGGAAACGGGCATCCACGGCGAGCCGCAGGTAGCTGCGGCCGATCGCCGCCACGGATGGACGGGTGGCGGCCGCCGCCAGCTCCCGGCTGAGCGACTCAGGCAGGGCGCGGGCCAGGTAGAGGGCGGTGGCGAGCCCCAGCGCCGCCACCAGCAGGAAATCCACCCGCCAGCTGGTGGCGCGCCCGATCAGACCGCCCACGAAGGGGGCGAAGCCGAGCGCCAGCGCGAAGCTGATGCTGGCGAACGACATCGCCCGCGCCAGCTCCCGGTTGCTCAGCACATCCCGCAGCGCCGCCCGCGACACCGAGGTGCCGCAGCCGGCCCCGATCCCCTGCACCACCCGCAGCAGCCGGAACGGCTCGAAGCCCGGCACCACGGCCAGCAGCAGGCTGGCGGTGATGAACATCCAGAGCCCGGCCAGGGCGATCGGCCGGCGACCGTGCCGATCGGAGAGCGGCCCCCAGATCAGTTGGGAGGCGCCGTAGCCGAGTGCATAGGCGGTGACGGTGGTTTGCGTGGCGGCGGCATCGACGCCGAAATCACTGGCCAGCTGCGGCAGGGAGGGCAGATCGATGAACAGGCCGGTCTGGCCGAGCGCCGCCCCCAGACACACGTACAGAATCACCGCCAGGTTGCTCATCCGCCCTCACCCGCTGAGGGTTGCGCTGCATGGCCCACGAGGATCCCGCCGTCACTGTCGATGTGCTGCAGCGGGTGAAGCCTGGCCGCACGGAAGCTTTCGAGGCGGCCCTGAGCGAGCTGGTGGCCGCAGCCCGCCGCTGTGAGGGCCATCTGGGCGTGAATGTGTACCGCCCGGTGGATGAACACGATTCCACTTACCGGATCGTGTTCAAGTTCGCGCGTCTCAGCCAGCTGCGCCGCTGGGAGGTGTCGCCGCAGCGCCAGGCCCTGCTGGCGCGCGTGGCGGAGCACACGCAGGAGCCACCGCAGATCTCCGTGCTGAGCGGGCTGGAAACCTGGTTCACGCTGCCCCGGCAGCCGGGGGTGCCGCCGCCGCCCCGTTACAAGATGGTGGTGATCACCACCCTCACGATTTTCCTGCTGATCAACCTGATCAGCCTGGTGCTTTCGCCCCTGGTGCGGGAGCTGAACCCCCTGCTGCGCACCCTGCTGGTCACCGCCTCGACGGTGACCCTGATGACCTACGTGGTGATGCCAAGGGTGACGCGGCTGTTCCGCCGCTGGCTCTACCCGCGCGCCTGAGCTCACACCTGCCGCCGCAGCTGTTCATAGGCCTGGCAGAACGGTTCGCCCAGTGCCTGCCGCAGCACCCGGTCGGCGGCGAAGGCCTCCAGCGCCTCCTCCACGCTGCCCGGCAGAGGCCGCGCCCGGCCGATCGGCGGATCGGTGTAGGCGTTGGCATCCTCGCGGGGGCCGGGATCGAGGTTGCGCTCGATGCCATCGAGGCCGGCGGCCAGCACCGCCGCCGGCAGCAGGTAGGGGTTGGCGGCACCATCGGCGAGGCGCAGCTCGAGCCGCTGGTCGTCGGGGATGCGCACCATGTGGGTGCGGTTGTTGCCGCCGTAGCTGATCCAGCCCGGTGACCAGGTGGAGCCGGAGGTGGTGTGCAGACCGCCGAGCCGCTGGTAGCTCTCGGCCACCGGGTTGGTGAGTGCGCAAAGCGCTGGCGCATGCTCCAGCAACCCGCCCAGAAACTTGTAGGCCAGCGCCGACAGGCCCAGCGGCCCGCGTGGATCGTGGAACAGGTTGTGGCCGTCGGCGTTCCAGAGCGAATGGTGCAGGTGGGCGCCGTTGCCGGTGAGGGAGGCGAATGGCTTGGGCGAAAAGCTCACGCGCGCGCCGTGCTGCTCGGCCATCGCCTGCGCCATCACCCGGAAGAAGGCATGGCGGTCGGCGGTGACCAGGGCGTCGGCGTAGGTCCAGTTGAGCTCGAACTGACCGTTGGCATCCTCGTGATCGGCCTGGTAGGGCCCCCAGCCCAGCTCGCCCATGCCATCGAGCAGGCCGCCGATCAGCGGGTACTGCCGCATCAGCGCCAGCTGGTCGTAACAGGGCTTGCTCTGGCTGTCGTCGCCATCGGAGATCGCGGCGCCGCCGGGCTGCAGCAGGAAGAATTCCGCCTCCACACCGGTGCGGAAGTGGTAGCCCAGCCGCACGGCCCGCTCCAGCTGGCACTTCAGCACCCAGCGCGGCGACTGCTCCAGCGGCAGGCCGCCCACCTGCAGGTCGGTGGCCACCCAGGCCACATCCCGCTGCCACGGCAGCACCATCAGGCTGGAGGTGTCCGGCAGGCCCAGCACGTCGGGGTCGGCGGGGGTCATGGCCAGCCAGGCGGCGAAGCCGGCGAAACCGGCACCGGCGGCCGCCACCTCCTGCACCGCCGCCACCGGCACGAGCTTGGCCCGTTGCACGCCGAACAGATCGGTGAACGAGAAGAGCACGTGGCGGATGCCGCGATCGGTCGCGAAGCGGGCCAGGTCGGTCATCGAAGCGGTGGGGGTGAAAGGGATGGGGGTCAGGGCCGGCGTCAGTCGTCGCAGAGCCGCTCCAGGGCACTGCGGATGAAGGCCTGTTCGGCTGGCGCGTCGCGGGGGTTGCCGGCGCGATGGCCCAGCACCGAATCGATCACCGCGAAGTGGGCGCCGGGAATCTGACGGGCTTCGGCGGCGCAGTCGTCGGGGGGGAAATAGAGGTCGTGGCTGCCGGCGAGCACGGTGGTGCGGGCGCGGATGGCGCTCAACGGTGCCGGCAGGGCGTTGGCCAGCCAGGCATCGAGCATGGCGATCAGGTCGTGGGGATCATGGCGCCGGTAGGCCGGCAGCCAGCTGCGCTCCACCGCCTCCTCCACGCTGGCGATGCCCTGCACCAGGTGGCGCCCCTCCTTGAAATAGGCCTGGCTGGCGGCCCAGCTGGCGTAGATCAGCGCGAAGGTGTGCAGACCCTGCTCGGGCCTGGCGCGGAAGCGGTGGCCGTCCCAGGCCGGATCGGCGGTGAGGGCCTGGCGCAGGCTCAGCAGGAACAGGCGGTTATGCGGGGTGGTGTGGGCCGTGCCGCAGAGGCAGAACAGCCGTTCCACCGCCGCCGGGGCCAGGGCGCCCCAGTGGTACGCCTGCTGCGCCCCCATCGACCAGCCGTACACGAGCGCCAGCCGCTCCACCCCGAACAGCCCCTGGATCAGCTGCTGCTGGGCGCGCAGGTTGTCGCTGTGGTGGATCACCCAGCCGTCTTCCGCCAGCCCCATGGCGCTGTTGCTGGGGCTGCTGGAGCGGCCGTTGCCGAACTGGCTCACCAGCACCACGCACCAGCGTTCCGGGTCGAGGATCGGGCCCACCACCCATTCGATGTCCTCCGGCCAGGCCCCGTAGGAACTGGGGTAGAGCACCAGGTTGGAGCGCTGCGGGTTGAGCGTGCCGTACACCCGGTACGACAGCCAGGCATCCGGCAGCGTCTGGCCGCAGTGGAAGCGGAACGGCCCCAGCGGGAAGTGGCGGTCGCCGCTGGACGCCGGGGCGCTCAAACCGGCTGCGGCTGGAGGGTGGGGGCGGCGGGCAGCTTCAGCAGCGACGGATCGGCCAGGAAGCGGCGATGCACCGCCAGGTAGCCCGGATCCAGATGACGCAGCTGGGGCGCCAGCCACTGGTGGGCTGCCGGCAGGGCATGGAACGGCACCGAGGCGAACAGGTGGTGCTCGGCGTGGAACGGCATGTTCCACATCAGCCAGCGCAGCGGCGCAAGGGTGATCGTGGTGCGGGTGTTGCTCAGGCCGTTGGTGCCGGTGTCGCAGCCGCCGTGCTCGGCCAGCAGCACGAAACGCAGCAGCGGTTGCCCCAGCGCCAGCGGCAGCAGCCAGTGCCAGAGCAGGAAGCCGTTGCCCCCCGGCAACGACAGCAGCAGCAGCACGCCATACACAGCCGCCTGCTTCAGCAGGGAACGGCGCACCGCTGGCGCCGCATCGGCGGGGATGTACGGGTTGGCGCTGAACTCACCGCGCAGGCCGCGCAGATGGCCGCGCAGCTTGGCGTTCCACCAGGGCAGACCGCTGAGCTCCAGCAGGTAGGCCCAGCGGCTGCTGGGGGGTTGGTCTTCCAGTTCGGGATCAAGACCCGGCTGGTGGGTGTAGCGGTGGTGCCACTGGTGGTAGCGGCGGTAGAAGTCGGCGTTGTAGAAGCTCAGCACCCCCGCCCACCAGGCCACGGCGTCGTTGACGGCGCGGCTGGCGAAGGCGGTGCGATGGCCGCATTCGTGCATGGCGCAGAAGGCGAAGGCCAGGCCCCAGCCGCACAGCAGCAGGGCCGGCAGGCGCAGTAGCAGGCTGAGCCGTTCGTCGCCCCACACCCAGCCCGTCGCCAGGATCAGTGCCGCATGGGAGAGGGTCTGCAGCCAGCCGGCCCGATCGGAGCGGCCATTGAGCTCGCGCAGCTCGCCGGCGGGAATCAGGGCGCTGGCGCCGGTTGCAGGAGTCGCCCCTGGATGGTCCACGGAAGGGGTCGCCGCTGGATGGTCCACAACCGTCATGAGCCGAGCAATGCCGTGCATTCCAGCGGTTCCGTGCGGCTGCCGCGAGGTTGCAGCTGCAGCTGGATCCGCTGGGCGAGGTGGTCGGCGTCGCTGCCGATGCCGCAGAAGCGGCCCGAGCCCCAGGTGTGCAGCCACGGCAGACCGATGAAATAGAGCCCCTCGGCCTGGGTGATGCCCCGGTGGTGCACCGGTTCACCGCTGCCATCGAACACCGGCACTTCCACCCAGCTGAAATCGGAGCGGTAGCCCGTGCACCAGATCACGCCGGCCAGCGGCTCCTTGTAGAGGTCGATCAAGCTGAGCTCGGGGCTCGGGGCAGGGCGCCAGCAGGGCTGGTACGGCGGCTCCAGCGGCGCGTCGAGGCCGTTGGCGGCGATGTAGGCGTCGATGCTGGCGCGGATGCGGGTGTAGACGGCATCGGCCGCATCCAGGTTGGTGGCCAGGTTGTCGGCAAAGCTCAGGCCTGCGGCGGTGATCCGCTCCAGCCGGCCGTGCAGCACCATGCCTTCGCTGGCCCGCTGGCGCAGGTCGATCTCGCGGCCGCCGTCCCGGCCGGTCAGGTAGTGGTTCGTCTTGTGGCGGACGGCGCGGGGATCGGCGTGGGCGTCGATCGGGGTGTCGTAGACCCCCATCCGCTCCAGCCACTCCACCACGTCGCGGCCGCGGTAACGGCGCGGCGAACGGGGCGCCGAACCCACGCTGAGGTGCACGCGCCGCCCGGCCAGGAAGAGGTCTTCGGCGATCTGGCAGCCCGACTGGCCGCTGCCCACCACCAGCACCGGACCCTCCGGCAGCTGATCGGGATGGCGGTAGTCGCGGGCGTCGAGCTGCAGCACCTTGCCGGGCAGCCGCTCGGCCATCGGGTGGCGGCGCGGGTGGTGGTAGGCGCCGGTGGCGATCACCACCTGCTCGGTGTCGATCACCCCGGCGCTGGTGAACAGGCGGTAGCCGTTGCCGCTGGGCACCAGCCGTTCCACGCTCACCCCCTCCTGCACGGTGATGGCCGAGCGTTCGGCGAAGCGGCGCAGGTAGTCGACGATCGCCTCACGGCCCATGAAGCCGTCGGGGTCGTCGCCGTCGTAGGGGAAGCCCGGCAGGCGGCACTGCCAGTTGGGGGTGACCAGGCAGAAGGAATCCCAGCGCTGCTGCTCCCAGGCGTGGGCCACCCGGTGGCGCTCCAGCACGAGCGCCTCGATGCCCCGTTGCTGCAGGCAGCTCGCCACCGACAGCCCCGCCTGGCCGCCGCCGATCACCACCACCGGCGCTGGTGCCGCAGCGGATGCTGCAGGGGCGTTTTCAGCAGCAGAAGCGGCGGGTGAGGTGGAGGCTGACCCCACGGGCAGGCGGCGAAGGGGAGGAAGAGAGTGGCGCGGCCAGGCCATCACCCCATCCATCGTGGGTTGCCGGGAGGGGCGGCCCGGTAGCAATCAAGACCAAATCGCAGGCCAGCACGGGCTCTGCCGTTTGGTGCCGGCTGCTACGCACGTTCACACAGGCCTGGTGCATGGTCGTGACGCTGTTTCTTTCGCAGGTCGCCGGTTCATGCCTGAGGTCACCCGCCCCGCCAATCAACCTGGCGATTTCCTCGTGGATTACGAGGAGAAGGTGTTCCCTGATGTGAAGGCGGAACCGGGTGAAAAGGCGCTCATCACCTTTCACACCGTGGCGTTCGAAGGCTCGATCGGCCTGGTGAACCTGCTGCAGGCCAGCCGCCTGATCAACAAGGGCTTCGAGACCTCGATCCTGCTTTACGGCCCCGGCGTCACCCTCGGGGTGCAGCGCGGTTTCCCCAAGCTCGGTGATGCCGCCTTCGACGGCCACCTCAACTTCAACGCCCGCCTGCAGAAGTTCATGGACCAGGGCGGCAAGGTGTATGCCTGCCGCTTCGCCCTTCAGGCCCTCTACGGCCATGGCGAGGGAGCACTGATGGCGGGCATCACCCCGGTGAATCCGCTCGATGTGCTCGACATCGTGCTGATGCACCGCAAGGAAGGCGCCTTCATCCTCGACACCTGGACGCTCTGACGATGAACGGCCCGATCGTCGTGGCCGCCGCCCAGAT
Source organism: Synechococcus sp. L2F (assembly GCF_024345695.1). NCBI lineage: Bacteria > Bacillati > Cyanobacteriota > Cyanophyceae > Synechococcales > Synechococcaceae > Synechococcus > Synechococcus sp. L2F. The sequence continues at coordinate 440,785 of NZ_JAGQBP010000002.1, read as the reverse complement.
CCGTCCGGTGCTGCACAGCCTGGAGGGGTCTGTGGAGCGGGTGCTGGCAGCGATCACGGAGGCGGCCGGCCAGGGGGTGCAGCTGATCGTGTTCCCCGAAACCTTTCTTCCCTATTACCCCTACTTCTCCTTCGTGGAGCCGCCGGCGCTGATGGGGCGCTCCCATCTACGCCTCTATGAGCAGGCGGTGACGGTGCCGGGTCCGGCGCTCCGCCGCATCGCGGCCGCCGCCCGCGAGCACGCCATGCACGTGCTGCTGGGCATCAACGAACGGGAGGGCGGCAGCCTCTACAACGCCCAGCTGCTGATCGACGCCAATGGCGCGCTGCTGCTGAAGCGGCGCAAGCTCACCCCCACCTATCACGAGCGCATGGTGTGGGGCCAGGGCGATGGCGCCGGCCTCACGGTGGTGCCCACGGCGCTGGGGCGCATCGGTGCCCTGGCCTGCTGGGAGCACTACAACCCGCTGGCCCGCTTCAGCCTGATGGCCCAGGGGGAGGAGATCCACTGCGCCCAGTTCCCCGGTTCGTTGGTGGGCCCGATCTTCAGTGAGCAGACGGCCGTCACCCTGCGGCACCACGCGCTGGAGGCGGGCTGTTTCGTGGTGAGTTCCACCGCCTGGCTCGATCCCGCCGACCTCGATCAGATCACGCCGGATCCGGCGCTGCAGAAGGCCTGCCAGGGGGGCTGCCACACCGCCGTGATCAGCCCGGAAGGTCGCTACCTGGCGGGTCCGCTGCCGGAGGGGGAAGGGCTGGCGATCGCCGAGCTCGACCCGGCCCTGATCACCAAGCGCAAACGGATGATGGACAGCGTGGGCCACTACAGCCGCCCCGACCTGCTCGGCCTGCGTCTCGATCGCACGCCGGCGCGCCAGGTGCAGGAGCGGGACGGGGGCAACGCAACGGCTGCCGGTGGTGGCGCTGGTCCTGCCACGCCTGCTGCCCTGCCCGTACTGCTGGAGCCCTTGCTGGAGCCCCAGCGGGAAGCCTTGCGGTCACCCCTGACGGCCGTGCCGCCCCCGGCTGCGGGGATCTCCGCCCCACCGCTACCGCTCAGTTCCTTGCCGGAGGCCGTGCCCCATGGCTGAGTCCAGGGATGCCGCCGCGCTGGCGCGGCTCGTCACCGACCTGCAGGTGCAGGGCCTGGTGGAGCCCGGTGTGCCCGGCAACAAGGGCCGCCGCGGCGGGGCCGGCCCCTCCGACCACCGAGCCCTCACCCTGGATGGCACCACGGTGATGGTGCCCGTGTACAGCAGCGCCGCCCAGCGCTCCCCCTTCCGCCTGGCGGCCGGTGGCGCCGGGCTGGAGCTGCAGCGGGAGTCCGCCCCGCCGCTGGCGGTGGTGGAGGCTCCGCCGGAGCCGCGCTTCTACGGCTTGCACACCGCCGACGGCACGCCGTACCGCTCGATCGCGCTGCTGCACAGCCGCGATGTGCTCGCCACCACGTTGCTGCAGACCTGCATCCGCTTCCGCGACCGCAGCCAGTCGTGCCAGTTCTGCGCCATCGAGCAATCGCTCGACGACGGCCGCACCCTGGTGCGCAAGACCCCGGCCCAGGTGGCGGAGGTGGCGGCGGCGGCGGTGCGGCTCGATGGGGTGCGCCAGCTGGTGATGACCACCGGCACCCCCAACAGCGACGACCGCGGCGCCCGCCTGCTGGCCGAGACGGCGGCGGCCGTGAAGGCGCGGGTGAACCTGCCGATCCAGGCCCAGTGCGAGCCGCCGGAGGATCCGATCTGGTTCCAGCGGATGAAGGACGCCGGCGTGGACAGCCTCGGCATGCACCTGGAGGTGGTGGAGCCTGAGGTGCGGCGCCGCATCCTGCCGGGCAAGGCGGAGCTGAGCCTGGAGCGCTACTTCGAGGCGTTCGAGCAGGCGGTGGCGGTGTTCGGCCGCGGCGAGGTGTCCACCTATCTGCTGGCGGGGCTGGGCGACAGCGCCGCCGCGATCGTGGCCTGCAGCGAGCGCCTGATCGCCGCTGGTGTGTACCCGTTCGTGGTGCCGTTCGTGCCGATCAGCGGCACGCCGCTGGAGCACCATCCCGCGCCCAGCGCCGCCTTCATGGTGGAGATCTACACGGCCGTGGCCCAGCAGCTGGCGGCATCGGATCTGCGCGCTGCCGCGATGTCGGCGGGCTGCGCCAAGTGCGGCGCCTGCTCGGCCCTGTCGCTGTTCGAGCAGGCGGCCACCACGAGCGACGCCCCATCGGCCCCACCACAGGCGGGCTGCGGCCCCTCCAGCTCCTGATGTTCTTCATTGACCCCTCCAGCCACGACATCGGCCGCAGCCCCACATCGGCGCCGGCCGCCTTCACCCCGTCGGTGCGCTGGGGCCTGGGCATCGACGCCGAGGATTTCCGCCTCTCTCCCTCGGCCTGCTCCGAGCGCTTCTCCTTCCATCTGCTGCGGCCCGGCACGCCGCTGCTGGCCGGCTACTGGGATCTGCGTCGCCGCATCTTCTGCCAGGAGCAGCATCTGTTCGAAGCCTCCGACCGCGACGCCCGCGATGCGGAGGCCACCCCGATCGCGGCGATCGCCCATGGGGCCAACCGGGCGGGCGCCAGCCCGGGCAGCGGCGGGCCGGTGGTGGGGGTGGTGCGGATCCTGGAGCAGGAGCCAAGGCTCTGGTACGGCGGCCGGCTCGGCGTGGACGCCGCCTTCCGCCGCCACAACCAGATCGGCAAGGGCCTGATCTGGAAGGCCGTGACCACCGCGAACGGCTGGGGCTGCGATCGCTTCCTGGCGACTGTGCAGGAGCAGAACGTGCGCTTCTTCCAGCGCCTGCACTGGCACTCGGTGGACACCCTGGAGCTCAAGGGGCTGCCCCATCACCTGATGGAGGCCGACCTCCGTTACTACACCCCGTCGCGGGAACGCCGGCCGGTGGCATGAGCGGCATCGACCTGGCGCCGCTGGCGGCACGGCTGCGTGCCCTGGCCGGCCTGCACGGCAAGACCGCCATTCAGCGCCCCGCCGCCCATTTCCCCCACCAGCCCTTCGCCGCGCTCGGCCCGGCTGCCCTGCTCGGCGATGACGCCGCCCTCTTGCCGGCCTGCAGCGGCCGTCTGCTGCTGGCCAGCGAAGGGATGGATCCGGGCCTGCTGGCCAAGGATCCCTGGTTCGCCGGTTGGTGCGGCGTGCTGGTGAACCTCAGCGACATCGCCGCGATGGGCGGCCGGCCTTTGGCACTGGTGAACAGCCTCTGGTGCCGCGGCGCGGAGCGGGCCGAGCCGGTGCTGGCGGGTCTGCAGGCGGCGGCGGCGCGCTTCGCGGTGCCGGTGGTGGGCGGCCACACCAACCTCAACAGCCCCTACGACGCGCTGGCCGTGGCGGTGCTGGGCAGCGCCGCTGGTGCGGTGCTGTCGGCCCGTTTCGCCCGCCCCGGCGACCGTTGCTTCCTGCTGGTGAATGGCGCCGGCCGCATGCGCCATCCGGATCGCTTCTGGGATGCGGCCACACAGGCGGCGCCGGAGCTGCTGCGCCGCCAGCTGGCCCTGCCGGCTCAGCTGGCGGAAAACGGGGTGGTGCATGCCGCCAAGGACATCAGCATGGGCGGCCTGGTGGGCACGGCGGTGATGTTCTGCGAGAGCGCCGGCTGCGGCCTGACGCTCGAACTCGAGGCGATCACGCCGCCGGCGGGCGTGCCGCTGGACGACTGGCTGGCCTGCTTCCCCAGCTTCGGCTTCCTGCTGGCGGTGACGCCGCAGCAGGAGCCGGCCCTGCGCGCGGCCGTTGCGGCGGAGGGCAGCGAACCGGCACTCATCTGCCAGCCGATCGGCCACTTCACGGCGGAGCCGGGCGTGCGCCTACGGGCCGGTGGCGGCGAGGAAACCGTGTGGAGCGGCGCCGAGGCGCTCACCGGCTTCGGCCCGGTGCCGTCGGGGTAGGGGGTGCAGCGCTCAGCCTCGCTGGCTTGGTTCCGCTTCACCGTTCACGTTCACCACCCGCCTTCCTGCCATGCCCGAAGTCTTGCTGCAGCTCGAATGGCCCGATGGCCGCCAGACCATGCTCTATTCGCCCTCGACGGTGATCCTGCAGCACCTCCAGCCCGGTGAGCGGCTGCCGGTGGCGGAGCTGCAGCAGCGCGCCGAGCGTGCGCTGGCTGAGGCGTCCGAGCGGGTGCGGGCCCGCTATGGCTTCGCCTGCACGCGCACCGATGAGGAGCGCAGCAAGTTGCGCCACACCGCCACCGCCTACGCCGCCGACCAGTTCGTTCAGATCAGCGCCCCATGAATGCCTCTTTCTTCGCCAAGTTCCGCGGTGACCGGGCGCCGCTTCCTCCCCGGCCCGCCCGCCGGGCCATCGCCCTGGCCTGGCTGGGCGGCTTCCTGGCGATCACCGCCGTTGCCCTGCTGCAGCTCGGCCTCAGTGCCCCCTTCGTGCTCGGCTCCTTCGGCGCCACCTGCGTGCTGGCCTTCGGCTACCCCGACGTTCCCTTCTCCCAGCCGCGCAACATCGTGCTGGGCCACACGCTCAGCACCGCCGTGGGCCTGCTGTTCCTCAGCCTGTTCGGCCCCCAGTGGTGGGCCATGGCCGCCGCCCTGGCCACCGCGATCGCCCTGATGATGGCCACCGGCACCGTGCATCCCCCGGCCGGCTCCAACCCCGTGATCGTGTTCCTGCTGCAGCCCGGCTGGGGCTTCCTGCTCTTCCCCACTGTGCTGGGCGCCGTGATCGTGACGGTGGTGGCGCTGGTTTACAACAACGCCGTGAGAGCTGGCAGGTATCCGAAGTATTGGTGAGGGGCTTGATGCGGTTGGGGTGGAGCGAGTTGAGTCGAGATAAAGGCAGCTGTGTGACGGCTGTGCCAGCGCGTCTTCATGGCATCGTCGTTTTCGACTTCAGGCGCGACCTGTCGTTGGCGCTGAGCTCTGTCTGTGTTCTGCTCAGCGGCGCCAGGAGGGTGGTGTGACTCGACCGTCTGTTCACCTGGAGTCATCCTGCTGCCCACGGGCGGTCTTGCCGCTCACCTCCGGCCATAACGCCTTGATCTCCTCGGCCTGATGGTGGGCGGCGAACCGCTCCCAGAGGATGCCGTTGACATCCGTATCGGTTGTGAAGGCGGTGGCTGATGGATCTTCCCAGCCCAAGTGGCGCAAGGAGCCTGGCGGAAGGGCGGAGTCCTGGCGCACGGAGAGATTCAAGACTTCGGTCCGCCACAACGCATACTCCCCGGGAATGGCCGTGCAGGGCGGGCTGCCCAGGCGTCTGGAGTAGTCGTCAATGGTGGCTTCGATGTTGTCTGTTGCGAGTGCGATGTGAAGCCTTCTCATCCCGTTCCTGCCGAAGGACCGCCATTCCCATGCTGCAGGAACCAGCTGCCTGGTGCCTGCTTCACGCCTGATGCACCACCTGCTGCGGGAAGGGCATCTCGATGCCTTCCTCGGCAAAGCGCTTCCACACGGCGATGCTCACTTCGCTTTTGATGCTGCCGTTGTTCATCGGATCTTCGATCCAGTAGCGCAGGCCGTAGTGGATGCCGGAATCGCCATAGCTGAGCAGCAGCGCTTTGGGTGGTGGCTGGCTGAGCACGCGAGGCGATTGGCGGGCCACCTCCTCCAGCAAAGGGATCACCTGGGCGGGGTCGTGGCGGTAGGCGGCTGACACATCCAACTGGCTGCGGCGCAGGCGGTCGGTGCCGGTGTAGGTGACGGTGGTCGTGGTGAAGAAGTCCTGGTTGGGGATCACCAGTTCGGCATTGTCGCGGTCGCGCCAGAGCACGGCCGCCCGCAGGCCGAGGCTGCGCACCTCGCAGGGATCGCCATCGATGAACAGGATCTCACCGGGCCGCACCGATCCTTCGAACAGCAGCCACAGGCCGCTGATGAAGTTGGAGAACACCTCCTTGATGCCGAAGCCGATGCCCACCGACAGCCCCCCGGCGATGGCGGCGATCGCGTTGGTGTTGAGGCCCACCCGGTGCATCAGCCAAAGCACGCCGACACCGATGAGCAGATAACGCAGCACCAGCGTGGTGGCTTCGCGGGTGCCGTCGCTGAAATGCAGCAGCCCCTGCAGCAAGCGCGCCAGCCAGCTCACCGGGTAGGCGGAGATCGCCACCAGGAAATAGGGAATTGTGAGCAGCAGAAACAGATTGCCGGTGGTGATCGTGTCACCGAACACCGGCAATAAGGGGATGTCGGCCACATCCTCGAGCGAATCGAGCTGGTTCACCAGCGATCCCGCCACCAGCAGCACGTACAACGGCCGAACCAGCTGGTTGAACAGACGATCCACCCCGCGGATCGGGAAGCGCAGCACCAGCGCTTCGTGCAGGAAGGCCAGGAACAGCCAGATCGCATACATGCGCATGAAGTAGAGCGCCAGGCCGGCCGGCTGCCCCAGCCACTCCAGCAGCGCCGCATTCAGCCGCAGCGCCAGCAGCAACCCCACGGTTCCCACCAGCGCCAGCCGGCGGCCCCCCTGGCGCAGCCGTGGCCGCACCACCAGTTGAAAGAACGCCAGCAGCGCACCGGCGCTCAGGCATTGCACCAACACCACCGGCCGGCTCAGGTAGCCCAGCCAGCCGGTGAATTCAAACAACAGGCTGTTCATCGGCCGCCCTTCACGGTGCCAGCGCCGCAGCAGGGCGATGGGAGAGCAGCATGGCGGTGGCCTCGGCCGGCGTGAGCTCTCCTTGCACCGTGCGCTGCAGCACGAAATCAATCGCCCGGCCGGCCGCCACGGTCTGCTCCGGGTTGCTGAAGTTCAGCATGTGGGAGTTCTCCAGGCTCGTGGCCAGGGCCGCCAGGCGATGGGAACTCTTGGTGGGAACCAGCACATCGGGGTTCACCGGCAGCGTGCCGGGGGCGGAGAGCATCATCTCCCGCTGGTTCACCTTGTTGAGGCTGAACAACACAAAGGCCTCTGCCAATTTCCGTTGACGGCCCGTGGAATGGCGCCCGAAACTCCACACCCGCAAGGCGGTGATCGGTTTCGCCGGACGGCCCTCCGCCCCCGGCAGCACCGACATGCCCAGGTTCTGGCCCAGCTTGCGGCTGAGCGGCTCCAGCCAGTTGCCGTTGCAGCTGATCCAGTCCCGGTCGCCTCGCTCCAGCTGGCCCACCAGATCGGCGTCGTCTTCGGAGAAGGACACATTGCTCTGCAGGTTGGTGGCGGCCAGCCAGGTCAGCCACTCCTCCAGTTGCCTGCGGTCATCTGCTGACACCAGCACAGGCGTGGAGGTTGTCTTGCTCGGCGGGTGCTCCACCAGCTGCAACAGAGTGTCGTCAGCCTCGAAGCTGCTGGCGGTCCACAGCAGGTCGGCGAGCTGCAGCGGCAGGCCCACCTGCAGCCCCTTGGCGCTGAGTTCCAGCAGCTCTGTGAGTGTGGTGGGTGGATCGCTGACGCGGCGGCGATCGAAGCAGGCCACCTGGGGCTTGGCCAGCAGCGGAATGGCCAGGTAGCGGTTGCCGATCAGAAAGTCGTTGCGGAAGCGGGGCGCCAGGCGATTGAACTGCACGGGGTTCAACGCCACTGCTTCGGTGAGCCCCCTCTCGTGCAGCCGCAGCGCCGTGACCACCGGGCTCACCACCAGATCGGGCCCCAGGCCGCGCGACTGGCGAAAGGCCATGGCCTCCACGATCCGATCGGCCGCAAAGTGGTTGACGTGGATGTCGACGTTGGGGTTGAGCTTGCGGAAGCCGTCGATCAGCAATTGCGACTGGCTGGTGGTGCCTTCGTTCTGGGCGGGGTTGCCGATCGAGCCCCCGGCCTTCTCCACGTAGATGTACAGCGGCTCACGGCCCAGCAGGTTCGCCATGCCGCCCTCACAGCCGCTCAGCGCCAGCAGCACCGCCACCGCGGCGCCGATCCGCCCCCAGCGCTTCATCGGCCGATTCCCGTGAGCGTTTCGCTCACCTCCCACAGCTGCCGCCGCTGGGCGGCATCGAGCGCCGCCGGTGCGATCCGCACCTGGGTGGGCCAGCCGCGCATACCGCCCCATTGATCCGGACCGTAGTGCTCACCGCCCCTGGCGCTGGGCGCAGTGGCGGCATGGAGCTGGGGCAGGGCGCCCATCGCCGCGCTCTGGAACAGGGGATCCATCAGCCGGTAGCTGAGCGCTTCCAGCTTCGAGCCGTTGGCGGCCACCGAGGCGGGCTGCAGGTTGGTGCGCGCCAGGCCGGGATGGGCCGCCAGCGAAGCCACGCCGCTGCCGTCGGCGGCCAGCCGCTCCTGCAGTTCGAGCGCGAACATCACATTGGCCAGCTTGCTCTGGCTGTAGGCCGCCCAGCGGTTGTAGCGCTGCTCCGCCGCCAGGTCGTCAAAGGCGATCCGGCCGAAATACTGGGCGCCGGAGGTGACCGTCACCACCCGCGCGTCGCTTCGGCCCCGCAGCAGCGGCAGCAGCAGCAGGGTGAGGGCGAAGTGGCCCAGGTGGTTGGTGCCGAACTGCAGCTCGAAGCCATCGCGGGTGAGCGTGCGCGGCGGCGCCATCACGCCGGCGTTGTTGAGCAGCAGATCCAGCCGGCCGTACTGGTCGTCCAGCCACTGGCTGGCGCGGCGGATGCTCTGCAGATCAGCCAGATCCAGCTCCAGCACCTCCAGCCCGCCGCCGCCCCGCACGCTGGCGATCAGCTCGCTGCGGGCCGCCTCGCCCTTCCGCCGGCTGCGGCAGGCCAGCACCACGGTGGCGCCATGGGCCGCCAACGCCCGGGCCGATTCCAGCCCCAGGCCACTGTTGGCTCCGGTGATCAAAGCGATCCGACCGCTCTGGTCGGGGATGGCGTCAGCGGTCCAGGGCATGGGGGGAGCGGCTGGGCGGCGGGCATTCACGCGTTCCACTGTGTCGCCTGGAGCTCCAGCACGGTGGGCGCCACCCACAGCGCGCCACTCTGCCGGTGGGCGGCATTGATCTCGGCGGCCACCAGCGCCGCCTCCTCGGTGCTCCAGCGGCCCTGGCGGATCAGCTCCTGCCCGTAGATGACCACGAAGCGCTCCAGCCAGCGCGCCACCGCATCGCCTGGCCGCCCCACCAGGGCCAGCGGTTGCAAGGCGTCGATCTGAAAGCCGCGCGCCGCCAGCAGTGCCGGCAGCCGCCGGTTCACATCCGGATCACCGCCGGCCGCCTCGAAGCTGGCGTAGGCGGCCTCGGCGAAACGGGCCACGGCCGCTCCGTTCGGGTACAGCCCGAAGCTGCGCCAGTGCACGTATTCATGCAGCACCACCCGCCCGCCTGCGGCCATGCAGCGGGACAGCCCGTCCAGCAGCGGCTCCAGCGTGGGCAGGAACATCGCCACCCAGCGGCACCAGGCCAGCTGGAAGCCCTCCGCCGGCAGTGGATCACAGCTGAGGTTGTGGGCGCGCAGCTCCAGTTGCGGCAGCCCGGCGGCCTGGGCCGCGGCGCGGGCCGCTTCCAGATACGTGGGGCTCAGCTCCAGGCCGAGCACCCGCCCGCCGGGCCCCACCAGCCGCGCCAGCTCCAGGCTGGAGAAGCCTGGCCCGGCCCCCAGATCCAGCACCGCCTGACCCGGCTGCAGCCCGGCGCGCTGCCAGGCGGCACGGGCGGAAGGCAGCCACAGCGCGTGCTGCAGCCGCAACCGCTCGATCTCCGCGTCGGAGCTGCCGAGCACGTAGCGGTCGGGGGCCATCGCCGCGGCTCAGTCCTCCGGGAACAGCAGGCTGGCCAGTTCGTCGGGGTCCACGTCGTAGACGCGGGCGAGGCTGGTTTCGATCGCGGAGGTCACCTCGCCGGAGAGAAAGCGCATGGCGTTGAGGGCGTCCTCGGCGATGTCGTCGGTGAGCAGGGTTTCTTCGCCGCCCAGCTTTTCGTCGTTGATCACCGCCATCACCCAGCTCTGGTAGGCGTACACGAGGTCGGAGAACTCAAGCTCCGGGTCATTGAGATCCAGGGCCATGGAGGTGTCGGGCGCAGTCGTGAGCAGTTTGGCCCCCGGCGGTGACGCCTCGCCCGATTCGCTGGTCGGCGGCGCGACCCGGTTCAGTAGCCGGAGGAGCCCGGCGGCGGCGCACTGGCCGGCTGGCGCCGCAGGTGGGCGGCCACCGCGACCGGCTGGTTCTGGGCATAGCCCACCGGCAGCCACAGGTCGCCGGCGGCGGCGGCGTAGTGGATTTCCCAGTGGTAAAGGCCGATCAGGGCGCGGGGGTCCTCCTGGATCAACGACGCGTAGGCCAGCACGGCGCGGCCGTAGTTGTCGCTGTTGTTGTAGCCCCACAGGCCCTTGCGGATGTCCTTGAGGCCACCGCGTCGCACCAGGTAGCGGGCGGCGGCCTGGATGGCGTCGTGGGGATCGCGGATGTTGCCCTTGCCCACACCGGGCTGGGCCCAGGTGGTGGGCAGGAACTGCATCGGCCCCTGGGCGTTCGCCACCGACACCCCATCGATGCGCCCCATGCCGCTCTCCACCAGGTTCACGGCCGCCAGCACCTCCCAGTCGATGCCGGTGGCCTGCTCGGCCTGCTTGTAGGAGCGCACCAGCTGCTCCAGCGGCGGTGGCGGCAGGATGCGCCAGCTGGGCAGGCTGGTGGGCCGCCGGTCGCTGCGGTGCATGGCCAGGAAGGAGCGCCGCGCCAGCATGTGCCGGTCGTAGACACTGAGCCAGCGGGGCGGCAGCGAACGGCGCACCTCGGCGGCGAGCGGTTGCCGGTGCGCCAGCACCCGGTAGATCACCTGCTGCTGATGGCCGAGGGCTGGCAGCGCCTCTGCGGGGGTGGCTTCGGCGCGCAGGGCCTCCTCCACCGCCGCCAGCAGCGCGGCCAGCTGCTGCGGATCCGCCGGCACCAATGGGTAGTGGCGCCCGTCGGCGTGGGTGGGCAGGGCCGGATCGGTGGGCAGCTGCGGCAGGCGCGGCCCCACCGCCAGGCTGTCTGTCGCTGCGGGGTCCGGCGGGGTGGCTGGCGTGCTGGCCAGTTCGGTGCCGGCGGCGCGCGAGGCCTCCAGGGCAGGGCGCAGCAGCAGGCCGCCGCCCAGCAGCGCCGCCGCGACGCCCATGCCAATCAGCAGCTGAGGCGGGGAAAGCCTGGGCACGGCGGGGCAGCGGCAGGGTTTTCGGCGCCAACGCTAGGGGTGAACGTCACCGGCTCGTACGGGGCGCAGCACCAGCAGGGCGGTGAGCAGCAGGGCGCCGCCGCCCGCGAGGAACACCGCCGTGAGCGACACATCCAGCAGCAGGCCCGCCAGGGCCTGGGAAAGCGGATCGAAGGCCACCCCGGCCACCATCGCCAGCGCCATCACGCGGCCCTGCAGCGCTGCCGGGGTTTCCCGCTGCAGCCACACCGTGGCCATCACGCCCACCAGGCCCCCGCCCACCCCCATCGCCGCCAGCACGGCAGCGGCCACCCAGGCGTCGCCGGCGGCGGCCAGCCCCAGCAGGCCCAGCCCCAGGGCGGCGGAGAGCCAGCCCAGCGCCGACGAGGGCTGATCCAGCCGGAAGCGGTCGAGCCGGCCGGCCAGCGCCACCCCCACCAGGGCACCCACGCCGTAGGCGGCCTGCAGCGCGCCGAAGGTGGCGGCTCCTCCCCCGTAACGCAGGCTCACCAGCTCCACCACGCCGATCACCACCGGGCCGAGCACGGCCAGGTTGATCATCGCGATCAGCCCCAGACCGGTGCGGATCGCCCCGTGGCGCCAGGCGAACACACAGCCTTCGCGCAGTCCCCGCAGCAGCCCGCCCGCGCCGTCCCGGTGCCAGAGGGCCGGCCGGGGTCGGAGTTGAACGAAGAAGCAGGCGGCCAGCAGCAGCACGCCGGCATCGAGGGCGAGCGCGGCTGTGGCGCCGCCGATGGCCAGCGCCACGCCTGCCAGGGCCGGACCCACCACATTGCTGATCTGCTCGCTGCCCTGCAGCCAGGCGTGCGCCCGGTTCAGCAGCCGTGGCTGCACCAGCTGGGGCAGCAGGGCCATCGCGGCGGGGTAGACGCAGGCCTCGGCGGCGCCGAACAGGGCCGCCAGCGTCATCACCGGCGCCAGCGCCAGTGCCCCGTGGGCGGCCAGCAGGTTGAGCACGGCGGTGCAGAGCGCCAGCACCGCGCTGGCCCGCACCGCCAGGGCACGGGGCGGATGGTGATCGCTGAGGGCACCCCCCACCAGCATCAGCAGCCCCCGCGGCAGTGCCGCCGCCATCAGCACCAGCGCCACGGCGCTGCCCGAGCCGGTGCGCTGCAGCATCAGCCAGGTGATGGCCACGAACCAGAACTGCACGCCGCAGAACAGCACCGTCTGGCCCAGCCAGAGCCAGCGGAAACGCTGATGCCGCAGCAGGAGGGAGGTCATGGCTGCCCGGCCCCCAGCGGCAGGGGGGCGGTGGTGCTGCCGGCGCTGGGCGGCGCGGCGGCGGCCCACTCCTGCACGGGCGTGAGGTTCAGCTCCTGGCGCCACTGCTGCAGGGGCTTCGCCCAGCCCTCCTCCCAACGCTGGGCGAACAGGGGCCGGGCCTGCTGGCCCATCTGCAGCCCGGTGTGGATGGCCAGCACCAGTGCCGGCAGCTGTTCGGGGTCGAACAGCGTGATCGACTGCAGCGCCTGGGCCGTGAGCATGGCGCCCAGGGGATAGGGGAACTGGCCGAGGTGAAAGGCCTGCAGGCCGATCTCGCCAAGCAGCGAGGTGTCGAAGCCGGTGAGCACATGCCAGAGGTCGTGGGTCTGGCTGAGCCGCACCTCCACGTAGGTCGCCTGGCTGCCGGCCTCCATGCCGGCGTGCAGGTCGGGGTCGTAGCCGAGCCGGGTGAGGCTGGCGGCATAGGCATGGCCGAGTGAGCCCACCGGCAGGGCCGCCAGCCGATCGAGGTCATGCGGACCCGGCACCCAGCGGGCGTCGATGAGGGCGGCGCAGCCGGGATCGTGGCGCAGGTGCTGCGCCGCCAGTGCGTAGGAGGGGGTGTCGAGCAGCCCGTCGGTGAGCACGCCCACCAGCTCCAGGCTGGTGTCACCGCCGCTCATCGCGAGCATGGTGCCGAGGATGCGGAAGAGGGGGTCGGGGGCGACCGGGGCAGGGACGGCGGGGCCGTCCGCGAGTGTTGCGGCGCTGGTGGCGCCCGTGTCCGGGGCAGCAGCGGCGTGAGCGGTGGACTGCCAGAGGGTGGTGGCCATGGAAGGGCGAGCGGAGGGTCAGTGCGGGCAGTGAGCTCTGAACATGAGGAGTGCTCACGTCAGTGAAAATATGAGTGTCCCTCGCCTTTGTCAAGGAGAATGCGAGGATTGCTCGTCTTGCCTGCCTGCGCCTGTGCCCCAGCTCGCGCCTCTGCCTGAGCCCTCTTCTGCATCCCTGTCTGAGTTCCCGCTCGTGCCCCTCTTTGTGACGGCCTGCTCCTGGCTGCGGCCATGACGCAGCGCTCCACCCCCGCGCCGGTCTCCACCACCGGCCTGCGCCGCCAGCCCCGCCAGGCCCGCAGCCAGGAGCGGGTGCGGCGGATCCTGGAGGCGGCCGAGGCCTTGTTCGTGGCCGAGGGCGTGGCCAGCACCACCACCAACGCGATCGCGGCGCATGCCGGCGTGCCGATCGGCTCCCTCTATCAGTTCTTCCCCGACAAGGCGGCGATCCTGCGCAGCCTGGCCCGCGGCTACGGCGAGCAGCTGCACAGGGAGCTGGCCGCCTTTGAGGAGAGCGAAGCCTCTGCGCTGCCGCTCGACGCCTACATCGAAGCGATGGTGTCGCTCACCGATCGCTTCTTCACAAGCCACCCCGGCTATCAGGCGATCTTCAATGAGGCGCAGAGCGCCACTGCCGATCTGCTGGCGATCGAGGAGGAGGCTGATGTGCGCCTGGTGGCGGATTGGTCGGCGGCCCTGATCGCCCGCGTGGGCGCTGAAGGCTGTGTGCTCAGCGAGGACGACGCACGCACGATGGCCTACGTGCTGGTGAAGACGGTGGGCAATCTGCTGTGGCTGTCACTGGCGAAGGCGCCCCCGCTCCGCGCGCAGTTGCTGCAGGAAACGGTGCAGTTGGCGGTGGCTTACCTGCGCCGCCGCATCACCACCGGCCGCGGCCCAGGTGAGGCGGCCTCAGGCTGAACCCCCAGCGGCGGGTTGCGCGCCGGTGGGCCCCATGTCGCCAGGCAGCGCCTGCACCTGGAGTTCCAGGTAGCCGGTGGTGGCGTCGTGGAGGCGGCGCAGCTGCCAGCCTTCGGGGCGGACCGTCAGGATTTCGACTGTGGTGCGCACGCGGCTGCCGTAGCAGAGGTGGCCGCCGATCACCTGCCCCTGGCCATCGGCCACGGCGATGTGCAGATGGGCGCCTTCTGCGGTGATCGACCCCGACAGCGTCAGGATTTCGAACGGCCCTTCGAGCTGGGTTTCCGCTTCAGCGGCGGCGAAGCGGAGCCTGGGGCGCCAGAGGCTGCCGATGCCTGAAACAACGAATGAACCGCTGCCTGGTGCCGTGGCTGTGGCTTCCAGGGCATGGCGAAGATCCTCACCGGGATGCAGCCGCAGCGGTAGGTAGGACACGGTTGATTGGGGGGTGGGTCGGATTCAGCCTGGTTTTCCATCGTTGTAGGAAACGGTGCAATCTCTGCCTTGCCGTTTGGCCAGGTAAAGAAGATCATCGGCTCGCTTGAGAATCTCCTCAAGGCTGATCTCGGCAGAGGGCACCATGGAAACCAGGCCGATGCTCGCTGAATAGCGAATGGAGGATTGCTCATAGGCCACCAGAGACTCCCGGATCGCCTGATGCAGCCGCTCTGAGAGTGCGAGCGCAGCCTCCTCTGAGGTATTGGGAAGAAAGATGATGAATTCTTCGCCGCCGATGCGGCCGAGATAGTCGCTCTTGCGCAGAACCGCTTTCACCGTGATGGCAAAGCTCTTGAGCACTTCATCGCCGCCAGCATGGCCGTGGGTGTCGTTGATGTCCTTGAAACGATCGAGATCCAACGCAAGCAAGGAAACATGGCGATGCTCGCGCTCGGCCAGGTGCATCACTTGCTGGATCTGATCAAAGATGGCCTGCCGCGTCAGCAATCCCGTCAGCTGGTCGAAGGTGGCCATCGCGCGCATTTCCTTCTCGAGGCTATCGATCTGCATCACCAGGTCCACCAGCGGCCAGGTAGCCAGCGGCGCGACCATCGCAGGAATGGCGATGGCAGTGGCAACGGCGATCCGCGGCGCCTCACATTGCTCGAAGAAGCAGAGAGTTGAGGTGAGCGCTACGGAGCAAACAACCGAAAAGGTGGTGACGATCAGCACCGTGGGAAAGGTGCCGAGGCTCTGGATCAGCTGCCTCATGGACACCTTCATGCCCCAACGCCCGATGCGGAAGAAGGCCCAGCGTTTTGCTGTGCGGGGCCATGACATTGCGTGCCCGGGAGGCCGCTCACGCAACGTGTGACTTGGAAAGGGCCAACGACGTTGGCGTGGACAGGCCCACTTGCGGGAAAATCAACGGCACGTATGGGTCTCCCCTTTTGCATCCGTTGAAAAACGATGGGGGAAACGCAAGAGTCAGTGCGCTGCATTTTGTATTGGCTGTCACTGTTTTCGCGCTCGGAGGGCGGTGGCTCCATTCGCCACCTCCAGCTAGCTCGCCGCCATCGTAAGACTCTGCTCTCCATCATCGAGTGGATGAACCTGAGGCCACAGCCATGACAAGTCCGTATGGAAAGCAATACCTTCATTTAAGGATAGCAATTGCGGGCGTCAATCAACGGGAGCGCGTTTACATCTGTACAAGACAGCACCACTGCTGTTCCCTCTGGTGCTCGGTGGCCACCCGCAGGCGCACCGCTGCTCCCGGCCCAGGCCTCCGGCACGGGTTGACGCGTTTCTTCCCTGTGGTCATGGTGAAGGCATCGCCCCTGTTGCCATGACACTGCTGCCATGACACTGCTGCCATGACATTGCTCTCATTCACGGCCCGCCGGGTGAAAACGGCCCTGCTGGCACCCTTGGCCGTGTCTGCCCTGATCGCCGCCAGCTCCTCCGCCTCCCTGGCCCAGTGGCGCGTGCCGATCGAGGAGGTGCGGGCCATCAACTTCGCCCGCACCTATGCGGTGGAACTCAACGGCGGCCTGCAGGCCTACCGGCCGGCGCCGTGCATGTTCGTCACCGCCTCCACCGACAACCCCTGCCTGGTGAAGCGCAGCCCCGATGGCTTTCTGTTCCGCTTCCTCGGCGGCCCCCCCGCCTGGGTGGAACGCCAGCAGCCCGCCACCCTCGAAACCGAGGTGTTGATCTCGCCGGACGGCCGCAACCTGGTGAAGCTGATGTTTAATGGCGCGCCCCGCCGACCTGCGTCACAGGCGCCTGCTCCAGCCAGCTGAGGCGGCGCCTGCAGCCCATAGCCTTGGCGGGCAGCTGAGGCTTTCGGTGCATCCATGGACCTGACCCTTTACCAGGCGTCCGTGCCGCCGCTGCGGCGCGCCCTCACCAACCTGATCCACCTGCTGGAGAAGGCCCTGGCGCATGCCCGGGTGCAGGGGTTCGACTCCGCCGTGCTGCTCACCAGCCGTCTCTACCCCGACATGTTCCCCCTGGCGCGCCAGGTGCAGATCGCCAGCGACGTGGCCCGCCGCGGCGTGGCCCGGCTGGCCGGCCTGGAGGCGCCGCCGATGGCGGACAATGAGGAGAGCCTGGAGGCGCTGATCGAACGCCTGCGGGAATCGATCGCCTATCTCGACGGCTTCAGCGCCGAGCAGATCGATGGGGGCGAAGAGCGCCCGATCACCGTGCCGATCGGCAAGGGTGAAACGATCACGATGGCGGGCTGGCCGTTCCTTTCAGCCTTTGTTCTGCCCAACGTCTACTTCCACACCACCACCACGTACGCGATCCTGCGCCACAACGGCGTGGTGATCGGCAAGCGCGATTTCCTCGGGGCCCCCTGAGCGCCGGCCGCCCCCTTCCATCCTTCCGCCATGACGAGCACCTCGCCCACCATCGTCAGCACCCACTTCGGCCAGCAGCCCTGGTGGGTGGAGCAGTGGATGGAACTGATCAACTCCTACCGCTACAAGAAACGGCTGGAGCGTGCCTGGGCCTACGCCCGCTCCGGCAACGTGCTGTCGATCCTGTTTGAAGGGAAGCGGGTGAAAGCCCTGGTGCAGGGCACCGAAGCCGAGCCGTACAAGGTGAAGCTCTGGCTCGACACCCTCTCCGATGAAGACTGGGGCTATGTGCTGGAGGCGCTCGGTCAGAAGGCGCGCTGGTCGGCGCAGCTGCTGGCTGGGGTGATGCCGCAGGACATCGAGCGGGCCTTCGCCGCCAGCGGCAAACGGCTGTTCCCCTTCAAGCTGCAGGAGGTGCGCTGCGATTGCAGCTGCCCCGACAAGGCTGCCCCCTGCAAACACGTCAGCGCTGTCTATTACCTGATGGGGGATCGCTTCAGCGAAGACCCCTTCGTGCTCTTCCAGATGCGCGGCCGCAGCCGCAGCCAGCTGCTTGCTGATCTGGCCACCCAACGCCGCCGGCAGCTGGCGGCGTCTGCCACTGAAGCGGCGCCTGCCGCCGCACCCCACCCGGTCCATCCGGCCGTGATCGATCCCACCCGCTGGTGGAGCTACACCGCCGCCCTCGACCCCGATCTGGTGGTGATCACCCCGGCGATGGAGGGGGACATGGGCCTCGATGAGGCGGGTGAACTGCCGCTGGCCGCCGAGCCCCGCTTCCCCGACTCCAACCGCCTGTTCACCGAGCGGCTGCGCAGCCAGGGCATCGCCATCGGCCAGCAGGCCATGGCCCGCGCCATGAGTGCCGGGGCCGGCGATGGCGCCAGCAACGGTGCCTGAGGCCGAACGGCCCGCGGAGGCCCCCTGGCTGACGCCGGCTTGCCAGGCCCGCGCCGCCCTGCTGCTCGCTTCCCATCAGCTGGCCTTCGGTCGTCCGCTGCTGGCGCTGGTGGCCGGCCCCACCCAGCTGGCGGCGGCCGGTGATGCACGCCATCAGGCGCAGGAACTGTTCGCTGCCCCCCTGGTGGTGCTCGCCCACGACGATGGCCTGGCCGGTGGCACCACGGCGCCGGCCGATCCCCGCCTGATCTATGCCAATGCCGCCGCGTTGCGGCTGTGGCGCCGGCCCTGGGCGGCGATGGTGGGTTTGCCGTCGCGGCTCACTGCCGAACCGTCCGAGCGTGAGGGGCGGGAGCGGTTGCTGGCGCTGGCGCGGCACCGCCAGGCGATCAGCGGCTACCGCGGTGTGCGCATCGACAGCCACGGCCGCCGCTTCGTGATCGATGGCGCCCGCCTCTGGACCCTGCGGGATGCCGATGGCCGCGACCACGGCCAGGCGGCGGCCTTCAGCCACTGGTGGTGGCTCTGAGCAGCGCTGTTGGCGCCTTGATCGGTTCTCACCACCGCGCGGTGGGGCCCACCGAATCAGGGGAGGAGCGCCGTACCAAAAGGGCCGGTTCTTTCGTCTCACCGTTTCATTCGAGTTGGCGAAAGTAGCTGCACGGGCGAAGCGATTCCCCGTTCTTCACCATCACAGGTGCCTGCGAATCGCAGAACCTGAATGCCATCACCTCAGCCAACCTGTGGAGGACATCCCCATGCTGACCCTGCGCCAATCCCCCTTTGATCTGTTCGAGCGGCTGGAGCAGCAAGTGCTTCAGGCTGAGCGCGTGCCTGCCGCCGAAGTGCACGAGAACGATCAGGCTTACACCATCGTTCTTGAGCTGCCCGGTGTCGACAAAGGCTCGATCGATGTCAAAGCCACCGACCGCACCCTGCTGGTCAGCGCCGAACGCCGCAGCGATCGCCACCCCCCCGCACGGGCTCAGGCCGATGCCAACAGCCCTGCCTCGGACACGGCGACCGCCCCTGCAGCAGCCACGCCCCCAGCCGCTAAGGCGTCCGCCCGCCTGGCTCCGCTGCACAGCGAGTTCCGCTACGGCACCTGGAGCCGCAGCTTCACCTTCCCCGGCGGCCTGCAACGGGAAGGCCTCGAAGCCCACTACCGCGATGGTCTGCTCACGATCACCGCGCCGAAGGCCCAGACGGTCACCACGGTGAACGTCAAGGTGGAAGGCTGATCCCGCCCCTGCTGATGCCGCATTGTGTCCCTGCGCCCCGGCCTTGGCCGGGGCTTTTTCATGGCGGCGCCGCAACCAATCGGGCCCCGAGCTGTTCACTCCGTGTCGTCGTGGGCGAAGCGGCTGTAGAGGAAATCGAGCGCCTGATTGCGCAGGTCGTAATAGAGAGGATCCTCCATGATTTCCTCACGGTTGCGGGGCCTTGGAAAGTTGATCTCCATGATTTCGCCAATCTTGGCGGCCGGGCCGTTGGTCATCATCACGAGGCGATCGGCGAGGAACAGGGCTTCGTCGATGTCGTGGGTGATCATCAGCACCGTGCACTTCTGGGTGTTCCAGATCGTGAGCAGCTCCTCCTGCAACTCCTCTTTGGTGATGGCATCGAGAGCCCCGAACGGTTCATCGAGAATCAGCACTTCCGGCCGGATCGACAGGGCGCGCGCGATCGCCACCCGCTGCTTCATGCCGCCCGAGAGCTGGGTGATCTTCTTCTCGGCCGCCTCGCTGAGCCCCACCATGGCCAGGTGCTCGCGGGTGATCTCGCGCTTCTCGCGCTCCGGCAGTTCCGGCTTCACCGACTCCACCGCCAGGTAGACATTGTCATAGGCCGTCATCCAGGGCAGCAAGGCATAACCCTGGAACACCACCATCCGATCCGGGCCGGGTCTGGTGATCGTGTTGCCGTGCAGCACCACGCGGCCATCACTGGGGGTGGCGAAGCCCGACACCATGTTGAGCAGGGTGGACTTGCCGCAACCGGAGTGGCCGATCACGCACATGAACTCGCCCTGATTGATGCTCAGGTCGATGCCATCGAGCACCGGGTAGGGCCCCTTGGCGGTGGGGTACACCTTGCTGACATTCTCGAAGCGCAGGAAGGCTTCAGCTGGTGGGCTGGCAACCCCCGGCAGGGGCGGCTGGATCAGGGTGGACATGAGGAATCTCGCGAAGGACGGTGTGACGAGTGATCAACGGGAGCCAAGGGGAACTGGCTTTGAATGAGAACCGGCAGTGAATGGGAACCGCAGCCAATGACCTGCGGAAGGCCATACCTCAGCTCTGGAGATGGCGCCACAGCTGAGCTGGAGCCCGACCTCAGCCGCGCCGCGGCGGCGCGAGAGGGATTTCGGCGATGCTGAAATCGCGCTTGATCGTCTGGGCGTTGAGGTAGCTGATCGGGTCGTCGGCGTTGAAGGGCTGGCCGTCGAACAGCGCGATGTCATGCCGCTGGTAGCTGATCGCTTCGAGGCCCAGTTCGCGGGCGGCGGTGCTGAACACCCCCACCTGGCACACCCGCTCGAGGATCTCCACCCAGTTGCGCGGCAGCGGGATGTCACCCCAGCGGGCCATCTGGGTCATCATCCAGAGGTGCTCGGTGCGGCTCGGCCGGTTCACCCCTGCGCCCGAGAACAGGTGGTGCGGCGTGGCCTCCTGGCACTCGGGCCCTGAACGATCGACCCCCTCGCTGGTTTCGCTGAAGCGGATCAGCTCCGGCTTGATGCCCAGGTAGCGGCGATCACTCAGCAGCTCGCTGAGCTCACCCCAGTGGGCCGGCTCGGCGCAGTACTGGCAGGCCTCCAGCAGCGCTTTGACCAGCGCAATGTGGGTGTTCGGGTAGGCCGTGGCCCAGTCTTCGCGCACCCCCAGCACCTTGCCGGGATGGCCGGGCCAGATCGCCAGATCGCCGGCCACCTGGAAGCCGTGGCCGCCCTGGATCGCCCGGTCCAGCCAGGGAGCCCCCACGCAGTAGCCATCGAGGCTGCCGTCCTTGAGGTCGGCCAGCATCTGGGCCGGCGGCAGGGCCTGCAGGTGCACGTCCCTGTCGGGGTCGATGCCGTTGGCCGCCAGCCAGTAGCGCAGCAGCAGGTTGTGCATCGAGGCTTGGTGCACGATCCCCAGGGTGTGGGGTTCGCGTTCGTGGCTCTTGAGGTAGGCGTGGTAGTCCTCCACCGTCTGCACCCCCTGCTCAGCCAGACGGCTGGCCAGGGTGATGCCGTTGCCGTTGCGGCTGAGCGTGAGGGAGGTCACGATCGGAAGCGGTGATCCGCCATGGCCGCCGGCTGTCATCCAGGTGGGCATGCCGGCGGGCATCAGCGAGGCATCGAGCGTGCCGTCCACCAGGCCGTCGACGATGCCGCGCCAGCTGGTTTCACGGATCAGGCTCACCTCGTCGAGGCCGTGCTTGGTGAACAGGCCATGGGCCTCGGCCACCGCCAGCGGCGCGCTGGCCGCCAGGGGCAGAAAGCCCAGATCCAGATTCACCTTCTCGAGGCCGTGGCGGGCCACCACCTGGTGGGGGCGGGCACGCCACTGCTTCACCCGCTTCTGGCGGTTGAGGAAATAGATGATCTCGGAGCGCAGGCTGTAGTAGCTGGGGTGGTGCACCACTTCCAGCCGTGCCCGTGGCCGGGGAATGTCCACCTCGAGGATGCCGCCGATGTTCGAGCCGGGGCCATTGGTGAGCATCACGATGCGGTCGGAGAGCAGCACCGCCTCGTCCACGTCGTGGGTGACCATCACCGCGGTGAGCTCGTGCTCGTTGCAGATCTGCATCAGCTTCTCCTGCAGATTGCCCCGCGTGAGCGCATCGAGGGCGCCGAAGGGTTCATCCAGCAGCAGCAGCTTGGGGCGGATCGCCAGGGCGCGGGCAATCGAAACCCGCTGGCGCATGCCGCCGGAGAGTTGCTGGGGCAACTTGTCGACCGCAGGCCCCAGCCCCACCATCTCGATATGCTCCTGCACAACGGCGTCGCGTTCGGCCCTGGGCAGATCGCCCATCACCTCGTCAACCGCCAGAGCGATGTTCTGGCGCACCGTGAGCCAGGGGAGCAGCGAATAGTTCTGGAACACCACCATCTTGTCGGGGCCGGGGCGCTTGACCGCCTCCCCCTCCAGCAGCACCACGCCTTCGCTGGGCAGATCCAGGCCGGCGATCATGTTCAACAGGGTGGATTTGCCGCAGCCGGAGTGGCCGATCAGCGAGATGAATTCCCCTTTTCGGATCTCCAGGTCGATGCCTTGCAGGGCCAGGTAGGTGCCGCCGCCCTTGAGGGCGAAGCTCTTGTCGATGGTGCGCACATCCACCAGGGAGGGCGCCGCTTGGGTGGTCATGGTTGGGGTCTCCTGAGGAAGGGCCTGAAGGGGTGGAGCCGGAAAGGGCTGAAGGAACGTTGGAGTGAATGATTGAGCAGAAGGGTGAATGAACGATCCGCGCTCATTGACCAGCCGAAATACGGGTCTGCAGCCAGGCCATCAGTCGATCGAGCACCAGGCCGATCGCACCGATCCAGATCACACCGAGCACGATCTCGCCCACATAGTTCTGCTGGTAGGCATCCCAGATGAAGAAGCCGATGCCCACGGTGCCAGGCATCACGATCTCGGCAGCGATGATTGCCAGCCAGGCCAGGCCAATCGAGATGCGCAGGCCGGTGAAGATGTAGGGGAGAGCCGAAGGAATCAGCACCTTGGTGAAGAAGCGCCGGCTTGACATCTGCAGCACCAGGGCGACGTTGCGGTAGTCCTGCGGGATCTGACGAACCCCTTCCGCCGTGTTGATCAGGATCGGCCACACCGCCGTGATGAAGATCACGAAGATGGCGGCCGGTTGGTTCTTCTGAAACAGCACCAGGGCGATCGGCACCCAGGCCAGCGGTGCCACCATGCGCAGGAACTGGAACAGGGGATCGAAGGCGCGGTTGATGCCGGGCTTCAGGCCGATCGTGATGCCCACGCCGATGCCGACGATGGCCGCCAGGGTGTAGCCCTGAGCCACCCGGCCGAGGCTGGCCATGGTCTGCCAGAACAGGCCCTTATCGAGGCCGCCGCGGTCGTAGAAGGGATAGAGGATCAGGTTGCGGGTGCGCTCCTCGGTGAACAGGCTGGTGGGAGCCGGCAAAGCGATCAGGCCGGTCATCGAGAGGATCTGCCACACCAGCAGGAAACTGCCGACGCCCAGAAAGGGGGGCAGCCAGTTGCCCGTGTTGCGTAGCAGCTTGCTGAAGGGACTGGCGCCAGTGCGCTGTCGATTGGGAGTGATCGAAACCATGAATCTTCTCGGGAAATGAGGGGGTGAAACTGCGTCGTGCAGAGGGAGAGGTGAAGGGCAGCAGGGAGAGCTGTGCGCCAGCTGACCCAGGCGTTGGCCTGGTCGGTCAAGGGAATCGGCACGTGGGGGCTGACGCTTGCCGCACCACGTCCTCTTTTGCCTCTTGCCCATGGGCTGACGGGCCCTGTGCTGAGGGGTGGAGGTCGAAGAGCTGATCCCTCCGGCCTCCACCCCTGGTGGATCGATAGCGAAGGGTTGCCTACTTCTTGATCTTCAGGCTGTCGAGATAGGCCTGAGGATTTTCCGGGTCATAGGTGATCCCGTCGAAGAAGGTTTCCTTGCCGCGGCTGGAGCTGGTGGGGAGTTCAGCGGCGGGGAGCCCCAGCTCCGTGGCGGCCTGACGCCATAGGTCTTCGCGAACAACCTTGTCGTTGATCGCCTTGGCTTGCTCCACCGTATCGACCACGCCTGGATAGAACTTCCAGCGCATCGACTCCAGCAGGAACCAGAGCGTGAGGCTCTTGTAGGGATAAGAGATCACGCCCCGATCGCTGGCCCAGTAGAGCGGCCCCATGGCCGGATCGGTTTCGGGCTTCATCTCGGCGCCGATCTTGTACTGGCCCTTCAGTGCCGCCTCCAGGATCGGCGCCGGGATGTTGTACCACTTGCGGGAGCTGAGGATCGTGGCCACCTCGCTGCGGTTTTCGGCCTTGTCCATCCATTGCTGGGCTTCGATCAATCCCTTGATCAAGGCGACGGTGGCCTTGGGATGTTTGTCCACCCAGTCGGCACGAACAGCCAGGTATTCCTCAGGGTGGGATTTCCACATCTGGGCAGTGGTGGCGGCCAGATAGCCCTTGCCATCGGTCACGATCCGCGAGGGCCAGGGATCACCGGTGGAGAAGGCCTCCATGGTGCCGTTGGTCATGCCCTGCAGGGTTTCCGTGGCTGGCACGGTGAGCAACTCCACCTCGGTATCAGGGTTGACGCCACCGGCGGCCAGCCAATAACGGATCCAGAGCTCCTGGTTGGCCTTGGGGAAGGTGTAGGAGGCGCGGAATTTCCGTCCTTCCTGTTTGGCGTAGTCCTTGAAGAAGGAACCCGATGACCTCAGGTCGTAGGTGAGCTTGGCCTCCTTGACGCTGTTGGAGGCGGCGATGCCGTTCCCCTGGCTCATCAGCATCGCCAGGACATACATCGGCACCTTGCGGCCGTTGGTGATGGCACCCTCGCTGATCATCTGGGGCATCGGCATCTGCCACTGACCGCCGTCGATGCCACCGCCAGCCGAGCCGAGCACCACGTTGTCGCGGGCGGAGGGCCAGCTGGCCTGCTTGGTGAGCTTCACATCGAGGCCATGCTTGGCGAAGAAGCCCTTCTCCACGGCCACCACCAGCGGCGCGGCTTCCAGGATCGGGATGAAGCCGAGGCTGATCGTGTTGGTCTCGAGGTTGGCGTCGGCGATGGCAGTTGCCGGCGTGCTGGCGGTGCCGCCTCCAGGTTCCGGTGGGTTGCCCAGGCAGCCGGCGAGCAGGGCGCTGCCCAGCACGGCACTGCCCATCAGGGCGAGAAAACGGCGTCGTCTCGTCATGGGAATTTTGGTAGGGAGAATGGTGTTGTCGGCTGGACGTCAGGTCCAGGATTGCCAGGCTTCAACAAAGCCGGGCTCAGTAAAGATGCAGGCCATGGGTTGAAGGATGCATGGCCGAATGGGCGGCCCTAGGGATGGAGCATGGGTCACCGTTGCGGCGGTCGAGAGAACTTAATGCCTGACAGAAACGGCTGGGTGCTTTGGTGCTGAAGGATTGCCAATCGCACCGATCAGCCTGGCCTATGCATCGAAATCCGGCCGCTGGAGCAATGGTTGCCTGGCCAAGTCTGTGGCTGGGTCTTTACTCAACGTTCCCCTTCCCAGGAGACCCGCCCCTTCCAGGCTGCATCAACGCAATGGCGCGATTCCAGTGGCCCCTACGCCTGGTCCAACGCGTGCCATGACCCGATGCAAAGCCACTCCGCCCCGCACGATCGCGTTGTCCATCGCGGTGTGCCGGCATCAACGCGCCTTCCCCTGCTCTTTCCCCACGACCTGACCACAACTCCCACGCCATTCGCTCACTGCTCCTCCGGGAGTGCAGGCACACGCGCAGACGCGTCTGCAGCTGCCGCTCTCAATACAGCGTCCGATGGGGATGTGGCAGAAGCAGGTCAACCTCTCCTTGCGTCCCGATCATTCCTGCGGTCTTGTAGTGGCTCAGGGCTTTGGTGATGCTCACACGCGTCGTGCTGCAGATCTCGGCCAGCACGCGATGCGTCAGGTTCATCTCCTGCAGCGACAGCAGAGTTCCCCGGCTGGTGACGATGCCGAAACGCTCGCCGATCCAGCGCAGCAGATGCAGAAGCCGGGCGTCGACCGGACGCAACCGACCGATTCTCAGCAGGGTGGTCATCTGGGCGATCTGGCTGTGGAGCGAGGCTGTCAATTCCTCCGGCGAAGGTGTCACCTCCACCAGCAGGGCTCTTGTCAGGCAGGCCCTTTCGGTGGGTTGCCACTCGGGCCTCGGGGGTGGCAAAAGGTCGCCAGGGCCCGCTAATCCGATGGTGACCAGCTCTCCATCCGGCGACCAGGTGTTGGTGCGAACGTACCCATCATTCACTCTCCAGCAGTGCACCGAAGGCACCAGGCTCCTGGATTCCAGAGTGAGCTTGAGCGTCCGCATGGGTGGCTGGATCGTCATGGTGGGTGGCCGGCAGAGGCAAGGAGAGAGTGAAACCATTCGTGCAAGCCCGCTGCATCTGCTCGCTGTGCAAGCCCGCTGCATCAACCCGACGCGCAAGCCCGCCGCATAGGCCCGACGTGTCAGTCCGACGTGCCAGTCCGACTGGCAGGGATGACGCACAAGCGGCACATGTTCACCTGGTTGATGGCAGCCCAGCTGTGGCCGTGCGTTATCCACGCGGTTCCTCCCGTGGAGGACTCCACCATCTGCTTCTCAGGCTGGCTGACTGCCAGAGAAGCTGAAACGTCCGGCCCGGCTTGCTGCTCTGAGACGATCAGCTCAGGGCCTTGGTGCGTGGGCGTGGACCGCAGGATCAGGAGAGAGCAACCATCGAAACAGGTCCAATCGTCTCCGTAGCTGTAGCGGCAGGGGCGGTTGAATCGAGGCTGGCTGGAGCAGGGTCAGCGCCCCGGTGTGCGTGATGAAGGGTGAGGCGATCTGCTGGAGACCGGGAAAGACTAGGGATCGTGTTCAGGTTTGGGCGGTGCCGAACCACAGGATTCAAAATGCAGGCGATCAGTGCGGTTGATGAAAGCCGCACGGGCCATCTCTTCACCTGCGTCTGGCGAGCCCCTGGCCGCTTTCGCTGCAGCGGCGTAGTTTGCCCGTGCTGTTGGTTGCAGGAGCGTGAGAGCGGTCACGGGCGCCACTTCAGCCATTGCCGCCTGGAGTGCGTGCGGGCGACGCGTCAGCCTGGCCACCTGCCATGGCAAGGAACGGGTGATGGCCCGGCCGCTGCGCCGGGCCCTCGGCGTGGAGCTGGTGCTCGCCGCCGGCTTTGACACCGACAGCCTCGGCACCTTCTGCGGCGAACGGCCCCGCCCGGCGGATGCCGCCACCACCTGTCGCCTCAAGGCGGAGGCGGGCATGGCGGCCACCGGCCTCGACCTCGGCCTGGCCAGCGAAGGCAGCTTCGGGCCCCATCCGGCGCTCCCCTTTCTGCCCCTGGCCACCGAGTGGATGACCTGGGTGGACCGTCGCCACGATCTGGTGATCACCGAGCGGCTGAGCGGCTGCCGCACGAACTTCGACCATTGCACCGCGGCCCCTGGCACTCCGCTGGAGGCCTGGCTGACCCGCATCGGCTTCCCGCGCCATGCCGTGATCGTGCGTCCCCATCAGCCCGGCGCTGAGCCGTTCCTGCGCAAGGGGGTGTGCGGCGCCGCGGAGCTGACGCAGGCGATCCACCAGGCCAGCACCGCGTCCGCTGATGGCCTGGCGCTGGTGGAAACGGACATGCGGGCCCACTGCAACCCCACCCGCATGGCCTCGATCCGCGCCCTCACCTTCCGGCTGGCGCGGCGCATCGCCACCCCCTGCCCCGCCTGCGGGGCACCCGGCTGGGGGCCGCTGGAGTCCCTGCCGGGACTGCCCTGCGGCTGGTGCGGCAGTCCCACCTCGCTGCTGCGGGCGGAGCGTTTCGGCTGTGTTCGCTGCGAGGCCAGCGAGGAGCATCCGCGCCGGGATGGGCTGTTGCAGGCCGATCCGCAGCACTGCCCTTACTGCAACCCCTGAGGGCGGGGCCCGCCTGGGGTTGATCGTCCTGGCCTGTGGCGGGCATTAGGAGCTCCAATCG
Organism: Synechococcus sp. L2F; assembly: GCF_024345695.1. Classification (NCBI taxonomy): domain Bacteria; kingdom Bacillati; phylum Cyanobacteriota; class Cyanophyceae; order Synechococcales; family Synechococcaceae; genus Synechococcus; species Synechococcus sp. L2F. Next base: position 413,467 of record NZ_JAGQBP010000002.1, on the reverse strand, counting down.
AACACACGACCTGCTTCCCCGCCGCTGTTCTTAGGTTGAGCGCCACCGACCCGTTCTCTCCCGAGGCACCAGGCATGACACCCGTCGCCACGGCCGCTGCGCCCCCCGCCCCGCCCCGCCTTTCGTTGCAGTGCGAGCCGATCGGGCCCGACACCACCACGCTCCGCTCGCTCGACTGGGACCGCAGCCGCTTCGACATCGAGTTCGGCCTTCGCAACGGCACCACCTACAACGCCTTTCTGGTGCGGGGGGAGCGCACCGCCCTGATCGACACCAGCCACGCCAAGTTTGAGGACACCTGGCTGCCGCTGCTGGAGCAGCAGATCGATCCAGCCGCGATCGATTTCCTGATCGTGTCCCACACCGAACCCGACCACTCCGGCCTGATCGGCGCCCTGCTCGACCGCAACCCGGAGATCGAGATCGTGGCCTCGAAGGTGGCGATCGCCTACCTGGCCGACCAGGTGCACCGCCCCTTCCGCAGCCGCGCGGTGAAAAGCGGGGAGGAGCTCGATCTGGGCACGAACCCCGAGAGCGGTGTGGCGCACCGCTTCGAATTCCTCAGTGCCCCCAACCTGCACTGGCCCGACACGATCTTTTCGTTCGATCACGGCACCCGCATCCTCTACACCTGTGATGCCTTCGGCCTCCATTACTGCGGCAACGACGTCTTCGATAGCGACCCCGGCGCCATCGCTCCCGACTTCCGCTTCTATTACGACTGCCTGATGGGCCCCAACGCCCGCAGCGTGCTGCAGGCGCTCAAGCGCATGGACGCTCTGCCCGAGATCGCCATGATCGCCACCGGCCACGGGCCACTGCTGCGTGAGCACCTGCGCCTCTGGATCGGCGACTACCGCGACTGGAGCAGCCAGCGCAGCGCCGGCGAAACCTATGCGGCGGTCTGTTATGTGAGTCAGTACGGCTTCTGTGACCGGCTCAGCCAGGCGATCGCCCGCGGCATCGGCAAGGCGGAGGCCCAGGTGCAGCTGGTGGATCTGCGCGCCTCCGATCCTCAGGAATTGGCCGCCCTGGTGGGGGAGGCCAGTGCCGTGGTGGTGCCCACCTGGCCCGCCAACCCCGATGGGGACCTGCAGCAATCGATCGGCACGCTGCTGGCGGCGCTCAAGCCCAAGCAGTGGGTGGCCTGCTACGACGCCTTCGGCGGCAACGATCAACCGATCGACAGCGTGGCCAGCCAGCTGCGTGGCCTGGGCCAGAAGGAGGCCTTTGCGCCGCTGCGCATCCGCCAGGCCCCCGATGGCAACGATTACCAGCGGTGCGAAGAGGCCGGCACCGACCTGGGCCAGCTGCTCACCAAGGCGAAAACGATCGCTGCCATGAAGGCGATCGACGCAGATGTGGACAAGGCGCTGGGGCGGCTCAGCGGTGGGCTTTACATCGTGACCGCCCGCCAGGAGGAACGCAGCAGCGCCATGGTGGCCAGCTGGGTGAGCCAGGCCAGCTTCGATCCACCGGGCCTCTCGATCGCCGTGGCCAAAGACCGCGCCATCGAGGCGCTGATGCAGGTGGACGATCGCTTTGTGCTCAACATCCTGCGCGAAGACAACTACCAGTCCCTGCTGCGCCATTTCCTCAAGCGCTTCCCCCCCGGCGCCGACCGCTTCGCCGGGGTGCCCACCCTTGAGGGCGCTGCCGCCGGTGGTCCGGTGCTGAGCGATGCCCTCGCCTTCCTGGGCTGCCGGGTGGTGCAGCGCATGGAAACCCCCGACCACTGGATCATCTACGCCGCAGTGGAGGAGGGCACGGTGTCCGACACCGAAGCCGCCACGGCCGTGCATCACCGCAAGGTGGGGAACCATTACTGATGGCTGATCTCGTCCTAGCTCCCACCATTCCGGCCGCGGAAGTGATCGACCGCAGCGTCATCGCCATTCCGCTGGAAGACGGCCTGACCTGCCTGCGCTGCCTCAGCCCCAAGCGGCTGCGTTTCGAGGTGGAGTACGGCCTGGAGCGCGGCACCAGCGCCAATGCCTTCCTGTTCGCCGGTGGTGTCAACAATGCCAAGCGGGAGATCCCGCCGGTGCTGGTGCATCCCCCGGGCGCTTCCTTCACGGCGCCGTTCCTGGCCCAGCTGGCCGCCATGGTGCCGGCGCAGGCGCCGCTCAAGGTGGTGGTCGGTCACGTCAACCCCAACCGGGTGGCGCTGCTGCGCGAGCTGGCGGCCGCCTGGCCCGCCCTGATGCTGGTGGCCTCCAACACCGGCGCCCGGCTGGTGGAGGAGCTGTGGCAGCAACGCCGGCCCCCGGCTCCGGGCAGCGAGGCGGAGGAGCCGCCGCTGCCTGCCCTGCCGCCGATCGATGTGGTGAAGCAGGAGGTCAGCCGCGAGCTGGCCAACAGCTTCCGCCTCACCCTGCTGCCCGCCCCCACGCCCCGCTGGCCCGGCGCCCTGATCGCCTTCGAGGAGCGCACCGGCCTGCTGATGAGCGGCAAGTTCTTCGCCGCCCACCTCTGCAGCGAGGCCTATGCCGAGGCCAACCGCGACAGCACCGAGGAAGACCGGCGTCACTTCTACGACTGCCTGATGGCGCCGATGGCCCGCCAGGTGGAAACGGTGGTCGACCGGCTCGATGAGCTGGAGATCCGCACCATCGCGCCCGGCCATGGCCCGGCGATCACCGAGAGCTGGCGCAGCCTGCTGGCCGATTACCGGCGCTGGGGCGAGAACCTCGAGAAAACCCGCCTGTCGGTGGCGCTGCTCTACGCCAGTGCCTACGGCAACACCGCCGCCCTCGCCGATGCCATCGCCCAGGGCGTGGCGCGCACGGGCGTGCGGGTGGAGAGCATCAACTGCGAGTTCGCTCCCCCCGACCAGCTGCTCGAAGCGATCCGCAGCTGCGATGCGGTGCTGATCGGCTCCCCCACCCTGGGCGGCCACGCCCCCACGCCGATCGTTTCGGCGCTCGGCACCCTGCTGGCCGAAGGCGACCGCGCCCGGCCTGTGGGGGTGTTCGGCAGCTTCGGCTGGAGCGGAGAAGCCATCGATCTTCTGGAAACCAAGCTGCGGGATGGCGGCTTCCGCTTCGCCTTCGAGCCGATCCGGGTGAAGTTCAGCCCCGATCCGCCCACGCTCAAGCGCATGGAGGAAACGGGCACGGCCCTGGGGCGGCAGCTGCTCAACCAGCAGAAGCGTCAACGGCGCGTGGTGGCCGGTGGCCTCAGCGAAAGCCGCAGCAACCCGGCGGTGCTGGCCCTCGGGCGCGTGGTGGGCTCGCTCTGCGTGCTCACCTGCGTGAAGGGAGAAGGGGCGGCCGCCCTGAGCGGCGGCATGGTGGCCAGCTGGGTGAGCCAGGCCAGCTTCACCCCGCCCGGCTTCACGGTGGCGGTGGCCCGGGATCGCGCCGTGGAGAGCCTGCTGCACGTGGGCGACCGCTTCGTGCTCAACGTGCTGGCCGAGGGACGCGAGAGCGGCCCGATGAAGCGCTTCCTGCAGCCCTACCCCCCCGGCGCCGACCGGCTGGCGGGCCTGGAGCTGGAGCAGAGCCCGGCGGGCCAGCCGGTGCTGCCCGAAGCACTGGCCTGGCTGGAGGCCAGCGTGAGCCAGCGGATGGAATGCGGCGACCACTGGCTGGTGTATGCCCAGGTGAGCCATGGCGGCCTGCTGGACGGCACCGGCGTCACCGCTGTGCACCAGCGCCGCAGCGGTGCCAGCTACTGAGCCACTGACTGAGGCAGTGGCACGTTCGGCAGGGGCGAACGGGCCTCGCGGAAACAGGGCGCCTCGAACAGCCGGCGCTGGCTCAGGCTTTGCACCCGAGGGGGAACGCCCGGCTTGGAGTAGCGCAGCACGAAGATCTGGTCGAACTCCATCGCACCGATGGCGGGCATCGTCGCCCAGCCCAGCCCCCGGGCCAGTTCCGGCATGTGGCGGTGCTCCCAGAACAGCACCACGTTGCCGCCCTTGTAGGCCGGCTGGCTGAGGATCTCCTGCCCATCCATGAAGGAATCCTCCAGTGACGACTGGGCAATCGAAATGTTGATGCCGGTGGCCACCCCCAGCGGCACGGCGCTCTGGTAGCTGCGGGCGTTCTTGCTGGATTCGGGGTTGAGGAAGAAGGTGCGGATGTGGGTCGGAGCCCCGAAGCAGGCGGGAAGGAGCCGGCCCAGGTTGATCGAGCGCAGGAAGCCGCGGGCCGAGAGGTTGTAGTTGCCATCGCCGGAGGCCACCTTGTCGCCGTGGCGCAGCAGGATCACCTGCCGGGGCAGCGCCCCCACAGGCGCGGCACCAAGGACGAAGGCGGCCACAGCAACAGCGGCGGCCGCAGTGGCGCGGAGCCGCGGTCCGATGGTGGCCGCGGCACGGCGGCGGTGTGAACCCGGGAAGGCCATGGGCGGTGGGCTGTGAGCTGTGGGCGGTGGGTCCGGCCGGAACAGACGCCTGCGGGCGCAGGGTCCCATGGTGGCAGTGCAGCAGGCTCGACCCGCGAGGGTGGCCGTTCCACCACAGCCTCCGAAGCGGCCTCATCCCAGCCTCCCCACAGGCCCGGGGCACCGCGCTGCGCCACCGTCGCCTTGCAACGGCCCACCTCCCATCCCACCGCACGCCGTCTCCATGGACATCGCCAAACCCGGCACCCTCGCCAACCTCGAAGCGGCCTTCGGCGGCGAGAGCATGGCCAACCGCAAGTACCTTTTCTTCGCTGATGTGGCCAAGCAGCTCGGCAACAGCGAGCTGGCCCGCCTCTTCCGCGACACCGCCGCCCAGGAAACCGAGCACGCCTTCGCGCACTTCCGCCTGCTCCACCCCGAGCTGGTGGTGGCCGATCCCGCCGCGCTCTCAGAAGAAGCCAGACAAGAGGTGCTGAGCCGCTGCCTGGAGCTGGCGATCGAGGGTGAAACCTACGAGTACACCACCATGTATCCGGAGTTCGCCGCCCAGGCCCGCGCCGATCGCGATGACGGTGCCGTGGCCGAATTCACCGAGCAGATCGCCGAATCCGAGCAGCATGCCGGCCTCTTCCGTCAGGCGGCCAGCAACTTCGGCCGGCTCACCCCGATCGAGCACCACCACGCCGACCGTTACAGCGTGGCCCTCGAAGCCCTTCAGGGCCAGGGCGCGGCCGGAGAAAGCGAGCCCGTGGCCGGCCTGTGGATCTGCAAGGTGTGTTCGGTGATCTACGACCCGGCCCTGGGCGATCCGGACTCAGGCATCGTCGCCGGCACGCCGTTCGAGGCCATCCCCGACAGCTGGGTCTGCCCGCTCTGCGGCACCCGCAAGGCCAATTTCATCCCCTACCGGGAGCCGGTGCTGCTGCCGGCCTGAGCCGCCGCAACCGCTGGAGCGCGCCGCCGCGTCCATCACGACTCCGGTGGCGCCGCCCCCCAGGCGTGCAGGCTCTCCAGCACGGGAATCAGCGACCGGCCGCGCGGGGTGAGGCGGTATTCCACCCGCGGCGGCACCTCGGCAAACACCTCGCGCTCCACCACCCCTGCGGCCTCCAGCTCCCGCAGCTGGCTGGTGAGCACCTTGTGGCTCACGCCCACCAGGGCCCGCTGCAAGCCGGAAAACCGCTGCGTGCCCTCCGCCAGCTCCCGCAGCACGTGCACCTTCCAGCGCCCCCGCATGACGCTCAGCGCCAGCTCGGCAGGGCAAAGGGTGTGGTCGTGGGCGTCCAGGAATCCATCCGCTTGCTCCATGCGTTTGCACCATCCACTGGCACCAGGGTTACTCACAGGTGAGTGACGCACATGGCGGTGCGTTCTTGTCAGGCAGGCCCCAAGCGATCCACTCTGATCCAAGGGGGAGAGCTGCCGCCCGCTCGATGGGCTGATCCCCATTGCTTCCGCCTGGCCGACCGGTGACGTTGCACACCTGCCAAGCCAGTGGAGCGGGGCCATCCTGTGGCGGCAGCCCGTCCCGGTCATCCGTCACTTCCGCCATGACCATCGACCTGTTCACGCCCCTGGCCGTAGGGCCCCTGGAGCTGCCCAACCGGGTGCTGATGGCCCCGCTCACCCGATCCCGCGCTGAAGAGGGTCACATCCCCGGCCCGCTGATGGCGGAGTACTACGGCCAGCGGGCCTCCGCCGGGTTGATCATTGCTGAGGCCACCATGGCGATGGAGGGCCACTCCGCCTTCATCCGCGAACCCGGCATCCATTCGGCGGCCCAGGTGGAGGGCTGGGCACGCACCACCGAGGCGGTGCACGCCCGCGGCGGCCGGATCGTGCTGCAGATCTGGCACGGCGGCCGGGCCTGCCATCCCCTGCTCAACAACGGCCTTCAGCCGGTGGCCCCCAGCGCCATCGCCATCAGCGGCGACCAGATCCACACCCCCCAGGGCAAGGTGGATTACGTGGTGCCGCGCGCCCTGGCTGACGACGAGCTGCCGGCAATCGTGGCGGGCTTCCGCTTGGCGGCCCGCCACGCCATCGCTGCCGGTTTCGACGGCGTGGAGGTGCACGGCGCCAATGGCTATCTCCTCGATGAATTCCTGCGCGATGGAAGCAACCAGCGCAGCGGCCCCTATGGCGGCCCGATCGAGAACCGGGCGCGGCTGCTGCTGGAGGTGATCGAGGCGGTACGCGCCGAAACGGAGCTGGTGGGGCTGCGCCTCTCGCCGCTCAACAGCTACAACGCCATGCGCGACAGCGATCCCGTGGCGCTCGCCAGCTGGCTGGCCGATCACCTCAACGGCGCCGGCCTCGCTTACCTCCACCTGATGCGCGGCGACTTCCTCCAGCAGCAGCTGGGCGATGTGCTCACGCCGGTGCGCGAGCGCTTCCAGGGGGTGCTGATCGCCAACATGGGCTACACCGCCGCCGAAGCCAACGCCGCCATCGCCGCCGGCGCCATCGATGCGGTGGCCTTCGGCACGGCCTTCCTGGCCAACCCGGATCTGCCGGAGCGGCTGCGCAGCGGCGCACCGCTCAACACGCCGGACCCTGCCACCTTCTACAGCCCCGGCCCCGCCGGCTACACCGACTACCCCTTCCTGAGCGCCGCTGCCTGATCAACGCTGGCGCAGGCCCCCAGCCTGTGCTGCTCGAGACCCAGTACCACCCGTTGCCTGCGCCAGGCCCGACCCATCCCCTGCTCACCCACCATCCACTCCCGGGAGCCTCGCCATGACCACCACCAACGCCCAGCGTTCTGCCGCTACCCCGGTGTTCCGCCCCGGCACGGAGCGCTTCCACAGCCAGCTCGACTGGCTGGACAGCTGGCACAGCTTTTCCTTCTCCAGCCACTTCGATCCGGCCTGGATGGGATTCGGTCCGCTGCGGGTGATCAACGACGACACGATCGCCGCCGGCCGCGGCTTCGGCATGCATCCCCACAACGACATGGAGATCGTCACGGTGATGGTGGAAGGGGAACTCACCCACCGCGATTCGATGGGCAACGGTGAGGTGTTGCGCGCTGGTGAAGTGCAGCGCATGAGCGCCGGCACCGGTGTGGTGCACAGCGAAATCAACAAAGGGGCGACCCCCTGCCGGTTGCTGCAGATCTGGATCGAACCCTCCAGCACCGGCATCCCGCCCGCCTATGAGCAGAAGCCCTTCGCCGTCGGAGAGGGCTGGACCCTGCTGCTGGACCCCGAGCGGCGGGACGGCGCCATGGCGGTGCACCGACCGGTGCGGCTCTGGCGCGCCCGGCCGGCGGCCGGCACCCGCCTGGAGCTGCCGGCGGCGGCCGGCCACCGGCTCTGGATGCAGCTGATCGACGGCAGCCTCACGCTGGAAGGCGGCCGCCGGCTGGAGCGCGGCGATGGCCTGGGCTTCGAGGTCCCAGGCTCCGCCAGTGGCACTGGCACTCCTCCGGCCAGCACCCCCACCAGCACCCCCACCAGCTCCCTCCCCGCCGCCGCCCATGCGGTGCCGCGTGAGCTGGTGACCGGTGAAGCCGGCGCCGACCTGCTGCTGTTTGAGCTGGCCTGAGTTGGGGCGGGTTGGTGCTGGCTGGTCTGGATCCAGGTCGACCTGGGTGTGTCCTAGGCGTCGTTAATTCCTTGCCGAAAGGAAGCGAAAGATGCTGCCGAATGCGAATGGGTTCGCTCAAATGGGGGTGTTCCCGTTACCGCGTTCGGTGATGGCCACAGCCCGCTCTCGCTCTGACGCCAGCCTGCCCACCATTCTTCCGTCTGCCGATGGCAACGGCCGGAGTTGGGTGGTGCGCTACCGCGGTTTCGTGCTCATGCCTCAGCCTGATCTCACCTGGCTGGTTCGCCCCGAGCGCAGCCCCATGGACGTGCTGCCGTTCCGGGCTCCCGCCAGTTCACTGGCGGATGTGAAGGCCTTGGTGGATTGGCGCCTCGGCAAGGCCGCCTGAGACCTTGGCTCAGGCCGCCTGCGGCGGTGTGGGCCCCCCGGCCTGGAAGGGAAGCACCAGGGTGACCCAGGTGTCCGGACGTGCCGGACGGTGCCGGCGGGGTTGACGCACGCCGAAGGGAACACGCACCACGTTGGTGCCCTCCACACGGATTGTTTCGCCGCGGGCGGAGGAATGGGCCAGGGATCCGGGAATCGGCGGCAGTTCGGGGGCGCGCGTCAACGGAGCGGGTTTGTCAGCACGGATCGACAGCTCAGAGAGCGTCGGAGGATTGAAAGGAGGGCCGTCGTTGCCGTTCATTGGGTGGGTCGAGACGTTTGCCGTGGCCTTGGGGGCTGCTGATCCTGTGACTTGTCGCCCGAGCTTGCCTCGTGGGGTGGGATCCAGCAACCGGGAATTCTTTAAACAATCAGTTGATTGTAGCAGTGGCACACATGCCCGTCTGAAACTCCAGTCACTGCCTGATCAGCTCCCTATCGTGATGGCGTTGATCGTGGGCGGCGTCTGAACGGCTAGGCGTGCCGGCTCAGCGCCGATAGAGAGGCGAGGCCCCAGGCCTGCTTGGAGCCGCCCGGCCTGATCGGCACGGCATGGCGGGCGCTCAGATCGCCAGCGCCACCCGCTGCGGCGTGACGGCCACGCTGCTGCTGGCCAGCTCCTCCACCGAGGGGCAGGTGCACACCAGGTTGCGATCGCCATAGGCGTTGTCGATGCGGGCCACCGCCGGCCAGAACTTGTTCTGCCGCTGGCTGTCGCCAGCCGGGAAGGCCGCCTCGCTGCGGCTGTAAGGGCGATCCCAGAGGTCGGCGGTGACGGCCGCCAGGGTGTGCGGCGCCCGCTTCAAGGGGTTGTTCTGCGCATCGGCCTGCCCCGCCTCGATCGCAGCCGCCTCGGCGCGGATTGCCACCATGGCGTCGCAGAAGCGGTCGATCTCCGCCAGGGATTCGCTTTCGGTGGGCTCCACCATCACCGTGCCCGCTACCGGCCAGCTCACCGTGGGGGCATGGAAGCCGTAATCCATCAGCCGCTTGGCCAGGTCGTCGACCTCGAGGCCGGCGCTGCGTTTCAGCGGCCGCAGATCCAGGATGCATTCGTGGGCCACACGGCCGCCGCTGCCGCGGAACAGCACCGGGTAGTGGGGCTGGAGCCGCTCGGCGATCACGTTGGCGGAGAGCAGCGCCACCGCGCTGGCCTGCCGCAGGCCGGCGCCACCCATCATGCGGATGTACATCCAGCTGATCGGCAGGATGCCGGCGCTGCCCCAGGGGGCGGCTGACACTGGCCCGATCGCCGCCTGGCCGCCCACGGCCCCCAGCGGGTGTCCCGGCAGGAACGGCACCAGATGGCTGGCGACGGCAATCGGCCCGACCCCCGGCCCGCCACCGCCGTGGGGGATGCAGAAGGTTTTGTGCAGGTTCAGGTGGCACACGTCGGCGCCGTAGTGGCCGGGTTTGGCCAGGCCCACCTGGGCGTTGAGGTTGGCGCCATCGAGGTACACCTGGCCGCCGTGGCGGTGGATCACCTCGCAGAGCCGGCGGATGCCGGTTTCGAACACTCCGTGGGTGGAGGGATAGGTGACCATCACGGCCGCGAGAGCATCGGCGTGCTGGGCGGCTTTTGCCTCCAGGTCATCGAGATCGATGTTGCCGTTGGCATCGCAGGCCACCGGCACCACCTGCAGGCCGGCCATCACGGCACTGGCCGGGTTGGTGCCGTGGGCACTGGTGGGAATCAGACAGACGTTGCGGTGCGCCTCGCCGCGGCTGTGGTGCCAGGCCCGGATCACCAGCAGCCCCGCATATTCCCCCTGGGAGCCGGCGTTGGGTTGCAGCGACACCCCGGCAAAGCCGGTGATCACCGCCAGCCAGGCCTCCAGATCGGCCACCAGCCGCTGGTAGCCGGCCTGCTGGGCGGCGGGGGCGAAGGGATGCAGTTCGGCGAAGGCGGGCCAGCTCACCGGCGCCAGTTCGGCGGCGGCATTGAGCTTCATCGTGCAGCTGCCGAGCGGGATCATGCCGTGCACCAGCGAGAGATCCTTCGCCACCAGGCGCTGGATGTAGCGCAGCAGTTCCGACTCGCTGTGGTGCCGCTGGAACACCTCCTGCTGCAGCCAGGGCTCCTGGCGCAGGGGCACCCCCGCCAGCAGGGTGGCGTCGTCGGGCAGGGCGGCGAGCAGGGCGGCGGCGGTGGGCAGGGAGCCAGCGTTGTGCTCCGCCCTGTCAGGGCCTTTTGCGCCATCCGGGCCGACAGCGGCGGCGAAGAGGGCGAGCAGGCGATCGAGCTCGACGCTGTCGGTGCGCTCATCCAGGCTGATCGCCACACCGGTGAGCGCCCCGCCCGGTGCGGTGAGCGGCCGCAGATTGAAGCCGGCGGCCTCCGCCCGCTCCAGCAGCTCGCCGGCCCCGGGCAGGGTGAGGCTGAGCGTGTCGAAGGCGGCGCCGGGCTGCACCGCCAGCCCGAGGCCAGCGAGGCCCGCAGCCAGGGCGGCCCGCTGACGCAGCACCCGCCGGGCCATCGCCGTGAGCCCGCCGGGGCCGTGATGCACCGCATAGAAGCTGGCCATCACCGCCAGCAACACCTGGGCGGTGCAGATGTTGCTGGTGGCCTTGTCGCGGCGGATGTGCTGCTCGCGGGTCTGCAGGGCCAGGCGCAGGGCTGGGCGGCCTTCCGCATCCAGCGAGCGACCCACCAGCCGGCCGGGAATCTGGCGCTTGTGCGCGTCGGTGGTGGCGAAGAAGGCGGCATGGGGCCCGCCGCCGCCGAGCGGCACGCCGAAGCGCTGGGTGCTGCCCACGGCGATGTCGGTGCCGAGGGCACCCACGGGCTCCAGCAGCACCTGGGCCAGCGGATCCACCGCCGCCGTCACCATCGCCCCGACCGCATGGGCGGCGGCGATCGCCGCGCGCGGATCCCAGAGGCGGCCGCTGGCGCCGGGCAGTTGCAGCAGCAGCCCGAACGCCGTGGGGTCGAGGGGAGAGGCCGCATCGCCAGCGGCGAGCGTGGCGGGATCCACCAGCTCCACCACGAGGCCGAGCGGTTCGGCCCGGGTCTGCAGCACGGCCAGGGTCTGGGGGAACACGTCCTGATCCACCAGGAAGCGGCGGGCTTCAGGCCGCCGACAGGCGCCGAAGCTGAGCGCCATCGCTTCGGCCGCGGCGGTGCCTTCATCCAGCAGCGAGGCGTTGGCGATCGGCAGGCCGGTGAGTTCGCTGATCAGGGTCTGGAAGTTGAGCAGCGCCTCCAGGCGGCCCTGGGCGATCTCAGCCTGGTAAGGGGTGTAGGCCGTGTACCAGCAGGGGTTTTCCAGCACGTGGCGCTGGATCAGTGCCGGCGTCACGGTGCCGTAGTAGCCGAGGCCGATCAGGCTGCGGCGCACCTGGTTGGTGGCAGCGATGGCGCGCAGCTCGCCCAGCGCCTGGGCTTCGTCCACCCCCAGCGGCAGGTCGGCCGTCGCGGCGCTCGCGTCGATCAGGATGTCGGCCGGCACCACCTCGGCCACGAACGTCTCCAGATCACTGGCGCCCAGCCGTTCGAGCATCGCCTGCAGCTCCTGCGGCGATGGCCCGAGATGCCGCTCCAGGAAAGGAGAGGAGCCGTCGGGGTCAGCGAAGGGTGCGGTCACGGCGCGACGCCCGGCAATAGGGGCGGATCTTAGGGAAATCTGTCGAGACGCCGCTCCAGCACGGCGCCCAGCCCTTTCGCGAGGCCCGCCTTGCAAAACCGCCCCTTTGTCGCTCAGCTGCCTTCCACCTTCAGGCGGTAAGTGGCGGCATCCATGAGATCAGCGAATTCGGCGGCGTCGCTGGGCCGCACCAGCAGCAGCCAGCCTTCGCCGTGGGGATCGTTCTGCAGTTCTTCCGGGCTGGTCAGCACCGCTTCGTTGCGCAGCTCCACCGTGCCGCTGATCGGCGCGTACATCTCCTCCACCGCCTTCACCGATTCCACCGAGCCGAAACTGGAGCCTCGCTCCAGCTGGCTGCCCACCTCCGGCAGCTCCACGAACACGATGTCGCCCAGCTGATCGACGGCGAAGGCGCTCACGCCGATGCGCATCAGCTCCCCATCCGGCCGGGCGTATTCATGGCTGTCCGCATAGCGGCAGTCGTCGGGGAACTGGAGCGCCATCGAAGGCGGAAGCAAAGACGAGGCCAGTCTGACCGGCCTTGGCGCTGCGGGCTCAGCTCAGCCGCTGCGGATTCAGGGCCGTGAGCGCCCGCTCCAGGGCCAGCTCCACGTGGGCGCGGTGGGTGCCTCCTTGGGCGAACAGCACGTAGGGCTCGCGCAGGGGGGCGTCGGCGGAGAACTCACTGGTGCTGCCGTCGATGAAGCTGCCGCCGGCCATCACCAGCTCACTGGCGTATCCCGGCATGGGCGCCGGCACCGGGTCGAGGTAAGCGCCCACCGGCGAACAGGCCTGAAAGGCGCGGCACACCTGGATCAACGGCTCCGGCGCCCCGAAGCGCACTGCCTGGATCACGTCACTGCGGGGGGCCCCCACCAGCGGCTGTACGGCATAGCCGAGTGCGCTGAACACGGAGGCCACCAGCTCGGCGCCGATCAGGGCCTCTGCCACCATCTGAGGCGCCAGGAACAATCCCTGGAACAGCAGCCGATAGAGATCGAAGCCGGTGCCCCCCTCGCTGCCGATGCCCGGCGCCGTCAGCCGGCAGCAGGCCCGCTCCACCCATTCGGCGCCGCCGGCCACGTAGCCGCCGGTGGGGGCAATCGTGCCGCCGGCGTTCTTGATCAGCGAGCCGGCGATCAGGTCGGCGCCTACGGCCGGGGGCTCCAGCCCCTCCACGAATTCGCCATAGCAGTTGTCGACGAAGCAGAGGCAACCGGGCTGCAGCTGCTTCACGCGCTCCACCAGGCGGCCGATCGTGGCCACCTGCAGCGAGGGCCGCCAGCTGTAGCCGCAACTGCGCTGGATCAGCACCAGCCGGGTGGGGGGTGTGAGGGCGGCGGCGAGGCCGTCCTCCTCCACCGTGCCATCGGCCCGCAGGGCGAGCTCGTCGTAGTGGATGCCGAACTCGGCCAGCGACCCCTGGCCGCTGCCGCGCAGGCCGATCACCTCTTCCAATGTGTCGTAGGGGCGGCCGGTGATCGAGAGCAGGCGGTCGCCCGGCCGCAGCACGCCGAACAGGGCTGCGGCGATGGCGTGGGTGCCGCTGACGAACTGCAGCCGCACCGCCGCCGCCTCCGCCCCCAGCACCCGGGCGAACACCCGGTCCAGCACCTCCCGGCCCAGGTCGCCGTGGCCGTAGCCGCTCACCGAGGCGAAGTGATGGGGGCCGAGGCGTTCGGCGGCGAAGGCGGCCAGCACCCTCTCCAGTCCGGGCTTCACCGCGGCGGTGTGCCGGGCCGCCAGCGGCGCGATCCGCGCAGCGGCGGCTGCCACCTGCTCGCAGGCCCAGGCCGAGGCGGTTCCTTTCTCGTGCTGCCCGTCCATCCCCGCCACCCAAGCCGGTGGCCATGCTGCCTGCCGGCCTCACCCTCGCCGCTAGATTTCCTGCTGATGTGTTGGCTACAAACGGCCTTCATCACCAGGTTCTGGTGAGCCACTCTCTCCTTCGGGAGCTTCCAGCAGCGGGTTCTGCCCGCTGAGGGCGAACGGGTGAACTCCAGCCTGCGTCACTTTCGCGAGAGTTCATTTGGTCGCCGCTTCAGATGCCCCTTCGACCGCTACCCCGGCGGATCCGCGGGCCCCGTTCAAGCCCCTGCGCAGCCATGGGGGCCACGCTTCCGACCGCCAGGAAGCCCTCATCCGCGCCGGTGTGACGGCCCGACGCCCGCCTCTGCCAAAGGGCCAGCGGACGTACAAGTTCGGCACCACGGCGTTCATGCTCGCCATCCACGTCGGGGCGGTGTTCGCCCTGCTGCCCCGCTTCTGGAGCTGGCAGAGCGTGGTGGCGCTGGCGGTTCTCTACTGGGTCACGGTGCTGGGGGTCACGCTCGGCCTGCACCGCCTGCTGGCCCACCGCAGCTTCGTCGCCCCCCGCTGGGTGGAGCGCACCCTGGTGCTGATGGGCACTCTGGCCTGCCAGAGCGGCCCGATCGAATGGGTGGGGCTGCACCGCCACCACCACAAGTTCTCTGACCAGGCCAACGACCACCACGACGCCGGCCGCGGCCTCTGGTGGAGTCACAGTGACTGGATGCTGCATGAGATCCCTGCCGTGCAGCACGTGGAGAGGTTCACGGGCGACCTGCAGCGCGACCCCTTCTACCGCTGGCTGGATCGCTGGTTCCTGCTGCTGCAGATCCCCCTGGGCGCGGCCCTGTGGTGGTACGGCGAGCGGGCCAATGTGCACGGCGGCGGCCTGGGCATGGTGCTCTGGGCCATCCCCCTGAGGCTGGTGATCGTGTATCACGTCACCTGGCTGGTGAACAGCGCCACCCACGCCTTCGGCTACCGCAACTTCGACAGCCCTGATCTGTCGCGCAACTGCTGGTGGGTGGCGATCCTCTCCTTCGGCGAGGGCTGGCACAACAACCACCATGCCCACCCGGCCAGCGCCCGCCACGGCCTGCGCTGGTTCGAGTTCGACATCACCTGGCAGCACATCAAGCTGCTGCGTTCCCTGGGGCTGGCCAAGCGAATCCGTGAGGCCCGCTACGTGCCCGGTGCGGCCTACGCCCCCAACTCCTGACGGATGGCGGCCCCCAGTTCGCTGCTGGTCGCACCGGCCACCGTGCTGTCAGCCAGCTGAGCAGCCTTGCGTCGCAGCACGGTCAGGAACTGAGCCGTGCTCAGTTCCTGGTCGCCGGCAGCACCCAGGCCCGCCAGGGTGCTTTTCAGGTCCAGCAGCTCGCTTTCCAGCTCTGCGGCTTCAAAATCCCGCTGACCGGCCATCACCGCCGCGAAGCGCTCGCGCCGCTGCGCCTTCTCCGGCGGGTATGCCCCCAGGACGGCCTCGCGGCACAGGCGCCAGGGCCTGCCGGCGGTGAGCAGCTCCGCCAAGGCGAAGCTGAGGGCCGGGGCTTCGGCCGAGGCGATGCGCAGGTCGAAAGCGGCCGGCGGCTGACGCTGGCCCACGAAAATCTCCAGAAATCCCCCGGGCCCGAGGGGCCGTCCGTCGTCGTCGTTGAGCAGCGGCACACTGCCGGTCCCCAGCGCTTCGAGCAGTTCCGGGTGGCCGGTCAGGGCGCTGCGGCTGTCGGCGCTGCCGGACGCGGCGATCCATTGGTTGATGCGCCCCAAGGCGAGAAACACCTCCGGTCCCGGGGAGGCCAGCTTGCGGTTGCGCAGCATCGACACCTGGGAACTGTGGAGGCGGCCGAGATCAAGCACCTCGGCTAAACCGGGAAGGATGCGGTGGGACCAGCCGTTGCGCTCATGCCAGGCCCTGATCAGATGCGCAAAGGCTTCGCGGCCTGATCCGATTTCTTCCTGATATCCCACTCAATCCGAATCCGAACTGCTACTATTCTAAAAGACCGATCAGGAACCAGCCCCTATGACCGTCACGCCCCAGCGCCGTGCCCCATGGGCGGCCGTCTCAGAACGGATGGCCAAGGCCGTAGCCGCCAAGCCCGCCGGCGTTGCCAGCCTTGTGCCGGCAGCCCTCTCCCTGCCCCGGGCTCAGGCGCTGCATCGCCCCCGCCGCGGTGAACCCATCCCCTCCTCGCCACCGGGTCCCCGCTGGGGCACGATCGGCTTCATGATCGTGATCCACCTGCTGGCCGTGCTGGCCCTGCTGCCCCAGTTCTGGAGCGTGCCGGCCGTCACCTCCATGCTGGTGCTCTATTGGGTCACCGGCTGCCTGGGCGTCACGCTCGGCTACCACCGCCTGCTGGCCCACCGGGCCCTGCGGGTGCCCCAGTGGCTGGAGCGCTTCTTCGCCACCTGCGGCGCGCTCAGCTGCCAGCACGGTCCGATCGACTGGGCCGGCCTGCACCGCCACCACCACAAGTTCTCGGACACCGACGCCGACCACCACAACAGCCACAAGGGCTTCTGGTGGAGCCACATGGGCTGGATGATGGAAGAGATCCCGGCGATGGCCGCCGTGCCCCGGCTCACCGGTGATCTGGCCCGCGACCCCTACTACCGCTGGCTGAACACCAACTTCCTGCTGCTGCAGGTGCCCCTGGGCCTGCTGCTGTTCTGGATCGGCACGGTCACCGGTGCCGGCGGCTGGGCCCTGGTTCTGTGGGGCATCCCGCTGCGCCTGGTGGTGCTCTACCACTGCACCTGGCTGGTGAACAGCGCCACCCACTGCTGGGGCAGCATCGCCCACGTCAGCGGCGACAAGTCACGCAACAACCCCTGGGTGGCGGCGCTCACCTTCGGTGAGGGCTGGCACAACAACCACCACGCCTTCCCCCACTCGGCCCGCCACGGCTTCGGTCCCCGTCAGTTCGACCTCACCTGGCAGCACATCCGGCTGCTGAAGGCCCTGGGCCTGGCCACCCAGGTGCGCCTGCCGAAGGCCACGGCAGCCTTCTGAGGCGGCAACCCTCTGACTTAAGCTGTCGGATTGCCTGAGCGGCACGCCACCCCGGCGGTGGCCCCCGCTCATCGATCCGCCCAGCGGCACTCCCTGTTTCCCTAACCCGATCCCATGGCCAAGCGTGTATCCGTTGTCCTCAGCGAGGACATTCTCAGCCTCGGCAAGGACGGTGAGCTGGTGGAAGTGGCGCCCGGCTACGCCCGCAACTTCCTGCTCCCCCAGGGCAAAGCCGTTCCCGTCACCCCGGCGGTGCTGCGTCAGGTGGAGCACCGCCGCGCCAAGGAGGCCGAGCGCCAGGCCGTGCTGCTGCAGGAGGCGGAAGCCTTCCGCACGGCCTTGAACACCATCGGCCGCTTCACGGTCAAGAAGCAGACCGGCGGTGACGACGTCCTCTTCGGCACCGTCACCAACGGCGATGTGGCCGAGGCCATCGAAGCGGCCACCAAGAAAGAGGTCGACCGCCGCCATATCGAGGTGCCCGAGATCCACCGCACCGGCTCCTACAAGGTGCAGATCAAGCTCCACCACGACGTGGTGGCCGAGATCAACCTGGAAGTGGTCAGCCACTGAGCGCCAGGCGGCCTCGCCGCCCGCTCCTTTCCATGTCCCGCCGCCAGGCCCCTGAGGGTTCTGGCGGTTTTTTTTGTGGGCCTGTGCGGCGGCTGCAACGGCCCCGCCGCCGCCCGCACGGGGCACCAACGCACACCGGAGCGTCGGCCGGGAACCCTTAGCCTGCCGCCATGGTGAGCGTCCCTTTTCCAGCTGCGGACGGCCCCGGTGCCGTGCCCACGACCGCGCCAGGCGGGGCGGCGGGCGGTGCCGGGCCGTTCCGGCGGCGCGGGCGCGAGCAGGACGAAGCCCGCTTCGAGGCCCTGCCCGACCAGCTGCCTCCCCAGAACCTGGAGGCGGAGGAAGCTGTGCTGGGCGGCATCCTGCTCGACCCCGACGCCATGGGCCGCATCGCCGACGTGCTGCGTCCGGAGGCCTTCTATCTCACAGCCCACCGGGAGGTGTACCGCACCGCCCTGATGCTGCACAGCCAGGGCAAGCCCACCGACCTCACCGCCATGGCCGCCTGGTTGGCCGATACGGGCCAGCTGGAGAAGGTGGGCGGCACCAACCGGCTGGTGGAGCTGGTGGAGCGCACGCTCAGCACCGCCTCGATCGACCAGGTCGCCCGCCTGGTGATGGACAAATACCTGCGCCGTCAGCTGATCCGCTCCGGCAACGAGGTGATCCGGCTGGGTTTCGACCAGTCGAAGCCGATGGAGCAGGTGCTCGATGAGGCGGAGCAGCAGATCTTCGCGATCAGCCAGGAGAAACCGTCGGTGGGGCTCACCCCCACCGCCGAAATCCTCACCAGCACCTTCAACGAGATCGAAAGCCGCTCCGTCGGCACGTCGATGGCTGGCATCGCGGTCAACTTCTACGACCTCGACGCCATCACCCAGGGCCTGCAGCGCAGCGATCTGATCATCGTGGCGGGTCGGCCGGCGATGGGCAAAACCTCGATCGTGCTCAACATCGCCAAGAACGTGGCCCAGCTCCACCAGCTGCCGGTGTGCGTGTTTTCGCTGGAGATGAGCAAGGAGCAGCTCACCTACCGGCTGCTTTCGATGGAGGTGGGGATCGAGAGCGGCCGGCTGCGCACCGGGCGCCTGCAGCAGGAGGAATGGCCGCTGCTGGGCCAGGGCATCAACACCCTGGGCCAGCTGCCCCTGTTCATCGACGACAAGCCGAATGCGGGCGTGCTGGAGATGCGCTCGCTCTGCCGGCGGCTGATGGCCGAGCAGGGCAAGGAGCTGGGCCTGATCGTGATCGATTATCTGCAGCTGATGGAGGGCTCCACCCCCGACAACCGCGTGCAGGAGCTGTCGCGCATCACCCGGGGCCTCAAGGGCATGGCCCGCGAGCTGAACGTGCCGGTGATCGCCCTTTCCCAGCTCAGCCGCGGCGTGGAGAGCCGTACCAACAAGCGGCCGATGCTGAGCGATCTGCGTGAATCGGGCTCCATCGAGCAGGACGCCGACCTGGTGCTGATGATCTACCGCGACGAGTACTACAACCCGGACACGGCCGATCGCGGCATCACCGAAGTGATCGTCACCAAGCACCGCAACGGCCCGGTGGGCACGGTGAAGCTGCTGTTCGAGCCGCAGTTCACCCGCTTCCGCAATCTGGCGAGCCCATCCGGCGGCTGAGCAGCTGCGCCGGCAGGCTGAGGGCGATCAACCCGGCGGCGATCAGGCTGTTGGTGCTGTCGCCGATGGCGGCGCTGATCAGAAAGGCGAGCGAGCCCAGCCACACCACCGCCGCGCTGAGCGGGTAGCCCCAGGCCCGCACCGGGCGCTCCAGTTCCGGTTCACGCCAGCGCAGCAGAAACAGCGACGTGATGCCGGTGAAATAGAGCAGCACATAGAAAAAGACGGACACACCCAGCAGCAGCTGGAAATCGCCGCAGAGGATCAGGGTCGCCGTCACGGCGGTGGTGAGCAGCAGGGCCGCATCGGGGGTGCCGCCCGCATTCACCCGCGCGAAGACGGGCAGGAACAGGCCATCGCGGCTGAGGCCGAACAGGATGCGCGGCGCACACATGATCACCGTGTTGACCAGCCCGATCGAGGACAGCAGCGCCAGGGCGGTGATCAGCTGGGCGCTGAACGGCCCGAACAGGCGGGCGGCAGCGTCGGCCAGCGGCAGGGTGGAGGCGGCCATCGCCTCAAGCGGCAGCACCTTGAGCAGGGCCACGTTCACCAGCAGGTAAACCCCCGTGACGGCGACCACGCCGCCGATCAGGGAGCGGGGCAGGTCGGTGGCCGGCGCGGTGAACTCCTCAGCGAAGTAGATCGGGCTCTGCCAGCCGTCGTAGGTGGTGATCACGGCCTGAAGCGCGAACACGCCGGCGGCGGCTAGGGCCAGCGGGGTGCCGCTCGGGGCCAGCAGCGGCGTGCTCGTGCTGGCGGCGGGCGGGGCCACCAGCAGGCAGGCGCCGATCAAGGCCAGAAAGGCGACGGCCTTGAGCAGGCTGAGGATCTGCTGGCTGAGGCTGCCCGCCCGCAGGCCCAGCCGTTGCAGCAGGGCGAA
The DNA here is from genome assembly GCF_024345695.1 of Synechococcus sp. L2F. Taxonomy (NCBI): domain Bacteria; kingdom Bacillati; phylum Cyanobacteriota; class Cyanophyceae; order Synechococcales; family Synechococcaceae; genus Synechococcus; species Synechococcus sp. L2F. Next base: position 393,640 of record NZ_JAGQBP010000002.1, on the reverse strand, counting down.
GCCCACCAGGGTGAACAGGGCCACCGCTTTGCCGCCGGGGGGCAGCGCTGGCACCAGGCCGCGGGCGAACTCCCCGATCGTGATCGCCACCCAGGCCAGGCCGGCGCAATGGCCGAGCCAGTCGATCCAGCCCACGGCAAAGCCGGCGCGATCGCCGAGGGCGCGGCGGGCGTAGATCGTCCAGCCACCGGCACGGGGCAAGGCCGCCCCCAGTTCCGCCACGGCGAAGGCACCGCAGAGGGCATAGAGCCCGCCTACCAGCCAGGCCAGCAGGATCAGCGGAGCGCTGCCCAGCTGGGCCGCCACCAGCCCCGGGGTGCGCAGGATGCCGGCACCCATCGAGCCGCCCACCGCCCCAGCCAGCCCGAAGCCCAGCCCGAGGATGTGCAGCAAGCCGCCGGTGGCGGCGGGTGGTGGTGGTTCCGGTTCCGGCGTTCTGGCCGTTGGGTTGGGTTCCATCGCAGGCCCCACGGCGGCTCCGAAGCGTAAGGCTGGTGCAGCGGCGCGCGGTTGCAAGCACCCCGGCGCGGCCGGCCAGCTGACCATTCCGTAGTTGTGGCCACAGTCTTTCCTGGGGCTTCGGTGGACTCTGGGCGCAGCGGAAGAAGCTTCTAGGGTTCCGGTCTGCGTCTGTTCGCATCAGCGAGCCGGCATGGGCGTCTGGTCCGAGAGAGGCTCACCGGGGTCACCCGGTTGCACGGAGGGATAAAAGCCCGGGAGACCGCACCCCCCACCTCCGTGTTCCGCCATGACAGCAACCCCAGGGCCTGAAGAGGCCTTTGACCGCCGCAGTTCCAGTACAGGCGCCGGCCAGCAGGGCGCCGAGGCGCTCGAGAAGGAAGCCCGTCTGCCGCTCACCGGTTGGCAGCAGGAGGTCGACCAGGGGCTGCGCTATGGCCTCGAAGCGGCCGAGAGCATCGTTGACCGGCGCATCTCCACCTTCTCGCGCGGTGAGCTGCCCCACTACGCGGGCATCAACACCTTCATGAAGGCGCCTTACATCGAAGACGTGAACCGCGTCGGTGACTTCGATGTGGCGATCGTGGGCATCCCGCACGATTGCGGCACCACCTACCGCCCCGGCACCCGCTTCGGCCCCCAGGGCATCCGCCGCATCTCGGCGCTTTACACCCCCTACAACTACGAAATGGGGGTGGATCTTCGCGAATCGATCAGCCTCTGCGATGTGGGCGACATCTTCACGATTCCCGCCAACAACGAGAAGAGCTTTGACCAGATCTCCAAGGGGGTGGCGCATGTGTTCGCCAGCGGCGCCTTCCCGATTCTGCTCGGCGGTGATCACTCGATCGGCTTCCCCACGGTGCGGGGCGTCTGCCGCCACCTCGGCGACAAGAAGGTGGGCATCATCCACTTCGACCGCCATGTGGACACCCAGGAGATCGACCTGGATGAACGCATGCACACCTGCCCCTGGTTCCATGCCACCAACATGGCCAACGCGCCGGCCGAGAACCTGGTGCAGCTCGGCATCGGCGGCTGGCAGGTGCCGCGCGAAGGGGTGAAGGTGTGCCGCGAGCGGGGCACCAACGTGCTCACCGTCACGGACATCTGCGACATGGGCCTGGAGGCCGCCGCGAAGTATGCGATCGAGCGCGCCACCGATGGCACCGACTGCGTCTACATCTCCTTCGACATCGACTGCATCGACGCCGGATTCGTGCCCGGCACCGGCTGGCCGGAACCGGGCGGCCTGCTGCCACGGGAAGCCCTCAAGCTGCTGGAGCTGATCGTGCGCAATGTGCCGGTGTGTGGCCTTGAGGTGGTGGAAGTTTCCCCCCCTTACGACATCAGCGACATGACGTCCCTGATGGCCACGCGGGTGATCTGCGATGTGATGGCCCACCTGGTGGTGAGCGGTCAGCTGCCGCGCAAGCAGAAGCCAGCCTGGCTGCATGAGGCCTGCAACATGAACGTCGACCAGAAATGGAGGTGAGCCATGCATGAAGTGGACATGACCCGCTGCCTGCTGCTTTCGCTCGAAGAGTGGAAGCAGGAGCACCATCCCCACGTTCCCTGCGTGCAGGTCGTGCATCTGCAGGTGGGCACCTTCACCTGCGTGGAACCCGCCGCGCTGGTGTTCACCTACGGGGCCGCGGTGCAGGGCAGTTGGCTGGATGGTTCGGAGCTGCGCATCGAATCGGTGCCGCTGCGGGCGCGCTGTGTGGCCTGCGGCAGCGACTACAGCCCCGACCCTGCCCAGGCCTACCAATCCCCCTGCTGCCACCACCCGATGGAGGAGATCCTCTCGGGCCGTGAGCTGAGGATTCGCAGCATCGATTACACCTCCCCCGCTGTACCCGCAGACCGGGCTTCCATCCTTTCCGCCTGAACGTCATGCACATGCCCCTGGAAGACACACTCGGACGCAACCTGTTGGCGGCCAATCAACACCGTGCCGACCACAACCGCGAGCATTTCGATGCCTGGAAGCTGCTCTGCCTGAATGTGATGAGCAGCCCCGGCGCCGGTAAGACCTCCCTGCTGGAGCGCACCATCACGGCCCTTTCGCCTGAGCTGGCGATGGCGGTGCTGGAGGGCGACATGACCACCCAGCTGGATGCCGACCGGCTGGCGGCGGTGGGGGTGCCGGTGGTGCCGATCACCACCGGACGGGCCTGCCATCTCGATGCGGCGATGGTGAGCGGCGGCCTCACCCTGCTGCAGCAGCGGCTCGATCCTGCGGCGCTGGATCTGCTGTGGGTGGAGAACGTGGGCAATCTGGTGTGCCCGGCGGAATTCGAGGTGGGTGAACACCTCAAGGTGGCGCTGCTGAGTGTCACCGAAGGCGATGACAAGCCACTCAAGTATCCGGTGATGTTTCGCGAGGCCGATTGTGTGTTGATCACCAAGATTGATCTGCTGCCGTATGTGCCGGTGGATGTGAGCCGCATCGAGGAGCATGTGCGGGCGGTGAATCCCCGCGCCCAGGTGTTCCGCGTGTCGGCCGGCACGGGCCAGGGCATGGGCGAGTGGCACCGCTGGCTGCTGGCCACGGTGCGTGAGCACGCCGCCAGCCAGCCGCCGGCCCTGGTGAACGCCTGATGGAGCTGGCCAGCCCATCGGCACCGCTGCCAGCGACGCCATCGGCGCCTCAGCCGACGACCGCAGGCGTGGGGGAAGACGTGCAGGTGGATCTGCTCAGCCGCGGCGTGACGTATGCGCTGGCCAGCTTCGTGGACATCCACGGCAACGGCAAGGCGAAGGCTGTGCCGCTCGATCACTTCGCCTCGATGCTGTCGGGGTCGGAGCTGTTCACCGGCGCGGCTCTTGATGGCGTGCCGCAGGATGTCAGCGACGACGAAGTGGCGGCCATCCCCGATCTGGCCAGCGCCACGGTGTTGCCCTGGCGCCGTGATGTGGTGTGGCTGGCCAGCAGCCTGGAGCTCAACGGCGCCCCGTTCGAGGCCTGCAGTCGCCAGATCCTGACGCGGGTGCGGCAGCAGGCGGCGGCGCTGGGCTACCGCTTCAACCTCGGCATCGAAACCGAATTCTTCGTGCTGCGGCGCCAGGACGATGGAACGCTCGTGCCGGCCAGCGGCCGCGACACGCTCGATAAACCCTGCTACGACCTGGGCGGCCTGCTCGACAACCTCGACTGGCTCGATGAGCTGGTGCAGAGCATGAATGGCCTGGGCTGGGGCGTGTATTCCTTCGATCACGAAGACGGCAACGGCCAGTTCGAGATCGATTTCGCCTATGCCGAGGCGCTCACCATGGCCGACCGGCTCACCTTCTTCAAGCTGATGGCGAAGGAGATCTGCCGCCGCCATGGGCTGATCGCCAGCTTCATGCCCAAGCCGTTCGCGCACCGCACCGGCAGCGGCGCCCACTTCAACATGTCGCTGGCGGATGTGCAGAGCGGCGCCAATCTGTTCGATCCCGGCAGTGGCGAACCGGGCGCGATCACCCCGCTGGCGGAGCAGTTCATCGCCGGGGTGCTGCGCCATGCCGCTGCGATCTGCGCCGTGATCGCCCCCACGGTGAACAGCTACAAGCGGCTGGTGGCGCAGGGAAGCATGAGCGGCTTCACCTGGGCGCCGGTGTTCATCTGTCACGGCAACAACAACCGCACCAACATGCTGCGCATTCCTTCTGCGGGCGGGCGGGTGGAGTGCCGCGCCGCCGACAGCTCCTGCAACCCCTACCTGGGGGCGGCGCTGATCCTGGCGGCAGGCCTGGAAGGCATCCGCGAGCAGCTGGTGCCGCCCCCCGCCAACCGGGTGAATGCCTACCGACTGAGCTCAGCGGAGCGGGCCGAGCGCGGGCTGCACACGCTGCCGCGCCACCTGGGCGAAGCGGTCGAGGCGTTTGCCGCCGATCCGCTCTGCCGTGAGGTGTTCGGGCCCGCGATGTTCGACGCGTTTGTGTCACTGAAGCGGGCGGAATGGCAGGCCTATCACGGCGCGATTTCGGCCTGGGAGCTGGAGCACTACTTGGAGTTCTTCTGACATGCCAGCCCGCGCCAGCCCCCGCCACGCCTCGCGCCAGCCGCCCCCCTGAGCCGCGCCCGCGCCAGCCGTTTCTCTTGCCCGCCCCGGCTCCGGCTCCGTTCCCCCACACCCGTTTCTTCATGACCGCACCCTCCCGCTTCCGCTTCCCGCGCCTCAGGCTGCGGCGCACCACCAGCCTGCTGCTCACGGCCCTGCTGGGCGGTGGCCTGCTGGTGGGCTGCCAGCAGCCGCCGGCGGAAACCTCGGCATCGCCGGTGCGCATCGGTTACAGCGCCTGGCCGGGCTGGATCCCCTGGAAGGTGACCGAAGAAAAGGGCTTGTTCGAGGCGGCGGGCGTGCCGGTGACCCTGCAGTGGTTCGACGGCTACCTCGATTCGATCAACGCCCTCAATGCCGGCCAGCTGGATTGCAACAGCCAGACCTTGGGTGACACGATCAGCTCGATCGCCGGTGGCGCCGCCCTCACGGTGGTGCTCACCAACGACAACTCCACCGGCAACGACCAGATCATCGCCGCCGAAGGCATCAAGAGCGTGGCCGATCTGAAAGGCAAGAAGGTGGCGGCGGAAGAAGGCACCGTTGATCACTACCTGTTGCTGCTGGGCCTGAAGAAGGCGGGCCTGAGTGCCTCCGACATCACCTTCGTGCCGCTGGAAACCGGCGCCGCCGCCGCTGCGTTCGTGGCCGGCCAGGTGGATGCGGTGGGTGTGTTCGCGCCCTTCACCACCCAGGCGCTGAAGCGTCCGGGCAGCACCACCTTGTTCTCGTCGAAGGATTTCCCCGGCTCGATCAGCGACCACCTGGTGTGCCGCACCGAATTCGTGGAGAAGAACCCTGAGCAGCTGCAGAAGGTGGTGAACGCCTGGTTCGCCACGCTGGCGGAGATCAAGGCCAATCCGGCCCCGAGCCTGGCGATCCTGGCCGCCCGCGCTGGCGTGAGCGAGGCGGAGTACACCGAGTACGACGCCGGCACCACGATCTTCACGCTGGAGCAGAACCGCCAGGCGATGAAGCCGGGCGAGACGATGGATTCGCTGCCGTTCGCCGCCGCCCAGATCAGCACCTTCCTGCAGGAGGTGGGTCTGGCCAAGACCCCGCCGGATCTCACCAAGCTGTTTGATCCGCGCTTCGTGGATGCGGCGCAGTGAAGCTGAGCGCGGGCCTGCGGCGACGCCTCGACCATCCGTGGGTGCTGGGTGTGCTCGGCATCCTCACGGTGCTGGTGGTGTGGCAGCTGATTGCGGCGAGTGGCAGCGTCGACAAGCTGTTTCTGCCCAGCCCGGCGGCGGTGCTGGCGGCGGGTTCCGCCCAGGCGGAGGCGGGCATCCTGCTGGCCGATGCGATCGCCAGCATCGGCCGGGTGCTGGGCGGCTATGCGCTCTCGATGCTGGTGTCACTGCCGCTGGGGATCGCGATGGGCAGCAACCGGATCATCTGCCGGTTACTGGAGCCGTTGATCGGCCTGATCCGCTACATGCCCGCGCCGGCCTTCATCCCGCTGCTGATCATCTATTTCGGCTTGGGGGAGCTTCCCAAGGTGCTGCTGATCTTCATCGGCACCTTGTTCTTCAACACCTTGATGATCATGGATGCGGTGAAGTTCGTGCCGGCCGAACTGCTGGAATCGGCCCTCACCATGGGTGGGCGCCGCTTCCAGATCCTCACCCGCGTGGTGACACCCTTCATCGCTCCCCAGGTGCTGGATGCGTACCGCATCAACATGGCCGCCGCCTGGAACCTGGTGATCGTGGCGGAGCTGGTGGCCGCCAACGAGGGGCTGGGCAAGCGCATCAGCCTGGCCCAGCGCTTCCTGCGCACCGATGAGATCTTCGCGTACCTGATCGTGATCGGGTTGATCGGTCTGGTGATCGACCTGCTGTTCCGACTCGTGTTGCGCCGCACCTGCCGCTGGGCCATCTGACATGCATCTTTCGCTCACATCGGTGTGCAAATCCTTCGGGCAGGGCCGTGCTGCCAAGCAGGTGCTCGACACGATCAGCTTCGACATCAAGTCGGGGGAATTCGTGGCGCTGGTGGGCAGCTCCGGATCGGGCAAGAGCACGGTGATGCGCCTGATCGCCGGGCTCGATCGCCCCACCAGCGGCACAATCCTGATGGACGGCCGTCCGATCACCGGCCCCGGCCACGACCGCGGCATGGTGTTCCAGAAATACAGCCTCTATCCGTGGATGACGGCGGCCGACAACGTGGCCTTCGGCATGAAGCTGCAGGGGCGGCCGGCGCGGGAGGTGCGTGAGCGCACCGGCTATTTCCTGGAAGTGGTGGGCCTGCAGGATGCGGCAGGGCGTCTGCCACGGGAGCTGTCCGGCGGGATGCAGCAACGGGTGGCGATCGCCCGTGCCCTGGCGGCCGATCCGAAGGTGATGCTCCTGGATGAACCGTTCGGCGCCCTTGACCTGCAGATCCGCGAATCGATGCAGGAGTTTCTCTATCAGCTGTGGAACCGCACCGGGCTCACCGCCCTGCTGATCACCCACGACCTGGAGGAGGCGCTGCTGATGGCCCAGCGGGTGCACATCATGGCGCCGCATCCGGGCCGGATCGTGCGCACGGTGGAAGCCGAGCTCGACCGCAGCGATCTGGGCGCGCTGCGGGTGGACCGCCGTTTTCTGGAGGTGCGCGAAGACCTGGCCCGCTGTCTGCGGGGGTTGAGTCAGGAGGCGGTGACGCCGCTGCCGCCGGTGTGATCGCTGCCGCCATGCAGCAGGGCGGGCTGGATGCCTAGATACACGGCCTCGCGGTAGAGCGCCTGCTTGGCGCTCACGTTGCCGGTGTGCATGGCGGCCCGGTAGCGGCGCTGCAGCGACACGAGCATGGCGTGGTGGTGAGGATCGCGAAGGGTGCGGGGCATGGCCTCTGCTGAGCGGATTCGACGCTCAGTGTCTGTTCATTGTGAACAGATTCTATGTCTGGGACCGGCGATCTGGGGAGTCAGCCGCGTTTGCGGGCCACGTGAAAGGCGGAGTGGCCGGTGAGCTCCACGCTGCCGCCGGCCTCGGTGTCGATGAGGCGGCGCAGCTCGGCGAAGAGGGCCTCACGGGGGCCGGGCTCCAGGCGCAGGTAGGGGGAGTAGGTGCTGAGCAGGGCCAGGTAGTGCTCCGCCGTGTAGCGCAGCTGCACCCGCACGCGCACGCCCTGCGGGGTGGTGAACAGGGCGGGATCCACCAGCTGCCGCACCAGCGCCTCAAGGACCGCCTGCTGCTCGGCGTCGCTCTCGCGGCGGTGCAGGTGGGGGGCGAAGCGGGCGTAGCTGGCGGCGAAGCGTTCGTGCAGGGCGAGCGAGGGTTGCAGCTCCTTGTTCCAGAGCAGGATCAGGGCGCCTGCGGGCTTGAGCGCCCGGGCGGCGGTGCGCGAGCCGAGGCCGGCGGGGATCCAGTGAAAGGAGCTGGCGGCGAGCACGGCGTCGAAGGCCTGCTCCTGCACCGGCCACTGCTCGCAGGCCAGCGGCTCGATGCGCACGCGCCCGAAGCCGGCGCAACGCTCGCGCGCCAGCGCCACGAAGGCGGGGTTGGGCTCCAGAGCGGTGATGGCGCAGCCGCGCCGCGCGAACGCCACGGTGGCGGTGCCCGGCCCGCAGCCCAGCTCCAGCAGCGCTGAACCCTCGCCCACCCCGGCCAGTGCCGCCACCTGCTCGATCACCGCCGGCGGGTAGCCGGGACGCACGGCGTCGTAGGCGGCTGCGGTCGGCACATACCAGTCGGCCCGCTGCTGCAGCGGCAGGGCAGCGGCGCTGCTCACGATCCGCTGCTGCTCGTTGCCGGCGGGGGCCTCAGGCACCGGCTCCTCGCTTGCGGGGGCTTCAGGCTCTGCAGCCGGAATGGCCTCCGCCGCCGGCTTCCAGCGCTCCAGCGCCGCCTGCAGCGTGCCCGCCAGTGCGGCGGCTTCGCGGGCACCGGCGAGGCCCTGCAGCTGGACGGGTGGACGGCGCTCGCTCCAGAGCAGCACCTGGGGCTCGGGCTGATCGAGCGGTAGCGCGGCCACCACCGCGCGGGTGGGCAGGTGAACGGCGGCATGGCCGGTGCGCCACACGCCCACGTGTTCGGCATCGATGCGCAGCTCCTGCCGGCTCCAGTGGCGGTAGCTGCCGAAGCCGGCGGCACCGAGCGCCGCCACCACCAGCAGCGCCTGGATCACGCTCGCTACGGGCAGGGCGAGCGAGAGCAGGCCGGGCAGGGAGAGATCGAGCACGAGCGTGGTGGGGGCGGTGAGGCCCAGCCGCGGACCCAGCATCCACACCAGAAAGCCGCCGTATTTCACCATCACGGTGTTGAGCACGGCGAGAAACAGCAGGTAGCCGCCCTGGTGCACAAACCCCCGCCACCACTGCGAGGCGCTCACGGTGCTGCGGTCGCGGAAGATCCGGGTGGCGCCGTCTTCCTCCACCACCGCCCACACGCTCGCCGGCGGCCCCGCTTCCTCGTCCTCCTGGCTGTTCGCCTCCGCCAACCGCAGCGGCAACGCCAGCTTGCGGGCGAGGGCAAAGGCGCGCTGCCAGGCGAGCGCGAGTGTGGGCTGACGGTCGAGCAGCAGCTCGCGGGCAGGATCCTGCACCGCCAGCAGCACATCCCAGCCCTGCGGACGGGCTTCGCCGAGCGGCAGGGCGAGCGGGGCGGCGCGGATCAGCACGGCGGACAGGGCGTGGTGCTGCAGCTCCAGCTGCTCGTGGCTGCCGGCGGATTCACACCGCCAGGACAGCCGATCCCCCCAGCGCTCCAGCAGGATCCGGCACTCCGGCCGCCAGGAATGGCCCAGCTGGTTGGCGAGCAGCTCCAGGGGCAGCAGGAACAGCAGCAGGCCGATCACATACGGGATGGCCCCTTCCAGGGTGGCCCAGAGGCAGAAGGCGGAGAACAGCAGAAAGGCGAGCAGGTTGCCGAGCTGGCTGTCGAGCGGCTGGTTGGCGATCAGCTCCTGCCACAGCAGGGCTTCGAGCGTGCGGCTGACCAGCTGCACGTAGCGGCGCAGCACCAGCAGGGGAAACAGCAGCAGGCCGAGGCCGTTGCGTTCGAGGCGGCGAATCGTGGCGCGCCACTGCATGAACGAACCGGCCGGCGGAAGGGCTGCGCGCACCATTGTGAAGCCGACGGTTTCTAGGGTTGGCGCCCTTTGCACCTGGTGGGGTCTGCCCATGGCTGCCACGCGCCGCCTGCTGCTCACCGGCGGCAACTCCGGCATCGGCTTCGAGGCGGCGGTGCGGTTGTGCCAGGCCGGCCATTCGCTCACGCTGCTGTGCCGCGATGCGGCAACGGCCGAGACGGCCCAGCGGCAGCTGGCTGAACGCGCCGGGGGAGGCACGGCGCCGGCGGTGGCTGTGTGCGACCTGGGCGATCTGGAGAGCGTGCGCGCCTGCGGGCAGGCGCTGCTGGCGCAGGGGCAGCCGATCGACACGTTGGTGCTGAATGCGGGCCTGCAATACGCCGGTGCCACGACACCACGACTGACGCCCCAGGGCCATGAACTCACCGTTGCGGTGAACCACCTGGGCCATTTCCTGCTGGCCCAGCAACTCACGCCGTTGCTGCTGGCGGGGCAGGCGCCGCGGCTGGTGGTCACGGCGTCGGAAGTGCACGACCCGCTCACTGCCGGCGGCAAGGTGGGATCCCCCGCGGGCCTGGGTGACCTGGCCGGCCTACAGGCGGGGCAGCCGGTGCTGATGGTGGATGGCAGCAGCTTCGATGCCGACAAGGCCTACAAGGACAGCAAGCTCTGCAACGTGCTGTTCGCCCGTGAGTTCGCGCGCCGCCTGGAAGAGGCAGGCACGCCGCTGCCGGTGCTCAGCTGGAGCCCGGGCCTGGTGATCCCGCCCACCAGCGAGGGCGGCTTCTGGCGCTACAGCCGCCAGAGCAACGAACTGGGCCAACGCCTGTTCGCCTTCGCGGCCCGCTCCGTGCTGCGCCTCACCGAAAGCGTGGAAGCCGCCGGCGCCCTGCTGGCCGCCCTCTGCTGCGACCCCGCCTACGCCGCCAACGGCTTCAGCTTCCACCGCAACCGCGTGGTTGGCCCAGGCCGGCGAGTGTTCGAGGCGAGTGCCACCAGTGTTGAAGGGCAGGACACGGAGCTGGCGCGGCGGTTATGGGTGGCGAGTGAGGGGGTGGTGGGGTGAAGGCGCCGGTGGGTTGGGGAACAGGCGTGACGAAAGGCTCAGCTGCTGCATAGCCCGTTGCTTGGTGTGCCTTGTCTCGAGCACCCGCACCAGCTGTCCATCGGCCCTCTGACTGACCTGCGACGTACACGCTCCAGAAGCATCTCGGGAAGCCAGCCCGAATCTCATGCAGTCGATGACTGACTTGCCAGAAGGGCGGCGCCTTGTTTATTCAAAAGATGATGAACTCCGGCTCGCTCACCTGGATCTGTCGCTGAGCGAGATCGGTTCACACCAGCATGCATCTCGCCTTGGCGGTGCTTGTACGGCAAATTGACGGCCGCATTGCAAAGAATGTCATCAATGAGATGTAAAAACTTTCGTTCCCCTATTCTATGCAAACCCTTTCTCCTGTATCTGTTCCATGGCTTCAGCCAAGGGATCAGCGGAAGAGCCCGCCTTGTCGCTCAACTCATACATCCAAGCAGAGATTACGCGGTTAGCGGCCAGTGAGAATATCGACAAGTCCCTGCTGGAGGGCTTTGCTCGGTTTGTTGTGGCCAACCACAAGAAGAAGGAGCCCAAGCCACCGAAACCACCGAAGACAGCAAAGCCAGCCAAGCCGAAGCCTCTGACGCTGACCCAGCTCAAGAGTGCGGTCTTCAAGCATTTTGGCTGTGCTGATGTAAAGACGCTGAGGGCCAACAAGGATTTCCAGATGGCCATGGCAGGAGAAGATCTGGTGTTGAAAAGCCGCGCCGATTGGTTGAAGCTCTACCGGCAATGGATCGGCGTTCCGGAAGACGAACGCTCGCTCACTGGCCCTACAACGATCAATGGAATCGATGTGCTCGAGAATTTCAGGCCGTGGATTGCCTTTGGCCTTGATTCACAAACGGCCTCTGTCGACGACGTGAACGAGGTGTTCAGATCGCTCGCCAAGATTCATCACCCTGATCACGGTGGAGATCCCCGCGTGTTTCAGCAACTCCAGGTGATGAGAGACACCCTGCTGGCCTACTTCAAATAAGTGACGACCATTTCAACCGCCATGCGAGAACTTCTCACGGATACGGAAACGGCAGAGCTGCTGGGCATCAGCATGAAAAAGCTCTATGCGGTCGTCGCGTTTTTTGATCGGCACGGGAATGATGAGTGGGACTTGGCAGAAGGCGAGCATTTTGAATATGCATCGGGCAGTAACCGCGCCACCAGCAGCCGCTTGTTCTACGAAGAGGGGGTCACGGCGATTGCTGCCTATCTGAAGGAGAAATCTGGTAGCAACATCTTCAGCTTCGTAAAGGAGTTGTTTGTGGAGGCGATCACCAAGCGCAAGGCCAAGATGCGGCAGCTGCTGGTGGAGCGCCGAATCATCCAGGAAACCTTGAACGACAACAGTGTGCTGATCGCCAATGATCTGATCTATCTGCACCGCAACAAGGTGATCAATGTGCTCAAAACCAATGGCAAAGGGCTGAACAACTCACGCAAGCGGCAACTGGGATCCGATTCCTACACCGGCACGGAGCCATTGAAGAAGGGAACCCATTTCGATGAGTTTGACGGTGTGGAGCACTGGAGCCAGAAGGGAATCGGCCGCCTGGCCATCGATATGGCTGAGAACAGCAGCGTTTCCAAAAGCCGCAAGGCCTGGCTGAGTGCCGTGTCTGAAGTGGTGGAACCCTGCCTGGAGCACCGCAGGAAGTTCCTGGAATCCTTCGATGCCCATGTGAGCAAGGCGCAGGAGGCCGCCAAGAAGCTGGCCAACGGCCGCTGCGCGATCACCAATCGCGTCCAGAAGCCCACCACGGATTTCCAGCTCGATGGCCATCACTTGTTTGACCTCAACACCCGCAAAGATCTGGCCACCCGGCTGGAGAACATTCTGGTGATCGAGAGAAAGATTCACCTGGAGTTCCACAGCTGGCACGGCAAGGAGTCGTGCAACCCCCAAGACTTCCTCTCATTCCTCACCGAACGACAAAGCCACCATTTCGCCGGCCCTTATGGAACAGAGCGTCTACGCAAGCTGATGACGAGATTGGAGGGGCTTTATGTTCAGTACAAGGATCATATGAATTATAACTTGTGAGATATCTGGGTTTGAGAATTGCCAGTGCTTGGCCAGCAGGGAGTGTATGGAGGTGTAAGTCATGGGCTTGTGGTGGTCTGTCCGTGAGAAGTGCTTGTTCGGCCTCCCACACGGCGCCAACGAGTTGAGTTCACGCCCAGTCCATTAAATCAGCATCCATACGAGCTTGTTGACTGGCTCCATGGGCTTTGAAGTCGTCAATCACTGCTATGCCGTATCGGGTTGAGATCAGCAGCTGTTTGTTGGCTACCTTCATCTGATCTCGTGATACACGTATCGGCGTCATCCTGCTTGTCTGTTCGTGTGGAAGAGGAAGCGAGTCAGAGCCTGATTCAGCTGCCTCAGCACTCAGGTGATCCAAAAAAAACAGAAGTCAGAGTATCGACATGGCTGCCTTTCGTCATGCCATCCTCCAGCAACTCCTTCCAGTTCTCAGCGTGAACGACTGGGACTAGGACCGGAACTCGGCCAGCGCGGCTGCGACAGCTGATGGGCTGCAGCCTCAATCTTTTCAAGGCTGCTCATGAATCCAATGGTCGCTGAATGATCCGTTCTTAACTAGGTGCGAACCGCATTGGCCTCATGCTTGCGATCACTTGGCCGCAACGTGAGTGAGGCGCTGAGTAGACAGGTTTGCGGTGGCGGCCCAGGGGATGGTGCTATTGACTGGCTCCCTTTCACAAGAGCCGCGTATCGAACGTAAACGGTTCATCGCAGCTGACGCGCAGTCGCTGCGCTTCTGGATGCCGAGGATTGAGCAAGACGTTGCGTTCGACCGTGATGACGGCGGATGGCACGTTCAATGCCGCAGTGCGCCCGCTCGTGAGCCACGACGACCCGAGTCTTTGCAGCGATGCTGGAGCTGGCACCGAATGCCAGCCCTCCGGCAGCGAGTCCGTTTCGAGGACTTGGGTGGACAGGTCGTCAGGAAGTTCGATCGCGAGCAGTCTTAAATCGGCCGGAGCCGTGAGCGGATCGACATGCACGAGCACCTCAAGCGCCGCAGAGGTGGCGGTGTAGACGATGGGATGACCTTTGGTGTGCCAGTGACCGGAGGTGTGCATTTCGCCGATGCCATCAAGCGCTGTATCCACGTAGGGCTTGCGGCAGATCCGCCAAACGCGCATCAGCTAAAGATCCCGTAGTTGAGGCGCAGCAACACGTCTTCCACCTGGCGCGCGCCGATCTCAGTGTCCAGAAGATCGAGAGGCCTCTCGCAGCCCAGTGCACGGTTGGGAGTCTTCAGCCATACGTGGGCCTTGTCGATGGAGCCAAGCACCTCGACGGCCTGCGAGGCCGCCCTTGCCACCCGATAAAGCCGATCAGATTCCTGGGGGGTGAGCTGTCGCGCCTCCCTCCTGCGGGCGACGGTTCGAGGGGGGATCCCGAAAACCGCTGTGAAGTGCTGCGGAGAAATGTCGAGTTCCTTTGTGAGCGCTACAAACGCGGAGAACGGCAGTCCACTGCGGACAGCATCGCGAAGCTCAACCAAACTGGTTGCTGGCAGGCGCAGGATTGAGGCCGGACCTCCCTGGTCAGGGCTGGAGGAGGCAGTAGCCGGCGAGTTCTTCCTTGCCATATGGCAATGTTTGCGCGGCCATCTGGCGTTGGGCTTGTTGCGGCTTGTTGGCCCTCCAGCATTTCTGAGGCCCATGGCCATCGCAAGCTGCACCCTGAACCTCTTGTCAATAGGAGCAAAGCAAGATGCAAAAGCAGGCCAGCGTTTAGGCGTTCGGATAGTTCAACGACTGCGGAGTTGATCTTCCTGCTAGCGATTGTTGCCGAGTGCTCCGGTTTCGTTGTCGATTGTGTCAGGAGTCTAAGGTCTGGCGTGAGCGGACCTCGCGCGGCTTTTTCGCGAGGTCCGCTCGATTGGTGGTGGGTTGGGCATCACTGCACAGCAACCGAGCTTCAGCCTGATGTTGTTCAAAACGCGAAGCCTCCGTTCTTCGGCTTCTCGTTCTTGCTGTAGCTTCTGCCTCTGCTGGTACTCCTCTCGCTTCGCTTGCTGCTCGAGGGTGTTCTTGTAGACGCCAGTGGCTTTGGGCAACCAACCCTTGAAGTGGTCAATGACCTGTTGTACCTCATGCTCGGACGCCTGGACAATTGCCGTATTTCCATGAAATCGAAATCTTTCAGGACCCCTTCCCCAAGCGGAGGTGTAGCTGCCCATATTCAGAAGCGCTTGAATCCACCCCTGAGAAATTGGTTGGTCTAGCGTTAACGTCAGTCGGTTGCCGGACCAGTCTGCTGAGGTGATCACCGGAACGTTGATAGCAAGAGGGTCATCGACCTCAGTCGCAGATATAACTGTCTTCGATAGCTCACTCAAGCGTTGCTGAGAAACTGCCTCAGCGCTATAGCGTTGAATTAGCTGTTTGACGGCCGCGACAGATTGAGGACGCTCGTTGGGGTCCTGTCGAAGTAGCAGGCTGACAATGGCATCTAGGAACCAAAAATCTGGTGATGCGCTGGCAACTGTCTTGTAGTCAGTTCCGTGCGGCACCTGCTTCGTGAATAGCTCGTTTAGCATGAGACCAATTGCGTATAGATCTGCGGGAATTCCAACCTTTCGACCTGGAGCTCGCTGTTCCGGAGCGGCATAAAGGAAGTTCGCGAGCCGCTGGGTGGGCTTGGTTTCGACAATGGTGGCCAGCGCATCCTCTGTAAAGCTGGAAACACCAAAATCAGCTACTGCCAACACATTGGTCTTTCTGTCAAACAGGACGTTCTCTGGCTTGAGGTCCCGATGGACTACGCCCTGAAGGTGAGCAGCCTCAACGCCATCAAGTAATTGAGCTAGGAGCCGCATCATCGATTGTGGGTCTAGCGACTCGAGCAGGAGAGTCCTCAGGCTGCAATCAAAGCGACGCATCACATAGAACGGGCCGCTGACACTTGGCAGCTTGATAAGGCCGTGATCAGTTACTGTGACGATGTTCTTATGGCTATTGCGAAGAAGAAAGGCGAGTTCATTCTTGAAGCGCCCGCGTTTGTCCCTGGATGCGCGTTCCTGAGCTAAGAGTTTCACCGCCACCTGAGATCCGTCAGGAGCATTTGCCCCATACACTCGGCCGGCGCCCCCTTCGCCAAGCAGGCTCTCTGCGGTGTATGACGCGAAGGCCGTTTCAAAGACTATAGGTTGCTTAAGCGATGACATAGGGTGAGTTTGAGTCGTTGTGATGCCCAACAGTAATTGGACGGTTCCAGCAACCACCCTGTTGGCAGCAGTCTTGGCCGTATAAGCATCCCAATCATCTGAACCTGTACTGCCAAAGCCCTCTCATGGGAAGAGGCATGGGAAATGCCCGCTCGGTGCGTTCAGCTTATGCGGATCGGTTAACCATGCTTCCACTTCGCCGCTGAATGGCAATCACACAATCTTTTCCCGAGCCCTGTACGCAATGATAATAGGCGCATCCAGACTCACCTCCTGGCCTCACATAGGCAACACCCGCGAATCGCAACTCCACCCCAGCCTGCACGCAAGAACCGTGGTACCCCACACCTCCTGGTCGTCCACCAGCGGAGGGGGGAGTGGTGGCGTTGTCGGTTGCAGGCGCAGGCACCGTCACGGCAATCGGGTAGGAGCCCACGTTGTGCATCGCCATGGCACCAGCCAGTGGTGGATGGCCTGGCCGCGACAGATATCCCATGAAGCCAGCTGCCCATTTTCGGCCTGAAAGTCTCCGCATCCACCTCTCCAAGCTTTCAGCGCCGAAATCCGCCCCTCGTCAGTGGCCGGTGTGATTGGCCACCTCAGGCAGCATCAGGATCCACAAGAGCCAACAATCTCGCCGTCACCATCGCCACCACCTCAGCCGACGCACGCCCAATCAGCGTTGCCTTCCTCGTGCGCCAATCCAGGCTTTTGAGCTGATCGGACAGAACCACGCCGCTCACCCCCGTTCCTTCTGGCAAGAGCACTTCAAAGGGGTATCCCTTGATGCGCGACGTGATGGGGCAGAAAAGGGCTAGGCCAACCTTTTGGTTGTAGCTCTTGGGAGAAACAACCAGCGCTGGCCGTCTGCCCGCCTGCTCATTGCCTGATTGAGGCGTGAACTCCAGCCACACCAGATCACCACGGCCTGGCACATAGGCGGCCGGCATTAGAACGCCTCCAGCCCCACGTGCACCCCGGTATCCATGCAGGAATGGATGTTGGCTGGTGTCACCTCTGCAAGCAGATCATCAAGGTCTAGGCGGCGAGGAAGCGCAGGCTTCACAACGAGCTCTCCATCCTTGGCGCAGAGGCTCACTGGCGTGCCGGGCGCCAAGCCGATCTCTTCGGCGAGGCTACGCGGAATCCGCACCCCCAGGCTGTTGCCCCATTTCTGCACGCGCGTCTCCATGATCTCGAGGCGGCTATACGCCGACTATACCCCGTTCGACTGAGCGGGCCCTTGGCTCCGTCACACTCCACCCACCACCCAAAACCTCTCCCCAAACACCCCCGTCACCACCACCAACGCTTCCCCTACCCCCTCCAACTCCTCCGGCCCCAGGTGCACCACCACCCCCCACTGGCCGTCATCGCGTTGAGCGGGCACCGCCTCGGGGTTGGCGCCATCGGCCTCACGCGGAAAGAACACCGGTGTGGTGCCCCAATCGCCGAAGGGCACCGGCGGTAAGTGGGCGGCCTGCTCGGGTTCGCCGGCGTACACCCACACCTCCTGGCCGTTCACCAGCGGGCGGCGCAGCCGTTGGTATTCGTTCGGCACGTCTTCCAGTAGATCGAGCCGCGCCAGGCCGGCGGCGTCCACGCGGTAGAGCTCGCCGTGCAGCAGCGGCGGGAGTGTGGTGGGCGAGTCGGTTGCAGGCGCGGGCACCGGCACGGCCATCGGGTAGGGGCCCAGGTTGTGCATTGCCATCCCCTGCAGTCGGGTGCGGCCCAGCGCTTCGGCGCCCACCAGCCAGTGGTGGTTGGCCTGGCCGCGCTTGAGCGTGCCGTACACGAACACCAGATGGGTGGGGCCGGCGCTGCTCATGGGGCTGGAGCGGCGGGTGGGCGCTGGCGGGTGAGGTTGAAGCGGCTGAAGTCGAGAAAGCGGTCGCCGTCGCCCTGGTCGAGCACGATGTCTTCGAAGGTCTCATCGGGCCGCAGCTGCGACGCGGGATAAGACATGCGTGCGAACACCGGGCTGCGCACCGTTTCGTCGATGCCGTGGAACGACACCAGGATTTCGCCGTGGCGGGCCTTCAGCTGCTCGACCTCCAGCCCCGCCAGCGGGCTGTGCTCGTCGATCAGGTGCATCACCGTCCACATCAGCCGGAAGTGAAAGGCATGGTTGCGCACCAGCTTGAGCGTGTGCACGCGGCGCATGCGCTGCCCCTCCGTGCTGTACTCGTCCATGCCGAGGAACACGTTCAGGTGCGCCTCCACCAGGCTGTTGTGGTGCACGTTCGCCATGCGGAAGGTGAGGCACGGCACCCCGTTCCACGGCTGCACCGTGGCGATCTCGCTGAACAGGATCTCCGCCTTGCTGCGTGAAAAGCGGGCGAACACCAGCCCGGTGGTCACCGCCGTGAAGATCAGGCTCACCAGCGCCTGCAACGTCACCAGCAGATGCACCGTCAGCGAGCGGGGGTGCAGCACCCCATACCCGATCGTTCCGAGCGTCTGCACGCTGAAGAAAAAGGCCTCGCTGAAGCCCGCCACCGACCCTTCCGGCACGCCGCCGATGCCGGCCGGATCCAGCAGATACAGGCCGGCGAACAGCAGATTGATCGCCAGATACCCGGCCGCGATCAGCAGCAGGAAGCCCCACCATGGGCACGAGAGCATCAGCCGGTAGGGCTCGCGCCATAACGAGAAGATCTGATCGATCTCGTCGGTGCGGTACACCCCCTCTTCCCGCTGCAGGTGGATCGGCTTCAGCTGCCGGGGCCTGGCTTGGGGGCGGGAGCGTGGGCGAGAGCGGGCCATGGTGCGGTGCGATGGCGTGCGGCAGGAAGGCGCATGCTGTAGCCCGCCAGCGGGCAACTTTCAGGCCTCAGCTGTGGGGTTCGATCCCCCAGGCCTCCCGTATCACAGGATGACTGACTTCCCAGGCATGCTCCATCGGTTCGATCGGCGCCGTGCGGTTGCTGGGCTCCAGATCACGCGCCTGCATCACCTCGCGCAGCGCCTGGCGAAAGGCGTTGGTTTCCTGCAGCAACTGATCCACCGCTGTGCTGCCGCCCAACGCCTGGCGCATCGGTTCATGCCCAGACGACAGCCGCAGGCTGGAGAGATGGTCGTCGATCCAGGCCCATTCATACAGCAGCATGGCGTCGCTGCAGGCGTTCAGATGCTGGCGGTAGCTGGCGATGTGTTGCTCGACGGCCCCACTCAGCGCCGGCACCTTGCCGCCTGTGGAACCAGCCGCCAGGGGCTCAGCCGGTGCCGCCTGGCTGCGGCGATCAGCCTCGGCCCGTTCTTTGAGCCGCCCCATGATCTCGCGCAGATAGCTCAAGAGCGTTCCGGCCACTTGCCCTGCAGCGTAAGCCATCTGCCGCTTTCGGCCCTTCAGCCGGGATCCACCGGCAGCCCCTTGGCAGCTAGCGCCAGGCGGCGAGCGAGCAGCAGCGCGGGATAGAGCAGACGGGTGCGATCCGGGTTGCCGAAGATCACCTGCAACAGCCTTAACAAGCCGTCACTGGGCTCCAGTTCACTGCACAGTTTTGCCACCGCGTCAGCGCCGTGCCAGATCCGCTCTCCCTCCATCAACACGGCACCGGTTGCCAGGTTGAATCCCTGTTGCTGGAGTGCATGTCGCAGCTCCGCATCGGCGCGGCCGTCAATGATCGTGAGCCGGGGCACTCCTCCGCGCAGCTCACTTGTGCTGGCGAAATGGCGGCAGAAAGGGCAGCCGCCGTCATACACCAACTGCAACGCTGGAGTGTGGGGATCGGCGCTCACTGGGCAACTTCCAACAGGTCCGATCTTAGGAAGCAGGGGAGAGCGGTCGGATTGGGCTGGCTGAAAGGAACCCTCTGGCAAGCGATTGCCTCGTGTGGCTATATTGACCTTGTCTTACACAACAACCCCATGCTCACCGGATCTGATCTCCTGGCGAAAGTCAAGGAGCTTGGTGATGTCGGTAAATCCGAGCTTGTGCGTGCCGCTGGGTACGTCAGCACCAAAAAGGACGGCAGCGAGCGTCTCAACTTCACGGCCTTCTACGAAGCCCTGCTGGAAGCCAAGGGCGTCAGCCTCGGTTCCGCCAGCAGCAATGGCGTTGGTCAGGGCGGGCGCAAGCTCAGCTACGTCACCAAGGTCCAGTTCAATGGCAACCTGCTGATCGGCAAGGCCTACACCGCCATCCTCGGTCTGCAGCCCGGCGATGAGTTCGAAATCAAGCTCGGCAAGAAGCAGATCCGCCTCGTGCCCGTGGGTGGCGAAGAAGCCGACGAATGAGCTCCAAGGGGGTGGCACAACGCCCCTGATTCCGTCGCCGCCCCTGTCGCTCCTTGCGGATCTGGTTCTAGCGCTGGCCCATGCGTTGCTTCTAGCCGCGCGTTTTTCCTTCGTCTAGATCTGCACCGGTTTGCTGCCACCCCTGCGCTGGTTTGCTGCCACCCCTGCCGTTCGAACCATTTCTGGCGCCCATGCCTGAAATGTCTCGGGCGGCATTTCCTTTGTTCAGGTCTGATTGCAGCCTTTGGTGCTGCAGCATCGACACGTTGGTGTGATCTCTGGCCGGCGAGCTCTGAGGATGGCCGCCATGGAACATCCAAGGGTTCGGTTCTCCTCCACCCGGGCACCCTGGCTGGCGGCTCTGGCCGCAGCGGCCCTGCTCAGCGGCTGCCAGGGGCAAGGGCCCGAGGCGCCCCGATCCGATGGCCCCCGCCCCAGCTGGGAGGTGCAGACCCTCGCGGATCCGGGCCTGCCGCGGCGCTCCGAGCCCGAGCTGGCCCGCTGCGCCGCCGCCATCGGCCTGGCGCCGGAACGCAACCAGCCCGCCGATCCCACCAACTTCGGCGAACGCCAGCCCGCTGATGCCTTCGGTCGTGCGGTGCCGGCCGGGCCGGCCCTGATCGTGCTGCACGAAACCGTGATCGATGAAGCGCAGACCCTGGCCCTGTTCCGCACCCCGCACCCCAACGACAACGACCAGGTCAGCTACCACCTGGTGATCAACCCCGCCGGCGATCGGCTGCGCATCGTTCCCGATGCCAACCGCGCCTATGGCGCCGGCATGTCGGCCTTCGGGGATTTCACGGTGCGGATCCGGCCTACCTCAGTGGGCTCGGTCAACAACGTGGCGCTGCACCTCGCCCTGGTGTCACCCGCCGACGGCCGTGGCGACACCCCCGGCCACTCCGGCTACACCGACGCCCAGTACCGCTCCGCCGCCGCCCAGGTGCTGCTGTGGCAGGCGCGTTTCGGCATCCCGCTTAGCCGCCTCACCACCCACGCCGCCGTCGATCGCAGCCACTCCCGCTACGACCCGCGCAGCTTCCGCTGGGACCAGTTCATGGCCCACTACCGCCTGGCCGCCAAGGCCTGCGGCTTCACCGCCTACGACACCGAGCGGGCCACCTACTGATGGCGGCGGCTTCGTAACGAAGTTCAAAGATTTCTGTTACGCTTTGCGAAGCACCTCGCTACCCACCCCATGACCAACAGCACCACCCCTTCCCGCTTCGGTTTCGTTGCCTTCGCCGAAACCTGGAATGGCCGTCTGGCGATGCTCGGCTTCGTGATCGGCCTCGGCACCGAGCTGCTCACCGGCCAGGGCATCCTCTCCCAGATCGGCCTCGGCTGAACCCAGGCCCACCCACTGCCCACGGCAGGTCGATCGCCTCGGGCGGTCCACCTGCCGTGGGCTTTGCTATTGGGAGCTGAGCCCTGCCTGATCCGGTCGCCCACGCCCCCTTCTCCCTGCCATGGCCCACGCCCTCTGCTTCGTTCTTCACGGCAGCGCCACCTGCGCCTCCAGCGGGCCGCCCCAGTGGTCAGAGCTGCTGACCCAGCAGCACGAGGCGATCACGGAGGCCCAGTCGCTCAGGATTTTTCGCTGCCCCCCCGGCTGGGACGGTTCCCTCGATGAGCTGGTGAGTGCCGGCCGGGCCAACGCCGCCGGCGACGACCCGTTCGAAGCCTTGCCAGACGCTTCCGCCGAAAGCTCGCCGGCTCGGCGGTTGCTCTGTAACGCCACCATTCCCCGCTTCGCGGCGGAGCGTCTCTGGCTCAGCGTCTACGACCTCGAGAGTGAAAACGCCTCGCCGCAGGCGGAACCCCGCCAGCTGCGGCTGCTCGACAGTTTCCCGCTCGCCGCTGCAGCCAACGAAACCTGCTGGTTCTTCCCCACCGACGACGGCCGTTACCTCTCCTGCGCCACCAATGAACAGGTGCGCTGCCTGCCCGGGTTCACCCCCGAGCTGCGCTTCAGCGACACCCCCTTCGCCTACGACCGCGCCGGCATCAAGGTGCTGTGGTCGTTGATGGCCGATGAGGAAAGCCTGCGCTGCGTTGGCCTCACCTACGAGCGGCGCCGCGTGGATTTCCCGCTGATCGAGCGCCAGCGCTCCGTCGACACCACCTGGATGGCCTTTCAGGTGGACAGCCAGGCCGAACAACCTCTGCAGGTGACCTCCACGATCACCACGTATCAGGGCTGATCCGGGCCCTGCAGGGTTGAGCTCACTGCAGGGTCATGCGCCATCAAAAAACCGGCCGGAGCCGGTTGATGGTTTCAGCTTCGATGCTGTCGATGGCGCGGTTGGGGCCCCGCTCAGCTGGCACGTTCAGCTGGCCTGGTTGTAGAGGCTCTCGAGCCGTTCGCGGCTGAGGTCGACGTACATCACCGAATCGCCTGGTTCCGGGGCTTCGGGATGGGGGCGGGGGGCTGAGGGAGCGGCGCGCCAGTCGGTCTGGCGGAGGTTCTGGCGCATCAACGCAAAGGCGCCGCCAGCGATGGCCGCGAAACAGGCGAAGTAGAAGAAGGCAAACAGTGCGTCCATGGGTACATCCTTTTAGCCACTCTAGTGTGACGTTCTGTTAAGCGTGGCTCCATTCAGGCCTTGCTGTGCAACCCAGCCCTTCTGGCCGCTGGACGCCTTCGCCCTCTGGCCTCACTGCACGCTTTCGCCCTTCCGGCCGCCCTCGCCCACACGCAGTGGGCCGCCCAGATGCTCCAGCCAGCCGGAGCGGAACCCGGCCGCCCGCGCCGCCTCCCGCACCTCCCAGTAGCGCTCGGCGCCATCCGGGCTCACCACCGCCACGATGTGATGGCGGCTGGTGCTGTAGGTGCGGATCCAGTCGCGGAAGGCACCGGCGCTCATCACCGCGGCGGGCCGGGGATCCAGCACCAGCTGGCCCTGCTCCGCTGTCACGAAGAAATAGCGCTGCAGCAGGCCTTCACCACCCAGCCCCAGGGGGCGCAGCCCATCGGCGCTCACGAACACGAACAGCGGCTCGGTGCCTACGTCCCGCACCTGCGGCAGCCGCAACTGCACTGGCGGGCGGCGGGGCGGTTGGCTTGTCTGCGGCAGCGGTGTTGGCAGCGGCGGGGCGGGCGCGGCCGCTGCCGGCTCCCGTTGCTCAGGCGCTGACGAGGGCCCGCCTCGCACTGACAGCGCCATCACCACGGCCGTGAGCATCAGTACCCCCAGCACGTTCATGAACACGTCGATCAGGCTGTCGAACGACAGCTCGGTGTGCCCCTGACGGCCGCTGCGTCTCACCGCCATGGCGTGCGCGCTCCCTCGCCGATCGGCTCGTAGCCCAGCTGCGCCCCGGTGCTGCGCAGGGCGCCCACCAGCGGTTGCACCGCTGCGAAACAACTGCCGGCGACGGCGAGATAGATGTAATCAGTGCGCACCGCCTCGGCGATCAGCTCCGGCGGCACCAGGTCCAGATCCCAGCGGGCGGTGATGCTGCCGTTGATCGGATCGTGCCGTTCCACCTGGCCGTCGCGGCAGAGCAGGAAGGTGGTGGAGCCGGTGATCGGCACCCCATCGGCGCTGTTGAGCGCCACCAGCGGGGACGACGCGGCGGTGGGCACCTGCATCCACGGATCCGCGATCGGTTTCGCTGCCGCCGCCGGTTTCGCGGTGGGCTTGCTGCGGGGCTCGACCCGGGCCGTGCGGCCGCGGTCCACCCCGAGCGAGAGCGCCAGCACGGAGATCACCAGCAGCACGATCACCATCACGGCGCTGAGGATGTCGAGGAAGCCGATCAGATCGATCGACGCGTGCCTACGGCGCCGGGCTGGTCTCATCACGGCTCAGGCGGGGGAAGAATCCGTCGTTGAGGGCTGTTTCGATTTCACCGGCCAGCTGGTATTCGCTCCGTTCGCTGATGCTCATCAGCACCATGCACAGCACTGCCGTGATGATGCCCAGCAAGGTGGTGTCGAAGGCGGTGGAGAGCCCGCCGGTCACCGCCGTGAGGCTCGACTTCACCTTGTCGAGATCCTCCACATTGGCCAGCAGACCGGAAAAACCACCGATCGAGATCGAGATGCCCAGCACCGTGCCGAGGAATCCGAGCATCGGCAACACCCAGATCATCGTGCGGGTCACGCCGTAGCCGTCTTCGATGTCGGCCTGGGTGAGGGCGATGTCGTCCTGATGCAGCTCGCGGGTGGCCCCGCGGGAGCGGGAATCCTGGAAGCAGCGCAGCAGCCGGCAGAGGCGATTGGCGATCAGGCTGCGGCGCTGGCCCAGCAGGATCAACATCGTGCGCACATCGGAATCGGCCGGGCGCAGATCCACCAGCCCGCGGGGCACCCAGTCGCGGCCCACCTGGCGCCGCTCCCGGCGGCACACGATCAGGCGCCGCAGGCAGTAATCCACCACCGTGATCGCGATCGCCAGCGTGATCGGCTGGGTCACGCCCCGCTCCAGCAGGAAGGCGCCCACGGCGCTACCGCGGTAGGGGGTGGCGGCGAACACCAGGGCCAGGGTCAGGATCACCCCCACCACGATCGAGAGCAGGGCGGGGCTGCGGATCCAGCGCCGCGGCGGCAGATCCAGCAGGGCAGGCGCGAGATCCTCGACGTCGCTGGCGGCCGGCCCGGGCGTGTCGATCATCGGCGGGCCATGGGACTCCGAGGCAGCGGCGGGGGCGACGGCGAATGGTGGCGGGCGCTGGTGCCGGCTTCGACGTTAGGGCGGACTCCCCTGGTGGTTGGCAGCGGCAGGCTGCCGCGCACGGGCCCCAACGCAAGGTCTCGCCCCCGGCCCCTGCACCGATTTTCTTAGCCTCAGTCCATGACGGCCACCGCTCTCACGCTTCTGTACGACGGAGCCTGCCCGCTCTGCCTGCGCGAGGTGGCGCTACTGCGCCGCCGCGATGCCGGCCGGGGCCGGCTGGCGTTCGTCGATATCGACGCCCCCGGCTACGACCCCGCTGCCTATGCCGGCATCAGTTACCGCGACGCGATGGGCCGCATCCATGGCCTCAGCGCCGATGGCACGGTGCTGCGCGATGTGGCGGTGTTCCGCGAGGCCTACCTGCAGGTGGGTCTGGGCTGGATCTATGCCCCCACCACCTGGCCTCTGCTGGGCCCGGCCGTCGACGCCATCTACCGGCTTTGGGCCGCTTGGCGGCTGCGCCTCACCGGCCGCCCCGACCTTGACACCCTCTGCGCCCGCCGGGCCGCCCACTGATCTCCGCGCCGGGCCGCCCGCTCAGCGCTGCGATGCTCTGCCTCAGCCCGTACCACCAACCCGTTGCCCCATGACTGATCCCGCCGTGCCGCCCCTTACCGCCGCCTCGCTGCAGGCCCTGTTCACCAAACCCTATGGACAGCCGGCCCCCACGCCGGAGCAGTGGCGTGCCGTGTATGCCGAGAACGTGCACTTCAGTGATCCCACGCAGGAGGCCACCGGCATCGATGCTTACCTCGCCGCCCAGGAGGGGCTGATGAAGCGCTGCGACGACGTGATGCTGCGCTCCGAAGCGGTGGTCGTCAGCGACCGGACCGCCTTCGTGGAGTGGGTGATGGGCCTGCGGATCAAGGGCGTGGAGTTCGTCTATCCCGGCACCACCCGCCTGCTGCTGGATGAGGCGGGCAGGATCGTCGACCACCGCGACTACTTCGACTTCATGGGCCCCACCTTCGCCCCGGTGCCCGTGATCGGCCCCTTCGTGCGCTGGATGTACCGCCGCTTCGTGAGCTGAAGCTGCCCCGGAGCGGTGCGAGCAGGGGAAGGCGGCACAGACAGGGCTGTGGAGGGGGCCCATTGGTCCTGCCTGATCCTCAGCCTTTCAGCTCACTATGGGTGCTCAGCGGATCTTCAGTTGCTGCCTTGGGATTGGCTGCGCGAGTGATCGAGAGGGCAAAGCAGAATGATCAGGGACGGAAAAATTGATAGGCAGGCATGAGTGAACTATTAGAGAGAAGTGAGAAGCTCTTGGCTCATTCTGCGCTTGACCATTATCTACAAATGAGTAAAACTAGCGCTCATCTCAAGGTGCTTCAGATTGCAGCCTTGCCTGGCCATTGTTTGTTCTCTCTGATTCCGGTGGACCAGCACCCAGCTTCAGCCACGGGCCAGGGCTTTGGATCCGTCGACCCGGGTTGCGGACCCCTGACCCCACCCCAGGAGAATCCGCAAACAGGCACTGCGGGCCTTGATCTTGCGGCCGCCCCTGCGCCTTCTGGGACAAACCCATACATCCCGGCCCATCGCGATCCTGGCTACGAGGCGCTCGTGTATCGCTGCAAACTCGAACTGCAAGCCGAGCGCAAGAAGGCTGATCAGTTCCTTTCGCCAGCCTGTACAGAGATCAGCGGCAACAATCCCGCGTGAACCATCGGCGGGGGTGTGTCGCGCCACTGCCTACCGGCAACCCCACGGCCTGCCGGCGACCCCACGGCCTGGCCGCCTCAGAACCCTGAGCCGGGGGTCTGCAGGAAGGCGAGTTCTTCGCTGCTGGAAACTCGCGCGAGGGAGTCGTTGCGGTGCGGGAAGCGGCCGAAACGGGCGATCACCTCAAGGTGGCGGCGGGCAAAGGCGGCGGTGCGTGCATCGGTGAACTGCTCGAACAACGGGCCGGCCGCCTCTTGAACGGCCAGGTCTTCCGCATGCATCAGCGGCATCAACCAGAACTGCCGCCGGGCCTGGTCGGTTTCGGCCGCTACCCAGCCGTTCGCCACCGCGCTCTGGCTGAGCGCCAGGGCCGCACCATCGCCGCTGAACGCCATGGCGGAGCCCCGCCAGATCTGGCGGGGAAACTGATCGAGCAGCAGCACCAGCGCCAGGCCGGTGTGCGGCTGCCGGCCCCAGGCCGCCAGCTCCCCGGCCACCGCCTGGCGGGTGAGGCCGATGAACCGCTCCCGCACCTGGTGGTCGAAGGCCGGATCCTTGAGGAACCACTGGCTGGGCGACGCGGCTTCAAACCAGAAGGCCAGCACCTCCGCCCCCAGCTCCTCGGCAGCAGCAGCCATCAGCCTTCAGCAGTTGCCCGCATCCTGATCGGCCGGCTGGGGCTGCAGATCCTGCGGCCCCTCAGATGGTGATAGGTCGTTATTCCCACTCTTTACAGTCGGTTTCCGCGAGCAGCTGAGGATCAAGCTCATGCGCCTTGGACTCTGTCTGTCGGGCCTGTTGCTGCCCTCCTGCCTGGTGCTGCTCAGCGGTGATGCCCTGGCCAGGCCCAGCACCGAGTCCGTCGCCCAGTCTTCGGGCCAGCCGAGCGATCCGGCGGCAGGCCTGCAGCTGGATCCGGCCGCCTTTCGTGCCGTGATCGGCCAGCCGCCCGCTCCCGCCAGCCAGGCGGAACGCGACGATCTGGCGATCCTGCGCTGGAACCAGCGCACCCGCACGGCAGAGGGAGTGTTACTCAGCTGGCACTTCCTCAACCGCAATCTCAGCGTGTTTGATGCCGCCATCGGCACCAACCTGCAGGACGCCTCACCGACGCTTTACCAGGGCCTTCCTGCGTTCCTCAGCCGTGCCGACACCCTCAAGAATCAGCTCAAGAATGCCGTTGCCCGGCCGCGCCCCTTTCTGAGCCACCGGGATCTCAGGCCCTGCCTGCCGCTGGAATCGGGTTGGTCGTTCCCCAGTGGCCATGCCACCTGGTTTGCCACGGCGGCCCTGCTGCTGGCCGATGTCGTGCCGGAACGGCGGGAACGGCTGCTGCTGGTGGGCAGCCAGGGGGGCCATGTCCGTGCCTACTGCGGCGTGCATTACCCCAGTGATGTGCTGGCGAGCCAGCGCCTGGCCAAGGCGATCAGCCAACAGGTGATCGCGTCTCCCCAGTGGCAGGCGTTCCGGCAGCAGGTGGCGCAGGATCGCCAGCGGCTGCTGGTGGCCCCGCCCGCCGGTCTGCCGGTGCTCACCTACGCCTCAACAGATAGCGAGGGGCTCTAGCCCTCCGCCGAGCCTCAGCCGTGGCACTCGCAGCCGCAGCCGGCGTGGCAGGGTTCACCGTTGGGGTGGCCACTGGCGCAGGCGTCGCTGCAGAACAGCAGGGCGCCGTTGCGGAAGGGGGTGTCGGCCTTCACGCTGCAGTGGCAGCCGGGGCAGGCGCACTGGGTGGTGGTGGCTTTCTCCAGGGTGGCATTCATAGCCTTTCCGCGAGCAGGTTTCTGCCTCCACTCTGCTGCCGCTGCCGCCCAGCTGCTTCATTCTGAAACCGGATGGAGCGGCGCCATCGCCGTGCAGAGGCTGGCGGCGGGCACACAACTTCATGGACGAGTGTGTCTGTGCTTCTCCGCACCTGGCCATTGCGCGACCCGCAAGCGGTCGCAGCATGACGAAACCGAAGCACCAGGATGTTCCGACCGTGCTGCATACCATTCCGCTACTGGCCGCCACCTGTCTGGCGGGATTTGCGATGTTGCAACTGCTATTCAGCGCTGGCAATTGGTAGGGGGTGCTGGATTTTCTGGCAAGAAAACGGACAGATTCAAGCCCAGCCATGAAGGCGTGGTGCGGAAACTGGAGAGTGCGCTCTGCATCCCCATCACCGGATCCCCTTCCCATCGCTACGGCTGGCGATGGGCCTCTCCGTCACGCGCGATACCACCGGCACCTCTGCTCCGCGGCCAACGGACACCGCCGCTCCCACCAGCCCGAGTGCTGCCGCCAAACGAAACGCCAACTGCTGCGCCCCCAGAAAGGCCTCCAGCTGGGACCCGCCAAGCCGCGCACCCACCTCCCCCGCCAGTGCTGCTTCTGCCCCTGCTGCGCCGAGGCCGCTGGCGAGCAGTGATGCCGCCAGCGCCGCCCCGATCGCCTGTCCGAAGTTCCGAGCCATCGACAGGAAGCCGTTCGCCACACTGAGGTGCTCGGCAGGAACCGTGTTGAGCGTGGCGCTGTTGTTGGGGGGATGGAAGAGCCCGCCGCCCATGCCCAGCAGCACCAGCGGCCAGACAATGCTGGCGGTGGAGGCGTCGGGACCCAGCCAGGACAGTCCGACCAGGCCTGCACTGATGCAGAGCATTCCTGCTGTGCTGAGGGTTCGCGCACCGATCCGATCGCCCTGGCTGCTGACCGTCAGGCTCGTGGCCGTGAGAACCAAGGAGAGCGGCACGATGAGCACACCCGCCATCACGGGCGAGCGTCCCAGAACAAGTTGCGCATACAACGGCAGCAGGAAATAGCAGGACACCGCGGCAACGAAGTAGAAGGCGGCGGCCACCGAGCCACAGGTGAAGGCACGCCGTCGCAGCAGTTCGAGATTCAGCAGCGGTCTCGGCAGGCGTCGCTCCACCTGCACGAACAGGGCCAATGCCACCACGCCGCCCAGCAGGATCGCCAGGCTGGCTGGTTTCAGTCCAGCCTCGGAGAGTTGTTCAATCACCAGGAAGGGAGCACTGGTGGCCACGACTGCCAGCACGGCACCCGTCCAGTCCATGGCGGTGCGGTCCAGGCTGCGGGGGCGGGCCTTGAGGATCCGGAGGCTGAGGATCAGTCCGGCCAGGCTCACCGTGAGGATCACCAGAAAGAGGGAGCGCCAGCCGAACTGGCCGATCAGCAGGCCGCCGAGCACCAGCCCCGTGACCTGAGCCAGCGCCAGGATCGAGGCATTGACGGCCATGGCTTTGCGCCGCTCCTGCTTCGGGAAGACGGCGGTGATCTCGGCCATCACGTTGGCCAGCACCAGGCCGCCGCCCACACCCTGGAGAACGCGGAAGGCGATCAGGGTTTCCACCGTGGGGGCCAGCGCACACAGGACCGACGTCACGACGAGGACGCCCATGCCGATCACGACGATGCGGCGGCGTCCCCAGATGTCGGCCAGGCGGCCGGCCGGCAGCAGGGTGACCGTCACGGTAAGCATGTAGGCGACGATCACCCATTTCAGAACCGATAGGCCAACGCCGAACTCACGCGCCATCGCCGGCAGGGCGAGTGTGACGATGAACCCATCCATATAAACAACGAAGTTGCCGCATTCCACGGCGGCCAGGGTCCACCAGCGATCGGGATTAGGCGGGGGCGTCTCTGTTTGTGTGAGGGCAGCTGGGTTGTCTGAGACCATGGCAGTGTGTGCCCTGATAGAGAAGCCTTCGATGCCTGACTCTAAAGGAACGTGCTGGTCGTGGAAGGCAGCGAGCCGCTGCTGAAGCATTCACAGGGATCGATAGCCAGGGCCCGACTGACCCTATGGTCGAACGATCATGCAGGTGGACGGGATTGGCAGGGACCTCTGTCTGCACGTGGTGATGAGAGCCATCGCCCTTTTCTGTCTTGTCGTTGGGTTGGCAGGATGAAGGATTGTGCCGTTGGCGAATGCTTGACCATCACCTTCGCAGGGGTCCATGCGCCCCATTTCCATCCCCATTTCTGCCCTGGCTCATGACCGATACCGGAATCCGCCGGCTGCCACGCTTGCTCACTTCCGTCAGGCGCAGGCGCGGCTGAAGCCTGCGATGACCGTGCAGCTCCAGTAGACCGTCATCCCAGCAATCTCTCATTGCGACGGGCTAAGCCTCAGATCTCTTTTTGCCCTCTGAGCTGAACCGTCTGGTTTCATGAGCAGTAGGTTGAATCATGACGACCCGTCGTGAATTTGTGGTCACCGCACTGGCCACCGCAGCCGGCACTGCCACCGCCAGTGCCGGCATCTCTTCATGCTCACCGGAGCCCAGTGCTGACAGCTATGAAGCCTCAGTGGATCGCGCCTGGCGTCACAGCAAGGCCGCGTCCGGCGACATGCCTTCTCTGCTGCATGAGCTTGTGCGCTACGCCACTCTGGCGCCGTCCAGCCATAACACGCAGTGCTGGAAGTTCCGCCTCCGCGATGGCGCCATCTCGCTTGAGCCGGATCTTTCACGACGCTGCCCTGCTGTCGACCCGGAGAACCACCATCTGTTCGTCTCCCTCGGCTGTGCCGCCGAGAACCTGAGCCAGGCGGCTTTGGCCCATGGGTGGATGAGCCACTCCGGCTTTGATGCGGCAGGGGGCACTGTCTTGCGCTTCGCCTTAACGCCGACAACACCCGTCGCGTCAACACTGTTTCAGGCGATTCCCGAGCGCCAGAGCACACGTGGTGAGTATGACGGCCAACCCCTTGCTCGCGATGAACTGGACCTGTTGGTGAAGGCCGGTACGGGCGCAGGCGTTCAGCTGATTGTCCTGACCGAACGCAAGGCCATGGAGACGCTCCTGGAGTCTGTCGTTCAAGGCAACACGATCCAGTTGAATGATGCCGCCTTCGTGGCTGAATTGAAGCAGTGGGTCCGATTCAACGGCCGTGAGGCGGTTCGAACGGGGGATGGACTCTACGCCGCATCGTCTGGCCACCCGTCTGTGCCGACATGGCTGGGACGCCTGCTTTTCAGCCTGCTGCTTTCACCGAAAGGCGAAAACGACACGTACGCCAAGCATGTGCGCAGTTCTGCCGGTATCGCGATCTTCGCCTCGGAATCCCCAACGCCGCAGCAGTGGGTGGAAGTGGGGCGTTGCTATGAGCGCTTTGCCCTGCAATCGGCAGCCTTGGGTATTCGCACTGCGATGCTCAATCAGCCCGTAGAGGTGTCCACGCTGCGCCCGCAGCTTGCTGATGATCTGGCTCTCGGAGGGTGGCGGCCCGATCTTGTCGTCAGGTTCGGCCGAGGTCCCAAGCTGCCGTCTTCACTGCGACGGCCACTGCAGGAGGTCCTGATTTGATTCGCACGGCTGCGCTACCACTGATGGATTGATGGATCGTCTCCCCTTTCGAACCATCAAGGCTGGAATCACCTACTTCGTATTGGTGTTCGGTGTGGGCTTTGTGCTGGGCGTGATTCGAGTGACACTGCTTGTGCCGCGCCTTGGTGAACGGACGGCGGAGCTCATTGAAATGCCGTTCATGTTCGTGGCCATTGTGGTGTCGGCCCGCCTGATCATCTGGCGTTTTCGTCTTCCCGCCAGTGCCATGATCCGCCTGGGGGCTGGATGTCTTGCGCTGGGTCTGTTGGTTGGCGCCGAGGTCTTGCTTGCAGTTGCCATTCAGGAGCGCACGCTTGGCGAGTATGTAGCCAGCCGGGATCCAGTTTCTGGTGGTGTCTATCTGGCCATGCTGGTGCTGTTTGCTGTGATGCCGCTTGTTCTGGCGCGCCTCCCATCGGCTTCCCGTGTGTGAGCCTTCTCCATCATCCAGCCACCTATTGCCTGATGATGCCGCGCCTTGTCGTTGGTTCCCAGCGCCGCACAGACATGTTGCGAGGAGTGCCCAATCACACCGGCAGCATCGGCAGACAGTGCGCCTTGATTCCATGCACTGAATCCATGCACAGAATCTATACACAACATGCATGCACGGATTTCATACACAGCTTCCCTGCATCAGAGCCTTGCCGCTGAACTCAATGTGTGGGGGCCTCCGGTCTTCCGGCATTGTGAGTTGTAGGCACATCACCCCACGAGCCCAGGCTTTCGCTCAGATCTGTCAATGCCTGTAAGCTACGTTCACCAGCCTCCAATCTGATCAGTGATGGCATCAGCCCGGTTGCTTGCTCTCGCGGCCATCAGCTGCGGCACCCTTGCCTGCTTCCCCTGCGGCGCCCATGCGCAGAATATGGAAGATGACCTGATCATGCACTACTGCACCAATGCCGTCAACGCTGAAGTTGCCCTTTCGGGCAAGCCAGCACCCGCCGGTCTGGCTACGTACACGTGCACCTGTGTCGTTGATCAGGTGCACCAACGTGTGAGCATCAGCAATGCCAAGACAATCTGCAAGCAGCAGGCTGCCGCCAAGTTTGGTCTCTGACGTTATGCTGGGATAGGGAAACAGTGGCGTTGACCATTGTTTAGACACGCTGGCTTTTACAGTGGAAAGCCCTCAAGCGGTTGGTCTTGGGTTTGTTGAGGAACAACGACCCCTCCCCTGTCTCACACCGGGGAAGACTGACTCACCTCCGAGCGATCCTCAGGCTGCAGCTGTTTGATTGCTCAGGGGTCGATACTCGACTCTTCTGATGGCTTCATCGGCATCACCAGCTGCGCCAAGAAGCCAACGCGGATAGAGAGACACTCTGCCAGCTTGTCATTGTTCCTCACCAGTGCAGACAATCAAACGTTTGATTGTTTTGTGACAGCTAGTTGCTTGTGAATCAGTCCCCATTCAGCCCGCTGCTTCCCTTGTGCGACGCTGTCACTGACAGCATGATCCCCAAGTTGATCATCAAGAGATTGCCCCTTCTCTTCTTCGACATCCTTGGGATCACTCCTTGGCCGATCAAGGCGAGCTCCACCCATGCGATTGCGATGACGCTGCCAGAACGTACGGTTGGCTCGAGTCCGATGAACCCTTTCGGCATCGATCATCTCTGGCTGATGACCATGACGGTAGCGACAGACTCTCACTTGATCCTTCAGGCCTGCTCCTTCACTGGAGGGGACGTGGCTCAACCGATCCACACGGGTGAACCCATCACCCGTGACTGATCTAGAGATCTACCACATGCTGACTCGATTCAGACAAGGGCTTCGAATTCGACATTGAACCTAGCCTCGCAATCAACAGTTGACCTGAGAGAAGCGTCTATGTGGTTCACGATTCGATCGGAGCAGCTTCTGCTACCTGAGTGGTAGAGAGTTCTCCGCTGGAGTCCCAGTTTGCTCCTCGCCAAGAGCTTTTAGCACCAGTGTCTTCTTGCAGCCAGCGGCCAGCCACCGTAGTGGATAAGAGCATCAATGCCGGCAAGAATGTGCTCCAGATGGCCGGCCTGGCACTTGAGTGACTTGCGAATAGGGGCGGAGCGGGGGCTGATCGCCACCTCACCTTCGACAGGGCCGCACCGGGGCAGCGGTGATCCACGACACAACCCCTGGCTGAGCAGCGCTCAGCTGGCCAGCGGCGCCCAGCCGGGTTGCCCACCCTCGGGACCTGGGACCGGCCCCCTGCCCCCGCCCCTTTCGCCCAGCCTCCTCAGCCCGCCTGCTGCCACTGGCGCAGCAGTTCCTCCACGTCAGCCCGCCCGGGGCTGGGCAGGCGCCGCACCCGTTCGCCCTCGGCGCTGCCTCCGCTGCCGTTCGGAGCACGGAAGCCGCTCTCCCGCAGCACCGCCTGCCCTTCCGGGCCGGTGAGGAAGGCCACGAAGCGCTTGCCCTCGCCGCCGCCGCCCACCCCCTCGCCCCGCAGCACGGCGGCCGCCAGCGTCATCTCGATCGTGGGATCGGGTACCAGCAGGCGGTAGCCCCCCGGCCGCCGCTGCTCCGCCTCGGCGGCCCGCAGCAGGGCGGTGGACTCATACACCAGGGCCACGTCGCCGTCGTTGGGGCCGGCGCTGATGAATTCCCGCAGCAGGATGTCGGTGGAGCGGGCCGGGCGGTACACGGCCCGCTTCAGCGCCCCCACCGAGGCCTGCCCCGGCTGATCGAGGCTCCACAGCGCCAGCAGCATCTGGCCGGAATTGGAGCGCAGCGGATCGGTCGTGCGCAGGTCGAAGCTGCCCCATGCCGCCGGAGCCCCCAGGGCCGACCACTGCCCCGCCGCGACGGCCCGGCGCAGGGCCTCCCAGGAGAAGCGACCGCCCGGGAACAGCCGCTCCGCCCGCTCCGGCCACACCACCGCCACCATTACGGTGCGGGCGATCGGGCGGGGTGCCTCCAGAAACGGGCGGGGATCGCCCTGGGCGTCGCTCGCGGCCGCGAACGCCTCCAGCTGGTCCTTGTTGGCCGGAATCAGCACCCGCGCCCGCTCGGGGTCACCCTCGAGGTTGCGGTTCACCATGTCCTGGGCGCCCTGCACCTGCCAGCGCAGGTCGATGCGGGGATGGCGGCGCTCGAACAGCGGTTCCAGCCGGCGCATCGGCTCCTCCAGCTCCGAGCCCACCGCCACCAGCAGCGGCCGCCGCAGCCCGGGCAGGGGCGCGGCGGCCAGCACCAAGGCCGCAGCACCGATCGCCAGGGAGAGGCAACGGCGGCGGGTGATCGCAAGCACCGTGAGCTCTCGGCGGGAAGGCGGGGAGGGCGCTGACAGGCGCTTCCCGAGCCTCAAGAATACGGAGAACCAGGGGCTCGTCATGGCGCCAGCGGAATCCCCACGGCTGCCCCTTCCCGGCGGACGCTCCGCCCTGCCGGGGCTGCTGGCGCTGTTCTCCCTGCTACCGGGCTGCGGGCTGTTGCCAGGGGGGCCAGGCCTGGAGATCACCATGCTGGTGGGCAGTGCGCTCGATGGCTTCTGCACTGCCGCCGCCCAGGCGATCGAGCATGATCCCCCGCGCCTGGCCGACGGCACTCGCGTGCTGCTGCGCTGCCGTTCCGCCGGCAGCGGCGATGTGGTGAGTGAGATGGAGGGCCACGCCCGTGCCGCACTCCAGGGCGGCACGGCCGCGGACGACCCCCGCATCCCCACCCTGGTGTCGGTGGATGGAGAGATCTATCTGGAGCTGCTGCGCCACCGGCTGCAGGCCCTGGCGCCCCAGCGGGAGCTGATTCCCCCCACCGCCGATGCCACGGCTCTGGCCACCAGCCCGATGGTGCTGATGACCACCCCCGCCCTGGCCCAGGGTCTGCGCCGCGCCGATCCCTTCCAATCCCTCGCCCGCTCCAGCGACCACCGACAGCTCGATCCGGCGGGTCCTCCCCAGCCGATTCGCTTCGTGCACACCGCCCCCACCCGCTCCAACTCCGGCCTGCAGACTCTGGTGGCGATGTTCGCCGAGGTGTCGGGCAAGCGGCCCGAGCAGCTGGGGCTCGACGACGTGCGTGCCGCCGCCCCGGCCGTGGCTGCGATTCAGAAGCACGTGACCCGCTACGGCAGCTCCACCGACGAGCTGGCCCGGGCGATGCAGCGCAACGGGCTGTTCTGGGCCTCGGTGGGCTCGGTGTACGAATCCTCGGTGGTGGCCGCCAACAGCCGCCGCGAACCCGGCCAGGACGGCCTGGTGGCGGTGTACCCCCAGGCCACCTACTCGAGCACCATGCGCGCCATCCTTCCCGCCGCTCCCTGGGTGTCGGCCCGGGAGCGGGAGGCGGCGCTGCTGCTGGTCGACCGCCTG
Organism: Synechococcus sp. L2F; assembly: GCF_024345695.1. Taxonomy (NCBI): domain Bacteria; kingdom Bacillati; phylum Cyanobacteriota; class Cyanophyceae; order Synechococcales; family Synechococcaceae; genus Synechococcus; species Synechococcus sp. L2F. Next base: position 357,595 of record NZ_JAGQBP010000002.1, on the reverse strand, counting down.
CAACAGCCCGCCCTGCAGCAGCTCGCCGCCGAGCAGGGACTGCGGCCCGCCAGTCCTGCCGTGCCCGCCAGCCGCGTCACCGCCGCCAACGGCGCCGATCCCCGCGCCACCTACGACTCCCTGCGCGCCCCGCGGCCGGAGGTGGTGGAGGCAATGATCACCACCTGGCGGGATCTGGTGAAGAAGCCCTCGCGGGTGGCTCTGGTGGTGGACAGCTCCGGCTCGATGGAGGGCACCAAGCTGGCTTCTGCCCAGCGCAGCCTGCAGGCCTACCTCGCCCAGCTCGGCCCCCGCGACATGGTGGGCCTCATCGATTTCGACAGCGAGGTGCGGGACCCGGTAGTGCTGCGGGGCGGTACCCAGGACGCCGGCAAGGCAGCCGTGTTCGTGGGCTCCCTGCTGGCCGAGGGCGGCACCCGCCTGCACGACGCGGTGCTGGCGGGCCGCGACTGGCTGCGTCGCACCCGCCGCAGCGGCGAGATCCTCGCCGTGGTGGTGCTCACCGATGGCATCGACTCCGGTTCGCGCCTGCCGCTGCAGGATCTCCAGGAGCAACTGCGGCGCAGCGGCTTCGGCGGCGATGAACGCATCGGCGTGTTCACCATCGGCTACGGCCGCAGCGGCGAATACGACTCCACGGCATTGCGCCGGATCGCCGAGAGCAACGGCGGCGAGTTCGTGGAGGGCACGCCGGAGAGCATCCTGCGCCGGATGGAAGACCTGCAGCTGGCTTTCTGATGGCTCGCCGTTCCGCTGTTTGGGCCCATAGCTGGGTCAATCCGCTCGACGACCCGCTCGCCGTGGCCCTGGCCGGGGTGCTGCTGGTGGCCCTGGTGCGCCTCACGCCCCTGGGTCTGCCGCTCGTCCTGGTGGTGGCGCTGCCCTCTGGCTGGGTCCTGGCCCTGCTGCGGGATCGGCGCCGCCGCCGTGGCGCCCGCCTGAGCGATCGGCGGGTAAGCGCCGGCATTGAGGCCGCCGTGGCCCGGGCCGGGCAGCTCGCCAGCCAGGCCGATCTGGTGAGCCGCGAGGCCATGGCCCGCTTTCAGGATCTCGCCCACCTGGAGGCCCTCGGCCTGGTGCAGCTCTGCTGCGAGCGCCTGCGGGGGCTGCCCGAGCGCATCGATCAGCGTCGGCCCCTGCTGGAATCAGGCGCCGGCGTGCTGCTCTCGGTGGACGATCTCTCCGCCCGCCTGGCCCGGGAGGAGGAGGCCCTGCAGCGCGAGTGCTCGGCCACCCTGCGGCCGGAGCGGCAGCGGCTGGTGGACCAGCTCCGCCGCAACCTCGACGCCGCCCGGCTGGGGATGGACGAGCGGGAGGCGCGGCTGGTGGCGCTGTCCACCCGGTTGGAGCAGGTGGACGGCGGCCTGCGGCACCTGCAGCGGCTGGTGGACCAGCACTGGCCCAGCAGCGCGGCCACCGATGCCGCCATGGCGGAGGCCATCGCCCCCCTCGACGACGGCCTCGACCAGATCGACCGCCTGCTGGACGCTGGCCAGCGCTGATGCCTAGGGATGAAACGCGCCAAGGGTGATGGCCCTGCCCCTGGGGCTGGTGCGGCTGGGGCGTTACGCCGGCCCTGACGGCGGCCCGCCGGAGAGCGCCGCCTGTGAACCCGATCCGCTGCTGTAGCGGGCCAGGACGCCCTCGACCGAGAGGGGACTGCAGTAAAGGAAGCCTTGAAAGAAGCGCAGGCCGAGGTTCTGCAGCAACACCAGGGTGTCGGGGTTGTCGACCCCTTCCGCCACCAGATCAAGCTCCATGCGGCTGGCCAGGCCGGCGATCATGGTGACGATCTGATTGGCGAAGGGGTTGACGTGCATCGCCGTCACGAATGATTTGTCGATCTTGAGGCCGTTGGGCTTGAGGGTGATGAGCAGGTTGAGCGAGGAATACCCGGTGCCGAAGTCGTCGAGGGCCAGGCGCACCCCCTGGTCCTGGAGCAGGCGGATGTTGCCAGCCACGGTGTCGGTGGACTCCAGCGCCGAGCGTTCGGTGATCTCCAAAGTGAGGAGGTGGAAGGGGATCCCCTCCCAGGCGAGCAGGCCCAGCAGCCGATGCACAATGTTGGGGTGCGAGAGCTGCGACGGGGTGACGTTGACGGCGAGCTGGAGCTCCGGGCCGAGCTGCTGGCGCAGGCGCACGAAGCCCTCGATCGCAAGGCGCAGCAGTTCCTCGCCGAGGATGTCCATTTGGCGGTAGCGCTCCGCCAGGGCGATGAACACCTCCGGTGCAACATCGCCCTGCTGGGGGTGGTGCCAGCGGGCCAAGGCTTCCACGCCGTGGATGGTGTCGGAGCCATCGACGATCGGCTGGAACAGCATGCGCAGCTCACCCTGGCGCAGGGCCCGCATCAGGTCGGAATAGAGGCTGTAGTCGTCGAGCTCGGTGGTGGCGGCGTTGGCTTCGAAGATGGAGATGCGGCTGTGCTTGTGCTGCTTCGCCTGGTACATGGCGATGTCGGAGCGCTTGATGCACGCCTCGATGTCGCTTTCGTCGGGCTCCACCGTGGCGATGCCGATGCTGAGGCTGATCTCGATCGAGACCCCTGCCAGCTGAAAGCTGGCTTCGAAGGCCTTGGCCACCCGCTGGGCCAACAGGCGGGCCTGGCTGCGCAGGTCGCCGCCGGAGAGGTCGGGACCGGCGTACGGGGCCATGAGGATGGCGAACTCGTCACCGCCGTAGCGGGCGAGGAAATCACCGCCGCGGATCTGATCCCGGAGCCGCTGGGCGGTGATCACCAGGGCGGCATCGCCGGCATCGTGGCCGTAGGTGTCGTTGATGTTCTTGAACTTGTCGACATCCACGAACAGGATCGCGGAGGCCTGGCGGCTGCGGTGGGCCCGCTGCACTTCGATCTGAAGCTGCTCGATGAAGTAGCGACGATTGGGCAGCTGGGTGAGCGAATCGAACAGAGCGAGCGAGCGGGCCGACCGCAGAAAATGCTGAAAGCGGTCCGCCACCTCGGCGAGCCTCAACTCCATGGTCGCCGCATCGTGCTCGGGGAACAGGAGCGGATCGCTGTCTGGGGCGGTTTCTATTCCGCTGTGGATCAGCCGCGCCAGCACGTGCGTTTCGGAGGGCCCATCGGGGAGGCCCTCGGGCCCCTTCCCCACCCCCTCCAGCAGGGCGTCGAGGTCGCGGCAGGCCCGGCGGATGCGCTGGGCGGCGCGGCGCTCCACCTTGCACTGCTGCACCTTCTGCCGCCGCCGCTCCAGCACCAGGAGGATGCGGAAGGCGAGCAGCCCGGCGACGATGGCAAGGATTAGCAGAAGATCGTCGGCCAGTGAGCGGGCCACGATGGGCAGCACCGGTTGCCGGCGCAGGCCGAGCCGCTGGCGATCGTTGGAGTGGATTGGCGGATCCACCAGTTCGACACCGGCGCGGGCGGCCGCGGTGGCGTCGTCCTGAGCCATGAACTGCACGGCCTCCCCGAACTGGCTGAGGCTGCCGCTGAGGTTGGGGCCGTAGTCGGATTTGAGCAACGGTTCGAACAACACCAGGGCGCCGCGGGCGGGCCGCAGGCTGGCGTTATCGGTGAGAGGCGTGATCACACCCACGTAGAGCTGGCCGTCGTCGCTGGGGCAAGCGAGGCGGCGGAAGCTGTTCAGCGTGACCAGGGCGGGAAGCTGATCGCGGGCGCAGCGGATCAGCTCCTGCGGCACACCGCCACCGACTCCATGGCTGTTGGTGGTGGCCCCATGGCCGCGGCGGATGCCGCGGCTGTAGGCGAGCAGGGTCTTGCCGCCGGGGCCGAAGATCACCATGCGGGCCTCGCCATCGAACAGAGAGGTGTTGGCCACGTCGAGGCTGACGAAGCCGGGATTGCGGCCGGCGGCGAACTCGTAGGCGTCGTCCCAGTGGCCCCAGTCGAAGACGGTGCGCTTGACGCTCAGCAGCGCCGCCATCACCACCTCCAGCTGTTCGCGGCGCTGGGTGTCTTTTTCAATCCTGATGTTGTCACTGCGCCGGGCGATCTCGAGGCCGAGCAGCGGGGTGAGCAGCAGCAGGGCGGCCAGGCCGGGCAGGCGGGCTTTGTCCCGGGTGAGCGAGTGCCGCTCGTCTTTCCACCAGGAGTGCAGCAGAGACCACGGGCGTCGCCGCTGCCACCGAGAGGGAAGTCGCCGTTGCTTGAGAAGTGCCCTGAGCAAAGGATGCATCCATGCCTTACCCAGGACCCAAGCCTAAGGAGGCCGGGCGGTTCGGGCTCGGCCTCCTTAGGCTTGCGGGTGGAGCCCACCGGGGCGTGGGAACACTGACGGGCACACATCCGCGCAGGAGCCGGACGGGATGGCGGGTTAGAGGCGAGGGCAGTGGCCGGCGGGGTTCTGTAGGAACGGCTGTGATCTGGGCACTGCTACCTGCGATCGTGTTGGCCTGGGTGACAGGCACCAGAACACAGCACAGGTTGCTGTGGTGGACGTATTGCTGCCAACACGCTTCCAACGCTGATTTTCGGCAGGCAACGGTTCAGCTGTCGTGGCTTGGGAACGAGAGGCTGCGTTTCAAGCAGGACCTCGTTGGCGCGGAATTGATCGACTGGGACAGCCCAACCACCTAGTGGTAGAACCGAGAGAACCTGATGGGTCGGGCTGGCGGGATTCGTAGAGGCAAGTTGAGCATCAATGACGACGCGCCCCTTCGAAAGCGGCTACGTTCGCGAGGAGCCGAAGGTCGCTTCTGTAGAGCATGAGATGAGGGTGGTCGGTGGTGGCCACATGCCTTGAGTGCTGGCAGAAGCGTTCCGAAGCTTTTAGCGCTGGTCCCGGATTACGAATGCAGGTCCCATCGGGACCTGCACCAACGGGACCTGCCAGGCGTTAACGGAGGGGCATGAAGGTAAGGTTCAGGCGTGAGATGCTTCAGCCATGGATGGGACTGCTGGTTGCAACCATATTCAACTCGGGGCAAGCCGGATAAACGTAGGATTTGCAAAACTCCCCGTCGATAGAACTAGCAGCCCCTTTTCGGTCTGCATCTTGATCCCCGAGGCCTACCCTGAATTCTTCTAACTGAGCTTTGAGCTCAATGATTCCGTGCTGATAAGCCTTGTGGTCGGCTTTAGGTCGCCGGTGTCGATGGTCTTGTGCTTCTCAAAGGCCTGCACGAATTTCGGCCACACGATCGTTGCTGCGGCTTCTGTTGACGCGGTGGTTTCCGGGTGGACGGTTGATGCGGCTTCTGCTAGTCCGAGTCCGGCGTCGTCCATTCGATGCCGGATGCGCTGCAGCTGGGTGAGCACGGCTGTCGCACTGGTGTTGCGCTAGGGCAGATCCAGCTGAACGCTGCTTCTTGCTCCATCTGGAAAGCGGCGCGTCAGCTTCACGGAACCGCTCTGCTCGCTCAGGCTCCATCCTTGGCCGTGCTCCCTCTTGATCAGCGAGCGAAGGTCACGGACCCAAACGGGGATGGTCGATCGTGGAGCCAAAAATGCCGACCAGTCGTGGACTGGGTTCTGTTAGCACAGAACTTTGCGCATTTTTGCTCTAAAAGGCTCGACAACGCTAGGGCGGCCCTCCGGCTTCACGGTCAAAAAGCCTGTGCTGGACTGGGTCTTATGGATGGGCGATGCCGGTTTCGAACCAGCGACATCCTGCTTGTAAGGCAGGCGCTCTACCGCTGAGCTAATCGCCCCAGGTGCGCATTCTGGCCGTGTCACCCCCCATGCTGGCAACCATCCGGCGCCCGCACCTCGATGGCCAGTGGCCGCAGCCACGACCGCGCCATCTGCTGGCTATGCGTGCCCTTCGGGCTGCTGTGGTGGCCGTGGCTCGGTCTGGCCGGGGTGGTGAGCGGCTGCAGCGGTTTCCTGGTGGGGGGCTTGTGGCTGTCCCCCGACCTCGACACCGTCTCGCGGCCGCTGCGCCGCTGGGGGCCGCTGGCGGTGCTCTGGTATCCCTATCGCCGCTGCCTGCGGCACCGCTCGATCGCCTCCCACGGTCCGCTGCTGGGCACCGCCCTGCGCCTGGCCTACCTGGCGGTGTGGCTGCTGGTGCTCAGCCTGCTGCTGCAGCCCTTCGGCGCCCCCTCCCCGCGCACACTCGCCGCTGGACTGCAGACGTTGTGGAGCGTCCACGGCCCGCTGGTGCTGGTGGGCCTGGCCGGGCTGGAAGCCAGCAGCTGGCTGCATCTGCTCCAGGACGGCGACCCCGATGTGCGGCTGCCGCGCCGCTGGCGCCCCCGGCGCCGACGCCCGCGCGGCGTCAGCGCCCGGTCCGTGAGACGGTGAGGGGCAAGGGCGCTGCGCCCCCCTCATGCCTCGCCATGCCAGCTGAATCCGATCCCAGCGCATCGCGTGAAGTCGCGGCTCTGATCGCCGTGGTGGAGCGCCTGCGCGATCCCGTGCAGGGCTGCCCCTGGGACCTGGAGCAGACCCACAGCTCCTTGATCCCCTACGTGCTGGAGGAGGCCCACGAGGTGGCCGACGCCATCCGCCATGGCGACGACGCCCACCTGCAGGAGGAACTGGGCGACCTGCTGCTGCAGGTGCTGCTGCATGCGCAGATCGCCAGCGAGGCCGGGCGCTTCGATCTGGCCGCGATCGCTCGCGACCTGCGCCACAAGCTGGTGCGCCGCCATCCCCATGTGTTCGCCGCCGCGGCTGAGGCCAACCGGGGCCTGGCCGGCGACAGTGTCGCCGTGCGCCGCAGCTGGGAGGCGATCAAGGCCGAGGAGCAGGAACAGGAGCACCACCGGCAACAAGAGCAGGTCGCTGCCGCCAGCAGTGAGCCCAACACTGGTGAGCCGTTTACCGGCCAGCCCGGCTCGGCGCCGCTCAGTGCCCGCCTGGCCCGCAAGCTGCGTGGTCAGCCGGCGCTGGCCGGCGCCATGACCCTCTCGCGCAAGGCCGCCGCCGCCGGCTTCGAGTGGGAAAGCATGGCGGGCGTGTGGGCCAAGGTGGAAGAGGAACTGGCCGAGTTGCGCGAGGCGGTGGCCAGCGGCGATCGCGCCCATGCCGAATCGGAGCTGGGCGATGTGATCTTCACGCTGGTGAATGTGGCCCGCTGGTGCGGGCTCGATCCCGACGAGGGCCTGGCGGGCACCAACCGCCGCTTCCTCGACCGTTTCTCCCGCGTGGAAGCGGCCCTGGGCGGGGACCTCAGTGGCCAGAGCATCGAACGGCTGGAGGGGCTGTGGCAGCAGGCCAAGGCGCAGATCCGCGCCGCCCAGGACAGCTGAAGCCGCTGGCGTCTCAGTCGTCGCTGAGCCCCTGGCGGGAACGGCGCTGGCCCTTGATGGCGCTGCGCAGCCGCTTGGCCGTGAGCCGTCGCTCCACGGCCCCGCGGCCCGGCCGGGTGGGGCGACGGGGCGGCGGCGGTGGGGCGATCGCCTCCGCCAGCAGCCTCACCAGCCGGCGTTCGGCGGCCTGGCGGTTCAGCCATTGCGAGCGGTGTTCGGAGGCGGCAATCACCAGCACCCCATCCACCAGGCGCCCCTCCAGCCGGCGCAGGGCCCGCTGGCGCAGCACGGGCGTGAGCGCACTCGACGCGGCCAGGGCGAACACCAGCTCCACCCGCGAATCGGTGGTGTTCACGCTCTGCCCCCCCGGGCCGCCTGAGCGCGAGAAGCGCCAGCTCAGTTCGGCGGCCGGAATCCGCACCGACGCTGTCACGGTCAGATCAGAAGCCATGGCCCCAGGCTGCCAGAACCCGGCAGGGGGCGCCGGGCGGCCAGGTGCGCCGCGACACCGCCACGGAACGCTTAGCTGGGAAGCAATGCTCCGCTGTGCGATGCCCGATCCCGTCGTCTTCGATCCCACGCCCAGTTCCAGCGCGGCTGCCGGCCCCGGCTGGGTGGATGAGATCCACCAGGGCGTTCGCTACGGCCTGGAGGCCGAGGTGCTGGTGGAGCGCTCCAGTGCGTTTCAGCGCATCACCGTGATCGACAGCCGCACCTACGGCAAGGCCCTGCTGCTCGACGGCTGCTGGATGACGGCCGAGCGGCAGGAACGGCACTACCACGAACCGCTTGTGCACCCCGCCCTCTGCGCCGCTGAGCGGATCGAGCGGGTGCTGGTGATCGGTGGCGGCGATGGCGGCACGGCCCGCGAATGCCTGCGCCACCCGGGCGTGGTGCAGCTCGACATGGTCGAGATCGACGGGGAGGTGGTGGAGCTCTGCCGGCAGCATCTGCCTGGGTTGGGGGGCGGCGCCTGGAGCGACCCCCGCTTCCGGCTCACCATCGGCGACGGCATCGCCTGGGTGGCCGCCGCCGCCACTGCCAGCTACGACGTGGTGATCGTGGATGGCTCCGACCCGGCCGGCCCTGCCGAGGGTCTGTTCAACCGCGCCTTCTTCGAGCACTGCCGCCGCCTGCTGCGGCCCGGTGGCGTGTTCGCCACCCAGAGCGAATCGCCCGAGGCCTTCCGCGCCGTGCACGTGGCCACGGTGCGGCTGCTGCGGGAGGTGTTCGGCCATGCCGATCCTCTCTATGGCTGGGTGCCCATGTACCCCAGCGGCTGGTGGAGCTGGACCTTCGCTGCCAACGACGGGCCCCGCTACCGCCGGGCCCTGCCGGAGCGCGCCGCGTCCGTGGCCGAGGGCTGCTCGATCTGGAGCCCCCGCTGGCAGGCCGGTGCCTTCGAGGCGGTACCTGCCGCGATCGAACGGGAGCTGCAGGCATGAGCAACGCCTCTCCCATCGAGCTGTCCGCCGCCGACCCTTCCAGCGGCGAGCCTTCCGCTGCCGAGCTCTTCGCCACCGAGGGGGCGATCTTCATGGCGGCCCGGCGGGATCCGGCTGGCTGCCGCGTCGGCCTGTTCGGCGTGCCCTACGACGGCACCACCTCCTTCCGCCCCGGCACCCGCTTCGGGCCGGCGGCGATCCGGGAGGTGAGCAGCGGGCTGGAAACCTACGACCCGCAGCTGGACCTGGATCTGGAGGATCTGGCCTTCGCCGATCTCGGCGCCGTGGACATTCCCTTCGGAGCGCCCGAGCCGGTGGTGGCGGCCGTGCGCCAGGCTACCGAGGCGGTGCTGGCGCACGGACTGCGCCCGCTGATGCTGGGCGGCGAGCATTCGATCAGCAGCGGCGCGGTGGCGGCGGTGGCCAGCCGCCATCCGGATCTGGTGATGGTGCAGCTCGATGCCCACGCCGATCTGCGTGACAGCTGGCTGGGCACGCGCCACAGCCATGCCTGCGCCATGCGCCGCTGTCTGGAGGTGCTTCCCAGCGGCGTGCTGCGCCAGATCGCCATCCGCAGCGGCACACGCGAGGAGTTCAGCGAGCTGCGCCGCACCGGCCGCCTGGTGGGCCGCGCCGGCGGTTGCGGCCTGGCACCGGAGCTGTTGCAAGCGGATCTGGCCGCGGCGCTGCAGCCGCTGCGCGGCCGGCCGCTTTATCTCACCGTCGACCTTGACTGGTTCGATCCGGCCGTGATGGCGGGCACCGGCACACCGGAACCAGGCGGCTTCCTCTGGGGCCACTTCGCCGCCCTGCTGGAGGAGCTGCGCCACCACGATCTGGTGGCGGCCGATGTGGTGGAACTGGCGCCGATGCTTGACCCCAGCGGCTGCAGCGCCGTGCTGGCCGCCAAGGTGACCCGCAGCCTGCTGCTGCTGCTGGGGCGCGAACGCCCCAGTGCGGGTCAGTAGCAATAGGAGCCGCTGGTGCGTTGCTCGCGCAATCTCTCGTGCTGCTGACCGATCAACACCACCGCCAGGGTGGGGTGGTTGTGGAGCAGGTTGAGGAAGCGCAGGCGACCGAGTCGCACCAGCTCCACCGGGGTGCGTGCCAGGGCCTCGTTGCGGAAGAAGCCCCCCCGCCAGACGATGTCCTGGTAACTGAACAGTTCGCCGGGGCGGTAACAGAGCCGCTCGCCGCTGGGATCGATCAACTCAACGATCCCTTTGCGGACGGCGTAGATGGCACTGGCGGTGTCACCGCGTTTGAAAATCGAAGATCCGGTGGGGAGCGTGAGGATGTCTCCGTCCACCTGTCGGGCCATCAGGTCAACCGGGGTCGTGCTGGCAAGAGTGAGCAATCATCTACCTCCTGAAATCGGGGGAAAGAGCCACCCTTTCAGAAGCGGCGCAGGCCGTTGCTGGCAGCAGTGACAGCCCAAGATCGTAACGTCAACTCACACGCAATCAAGCGTGAAACCGCCGGAATGTGCTCGGCTACACCGAAGCGGGCAGCAGGTCGGTGAGGGCCAGTTGGCGGATGGTCGGTGCCGCCCCGGGGTGTGGATGGCTGTAGGGAAGAATTTCTGACACGGGCAGCCGCGGGCTGCGTGCCGTCCAGTGGTGGCACCAGAGATCAGAGGCCAGCTCCTGATGGATCTCCAGGCGGCGCAGATGGCACCAGCCCATGGCCTCAGCGCTGGGGGGGCTGCAGTGCCGACAGCTGCGGCAGGAGGAACGCTGGCCCATTGCTGGCCGATTTTTGGTTCCTCAAGGTAATGACTGCTGCAGCGCATTAACAGAGAAAGAACCGAACCAGCGGGAAGTCTTCGGATTTGCAGACGCGTCTCCATAGGATCGCGCCACTTCTTTCCCTGGCGAGGCGACAGCCCATGGCCGATCCCTCCGTGCCCGCCGCTCCCCTCAGGCACACGCCCCTGGCCGACGCCTGCCGCGGAGCCGGTGGGCGCATGGTGCCCTTCGCCGGCTGGGAGATGGCGGTGCAGTTTTCGGGGCTGGTGGCGGAGCACCAGGCCGTGCGCCAGCACTGTGGTGTCTTCGACATCTCCCACATGGGGGTGCTGACCCTGCGGGGGGACGGCGTCAAGGACGCCCTCCAGGCGCTGGTGCCCAGCGATCTGCACCGCATCGGCCCTGGCGAGGCCTGCTACACGGTGCTGCTCAATGCGGCCGGCGGCATCCGCGACGACCTGATCGTCTACGACTGCGGGCGCCAGCCCGGGCCGGAGGGCGACGCCGATGTGCTGGTGCTGGTGATCAACGCCGCCTGCGCCGAGGCAGACACTACCTGGCTGCGTTCCCAGCTGGAACCACACGGGATCGTCGTGGCCGACCGCAAGGGGGAGGGGGTGCTGCTGGCCCTGCAGGGCCCGGAGGCCGAAGCCCGGCTGGCCGCCCTCAGCGGCGCCGATCTGACCGGCCTGCCCCGTTTCGGCCACCGCACGTTGCCGTTGGCGGGCAGTGCGGCGGGGGCAGCACGTGGCGCCATGGCGTTCGTGGGCCGCACCGGCTACACCGGCGAAGACGGCTTCGAGCTGCTGCTGGCGGCCGGCCCCGGCCAGTCCCTGTGGCAGCAACTGCTGGCCGAAGGGGTGACCCCCTGCGGGCTCGGTGCTCGCGACACCCTGCGCCTGGAGGCGGCCATGCACCTCTACGGCAACGACATGGACGCCACCACCTCCCCCCTGGAGGCCTCGCTGGGCTGGCTGGTGCACCTGGAGATGCCGGCGGCGTTCATCGGCCGCGATGTGCTCGAACGCCAGACCGCCACAGGGGTGAGCCGCCGCTTGGTGGGCCTGAAGTTGCAGGGCCGGGCGATCGCCCGCCATGGCTACCCGGTGCTGCGCGACGGCCAGGTGGTGGGCGAGGTCACCAGCGGCACCTGGTCGCCCACGCTTGCCGAGGCGATCGCGCTTGCCTATGTACCCGCCGACGCGGCCCGGCCCGGCACGGCGCTGACGGTGGAGATCCGCGGCCGCCAGGAGCCGGCGGTGGTGGTGCGACGTCCGTTCTACCGGCGTCCCTGAGCCGCCCGGGCCCTGGCGCGCGAGCCGCTGGGGGCCTGGCGCCTGAGGCCCTGTGGGAAACTCGCCCTTCCCCTCGATTTCCCCCATGCGCAGCCACGGATGCGGCGACCTGCGCAGCGATGCCACGGGCCAGGCCGTGTCGCTGTGCGGCTGGGTGGACCGGCGGCGTGATCACGGCGGTGTGATCTTCATCGATCTGCGCGACCGCAGCGGCACCGTGCAGATCACGGTGGATCCCGATCTTTCCCCCGCCGCGTTCGCCGTGGCCGAGCGGCTGCGCAACGAAACCGTGCTGAAGGTGTCGGGCACAGTGCGCGATCGTCCCGCCGACTCCCGCAACGAGCGGCTCGCCACCGGCGCCGTCGAGGTGCTGGCCAGCGCGATCGAGGTGCTCAACGAGGTGCGGGGCAATCTGCCCTTCCCGGTGTCGGTGCACGACGACACGCCGGTGCGGGAGGAACTGCGCCTGCGCCACCGCTATCTGGATCTGCGCCGCGAGCGCATGAACGGCAACCTGCGCCTGCGCGCCCAGACCATCCAGGCGGCCCGCCGCTTCCTCGAGGCCGAGGGCTTCATCGAGGTGGAAACGCCCGTGCTCACCCGCTCCACCCCTGAGGGTGCCCGTGACTACCTGGTGCCGAGCCGGGTGTGCGGCGGGGAGTGGTTCGCCCTGCCCCAGTCGCCCCAACTGTTCAAGCAGCTGCTGATGGTGGGTGGCATCGAGCGCTACTACCAGGTGGCCCGCTGCTTCCGCGACGAAGACCTGCGCGCCGACCGCCAGCCGGAGTTCACCCAGCTCGACATCGAGGTGAGCTTCATGGAGCAGGAGCAGATCCTGCAGCTCAACGAACGGTTGATCGCCACGATCTGGCGCGCCGTCAAGGGCATCGAGCTGCCCAGCCCCTTCCCCCGGCTCACCTGGCAGGAGGCGATGGACCGCTACGGCACCGACCGGCCCGACACCCGCTATGGCCTGGAGCTCACCAACGTGAGCGACATCGTGGCCACCAGCGGCTTCAAGGTGTTCTCCGGCGCCGTGGCCGCCGGTGGAGCGGTGAAATGCATCGCGATCCCCGGCGGCAACGACGCGATCAGCAACGTGCGCATCAAGCCCGGCGGCGACGTGTTCTCTGAAGCCACCACCGCCGGCGCCGGGGGCCTGGCCTTCATCCGCGTGCGGGAGGGGGGCGAGATCGACAGCATCGGCGCCATCAAGGACAACCTGAGCGCCGAGGGCAAGGCCGAGCTGCTGCGCCGCACCGGCGCGGAGCCCGGCACCCTGCTGCTGTTCGGTGCCGGCGACACCGCCACAGTGAACAAGGCGCTCGACCGGGTGCGCCAGTTCCTGGCCCGTGAGCTGGGTCTGGTGCCCGCCAGCGGCGCCGGCGGCGCCTGGAACTTCCTCTGGGTGGTGGATTTCCCGATGTTCGAGTTCAACGCCGAGGAGAACCGGCTTGAGGCTCTGCACCATCCCTTCTGCGCGCCCAATGCCACCGATCTCGGCGCCGATCCGGCCGCCTGGCCCACGGCCCTGCCCACCGCCCGCGCCCAGGCCTACGACCTGGTGCTCAACGGCCTGGAACTGGGGGGTGGTTCGTTGCGCATCCACGACGCCGCCCTGCAGAAACAGGTGCTGCAGACGATCGGCCTGCCGCTGGAAGAGGCCGAGCGGCAGTTCGGCTTCCTGATCGAAGCGCTCGACATGGGCGCCCCGCCCCACGGCGGCATCGCCTTCGGTCTCGATCGCATGGTGATGCTGCTGGCGGGTGAGGAGTCGATCCGCGACACGATCGCCTTCCCCAAGACGCAGCAGGCCCGTTGCCTGCTCACCCAGGCCCCGGCCGATGTGTCCATGAAGCAGCTGGACGAGCTGCATGTGGCCAGCACCTGGGTGGCGGAGGAGGGCTGAGCCCGCAGCAGCGGCCGCCAATGTTTCCCACGGGCTGTGGCGTTGTTGCCGCAGGCCGTATCCCCACGGCTAGAACGAGGTTCCCACCTCTCCCCCGAACGCCCCCATGGCCGTCACCGCTCCTCCGATCGACATCGGCATTCCTGAGAGCCAGCGGCTGCAGATCGCCGCTGGCCTCGGCAACGTGCTGGCCGATTCCTACGTGCTCTACGCCAAGACCCACGGCTTCCACTGGAACGTCACCGGGCCGATGTTCAACACGCTCCATCTGATGTTCATGGACCAGTACACGGAGTTGTGGACGGCCCTCGACCTGATCGCCGAGCGGATCCGTGCCCTCGGTTGCCCGGCCCCCTACGGCGGCACTACCTATGCGGGCCTCTCCTCGATCCCCGAAACCGAAGGTGTGCCCGCCGCCCTCGCCATGGTGCGCGAGCTGGTGGAGGGCCACGAAGCGGTGGCTCGCACGATCCGCTCGGTGTTCACCGTGGCTGATGAGGCCAACGACCAACCCACCGCCGACCTGCTGACCCAGCGCCTGCAGATCCACGAGAAAACCGCGTGGATGCTGCGCAGCCTGCTGGAGGGCTGAGTCTCGCGGTGGTGGCGCAGGCCGTGTTGCCCGCGCAGCGGGCCTGGTGGCGGCGGCTTCAGTGCGGGCGGAGGACGCTCGATAGATTGATGTGTCCGCCAGTGCCTGCTCCACCCCCATGGCGAAGTTCGTGTTCGTGACCGGCGGGGTGGTGTCGAGCATCGGCAAGGGCATCGTGGCGGCCAGCCTCGGGCGACTGCTCAAATCCCGTGGCTACAGCGTTTCGATCCTCAAGCTCGACCCCTACCTGAACGTGGATCCGGGCACGATGAGCCCGTACCAGCACGGCGAAGTGTTCGTCACCCAGGACGGCGCTGAGACCGACCTTGACCTGGGCCACTACGAGCGCTTCACCGACACCGCCATGTCACGCCTCAACAGCGTGACCACCGGCTCCATCTACCAGGCGGTGATCAACAAGGAGCGCCGCGGCGACTACGAAGGCGGCACCGTCCAGGTGATTCCGCACATCACCCGGGAGATCCGCGAACGCATCCACCGGCTGGCCGCCGACAGCGGCGTGGATGTGGTGATCACAGAGATCGGCGGCACCGTGGGCGACATCGAATCGCTGCCCTTTCTGGAGGCCATCCGCGAGTTCCGTGGCGATGTGGGCCGCCACGACCTGGCCTACGTGCACGTCACCCTGCTGCCCTACATCGGCACCTCCGGCGAACTCAAGACCAAGCCCACCCAGCACTCGGTGAAGGAGCTGCGCTCGATCGGCATCCAGCCCGATCTGCTGGTGTGCCGCAGCGACCGGCCGATCACCGAGGAGCTCAAGGCCAAGATCGGCGGCTTCTGCGGTGTGTCCACCCACGCGGTGATCGAAGCCCTGGATGCCGACAGCATCTACGCGGTGCCGCTGGCGATGGAGCGCGAGGGGCTCTGCCGCGAAGTGCTCGATGTGCTCGGCCTCGACGACCACAGCAGCGACATGGCCCGCTGGGAGGAACTGGTGCGCAAGCTGCGCAACCCCGGCCCACCGGTGAAGGTGGCCCTGGTGGGCAAGTACGTGCAGCTCAACGATGCCTATCTCTCGGTGGTGGAGGCGCTGCGTCACGCCTGCCTGGAGCAGGACGCCTCCCTCGATCTGCACTGGGTGAGCGCCGAGCAGATCGAAACCGAAGGGGCCGATGCGCTGCTGCAGGGAATGGATGCGGTGGTGGTGCCCGGCGGCTTCGGTAACCGCGGCGTCGATGGCAAGGTGGCGGCGATCCGCTGGGCGCGAGAGCAGCGCGTGCCGTTCCTCGGGCTGTGCCTGGGCATGCAGTGCGCCGTGATCGAGTGGGCGCGCCACCTGGCGGGCCTGGAAGGGGCTACCAGCGCCGAGATCGATGCCGATGCAGCCCATCCCGTCATCCACCTGCTGCCCGAACAGCAGGACGTGGTCGACCTGGGCGGCACCATGCGCCTCGGCGTCTATCCCTGCCGCCTGCAGCCCGGCACCATGGCCGAACGGCTCTATGGCGAAGCGGTGGTGTACGAGCGGCACCGCCACCGCTACGAGTTCAACAACGCCTACCGCAATCTGTTCCTCGACTCCAACTTCCGCATCAGCGGCACCTCGCCTGATGGCCGCCTCGTGGAGCTGATCGAGCTGGAAGGCCACCCGTTCTTCACCGCCTGCCAGTTCCACCCCGAGTTCCTCTCCCGGCCCGGCCGCCCCCATCCGCTCTTCCGTGGCCTCGTGGAAGCGGCCCAGTTGCGCCATGCCGCCGGCAGCGCCAGTGAGGCCGCGGCCAGCGAGGCGGCTCTTGCCGCCCTGGAGCGTTCCCAGCCCGACCCAGTTGCCGGTCTGCCCGTTTCCCCTTGAGTCTGTTCTCCTGAGCCTTTCCCGTTGAGCCTTGCCCTGCCCGTGGCCATGACTCCGCCGGCGTCCGCTGCCCTGCCGGTGGTGGAAACCTTCCACTCGATCCAGGGGGAAGGAAGCCACGCTGGTCGCAGTGCGTTCTTCCTGCGGCTGGCGGGCTGCACGGTGGGTTGTCACTGGTGTGACACCAAGGGCTCCTGGCCGCAGCAGGCCCATCCGCTGCGGCCCCTGGCGGCGCTGGCGGCGGAGCTGACGGCGGCGGCGGCAGCCGGGGCGGCCTTCGTGGTGATCACCGGCGGAGAACCGCTGCACCACGACCTCACGGCCCTGTGCGCCCAGCTGCGCGGCGCCGTGGATCCGCCGCTGCCCCTGCACCTGGAAACCAGCGGTGTCGATCACCTCAGCGGCCATTTCGACTGGATCACCCTCTCGCCCAAACGCCACCGGCCGCCGCTGCAGGAGCTGCTCAGCTGCTGCGACGAGCTCAAGGTGGTGGTGCACGAGCCCGACGACCTCGCCTTCGCCACCGCCATGGCCGCGGCGGCCCGGCAGGAGCGGCACACGGCTCCGCCCCAGCTGCTGCTGCAACCCGGTTGGCAGAGCAGCCAGGGGCGGGCGCTGGCCTTGGAGTTCGTGCGCGCCAGTCCCGACTGGCGGCTCAGCCTGCAGAGCCACAAGTGGCTGGGGGTGCGCTGAGCGGCGATCCCGCAAACTGTCCCCAGACCTGGACATGGGCGTGGAGAAACTGCAGAGCCTGCGCGGCATGGTGGATCTGCTGCCGGCGCAGCTGCCGGTCTGGCAGCACGTGGAGGCGGTGGCCCGCGATCACTTCCGCCGTGCCGGGCTGAGTGAGATCCGCACGCCGCTGCTGGAGGTCACCGAGCTGTTCGCCCGGGGCATCGGCGAGGCCACCGATGTGGTGGGCAAGGAGATGTACAGCTTCGAAGACCGGGGTCAGCGCCGCTGCACGCTGCGGCCGGAAGGCACCGCCTCGGTGGTGCGGGCGGTGCTGGAGCACGGCCTGCTCAGCCAGGGCCCGCAGCGGCTCTGGTACGGCGGCCCGATGTTCCGCTACGAACGGCCCCAGGCCGGGCGTCAGCGCCAGTTCCACCAGATCGGCCTGGAGTTTCTCGGTGCCGCCGATCCCCGTAGCGATGCCGAAGCGATCGCGATCGCCTGGGATCTGCTCACCGCCCTGGGCGTCAGCGGCCTGGCGCTGGAGCTCAACTCCCTGGGCGATGCCAGCGACCGGGCGGCGTACCGGCAGGCGCTGGTGGGCTGGCTGGAGCAGCGGCGCGAGCAGCTCGACCCGGAGGCGTGCGAGCGCATCGCCACCAACCCACTGCGCATCCTCGACAGCAAGAACCCGGCCACCCAGGCCGTCCTGGCGGACGCGCCGCTGCTGATCGACCACCTCAGCGCGGCGAGCCGCCAGCGCTTCGAGCAGGTGCGCGAGCTGCTCGATCGCCTCGCGATTCCTTACCAGCTCAACCCCCGCCTGGTGCGCGGGCTCGACTACTACGCCCACACGGCGTTCGAGATCACCAGCGATCAGCTGGGTGCCCAGGCCACCGTCTGTGGCGGCGGCCGCTACGACGGGCTGGTGGAGCAGCTGGGCGGGCCGGCCACAGCGGCGATCGGCTGGGCGATCGGCATGGAGCGGCTGGTCGTGCTGCTGGAGCGTGCCGGTGCGACCGGCGCCGCGGCGCCGGTGCCGGCGGTGTACGTGGTGAGCCGCGGGCCCCTGGCGGAAGCGATGGCGCTCGATCTCGCCACGCAGCTGCGGCGCCGGGGCCAGGCAGCGGAGCTGGATCTCTCCGGTGCCGCCTTCGCGCGCCAGCTCAAGCGCGCCGACCGCTCCGGCGCCCCCTGGGCGGTGGTGATCGGCGAAAGCGAAGCGGAACAGGGCCTGGTGCTGCTCAAGAATCTGCTGGGCGGCGGCGCCGAGCAGCGGCTCAGCCCGTCGGCCGTTCTTGCCCAGCTCGCCGGATCCGCCGGCTGACTGGATCAGCTGGTTCACCAGTGCCCGCCGGCCCGGATCACCCCGTCGACCTGAACACCAGAGCGACCGGATCAGCAAGTTGACTCCGCAACGGCAAGAGGCCCGGCCAGCGGGGATAATTTCCGGAACAGGATGAATGGATTCAGGGTGAGCCGTTGGACGTAGTGCATCCGCCCGAGGTTCGCTCCATCTGCTGCATCGGTGCCGGCTATGTCGGCGGGCCGACGATGGCGGTGATTGCCGATCGCTGCCCGCACCTCCAGGTCACCCTGGTGGACCTCAACGCCGCCAGGATCGCCGCCTGGAACGACCCGGATCTCGCCAACCTGCCGGTCTATGAGCCGGGACTGGCGGAGGTGGTGGGCCGCTGCCGCGGTCGCAATCTGCACTTCACCACCGAGGTGGATGACGCCATCGCCAGCGCCGACATGGTGTTCCTCTCGGTGAACACCCCCACCAAGACCCGCGGTCTGGGAGCGGGGCAGGCCTCCGACCTGCGCTGGATCGAAGCTTCGGCCCGCCAGGTGGCGGCGCAGGCCACGGGCCACACGATCGTGGTGGAGAAAAGCACCCTGCCGGTGCGCACGGCCGAAACGATCAAGCAGATCCTGATGGGATCCCAGAGCCTGGCCGGCGGTGCCAGTCCGGGCGGCGAGTCCGGCGTGGAGGCGAAAACCTTCTCGGTGCTCTCCAATCCGGAATTCCTGGCAGAGGGCACCGCCATTCGCGATCTTGAGCATCCCGACCGGGTGCTGATCGGTGGCGAAGACCCTGCGGCGATCGCCGCGCTGTCGGCCATCTATGGCCATTGGGTGGACCCGGAGCGCATCCTGCACACCAACCTGTGGAGCAGCGAGCTCTCCAAGCTCACCGCCAACGCCTTCCTGGCCCAGCGCATCTCTTCGATCAACGCCGTGGGTGCGCTGTGCGAGGCCACTGGCGCTGACATCACCGAAGTGGCGCGGGCAATCGGCAGCGACTCGCGCATCGGCATGAAGTTTCTCGCCGCGGGCCCCGGCTTCGGCGGCAGTTGCTTCCAGAAGGACATTCTCAACCTCGTCTACCTCTGCCGCCATTACGGCCTCGACGACGCTGCCAGCTACTGGGAGCAGGTGGTGGTTTTCAACAGCTGGCAGCAGCAGCGCATTGCCCGACTTGTGGTGAGCCGGCTGTTCGGCACCGTGAGCGGCAAGCGCCTGGCGGTGCTGGGTTTCGCCTTCAAGGCCGACACCAACGACACCCGCGAGTCACCGGCCATTGCGATCTGCCGTGGTCTGCTTGAGGAAGGGGCTCACCTGGTGATTCACGACCCCAAGGTGGCCACCACCCAGATCAGCGCCGATCTGGGCCGCCCACCCGATACCTGTGAGCGTGACTTTGTCGATGACGGCAAGTGGCAGCGGGCGGAAACCCCGCTGGAGGCCGTGACGGGCGCCGATGCGGTGATCGTGCTCACCGAATGGGGCGCTTACCGCACGCTTGACTGGCAGGCGATCGCCGCCGCAATGCGACGGCCGGCCTGGCTGTTCGACGTGCGTGACATCACCGACACCGCAGCGGCACGTCAGGCTGGTCTGCAAGTGTGGTCCGTGGGCAAGGGCTGAGTAGTGACGGCACCTGTGGCTTCAAGGCGCAACCTGGTGACCGGTGGCGCCGGCTTTCTCGGTTCCACCCTGGTGGACCGGTTGATGGAGGCTGGCGAGGAGGTGATCTGCCTCGACAACTACTTCACTGGCACCAAGGTCAACGTCGCCCGCTGGATCGGGCATCCCAGCTTCGAGCTGATTCGCCATGACGTGACCGAGCCGATCCTGCTGGAGGTTGACCGGATCTGGCACCTGGCTTGCCCCGCTTCGCCGCGGTACTACCAGGCCAACCCGATCAAGACCGCCAAGACGAGTTTTCTCGGCACCTACAACATGCTGGGTCTGGCCCGCCGGGTCGGAGCCCGCTTGCTGATGGCCAGCACCAGCGAGGTGTATGGCGATCCGGAAGTGCATCCACAGCCCGAGAGTTATCGCGGTTGCGTGAACACCACCGGCATCCGTTCCTGTTACGACGAAGGCAAGCGCATTGCCGAGGCGCTCTGCTTCGATTACCACCGAATGCATGGCACGGAGATTCGCGTGGCGCGCATCTTCAACACCTACGGACCGCGCATGTTTTCTGATGATGGCCGTGTGGTGAGTAACTTCGTGGTCCAGGCCTTGCGCGGTCAACCCCTTACCCTGTACGGCGACGGAAGCCAGACCCGCAGCTTCTGCTATGTCGATGATCTTGTGGAAGGATTGATTCGCTTAATGAACGCGAACCATAATGGACCGATCAACATCGGCAATCCAGGTGAATTCACCATCCGCCAGCTGGCTGATCTGGTGCGCGCTCGCATCAACCCATCGCTGCCCTTTGTCTATCTGCCGCTGCCGCAGGATGACCCGCTCCAACGCCAGCCGGTGATCGACCTGGCCCGTCGCGAACTGGGCTGGGAACCCAAGGTGTCCTTGGAAGAGGGGTTGGACCCCACGATCGCCTACTTTCGCCGCAGCCTGGGGCTCGATTCATGACCCTGCTTGTGACTGGAGGGGCTGGCTACATCGGCAGCCATACGGTGCGTGCCCTGCAGCAGGCGGGCCACCGGCCTGTGGTGCTCGACAACCTCGTGTATGGGCACCGTTCCATCGTGGAAGAGGTGCTGCGAGTGCCGCTGGTGCAGGGCCAGGTGGGCGATCGTGCCTTGATTGAGGCCTTGCTCAGCGGCCGCCATCCCGCCTGCGGCGGTGTGCCAGTGCGTGCTGTGCTGCATTTCGCCGCCTATGCCTATGTGGGCGAATCGGTTCTGGATCCTGCCAAGTATTACCGCAACAATCTCGGCGACACCCTCACCTTGCTCGAAGCGCTCGTGGAGCCGGTGCGCACCGGCCAAGGGCCCGCCATTCCGATCGTGTTCTCCTCCACCTGCGCAACGTATGGCAGCCCGGAGACGGTGCCGATCACAGAGGACACCCCCCAGCGGCCGATCAATTCCTATGGACGCAGCAAGTGGATGGTGGAGCAGATGCTGGCAGATTTCGCGGCCGCCTATGGGCTGCCCAGCGTGATCTTCCGCTATTTCAATGCGGCCGGCGCTGATCCGCACGGTGACCTCGGCGAAGACCACGACCCCGAAACCCACCTGATCCCGCTGGTGCTCGATGCGATTTCCGGCCGGCGCGAGAGCATCAAGATCTTCGGCACCGATTACCCCACCCCCGATGGCACCTGCCTGCGGGATTACATCCACGTCAGTGATCTGGCCGACGCCCATGTGCTGGGCCTTGAGCATCTTCTGGCCGGCGGGGCGCACCAGCCGGTTGAGCCGTTGATCTTCAACCTCGGCACGGGCACGGCCTTTTCGGTCCAGGAGGTGCTCACCGCGGCCCAGGAGGTCACGCAACGCCCGCTCACCGCCGTGGTGGCGCCGCGCCGGCCTGGCGATCCGCCGACCCTGGTGGCCAGCGCGCAGAAGGCCCGGCAGGTGCTGGGCTGGGAGCCCCGTTACCCGGATCTGCGCGAGATCATCGCCCACGCCTGGGCGTGGCACCAGCGCACCGGACCCACCCCCTGAACCATGGCGTCACCCGTGTTGCCTCCAGCTGGACCCATCCTCGTGACTGGCGCTGCCGGGTTCATCGGCGCGGCGCTCTGCGAGCGCCTGCTGGCCCGTGGCGAACGGGTGATCGGCCTCGACAACCTCAACAGCTACTACGACCCGGCCCTCAAGCAGGCACGGCTGGCCCGGCTTGAGCGCAGCGATGGCTTCCGTTTTCACCGCCTGGATCTGGAGAATGGGGAGGCCATGGCGGCGCTGTTCGCGGCCGAGCGCCCCGCACGGGTGGTGCATCTGGCCGCCCAGGCGGGGGTGCGCTACTCGCTGGAGAACCCCGCCGCCTACATCCAGAGCAACCTGGTGGGGTTCGGCCACATCCTGGAGGGGTGCCGCCATCACGGCGCCGGCCACCTTGTGTATGCCTCCAGCAGCTCCGTGTATGGCGGCAACCGCCGCATGCCCTTCGGCGAGCAGGACGCGGTCAACCATCCGGTGAGCCTGTACGCGGCCACCAAGAAGGCCAACGAGCTCATGGCGCACACCTACAGCCACCTCTATGGGCTGCCCGCCACCGGTCTGCGCTTTTTCACCGTCTATGGCCCCTGGGGCCGGCCGGACATGGCCCCGATGCTGTTCGCCCGCGCCATCCTGGCCGGCGAGCCGATCCGGGTGTTCAACCACGGCCGCATGCAGCGGGATTTCACCTACATCGACGACATCGTTGAGGGGGTGGTGCGCTGCCTCGATAAACCGGCCACCGCCGATCCGCTCTTCGACCCACTGGCCCCCAATCCCGCCACCGCGGCGGTGCCCCACCGGGTGTTCAACATCGGCAACAGCCAGCCCACGCCTCTGCTCGAGTTCATCGGGGTGATGGAGGCGGCACTCGGCACCCCGGCGATCCAGAGCCTGGAGCCGATGCAGCCTGGAGACGTGGAGGCCACCGCTGCCGACACCGCCGCCCTCGAGGCTTGGGTGGGCTTTGCGCCCCACACCCCGATCACAGAGGGTGTGGCCCGCTTCGCCCACTGGTACCGCAGCTACTACCAGGCCTGAGCGGTTCCGCTGGAGCCGCCCAAAGAAAGGCGCAGGAAGGAAAAGCAGAACAAAAAAAGCGGGCCCTCGGGCCCGCGAAGCTTGAAGCCGAGCAGGGGGAATCAGGCCGAACCCACACCCACATAGGAGCCGTAGAAGAACAGGCCGACCACGAAGATCACGGCGATACCGCCGGCGGTGGCCACCAACCAGAGGGGAAGAACCCCTTCGGTCCAGCGGCTCTTCCAGGCCACGGCCGGTCGGCCGTCAGGCAGGCGATCGGGAATGCGACCGTCAGGTAGTGCGGATTTCTTGCCGCTCATGGCTGAATCTCCCGATCAGTTGAAGAAGTAGCTGGTGAACAGAACGCCGATGACGAACACAAACAGCAGGCCCAGATAAAGGCTGGTGCGGTTGAGTTCGACCGGCAGATTGTTCGGGTTGGGATTGCGCTGCATGGCGGAAATCAGCGGCGGACGAATTGCATGGCCGCCAGGGCTCCCAGGAAGAAAACCGTGGGGATGCCCAGCGCATGAACCGACAACCACCGCACCGTGAAGATGGGGTAGTTGCGTGGCGTGGTGGAGACAGAAGACTGGGTCATGGCGTTACTTGAGGCGCAGGTCAAGCTGGCTCTTGCCCTCGTAACGCTGGCTCACCACCGGTGCCTTGGCTTCCTGGGGTTGGAAGTAGGCATCGGGGCGAGGCGTTCCGAAGGCGTCGTACGCCAAGCCAGTGGAGACGAAGAGGAATCCGGCCAGGAAGATCGCCGGCAAGGTGACGGCGTGGATGACCCAGTAGCGGATGCTCGTAATGATCTCGAAGAACGGGCGTTCCCCGGTGGAGCCGGCAGCCATAGCAGCGGGCAAATCAGCTACGGAATCTTAAGGGTCGGGCTGTGACCGGCGAGAGGCGGAGCGGCGGTTGGTTACACAGGGATGCAGTTGGGCCGGCTGGCCCTAGCCCACCCAGCGCAGCAGGTTGCCCCGTTCGCCCAGCACGAAGCCCTTGCCGTCGCTGGTGAAGCTGATCCGGGTGAAGTTCGTGGGCTGGACGGCGCCCACCGGATCGCGCTCCCAGTGGCTGCCGCCGTCGTGGCTTACCAGCAGGGTGCCGCTGCCGCCGCCTGTCCACACGTCACCATTCGGCCCCCAGGCCATGTCGAGGTAGCCGAAGCCGTTGGTGATCGGGATCACCGGCTTGCTCCAGGCCTCCGGATCGGTGGCATCGTCGTTGAAGCGCAGCTGGGCGCCCCGGGTGACCATCCAGAGGTGGCCGTCGGGTTGGAAGCCCATGCTCTGAAGGCGCTGGCTGCTCACCCGCTGGTGGGGCTGCCAGACCGCCTGGCCCGGCTCCCAGGTGGCGAAGAAGTTGCCGAGGCTGGACACGCTCACGTAGCGGCCGTCGGAGGACCGGCGCAGGTCGCGCACGGCGCCGGCCGCATCGCTCACTTCCGCCTGCCAGGTGACGCCCGCATCGCCGGTGCTGTAGATCGCCCCCACGGTGGTGGCCAGCTCCGCACTGCCCCGACCGGTGGCGGTGACGGTATAGGGATCGCCAGGCAGCTTGGTGTCGAGCAGCAGGCGTTCCCAGCTCCTGCCGGCATCAGCGGTATGCAACAGCAGGCCCGGTTGGCCCACGATCCAGCCCTCGGCTCCGCTGAAGTCGATGCTGATCAGACGGAAGTTCTCCCCATCGGGCAGATCAAGGGAGCGCTCCTCCCAGCTGGCCCCGCCGTTGTCGGTTTCGAGGATCAGCCGGTTGCTGCCCACCAGGAAGCCGTGCTTGGCATCGGTGAAGGCCACATCGAGAGGGTTGGCGCTGGTGGACAGCGCCACGGGCTGCCAGGGGCTGGTGGCGGCCACGGGCAGGCCGGTGGTGACGCAGCCGCCGAGGCCGAAGCTGAGGCCGAGCGTGATCAGCACGGCCAGCAGGGGAGAGAACAGGCGCTTCACGGGGGTCAACGCAGGGAATAGAGGGACAGGAAGAAGGCGAAGGCCAGGGCGAAGCCGCCGAAGATGAGCACGTTTTTCTGGCCGGGGGTGAGGGTGTTCACCCCGAAGCCGTAGCTGAGGTTCTCCTCGAAGCCGCTCGGCTTGTTGCGGGGGCCGATGTCCTTGAAGGCCCCCACCCGGCTGCGGCAGACCGGACAGCGGAAGCCCACCGGATCAAGGCTGCTGAAGGGCGTGCCGGCGGGAATCGCCAGCTTGCGCACCCCCTCGCCCGGGTCGTAGACGAAGCCGCAGCTGCGGCACTCGAACCGGTGGGTGTCGGGATCGGTGCCGGCGCTCTCGGGCGCCGTCTCGCCCACCGGCTGGTCGCCGGCTGGCGGCGCGTCCTGCGCAGCGGCTGGTCCAACGTCCTGATCTGGTCCAACGTCCTGATCAGTGTCCTGGCCATTGACCATGGCGTTGGGCCCCGCTGCCGTGAAAAGAAACTCTATCCAGGCCCTTGTTGCGGCAGCACCTTTGGCGGCAGCGACCGTTTGACGGGCGCGGATGCCAGACTCTGCGCCGGGTTCAGCCTCGCGATGTTCGTCTTACCTGGCTACGACGCCTTCCTGGGCTTTCTGCTGATCTCAGCAGCGGTTCCGGTCCTGGCCCTGGTCACCAACAAACTGGTGTCGCCGAAGTCGCGTGACGGCGAACGCCGACTCACCTATGAATCCGGCATGGAGCCGATCGGCGGTGCCTGGATCCAGTTCAACATCCGTTATTACATGTTCGCGTTGGTCTTCGTGATCTTCGACGTGGAAACTGTGTTTCTGTACCCCTGGGCCGTGGCGTTCAGCCGGCTCGGCCTGCTCGCCTTCATCGAGGCCCTGATCTTCATCACCATCCTGGTGGTTGCCCTCGCCTACGCCTGGCGCAAGGGCGCCCTCGAGTGGAGCTGACGCCCTTTCCACCATGACCCTCACTCCCACCTCCGCCTCCAGCACCCCTTCGATCGACGCCCTGCGCGATCTGCGGGCGTCCAGTTGCAACCCGGTCGGTGCTCCGCAGATCACCTCGGACCTTTCCGAGAACGTGATCCTCACCAGCCTCGACGACCTGCACAACTGGGCACGGCTCAGCAGCCTCTGGCCCCTGCTCTACGGCACGGCCTGCTGCTTCATCGAGTTCGCGGCACTGCTCGGCTCCCGCTTCGACTTCGACCGCTTCGGTCTGGTGCCCCGCTCCAGCCCCCGCCAGGCTGATCTGCTGATCACGGCCGGCACCGTGACCATGAAGATGGCCCCGGCCCTGGTGCGGCTCTATGAGCAGATGCCCGAGCCCAAGTACGTGATCGCCATGGGCGCCTGCACGATCACCGGCGGCATGTTCAGCGCCGACTCCACCACGGCAGTGCGCGGCGTCGACAAGCTGATTCCGGTGGACCTCTACATCCCCGGCTGCCCGCCCCGGCCCGAGGCGATCTTCGATGCCGTGATCAAGCTGCGCAAGAAGGTGGGCAACGAAGCTCTGGCCGAGCGGGGCAACAACCTCCCCACCCACCGCTACCTCACCATCGGCCACGCCATGAAAGCGGTGGCGCCGATCGTCACCGGGGCCTATCTCAAGGCCGAAACCCAGGTGGCCGCTCTCGCCGATCCCACCGCTCTTCCCCTCGACACCTCCACTCCATCGGAGGTTGTTGCGGCCGAACCGATCCCCACAGCCAGCGCCTCCAGCGATGCCTGATCCCACCCCCGCCCCCGAGGGCGCCCCATCCGGCGCCAGCGACTCCGCCACCACCCTCGCCGCACCGGTGATCGGCCCGGTGAGCCAGTGGCTCAGCCAGCAGGGCTTCGACCACCAGCCGCTGGAGTCTGATCACTGCGGCATTGAAATGCTGGCCGTGGAGCCCCTGTTCCTGCCGGCGGTGGCCGCGGCGCTCAAGGCCTATGGCTTCGATTACCTCCAGTGCCAGGGCGGCTATGACGAAGGTCCGGGCGCCCGGCTGGTGAGCTTCTATCACCTGGTGAAACTCGGCGCTGGCGCCGATCCCTGCCCCGCCCCTGACAGCAAGCCGCAGGAAGTGCGGGTCAAGGTGTTCCTCGCCCGCGACGGCGACCTCACCATTCCCAGCCTCTACCGCCTCTTCCGCGGTGCCGACTGGCAGGAGCGCGAAACCTACGACATGTACGGCATCGTGTTCGAAGGCCATCCCCATCCCAAGCGGCTGCTGATGCCCGAAGACTGGAAGGGCTTCCCGCTGCGCAAGGACTACGTGCAGCCGGACTTCTACGAGATGCAGGACGCTTACTGAATCCGGCAGGCCCGCTTTCAGACTGTTTCCAGCACCGGTCGGCCGCCTTTGTGCCGGCGGTAGAAGCGCATCACCGCCAGGGCGAGGCTGCGTGGGTCATGGCGCAGGGTGCCGGTGGGACGGGCCCCCTGCAGCGCCGTGACCATCACCTCGTAACCCTTGGCGCGCAGGCTGCGCACATCACACTGCACGGGCTCGGCGCCGCGGGCGCGGTAGTGATCCACTAGGGCTACATCGTGGATCGGTTCCTGAGCCAGCACGGCGGTGAACAGGCGCCGGGTCACCCCCAGGCTGGCCAGCTGGGCCTCGATCGCCCGCACGTGGCCCTCCACATCCAGCCGGTCGGTTTCGCCGGGCTGGGTCATCAGGTTGCAGATGTAGAGGCGTGGCGCCTTGCTGCGGCTGATCGCCTGCACCAGCTCCGGCACCAGCAGATTCGGCAGCAGCGAGGTGTAGAGGCTGCCGGGCCCAAGCACGATCAGCTCAGCGTTGGCGATCGCCTCCAGGGCGCGCGGCAGCGCAGGTGGCCGCTCGGGGGTGCAGCCCAGCCGCACGATCGGGCTGGGGGAATGGCCGATGCGGGATTCTCCCTCGATGCGGTCGCCGTTCTCGAGCTCCGCCCAGAGGCGCACATCGGCGTTGGTGGCCGGCACCACCTGGCCCTGCACCGCCAGCACGCGGCTGCTGGCGGTGATCGCCGATTCGAGGCTGCCGGTGATGGCCGTGAGCGCCGTGAGAAAGAGGTTGCCGAAGCTGTGCCCCTCCAGCCCACTGCCCGATCGGAAGCGGTACTGGAACAGACGGGTCAGCAGCGGTTCCTCGCGGGCCAGGGCCGCCAGGCAGTTGCGGATGTCGCCGGGGGGTTGCACGCCGAACTCACGGCGCAGCACCCCGCTGCTGCCGCCGTCATCGGCCACCGTGACGATCGCGGTGATGTTGCTGCTGTAGCGCTTCAGGCCGCTCAGCAGGGTGGCCAGGCCCGTGCCACCGCCGATCGCCACCACGTTGGGGCCGCGGTTCAGCCGGCGCTGGGCCAGCAGCGCCTCCACCAGCAAGGTGTCTTTTTCAGGGGCGAGCGCCTGCTGGATCGAGCCGAAGCTGCGGCTCTGGCCCCACACCACCAAGGCGGCGCCACCCAGCAGCACGAGCGGGCCGGTCACGCCGCGCGGCAGCACCCGCGTCATGTTCGAGAGCACCCAGTTGAGCGACTCCAGTGACCAGTAGATCGGCTTGAGATCGGCCAGGATCGCTGCTCCCAGCAGGGCCAGCAGCAGGCCCAGTCCGGAGGTGAGCATCCAGCGCTTCACCACCAGCCCCGGCTGCAGCCAGCGCACCGCCCGCCGCGA
This sequence comes from Synechococcus sp. L2F, assembly GCF_024345695.1. Taxonomy (NCBI): domain Bacteria; kingdom Bacillati; phylum Cyanobacteriota; class Cyanophyceae; order Synechococcales; family Synechococcaceae; genus Synechococcus; species Synechococcus sp. L2F. The sequence goes on along the minus strand of NZ_JAGQBP010000002.1, from coordinate 329,400 downwards.
GCGGCTCATCAGGTCTTTCTGGCGCAGATCCCCGCGACCCATCCAGCCAGGGCGCCGGGCTGACCGTGTGCTGAGGCGTCGTGGCGGGAGAGGGCGCTGGGAAGTCAAGCCGAAGGGGCGTTACGCCACAGCACGGAGCTGTAGGAACTGTAAGGATGAAAGGTGTCGGCGAACCAGAACCCAGCGAGGCTCCTCCTCACGCCTGCAGGCCCTCACCACCGTCGTCCGTGTCGTCAACCCTTTCGTCCACCACCACTGGCCTTCTGCCGTCGGCTGTGCCGGTGGTGGAACTTCACGACATTTCCATGCGCTGGGGTTCGCGCACCGTGCTGGAGGGCATCCACCTCACCCTGCTGGAGGGGGAACGGCTGGCGGTGGTGGGGCCTTCAGGCACCGGCAAATCCACCGTGCTGCGCATTCTGGCGGGCCTGTTGTTGCCCACCAGCGGAACCTTCCGCCTGCATGGCGTTCCACAGCGTTACCTGCGCCTGGATCAGCGCCGCCCCGCTGATGTGCGCCTGGTCTTCCAGAACCCTGCCTTGCTGGCCTCGCTCACGGTGGCGGAGAACGTGGGCTTTCTGCTCTACCGCCACAGCAAATTGCCGGAGCCAGAAATCCGTCAGCGGGTGCAGCGGGCACTGGAGGCGGTGGGCCTCTACGGCATCGAAGACCAGCTGCCGGGTGAACTCAGCGGCGGCATGCAGAAACGAGTGAGCTTTGCGCGCGCCCTGATCGATGATCCCAGCAAGGCCTCCGGCCAGCATCCCTTGCTCCTGTTTGATGAGCCCACCGCGGGGCTGGATCCGGTGGCCTGCACCCGCATCGAGGATTTGATCGTGAAGGCGAATCAGGTGGCGGCCGGTTGTTCGGTGGTGGTGAGCCACGTGATGAGCACGATCGTGCGCTCGGCCCAGCGGGTGGCCATGCTCTACGACGGGCAGATCCAATGGTGCGGATCCACCGAAGACTTCGGCCGCACCGACAATCCTTATGTCGTGCAGTTCCGTACCGGTAGCCTGAACGGCCCGATGCAGCCGGCGGAGCTTTGACACCCTATGCGTCGTAGCGTCCGCGAGGCCTTGGTGGGTTTCACCCTGCTGGGAGCTGTGATCGGTGGGCTCAGCCTTTGGTTCTGGCTGCGGGGTGTTTCGCTGGGCCGCAGCAATTGGACGCTGACGGTGCGTTTCGCCGATGCCGCCGGCCTGGCCGACCGCTCCGCGGTTGTGTTCCGTGGGGTGCAGGTGGGCAATGTGCGGCGGATCTCGCCCACCTCATCGGCCGTGGTAGCCGAACTGGAGATCACTGATCCAAGTCTGCAGCTGGCGCGGCCGGTGGTGGCCCAGGTGCAGTCGGCCTCGCTGCTGGGCGGTGACGCCCAAGTGGCGTTGATCAGCTCCGGGCCGCCGCTGGCCGCCTCGGCTCCGCGGCCAGGCGACAAGGTCTGCAACAACACCCGCATGGTCTGCAACGGCTCCTCGCTCGAAGGGGTCAGCTCCGCCAGCTTGAGCAGCGTCACCGAGTTGATGCAGAGCCTGCTGCTCGAGGCCGAAAAGCAGAACCTGGTGCCCGAGATCGCCAGCACTACCAAGAGCTTTGATGCCACCTCCAAGGAGGCGACCCGCTTCCTCAAAGAATCCCAGAAGATCGCCGTTCAATTGGACGTGCTGATCCGCCAGCTCAACGTGGTGGCCGGAAAGGCCGACCCCATGCTTGCGTCGCTCACCACGGCCAGCGCCGATGCCGCGGCCGCCAGCCGCCACGTGCGCAACCTCACGGCCGCCCTCGACAACCCCCGCACTCTGGCCGAGCTCAAGGCCACGGTGAGCAACGCCGAGAGGCTCACAGCACGGATCGATGCGGTGGGCGGCGATGTGAGCAAGCTCACCGGTGACCCCCGCTTCATGGATGGGGTACGCAGTCTGGCCATCGGCCTGGGCCAGTTGTTCGATGAGCTTTATCCCGCCCAGACGGGCCTGGCCAAAGACAAAGCAGCCAAGGACAAGCCAGAGAAGGTCAGCACGGAGAAGCCAGGCAGCGGCTCGATCGGTGGTGGCAGGCAGGGCGCCGCGGGTGGCACCCGGCTACCGGCAGAGGCTCCCCGCCGGCTCGATCCCTGAGCCGTTGGCCTTCAGCCGTTGCTGGCGAGCAGCGGCGCCGCCCCGCACTCAGGGGGCGTTCAGTGCCTCCAGGGCGATGGCCGCAATCGCCTGGTCGCTGGCCTTGGGCAGTTGCACGTAGCGGCCGCCGGCCGCCTCCGCCAGCTCCTTGCCCATGCCGCTGCCGATGAACTTGCGCTCGGTGTCGATCACCAGCAGCTTGATGCCGAGGGCGCGGTAGCGGGACGCCACCCCCTTCACCTCCTCGCGCAGGTCCACCGGCTCCTCCCCTTCCAGCTGGGGCTGGCCCAGGGAGCGGCTCAGCGGTACGTTGCCGCGGCCGTCGGTGATCGCCACCACCACCACCTGGCCCAGATCGCCCTTGGACAGTGCATTGGCGCCCACCCGCGCCGCCTGGGACAGGCCATGGGCGAGCGGTGAGCCGCCGCCGCAGGGCATCTGCTCCAGCCGACGGCGTGCGGCGGTGATGGAGCGGGTGGGCGGCAGCAGCACCTCCGCCTGCTCGCCACGGAATGGGATCAGAGCCACTTCGTCGCGGTTTTCGTAGGCCTCGGTGAGCAGCCGGATCACGGCACCCTTGGCGCTCTGCATGCGGTTGAGCGCCATCGAGCCGCTGGCGTCCACCAGAAAAATCACCAGGGCGCCCGCCTTGCGCTGCAGTTGCTTGGCGCGCAGGTCGCCGTCTTCGACGATCACGCGGCGGTGCGGTTCCCGCTCACGGCGGCTCTTCTGGTGCGGTGCCGCCGCCCGCAGGGTGGCATCCACGGCAATACGTCGCACGGGCCCGCGCGGCAGCATCGGCTTCACGTAGCGGCCGCGCGACTCGCTCTGCACCAGGGAGCGCTTGCCGCTGCCGCCCCCACGGGAGCGGGCGGCGGCGAACAGCAGCAGGTCGGGGTCGATGGCGGTGGCCTCCGGATCGAGCAGGAATTCCTCCGGAATCGACGGCGGCGCCTGGTCGTCGGGGCTGTCGTCGTCTTCGGGCGGGTCCTCTTCCGGGGCGTCGTCGTCGCTGGCCTCGGGGGGTTCGGGCGGTTCCGGCTCCTGGGGCTGCTGCTCCGCCTGGGGCGGCGGCGGCGGCTCCAGCGGCTGGTCGGGATCGGGCGGCGGCAGCTGCAGGGCCCGCGGGGCGATCACCAGACGCACCGCCACCTGCAGGTCGTCGGCCTCCACCCGGTCGCGGCCGCTCAGCGCCGCATGGGCCCGGGCGACCCGCACCGCGTACAACTCGGCCCGGTGCCCCTCCACACCGCCACGGATCGCCTCGGTGACCAGATAGCGGACCTGCTCGCGCTCGATCACCACATCCTTCAACCACTGGCGGGCCAGCAGCAGCTGGGTGGCCAGGGCATCGGTCTCCTCCTGCCAGCGGGAGCGGAACGCCTCGCTGGATTCGCCGTGGTCGAGGGCTGAGCGGGTGATCGTCACCCGTTCCTCCGTGCTCACCAGCTGATTGGCCGACAGGGCGATGGCGAAGCGGTCGAGCAGGTGATCGCGCACCGCCCCCTCCTCGGGGTTGTAGGTGGCGATCAGCAGGGTGCGGCAGGGGTGCACAAGGCTCAACCCCTCGCGCTCGATCCGGTTGATGCCGGAGCCCACCGCCGCCAGCAGCAGGTTGGTGATGCCGTCATCGAGCAGGTTCAGTTCGTCGATGTAAAGCACGCCGCGGTGGGCCTCCGCCAGCAGCCCCGGCTGGAACACCGGCGTGCCACTGCTCAGGGAGGCGGCCACGTCCACCGCCCCCAGCAGCCGGTCTTCGGTGACGCCGAGGGGGACCTGCACGAAGGGGGCGGGAATCACCCGGGTGGGAAGCAGGGTGGTGGGATCGGCGCCGCTGGGATCGCCCCCGCGCGCTGTAATGCGCTGATGGATAGCGGTATCCCAGTCGTCGGGCCGCTGGGGATCCACGTTGCGGCTGCTCACCCCCTCGCCCAGATCGAGCACGTCGATCGGCGGCAGGAGCGCATGCAGCCCGCGGGCCAGCACCGACTTGCCGGTGCCGCGGCCCCCGGCGATCACCACCCCACCGAGCCCCGGGTCCACCGCCGCCAGCAGCAGGGCCAGCTTCAAGGTGCCATGCCCGGTGATCGCGGCGAGCGGAAAGGCGCGTGCGGCGGCGCCGGCGGCGGCCGGAGTGGCAGCGGACCCGCTGACGACCATGGGGCAGAGGCTGGAGAAGGGGGTTCAGTCTCGCTGACGGTGCTGCGCCACCCATGGCGGCGGCTGGGGGTGCTGGGGCGAACAGCCTTGTGGCCGGCAGAACCTACACTTTTGCAACGAGGCCGGGCGGTGTTTCCGCGCGCCTGGCATTTCTTTCTGTTATCGCTGCGGCCCCGTCATGGTGTTGTTTTCCCGGGTCGATCGTCCTGGCCGCACCAGTGAATCCAAGGCGTCGCGCCGGAACGCCGCCGAAGCGGGCGCCGCTGCGGCGCGCGGCTTCGGTGGTGGCACCGGCGCTGGTGCCACCACCAAGGCTTCCCGCAGCAGCAACAAGCGGCGCAAGGGGCTCAGCCGCGCCGACTGGGGCCCGCTCGGCAAGCACCCGGATGTGGACGCGATCGTGGCCCGCCAGCGTCTGCATCTGCCCCTGTCCGGCCGCCTCAGCGTGGAGGAGGTGAACCGGGCCTGGAAGCTGGCTGCAGCCGAGCACCACCCCGATCGCGGCGGCGCCCACGACACCATGCAGCTGGTGAACGGCGCCCGGGATCTGCTGCTCGGCCGCGACGGCGACACCCCGCTGGAGCGGCCGGAGGAGCGCCGCCGCTCGGACTTCTACTGATCCCCCGCGTGCCGTGCGGCCCGTTCGAGCGCACGCTCGCGATCGCGCTCGGGGCCAATCTCGACGACCCCGGCGCCACCCTGGCGGCGGTGCGACCCCTGCTGGCCGCCGAACTGGTGGCCTGGGCCGGTACCTCCCCGCTGGGGGCGCCGGAGGCCGGGCTGCAACTGCACTGGTCGCCGCTCTTTCGCACTGCGCCGGTGGGGGGACCGCCTGGTCAGCCGCCCTATCTCAATGCTGTGCTGCTGGTTCACCACAGCCCTCTGCCCGCCACAGCGCCCGCCGCTCACGCGCCCTGGCCCGCTGCCGAGGAGCTGTTGCGGCGGTTGCAGCGTCTGGAAGCCGCCTTCGGCCGTGAGCGCTCGGTGCACTGGGGGCCGCGCACCCTCGACCTCGACCTGCTCTGGTGCGGCGGCCAGGTCTGCTGCACCGCCACGCTCACCTTGCCCCACCCGCGCCTGCGCGAGCGGGCCTTCGTGCTGGCCCCGCTGGCGGCCCTCGATCCGCTGCTGATCCCGCCTGGCGGGGCGGTCACGGCGGCGGAGCTGCTGGCTGCTGCCCTGCTCTGTGGCGCCGAGCCCCCGCCGCTGGCGCTGGCGGGGGTACCGGGCTGGCCCGACACCGCGCCCGTGGCGGCAGACGGTCACACTGGAAGCCCGAAGCGCGCCGTGCATGGCCCCCTTGCCGCCCCCTGAGCCCTCCACTCATCTGGCCACGGTGGGGGCTCTCGATGCCCGCAAGATCCGCTTTGAGCTCAACCGCGTGGTGCTGCCCAAAGGCGTGGAAGGCACCTACGGGATCATCCGCCACCCTGGCGCGTCCCTGGCGGTGCCCGTGCTTGACGACGGCCGGGTGGTGATCCTGCGCCAGTACCGCTTCGCGGTGGAACGGCGCATCCTTGAATTCCCCGCCGGCACCCTGGAAGATGGCGAGGACCCGTTGGCTTCGATGCAGCGGGAACTGGCGGAGGAAGCGGGCTACAGCGCCAGCCGCTGGGATTCGCTGGGCCTGATGTTGCCCTGCCCCGGCTATTCCGATGAGGTGATCCACCTGTTCCTGGCCCGCGCCCTCACGCTCCTGCAGCAGCAGCCCGCTGGCGATGACGACGAAGACATGGAGGTGCTGCTGATGGAGCCGCAGGCCCTCGATGCGGCCCTGGCCAGCGGCGATGAGGCCCTGGATGGCAAGAGCGTGACCGCCTGGTTCCGCGCCCGTCAGCTGCTGGGTTGCTGAAGCGGTGCAGGAACGGTTGCGATGACCCCGCCCCGCTGGCTCTTCTGGCACCGCCGTGACCTGCGGCTGGCCGACAATCTCGGCCTGGCGGCAGCCGCTCGCGCCACGCCCGCCGTGACCGGCGTGTTCGTGCTTGATCCGGCCCTGCTGGAGGCGAGCGATCTGGCCCCGGCGCGGCTGTGGTTTCTGCTGGAAAGCCTGCGGGAGCTGGAGCAGCGCTGGCGTGAGGCCGGCAGCCAGCTGCTGCTGCTTCGGGGGGATCCAGCCGAGCTGCTGCCCCAGCTGGCGCTAGCGATCGGCGCGGCGGTGGTCGCCTGGAACCGCGATGTGGAACCCTTCGGCCGCGAGCGCGACCGCCGCGTCGCCGCCGCGCTGCAGCAGGACGGGCTGAAGGTGCTGGCGGGCTGGGATCAGCTGCTGGTTCCCCCCGACAGCCTCTTCACCGGCGGTGGCGCTCCCTATCGGGTGTACGGGCCGTTCTTCCGTGCCTGGCGGCGCCGGCTGGAGCCGGCCGGGCCGGCGGCCGCCGGTGCTGGCGGGCTGGAGCTGGCGCCGGTAGCGGCTCCCAGCGGCCTGCTGGCTCTTGATCCCACCGCCCTGCCCGGCCGCGGCCAGGCCCTCTGGGCGCGCCTGCCGCTTCTGGACGCCGTGCCTGCGACCGGCGACAGCGCCGCTGCCCTTGGCCATGCCGGCTTCGCCGGCGCCGATCTCTGCCCCTGCCGCCCGGGAGAAGCCGCTGCCGCCGATCGGCTGGCCCTTTTCGCCGATGGCGCCCTGCTGCGGTACGAACCCGGCCGCAACCTGCCAGGCGAAGCGGGCACCTCCTGCCTGAGTGCGGCCCTCAAGTTCGGCACGCTCAGCCCGCGGCAGGCCTGGGCGGCGGCCCAGCAGCAGCGGCCCCGCGCCCGCAGCGACGAGGGCCTGCAGGCGATCACGGTGTGGGAGCAGGAACTGGCCTGGCGTGAGTTCTACCAACAGGCCCTGTTTCACTTTCCCGAGCTGGCTGACGGGCCCTATCGCCCCCAGTGGCGCCGCTTTCCCTGGGAGAACGACACGGGCCGTTTCGAGGCCTGGTGCGCGGGCCTCACCGGCGTGCCGATCGTGGATGCGGCGATGCGGCAGCTGAACACCAGCGGCTGGATGCACAACCGCTGCCGCATGATCGTGGCCTCTTTTCTGGTGAAGGATCTGATCTGCGACTGGCGCTGGGGCGAACGCCAGTTCATGCGCCTGCTGGTGGATGGGGATCTGGCTGCCAACAACGGGGGCTGGCAGTGGAGCGCCAGCAGCGGCATGGATCCCAAACCCCTGCGCATCTTCAATCCCTTCACCCAGGCGGCCCGCTTCGATCCCGAGGCTCAGTACATCCGCCGTTGGCTGCCGGAACTGGCGCACGTGGCCACTGCCGATCTGATCAGCGGGGCGATCGCGCCCCTGGAACGGCGGGGTTACCCCGCACCGATCGTGGACCACAAGCAGCAGCAGGCGCGCTTCAAGGGGCTCTACGCAGGGCTGGCCTGAGCCGGCCGAGCCTGGCGTTGGTGGGGAGGATCTGGCCGGCGGCCGTGGCTCAGACCCGCACCTGGGCGCGGGACTCGGCAGGGGCAGAGGCGGGCGCTGCAGCCGCTGAGCTGCTTGCGAGCTGGCGCAAGGCAGTGATCACAGCTTGTTGTTGCTCGGAAGTGAGTTCGGGGAAGATCGGCAGGCTGAGCACCTGGGAGGTGAGCCGCTCGGTGGCCGGCAGGCTGCCGGGGCCATAGCCCAGCTGGGCGTAGGCCGGCTGGCGGTGAATCGGAATCGGGTAGTAGATGATCGTGTTGACGCCGGCGGCGGCCAGCTCCTGCTTGAGCCAGTCGCGGCAGCAGCTTTCGGGCAGGCCGTAAGTGGCGCTGGTGCTGGAGGGGGCGCAGCTGCCGCCGCAGGTGTTAGCGCCCGCTGGGCAGAACGGGACGCGCACCACGAACTGGTTCCAGCTGTGGCCGTCGGGTCCCGCCTCGGGCAGGGCGATTCCAGCAAGGCCTGCCAGCTCACGCTGGTAGGTGGCGGCGAGCTGGCGGCGTCGCTCGATCCAGCGCTCCAGATGGGGGAGCTTCACGGCCAGCACCGTGGCCTGGAGAGCATCGAGGCGGCTGTTGTAGCCCAGCGACGTGTGAAGATAGCGCTCCGGCATGCCATGCACGGCCAGCTCGCGGATGCGCTGGGCCAGCTCTGGGTCGCTGCAGAGCACAGCGCCGCCATCGCCGGCACCGCCGAGGTTCTTGGTGGGGAAGAAGCTGAAGCAGCCCGCATCCCCCCAGCTGCCCACCGGCCGCCCCGCCCAGCTGGCGCCGGTGGCCTGGGCGCAGTCTTCGATCACCTTCAGGCCATGCACTGAGGCGATCGCGGTGATCCGCTCCATGTCGACTGGACGGCCGAACAGGTGCACCGGCATCAGGGCGCGGGTGGCGGGCGTGATCGCCGCCTCGATCCGATCGAGATCGATCAGATAGGAGCTTTCCTCCACATCCACGAACACCGGCGTGGCCCCCACGCTGCTGATCGCTTCGGCCGTGGCGAAGAAGCTGAACGAACTGGTGATGACCTCATCACCCGGACCGATCCCCAGGCCTCTCAGGGCCAGCACCAAGGCGTCGGTGCCGCTGTTGCAGCCGATGGCATGGGGGCTGGCGCAGACAGCGGCGAACTGTTGCTCGAAGGCCGCAATCCGGGCCCCCCCGATGTACTGGCCGCTGCGCAACACCTGCAGAACGGCGTCTTCGAGGCCTTCACCAAGCTGATGAAGTTGCTCGGTGAGATCGAAGGGGGGCACCTGCATGCGGGCAACCTTAATCCCCTCAGCCTTCGGTTCCAGGGGGCGCTTGGCCAGGGTGCCACTTGATGTTGCAGCCGATGGCGGGCCGCTGATCGGGGTCCGGGGCCTGGCCACTGAGCACCGCATCGAGCGCCTCTCGCAGGGCGCTGCCATCTGCGGCCTGGCCCGTTCCGGGGCGGCTGGCATCGAGCTGGCCGCGGTAGGCAAGCCGGTGGTCTGCACCGTAGAGATAGAGGTCTGGAGTGCAGGCGGCGTGGAAGGCCCGGGCCACGTTCTGGTCGCTGTCCAGCAGGTAGGGGAAGCGCCAGCCGTGCCGCCGGCGTTGGTCGTTCAGCCCCTCAGGGCCGTCCCCGGGGTGGGTGCGGACGCTGTTGCTGGCGATCGCCAGGATCACCACTCGGTCGTGGTAGTCGTGCTCAAGCCGCGTGAGCTCCGGTTCGATGTGCTTCACGAACGGGCAGTGGGCGCAGAGGAACAGCACCAGCAGCGGCTGGGGCGGCAGGGCGGTGCTGTCATGGAGGCGGCCATCGAGATCGGCGAGCCGAAACGGGGGCAGGGCCGTGCCCAGCGGCAGCATGGTGGAGGGGGTGAGGGCCATGGCGCCAGGCTCCGCGGCGGGACTTCCGCTGTGATTGTGGCGTCCGCGCCGGCGCCGCCACTGGGGCAGGATCGGCGCCCCCCGGTTCGCCTGCGAGAGCCCCTTGAAGTCTTCCTGGCGTTTGTCTTCATGGCGCCGCCTTGTGGCGTTGCCGGCGCGGCTGCGAACGGCGCGCTGGTCGCCAAGGCGGCCCTTGCTGCGGCCGTTGGCGCTGGTGGTGGTGACGCTGCTGGTGACGTCTTCCCTGCTGGCGAGTTGTGTTCCCGCCACCAACAGGGCCAGCTGGCGAATCTTCCCCCTGCAGCGCCGTCAGCCCCACGACGGCCTGGCGGTGGTCAACCAGCCCGACGGTTTCGGTGTGCACCTGTGGCTCGAAACCGACACCCGCCAGCGGGGGGTCTGCCGGCCGCGCTGGTTGCCGGATCCGCCCCGTCTGTTCAACGGCAACGGCAGTGCGCCGTTCAGCTCTGGCCTGGCGACCCGCCAGGAGTTTTTTGAGGTGGTGGCCCGCGGCGATGTGCGCCGGGCGCTGCAGCGCGAACTGGAGGCGCTCTGCCAGGCGCGCGCCCCGCGCAGCCGCTGGGAGTGGACCGATCCGCCCCGCCGTGCGGATCAGGTGAAGCAGGAGAGCTTCCCGATGCTGCAGGAGGAGGATCTGCTGCCCGATCCCAACGAGGTGCGGGCCCGTGAGGAGGCGCTGGAGCAGGGAGCTGGAGCTGAGGCCCCGGCACCGTCTGCAGCACCGGAGGCTGCGCCCTAGTCCCTGGCTCCCGGCGCGCTCAGCCCTTTCCCTCGTCGGCCTTGAAACGGGACAGGGCCAGAACCCCCCCCGCCGCCCAGGCCTGCAGTGGTGCAGGCGTGCTCAAGCGGCGGTGAGGCGTGGCCCCTCGAAACCGGCCCAGACCGCCCGCTCGGCCCGCTTCCAGTAGCGGCTGAAGCGCCGCAGATCCACGGGGCCCTCCAGCTGCACGAACGGCTCGGGCTCCAGCACCACCAGCGGCAAGGCGGCGCCGATCGTCGCGGAAAGGTCTGCAAAGCGGGGATCCACCGCCCGGCTGGTCACCACCCCGTCGGCGCCATGGTGAGCGGCGAAAGCGAGCAACTCCTCCGCCACAGCTCCGGCCCGGAGCACCACCGGCAGATCCAGCAGGCATTCATAGAGGAAGCCGAGCCGCTTGAGGCTGATCGCCGGGCCCTGGCCGGCGCTTCCCTCGATCAGGGCCCGGTCGAACACGAACAGGGCCGGTCGACCGGGATGGGCGCGCCAGGCGGGGTTGGCCTGCCCCAACGCCTCGCCGTGGATCCAGAGCACCGGCCGCTGCAAGGTGCCGGTTGGAGCGACGGTGGGCTGCTCGGGTGGGCCAGCGGCTGACCTGCCGGCGGTAGGGGCTGGCGGCAGGGTCTGGTCCTGCAGCGGCGGTTCCGGCAGGCTGAGCGGCGCCTCGCTGCGGAACAGCCGCTCGCCCAGCTGTTCGTAGCTGGCCTCGAACGGGCAGCCACCCGGCCGGCCGGCGCCGCCGGCTTGCGCCTTCGGGCAGGCGCGGCAAAAGCGGCCGCCGCTGAAGCGCTCCAGGTTGGCGCGGTTGAACAGGTAGGGCTTGGCACTGAAGGTGCCGGCCACCCATTGCCAGCTGAGGTTGTTGCTGGCCGGATCGCCGTCGAGCAGGTGGCGCAGGAACCAGCGGGCGCCGGTCTGCCAGCGCACCCGCCGCCAGTGCACCAGGTAGGCCGCCAGCCACATCCGGGCATGGTTGTGCAGCCAGCCCTCGTGCACCAGCTGGTGGCGAAAGGCATCGATGCAGGCCAGGCCGGTGCTACCGCCGGCGATGTCGTCGGGCAGGTCTACGCGGTAGGCCGTGGGCGGCAGGCCGCTGGCGCCCTGCTCGCGGTCGTCCCAGATGCCCTCGCCCAGCTGCTGCCAGACGCGCTGCCAGTAGTCACGCCAGCCGAGCTCGTTGATCAGCTTCTCCCCGGCGCTGCGGCCCAGCCCCCGGGTGGCCAGGGCCGCGAACACCGCCTGCCGCACCTCCGCCAGGGTGAGCACCCCGTGGCGGATGTAGGGGGAGAGGCGGGTCACGGCGCCATCGAGATGGTTGCGGCTGGTGGCGTAGGCCACCGGGTCGAGCGCTGCCAGCGCAGCCAGCGCCGCTGCCCGGCCACCGCGCATCGGGCTCAGCGGTGGGGCGTCTTCGGCATCCGGGGCGGCCGGTTGCTGGCCGAAACGGGCCTGCAGCTCGACGGCCAGCTCGTGCCGATCGGTGAAGGTGCGGGGCAGATCGCCGGAGGCAGGCGGCCAGGCGAGGGGGACAGCGGGCTCCATGGCACCGATCGTGGCGCGGGCAGGGCGCCAGCGCTGCGGGAGAATCCCTGCCAGCTCGCTCCCCGGACATGCTTCTCGATCTGCGCGGCAAGAAGGCCCTGGTCACCGGCATCGCCAACAACCGCTCGATCGCCTGGGGCATCGCTCAGCAGCTGGCCGCGGCGGGCTGCGAGCTGGCGGTCACCTACCTGCCCGACGACAAGGGCCGCTTCGAGGGCAAGGTGCGTGAGCTCACGGCCCCGCTGGCCCCCAGCCTGGTGCTGCCGCTCAACGTGCAGATCCCCGCGCAGATCGAGGCCGCCTTCGCCGCGATCCAGGAGCAGTGGGGCAGCCTCGATGTGCTGATCCACTGCCTGGCCTTCGCCGGCAAGGAGGAGCTGGTGGGCGACTACAGCGCCATCACCCCCGAAGGGTTCGGCCGGGCGCTGGAGGTGAGCGCCTATTCGCTCGCGCCGCTCTGCCGCTATGCCAAGCCCCTGTTCAATCCTGGCGCCAGCGTGATCACGCTCAGCTACCTGGGCGCCGAGCGGGCGATTCCCAACTACAACGTGATGGGGGTGGCCAAGGCGGCCCTTGAGGCCTCGGTGCGCTACCTGGCCGCCGAACTGGGCCCCGACAACCAGGTGCGGGTGAACGCCATCAGCGCCGGCCCGATCCGCACCCTGGCCAGCTCCGCCATCGGCGGCATCCTCGACATGATCCACAACGTGGAGGAGAAGGCCCCGCTGCGGCGCACCGTTACCCAGGACGAAGTGGGCGCCACCGCTGCCTTTCTGGCCAGCCCGCTGGCCTCGGGCATCACCGGCCAGGTGATCTATGTGGACGGCGGCTACTGCATCACGGGGATGTGAGCGCCCTCCCGCCTCACGGTGCACCCATCAGCTCGTCCGAGCGCATCGGCATCACCGATCCCATCCAGTCGATCGTGGTGGTGTGCAGGTTGTAGAAGGCGGCTTCCACCTGCAGGCGGCCGCTGCGCATCAGATCGGTGAGCAGCACGCTGGAGTCGACCAGGTTGCGGGCCGCGTTGAGGGTGTGGTGGCGGGCGGCCTGATCCAGGTCGTCATGGCCGCCGAGGTGGAGCAGCTCCATGCGCAGCTGCCCCACCACCTGGGCCAGGCTCGGGGTGAGGATCAGCGCCGGGTTGAAGGCCGCTTCCATGGCGCCACAGCGCTCATGGCCCAGCACCACGATCACGGGCACGCCCAGGTGGGCCACGGCGTACTCCAGTGAGGCGATCGCCGCAGTGGTGGAGAGGGTGCCGGCGTTGCGCACCACGAACAGGTCGCCGAAGCCCGTCTCGAACAGCAGCTCCACCGGCACCCGGGAATCGGCGCAGCCCAGCACCGCCGCAGCCGGATGCTGGCCCGATTCCACTTCGAGCATGTGCTCGCGGCTGCTGTGGGGATGGAGCGATTCACCGTCAAGGAAGCGCCGGTGGCCCTCTCGCAGTTCGGCGAGCACCGTCAGGGGACAGTTGTTCACGCAGGGGCCGGATCGGTGCTGGCGATTGTGGACCGAGTCAGGCCTTCGGGTTCGGCATGATTGGTACTGTCCCGCCCCACAGCCCGTGTCCCTCCATCCGGACCTCGATCCCGGCAGTCCGGGAGGCCGTAGCGGCCGTGTCCACCGGGTCACCGGGGAAACCGATGTGCGGGTGCGCCTGGATCTCGATGGCAGCGGCGCCTGCCAGGTGAGCACCGGGGTGCCGTTCCTGGATCACATGCTGCATCAGCTGGCCAGCCATGGCCTGCTCGACCTGGAGATCAGCGCCCACGGCGACACCCACATCGACGACCACCACACCAACGAGGACGTGGGCATCGCCGTGGGCCAGGCCCTGGCGCAGGCCCTGGGCTCCCGCCGCGGCATCCATCGCTTCGGCCATTTCGTGGCGCCGCTCGATGAAGCGCTGGTGCAGGTGGCGCTTGATTGCTCCGGTCGCCCCCACCTCAGCTACGGGCTCACGATTCCGGCCCAGCGGATCGGCACCTACGACACCGAGCTGGTGCGGGAGTTCTTCGTGGCGGTGGTGAACAACTCGGGCCTCACCCTGCACATCCGCCAGCTCGATGGCCTGAACTCCCATCACATCGTGGAGGCCTGCTTCAAGGCGTTTGCCCGGGCGCTGCGGCTGGCGGTGGAGATCGACCCGCGCCGGGCCGGTGCCGTACCCAGCAGCAAGGGGGTGCTGGAGCAGGCGGGCGCCGCTTAACACTCCTTTACGTGATGATGGGAGGAACGCCGTCCGCTCGCCCGTTCATGACCCTGGCCGCCAGCCGCCCCGACCATCCGGACGCACCGGAGTCCGCCGCGAGCCCCACCACCTACGCCCGCGCCGACTGGGCCAGTGCGTTTCGCAACGTGGGCAGCGAACTCACGGCGGCGCCGCTCACCGCCAGCAAGGGCTCCATCCCCAGTGAGCTCAGCGGCACCCTCTACCGCAACGGGCCGGGTCGGCTGGAGCGCGGCGGCCAGTGGGTGCACCACCCCTTTGATGGCGACGGCATGATCACCGCCGTGCGCTTTGACGGTGGCGCCGCCAGTCTCACCAACCGTTTCGTGCGCACCGAGGGCTGGCTGGCGGAGGAGGAGAAGGGCAGCTTCGTGTACCGCGGCGTGTTCGGTACCCAGAAGCCCGGCGGTCCCCTCGCCAATGCCTTCGACCTGCGGCTCAAGAACATCGCCAACACCCACGTGGTGCGGCTGGGCGACCGCCTGCTGGCGCTCTGGGAGGCGAGCCTGCCCCACGGCCTTGATCCCGACACGCTGGAGACCACCGGCCTCGAGCGGCTGGATGGCGTGCTTGCCGCCGGGGAGGCCTTCAGCGCCCACCCCCGCTTCGATCCCGGTCACCGGGGCGGCCCGCGCATGGTCACCTTCGGCGTGAAGGCGGGGCCCCGCAGCACGATCCGGCTGATGGAGTTCGACGCCTCCAGCAGCCAGGCCAGCAACGGCGAGGCCATCAACAGCCAGGACCCAAGCAGCCACGGCACCAGCGGTGATCACAGCAGCGGTCACCAGGGCAGCGGTAAGGGCGGCAGTGGCCGCCTGCTGGCCGATCAGACCCGCAGCTTCAAAGGGTTCGCCTTTCTGCACGATTTCGCGATCACCCCCAACTGGGCCGTGTTCCTGCAGAACGCCATGGCCTTCAACCCGCTGGGCTTCGTGTTCGGCCTGAAGGGGGCCGCCCAGTGCCTGGCCTCCAAGCCCGGCGAGCAGGGTCAGTTCTGGCTGATTCCCCGCTCCGGTGAAGGCGAGCCCCTGCAGGTGCAGGCGCCGGCCGGCTTCGTGTTCCACCACCTCAATGCCTTCGAAGACCCCGGCGCCGGCGCCGCCGGCCAGGTGGTGGTGGATTCGATCTACTACGACGACTTCCCCACGATCGGCCCGGACACCGACTTCCGCGCCGTGGACTTCAGCACCCTGCCGGTGGGCCAGCTGCACCGCTGCCGCATCGATCTGGCCACCGGCACGGTGAGCAGCGAGCGGCTGGAGGAGCGCTGCTGCGAATTCGCGATGGTGAACCCCGCCCGCGTGGGGCTGGACGCCCGCTACGCCTGGATGGCGGTCACCCACCGGGAGCGGGGCAACGACCCGCTGCAGGCGATCGAGAAGCTTGACCTCCACTCCGGTGAACGCTGGGTGTGGAGTGCGGCGCCGCGCGGCTTCGTCAGCGAGCCGCTGATGGTGCCCCGGCCGGCCGTTGGCGTCGGGTCCGCTCCGGCGGAAGACGACGGCTGGATCCTCTGCGTGGTCTGGAACGGTGCCCGCTCGGCCAGTGACCTGGTGATCCTGCGGGCCGACGACCTCACCGAGCAGGCGGTGATTCCCCTGCCCCTGGCCATCCCCCACGGGCTGCATGGCAGCTGGAGTGCGGCATGAACCCGCACCCGCACGCCACTGGCTCCGCCTCCAGCGCTGCTTCAGGCCTGGCGCCGCAGCTCTTTTTGCGTCTGGGCCGGGTGCTGGTGACGGCCGGCCTGTGGCTGCTGGCCGTCACAGCTCCGCTCGCTTTTCAGCCGGCGGCCGCTGCTGCTGCGCTGTTCCACCTGGTGGGGCCGGTGCCGGTGGAGCTCGGCCTGCACGACGGGCGCCTTTCCACCTGCACGGCGCCAAGCCATTGCGTCCGCCAGGACTGGCCCCTCGCCGATCCGCTGGACGGTCTGCGCCAGCTGGTGCCGGTGCTGAAGGCCACGCCGGGGATCAGGGTGGAGCGCTTCGAGGAGGAACCGGAGGCGGCCTATCTCCACGCCACCGCGGAAAGCCGCCTGTTCGGCTTCATCGACGACCTCGAACTGGCGGCCGATGCCCGCAGTGGCGTGCTGCAGGTGCGCTCAGCCTCACGCCTCGGGGATTCAGACCTGGGGGTGAACCGAGCTCGGCTGGAGAGCCTGAAGCAGGCCCTCGATGCCGGGATCAGCCCCGCTGCTGCCGGCTGAGGGTGGCGGCGGAGAACACATGACCCAGCTCGGCGGCAATCAGCACCACCGCAGCGGGATCGGCAGCCCCGTCCACCCTGGCCTTGAGCGCGGGATCGCCTTCCACCTGCAGCAGGAACGCGTTCAGTTGGGCTTTGGACATGGTCGTTGACGGCGGAGGCCTGACTCCGTCCTACTCGGGGGCGCTGAGCGCCCCGGGCCTCAAACGTTGCCGAAGGCCACCTGGCAGGCGGCATTGAGCAGTTCCGCCTCCGCGGCGGACTGGGGCTGGCGGCCATCCAGCAGGCCGGCGTTGCAGTCGGCCGTGAGCTGGTAGGTGCCGCCGTCGGCGGTAACGGCGAAACTCACCACCGAGCTGCTGGTTGGCACCACCGAAGCGAAGATCAGCTGGTAGCTGCTGTTCGGCACCAGGATGTAGGTCTGGTTGGCGCTGATGGCTGAATTGACGGCGTTGTTGATGATTGAAGCAGTGGCGAGGGTGGCGATGCCCCAGGTGGCGGCGCGGGCGCCCCACCAGCCCCATGTTGGCGTGCTCCAACCGCCATACCAGCCGTAGTTCCACGGCCGCGCCACGCCCCAGCCTGGCCGCGACCAGCCGGCATTGACGTTCACGTTGTTGATGTTGACGCGCCGATCCCAGTTGACGTTGGCGGTGCGATTCACGTTGACGTTTCTGTTGATATCACGATTCACGTCCCGATTCACGTTCCAGTTGTTGTCCAGATTGCGATTCGCACTACGGTTGGTGTCGCGGTTCAGGTTGCGGTTGCCGGCCACGGTGTTGCCGCTGGGCCGGTTGAGCGAGGGGTTTAGGCCGGGTTGACGCACTTGGTTGCTCCAGCCGCCGCTGGGCCTGGAGGATCCACGGCTGAGACCGCTACTGGCGTTGCCAAAGCCTGTGTTGCCCCTGCCGCCGCCCTGGGCTCCAAGGCTGGGCCGTGAGGCACCACCACCACCACCACGGGAGCCGCCGCCGCGGGAGCCACCACCACCTCCCCGAGCGATCAGGTGTGTGGGAGGGGAGGCAGTTGCAGTTGAGGAATCAAAAGCGAAGCCGGCACCAGCGGGAAGTGTGACCATGCCAGCCAACACAAGGGCGAATCCGGAGAGTTGGTTCATTTCAGGACCAGATCACATCCGTCGTCGTAGCAGCTCGCGTTGGTGCGCCCGCTGCTGTCGAAGTGCACGCGAACCAGATCCCGCCCAGTCATCAGATCGGGCCGGTTCTCTTGCACGCTGTTGAGGTAGTTGGGATTGACGACGCAGAGATCCCGGCCGTTGAAGCACACCGTGTTGGCTGAAAACCGTGCCGACGCGCTTTGCAGGGTCTCCCACTTCTTGCGCTCGGCGTTGTAGAGCTCCATTTTCAGAGGGGAGTCGGTCACACGGATCGTTTTGGTCACCGCGCCGATGCGGTGTCGATACAACGTGACGCTGCCGAAATCCTCGGCTTCAACTGTGCAGGCCTGGGGATCCGCTCCCGCCAGGCTGCATCTGGTGGAAAGCTTGTAGAGCAACTCTGCACAGGCCGGTGCCGCAAGCAGGGCGAGTGCGCAGCTCGCCAGAGCTCCGCTGAACAGGACGATCGCTTTCTGGGGCATTGGGGTGGAAGGCTTCACCCTGCGGACAACCGCAGGGTGGAGGTAGGTGTTGCCTCACTGTGGCTGGGACGACTACATCGCCGCCACGGAGCGAATGGGTCCGCAACATTCTGACTCACATCCAGCGGCGGCGATCTTCGGAACCCAGGCGAGGACGTGGGTTGGTGGACACGGTGGGGCCCTGAAGGTACGTGAAACCTGTTGGCATGATCCGCTTGAGCCCCGGTCTCTCGGTGAATCCAAGTGGGAGTCAACTCCCTGCATGATGATGGTGTTGAGGGTATGGGTGAGTGCCGATCTCCACAGCGTCCGGGTTGTGCGCATCGCCCAAAGAATCGTATTTGCAGCGCGGGCTTTCAACTACTCCGGCGACGTCCCCTCCTTTGGCAGGAGAACGTTGTTCTCGTGAACAAAGGCCACGGGCAACGCCTCGCCCCCAGCCTGCTGGAAAGGGTGGCGCGCGACACCTTCAATGGGCAGATGTCTTCGCCGCCCCGATGGGCGCATCTCGATCGCCTTCACCACCCCACGCGCATCCTGACCTGTGCCATCCGATTCAGGCCCGCAGCCGCTGCCGTTTTCGCCAGCGCACAAAGGGCAGCGCCACCAGTGCCAGCTCGGTGGCGGAGAGCCCCAACCCCAGCGCGAACATCAACGCGAACAGGGTGACAGGCAGCGCCAGCGCCACGGCCGGATTCACATCGGCCTCGCACCGGTGATCAGCAGGATCAGGGCGACGCTGCCGATCAGAGTGAGGGCCATGGCGGTGGCGATGCCGATCGAGGTCTGGTCGACATAGACGAAGTCGTCACGCTGGAGCCGCTTGAGCGTGCGCAGGTGTTCCCGTGCGGCGGCGGCCATGGCCAGGATGCCGGTGAGCACGAAGCCGATCGCCACCAGCCGCACGCCGAGGCCGGCATGGACGGGCCGCTCGAAGCGATTGGTGTTGATGGCGCCGATGATCTTGTCGAGGCCGAAGCCGAAGCTGATCAGCGCCAGGCAGGTGCGGATCCAGGCCATCAAGGTGCGCTCTGCCGCCGCCCGGTTGCGTTCCTTGGCCAGCTCGTTGGTGAGATTGACCGCCATCAGGGCTGCAGCAGCGGCCCGAGCTGCGGCAGCAGCGCCGCCAGGGCCCGGCCGCGGTGGCCGAGGCGGCGCTTCAGATCGAGGTCCATCTCCGCGAAGGTGAGGCCGGCCTCCGGCACCAGGAACACCGGGTCGTAGCCGAAGCCGCCGCTGCCGCGCGGCGCCGTGAGGATCTCCCCAGGGCAGACCCCTTCCACCGTGAGCACGGTGTGGCCGCTGGGATCTGCCAGAGCCAGGGCGGCGGTGAAGCAGGCGCGGCGGTTGGCGGTGGGCGCCTGGGCTGCAGCTTGTTCGCCCAGTTCCCGCAGCAGCCGGGCGATGCGCTCGCTGTCACTGGTGGCGTAGCGGGCCGAATGGATGCCGGGGGCGCCGCCGAGTGCCTCCACACTCAGGCCCGAGTCGTCGGCGAGTGCCCAGCAGCCGGTGGCCAATGCCACGGCTTCAGCCTTGAGCCGGGCATTGGCGGCAAAGCTCTCGCCTGTTTCCTCCACCTCGAAGCCACTGGGCTGGGGGCGCACATCAAGCGGTGGCAGGCCGGCGGCGCGGGCCGCCTCGCCGTTGAGGGCAGCGTTGAATTCCCGCAGCTTGCCAGCATTGCCGCTGGCCAGCACCAGCACGGTGGCGGGAGAGCCGGGCGGGGTGGTGGGGGTCATGCCGCCTCCGCGTACTGGCGCGCCCAGGCGAGCACCGCGGCCACCCGCTCGGGGCTGGGGCCTTCGCAGTAGAGACGCAGCAGCGGTTCGGTGCCGGAGAAGCGCAGCATCAGCCAGTGGCTGGCGCCGAGCCGCAGCTTGACGCCATCGGTGCGGATCACCTCCAGCACCGGCGCGCCGGCCACCTCCGTGGGGGCGGCATCGGCCAGCTGGTGTGCCAGCCGCTGGCGGGTGGCCATGTCCCGCAGCCGCAGGTCGAGGCGGTCGTAGGTGCCGGCGCCACCATGGGCCTCGCGCAGCTGATCGAGTCGCTCGCCCAGCGGCAGCCCCCCTTCCACCACCGCTTCCACCACCAGCAGGGCCACGAACAGGGCATCCCGCTCCGGCAGGTGCATGCCCAGCCCCACCCCACCGGATTCCTCCCCGCCGATCAGCACATCGCCGCTCAACATCTCGGCGGCGATGTATTTGAAGCCCACCGGCTTCTCGATCACGCGCCGGCCGAGGCCTTCGGCCACCTGCTGCATCAGGTCGGAGCCGCTCACGGTTTTGACCACGGCGCCGGGCAGGCCGCGGGCGCGGGCCAGGTGATCGATCAGCAGTGGCATCAGCAGCTGGGTGCTGCAGTAGCGGCCCCGCTCGTCGATGGCGGCGATGCGGTCGCCGTCGCCATCGAACACGATGCCCAGCGCCGGCTGGCCGGCGGCGGTGCTGGCGCGCACCGCTGCGATCAGTTCGCCCAGATAAGGCTCCAGCGGTTCGGGGGGATGGCCGCCGAACAGCGGATCGCGGTTCGAGCGGATCTCCTGGATGCCGCCGGTTTCAGCCGGGTGGGGTGCAGCGGCAGGCGGCTGGCCCAGCAGCGCCGGCAGGCCACCGGCGGCCGAGCCGTGCATGGGATCCACGATCACCGCCATGCCCAGCCGTGCCAGGCCCTGGCGCAGGGCGCCGGTGTTGACCAGCCGGCGCAGCCCCGCCAGGTAGCCGGCCCAGCCATCGAAGCGGGGGGTGTCGCCGGCGATCGGCACGGTGATGCCGCCGGCCTCCAGGCGCTTCTCCACCCGGGCGGTGAAGTCGCCTTCCACCGAGCCGCCGAAGTGGCCCTTGATCTTGAGCCCGAGCCATTCCGGTGGGTTGTGGCTGGCGGTGATCACCAGGGCGCCCAGGGCGCCGCGCTCCACCACCGCCCAGCTGCAGGCGGGGGTGGGCACGGGCGTGTCGGTGAGCAGGGGCTCCAGGTCGGCGCCCCGCACGGCGGCGGCGATCGCCTCGGCCAGTTCGGGCGCGAGGAAGCGGCGGTCGTAGCCGATCACCACCTCCCGGCTGTGCAGGCCCGGCGGGGCGGAATGCTCCAGCTCGCGGGCGGCGGCGGCTGCCACCGGCAACAGCCGCTCCACCGTGATGTCGACGCCAAGGATGCCGCGCCAGCCATCGGTGCCGAACCGGATCGGGCTGGGCTCCAGGGGCAGGGGGGCGGACGCCATGGGGGGGAGGGGAAGTGCCAGGGTCGTAGCAGCGTGACGCATCCT
The DNA here is from genome assembly GCF_024345695.1 of Synechococcus sp. L2F. Classification (NCBI taxonomy): domain Bacteria; kingdom Bacillati; phylum Cyanobacteriota; class Cyanophyceae; order Synechococcales; family Synechococcaceae; genus Synechococcus; species Synechococcus sp. L2F. The sequence goes on along the minus strand of NZ_JAGQBP010000002.1, from coordinate 308,230 downwards.
GCGGGGCAGAGCGCGTGCCGGCCTCTGGGCAGGCCACCGTTCCCTTTAGCTTGGCCGCATGCCTTCCGCCCACCCCGATCGGGTGCTCACCGACCGGTTGCTGCGCAGCTGGGTCCGCTGCCGTCGCCGCGCCTGGCTCGACCGCCATGGCCCCCAGGAGCGACGACTCTGGACGGCCCACCGCACCCTGCAGCTGGACGATCAGCAGCGCTGCTTTGTGCAGTTGCTGGGCCGCAAGCCCCAGCGGGGTGAGGCGGGTTGCGCCGACGCCGCGCCCGCCGTGGTCGGGCTGCGGCTGGCCGGCGAGGGCCCGGGTGGGCTGGCGCTGCAGGCCCACCCGCCCCTGCTGCTGCGCACCAGCGGCAGCAGCCGCTGGGGCGCCCATGCCTATCTGCCGGTGATGGCGCGCCACGGCCGGCGGCTCACGCGGGAACACCGCCTGCTGATGACGCTCTGGGGCCGGCTGCTGGGGGAGCACCAGGACGCCAGCGTGGGAGAGGGCCTGGTGCTGGCCCACGGCGCCCGCGGGCTGGAGCAGGAACACCTGGCGCTGGGCCCTGGACTGCAGCGCCAGCTCGACGACAGCCTGCCGAAACTGGCGGACGATCTGCAACGGTCTCAGCCGCCACCGCTGGTCAACGACCGCAAGAAGTGCGTGCTCTGCTCCTGGCGGGGCCTGTGCGACCAGGAGGCGGCCCAGCAGGGCCACCTCAGCGAAGTGAGCGGCATCGGCGGCAAACGCCGCGAGCTGCTGCTGGATCTCCATGTGGGCGGGGTGGCGGATCTGGCGGCGGCCGACCCCGGTGCCCTGGCCGATGCGCTGGAGGTGCACGGCGAGCAGCACCGTGAGGTGGCTGAGCGGCTGGTGGCCCAGGCGCGGGTGCAGCGCGACGGCGCTCCGCAACGGATCGCGCCTCTCCCCGGCCAGCCCCTGCTGGCGCTGCCGGAGCTGGCCGCGGCCCCCGGCGTGCTCGTCTACGACATCGAATCCGACCCGGACGCCCGCGACGACTTTCTGCACGGCTTTCTGCGGATCGAGCGGCAGGCCGATGGCCGCTGGCCCACGGCCGCCGCCGCTGGCAGCCGTTACCAGCCGCTGCTGGCCCTGCATGAGCATGGCGAAGCCTTGCTGTGGCAGCGCCTGCGGCGGGCGCTGGCGCGCAGCCCGGGGTGGCCCCTGCTCCACTACGGCGAAACCGAGGCGGTGGCGCTGGTGCGGCTTGCCCAGCGCCAGGGCGCCAGCGAACGGGAGGTGGCGGCGCTGCGGGCGCGGTTGGTGGACCTGCACGTGCGCCTGCGGCGCCACTGGTTGCTGCCGGTGAGCAGCTACGGGCTCAAGGGGGTGGCTGGCTGGCTCGGCTTCCGTTGGAGCCAGAAGGGGGTGGATGGGGCCCGCTGCCTGCTGTGGTGGCGCCAGTGGCGCGGCGATGGCACCGCTGCGGGTCGCGGCAGCCACCACAACCTGCGCTGGATCCTCCGCTACAACCACGACGACGTCCGGGCCACCTGGGCGGTGGCCCGCTGGTTGCTGGAGCAGGACCAATCGCCCCCGCACCAGGACCCGCCGGCACCACTGGCTTAGAGCTTGCCCGCCCCGCCGCCGGCGCCCACCGGCGGGGTTACGAACGCCTCCGGGATGGAGAGCGCCAGTACCAGCCCGCCCTCGGCCTGCAGGCACGCCTCCGCCAGTGCCTGCCGCCGCACCAGGGCCAGCCCCAGCCAGCAGGCCGGCTGCTGAGCAGTGGCGGGCAGCTCCAGACAGGAGGTGATGCGCCCGGCCCGGTCGCCCGCAGAGGTGTGCAGGCTGCCGCCCGGCAGCGGCAGCGGGCCACCGGCGGGAGGCGTGCACACCCAGCGGCGCAGTTGCTGCTTGACGCCGTCGTAGGTGGCCAGCTTGGCCAGGGTTTCCTGGCCCACGTAGCAGCCCTTCGAGAGGCTCACCCGCCCTGCCAGGCCCAGCTCGAACGGGTTCACCTCCTCGTTGATCTCGGCAGGCGCGGCGGGGTGGCCGCCCTGCAGCCGCCAGCGCTCGGCCTCGGCGGCAGAGAGGGCCGGCAGCGCCTGGAGTGCCTCTGGCTCCGGCGTCTCGGCCGGCAGCACCATCCGGCCGCCCGGCAGCAGAAAGCCCTCGGCGCCGTCGGCCGCGCCGAGGGGTTGCCATTGCCCGGGGGGCGCCAGCAAGGGGCCGGGAGCCTCAAACAGCGTGAACAACCTGACCGGCTGGGGCGCCCCCAGCACCACCTGATCGGCCGGAAACAGCACCCGATCGAGTGCCTGATGCACGGCGCCGTCATCACCGGCGCTCACCAGCAGCCAGGCGCCTGCGCCATCCACCAGCACCTCGGCCAGCGCGCGCAGACGGCCGGTGGGGCTGATGCAGCAGGTGGCCAGGCACTGGCCGCTCCGGGCCCGCTCCAGGTCCTGGCTGGTCTGGCCGTGCAGGAAGCGCAGGGTGTCGGCCCCTTCCAGGCGGATCAGCACCGCCGGCTGCTGCAGACGGCTGGGGCGGGGCGGCTGCCAGGCCCATGGGTCGGGCTGGGGATGGGGCGTCACGGTGGGGGAGCATCCGGCGCCCTTACCCTTGCAAATCACCGCCGGGATCGGGGCGGGATCAGTTGCTGGCGGTTGGGGAGTGGTTGCTTGCGGCTGCTTCGTTGTTGCCGGCGGCCGCGGCGATCTCCTCCAGCAGGAACAGGCTGCGCAGTTCCAGCCCGGCTGCGGTCATCGCCTCGAGGCCGCCTTCCTGCCGATCCACGATCGTGACCACCCGCTGCACCACATAGCCGGCCTCCCGCAGTTGCCGCACCGCCTTGAGCGACGACCCGCCGGTGGTGACCACGTCTTCCAGCACGGTGATCGTGCTGCCGGCGGCGGGGAGGGGGCCTTCCAGCCAGGCACCGGTGCCGTGGCCTTTTGCCTCCTTGCGCACGATCAGGGCATCCAGCGGCCGCCCCACCAGCGCCGCCGCCAACGCGACGCCGCTCACCAACGGATCGGCGCCGAGGGTGAGCCCGGCGACGGCCAGCGCGCCGTCTTCCACCTGCTCCAGCATCAGCTCCGCCAGCAGGGCCAGCCCGTAACCGCTGAGGCTCACCGGTTTGCAGTTCACGTAATGGTCGCTGCTGCGCCCGGAGGCCAGGGTGAAACGGCCATGGCGATAGGCGCGGTCGGCCAGCAGCGGCAGCAGGGCGCGGCGCCGTTCCGCCCGATCAGCGGGGGGCAGCGGGGTGGCCGGAGCGGCGGCAAGGGAGTCGGGAACGGCGGACACTGGCAACTTTCCGGCTTGCTGACTTAGTTTGCGCTCAAATAGCCAGCTCCTGCCTGCAACGGGCACGGGCGTCTCTGGTGCTTCCGATGACCCGCCCCACCCCTTCTGCTGTGGCTCCCACCCGCTCCGTTGCATCCCTGGCGTGGCCTTCCATGATGCGGCCGGGTCTCGTTGCATGGCTGGTGGCGGCTGGTGGCCTGGCGGTCATGACCACAGCCCCTGCGTTGGCCGACCCGGTGGTCTGCACCACAACGGTGGAGGCCGGTGCCTCCGGTTCGGGCCCAGGCCGCGCGGCGCCGGTGGAGGTCACCCGCTGCGGCGTGGTGGAAGCCACCGACACCCTCTTCATGCGGCGCGCCTTCAGTTGGCGCTCACCGTTTGCGGCGGGGGTGAACATCCTTCATCAGGCCACCGATATCCTCGGCATCGCGATGGGTGGGCCGGAAGGCAACCGCGTGATGGGACTGGGCTTTCCTGATCAGGCGATCATCTGGGATGGGAGCGCCATCAACAACACCGTCAACGCGGCGATGGAAGAACTCAGCTCGCCGATTCCGTTTCGCACAGCTGACCTGCCCAGCCAGTTCACCAGCAGTCTGCAGGGTTCCGGTGAATCGATGGCACCGCATCAGCTGGATGATGGCGCAGTACCCCCGTCGATGTGGTCACGGCCGATCCGCGGCTTGTGGTGAGCGGCACGCTGGGGGTCTAGCAATCTGGTGAATGCAGCGGACTCATAATCCGCCTAAGCCGGGTTCGATCCCCGGGACCCCCATCAAACAATTGTCGCCGGCTCATTGCGGCGCAAGCGGTGCGGCCTTCCGGAAGCAGCCACCAGCTGGATTCATTCCACACCGCGCCGTTGACACCGCCCTCTGCCCCACTTAAGGAGAGGTCGGAGCCGATCGGTTCTGCTGTTTGTTTCCCGCACCGGAATCGATGAGCCTCGAGAGCTTTCGCGATGAACTGGCCAGCACAGCCTGCACGCTGGCGGCCCGGGGCAAGGGACTGCTGGCCGCCGATGAATCCACCGGCACGATCGGCAAACGCTTCGAGGCCATCGGTGTGGACAACACCGAGGCGAACCGCCGCGCTTACCGCAGCCTGCTGGCCACCACACCTGAGCTCAACGAGCACATCAGCGGCGTGATCCTGTTTGAGGAAACCTTGTTTCAAGACAGCGTGAATGCGCTGGGCGAACCAGGTGCGCCGCTCGTGGACTTGTTCCGCAGCAGCGGCATCGTTCCCGGCATCAAGGTGGACCAGGGTCTGGAGCCGCTGGCGGGCGGACTGGAGGGAGAGAGCTGGTGCACCGGCCTGAAGGGACTGCAGGAGCGGGCAACGCACGCCTATGCGCGCGGCGCCCGTTTCGCCAAGTGGCGGGCGGTGCTGAAGATTTCCGCCGAGGGATCCCCCTCGGATCTGTGCGTGCGCGAGAACGCCTGGGGCCTGGCCCGCTATGCGCGCACGGTGCAGGAGGCGGGGCTGGTGCCGATCGTGGAGCCGGAAATCCTGATGGATGGAGACCACGACATCGAAACCACTGCCGCCGTGCAGGAGTGGGTGCTGCGCACGGTGTACAGCGCCCTCAGCCACTGCGGTGTGTTCCTGGAGGGCAGCCTGCTGAAGCCGTCGCTCACCCTGCCGGGCATGGCCTGCGCCACCCCGCCCAGCCCCGACCTGGTGGCTGAGTACACCTTGCGCACGCTGGAGCGCACGGTGCCGGTGAGTGTGCCGGCTGTGCTGTTCCTCTCCGGTGGCCTGAGCGAAGAGGAGGCGAGTGTGTATCTCAACGGCATCAATCAAGCCACCACGCCAGCGCCGTGGCACCTGGGCTTTTCCTACGGCCGTGCGCTGCAGCAGTCGTGCCTGAAGCACTGGGCTGGCCACGATCTGGCCTCCGGCCAGCAGGCGCTGTTGGCGCGTGCCCGGGCCAATGGCCTGGCGTCTCAGGGCCTCTATGCGCCCGGCTCAGAACCCTCCGATGGTGCGCCGTTGTTTGAGGCGAATTACAGCTATTAGGGGTGGGTTTTGATACGACGTTGGTGCGTTCCGGGCTGTGGGGTTAAATGCCTGACGATCTGAGCGGTTGACTGCTCGAGGACCTGAGGCCTGGGACGCTGGTCATGGATAAGGTCATCGTCAGTTGCGGCATTGATTGACACCCATCTGCCGAATGGGTGGCAGATGGATGTTCTGCTCTTCCTTGATGGCCATGTAGGCAGGATGTAGATGGCAATGGCGTTTGGCTGTCGTGAGTGGCAGAAGGCAGTGGGAGCGCCCAGATCCCTCTTGGCTGTGATGGCAAATGTCTGGAGAGAGTCTAAGATTGAACACTATCAGTTGATCTCGTTGTGGCCTCAGTTGATTGCGGCGGATTCCTGCATCGCTACTTCTTGGAAAACTCTTCCAAGCTCATGCATAAATGGATTCATTACTTTGATATCTATGAGCGACATTTCTCAAGATTCCGCAACGCCGCTCCGGTGATCCTTGAGATCGGGGTTTTTGGTGGCGGTTCTTTAGCTATGTGGAAGGAGTATTTCGGTCCCGGCGCACAGGTTCTTGGTCTTGACATCAATCCAGATTGCAAGCGGCATGAGGGCGAAGGTGTTGAGATCTTCGTTGGTAGCCAGGATGATCCTGCGGTGATCGAGCGGATCTTCAGCCGCTATCCACGAATCGATATTGTCTTGGATGATGGCAGCCATCGGATGAGCCACATGGTCTCTTCGTTTGAATTGCTTTATGAACGCATTCATCCCAGAGGCGTTTACATGGTGGAAGATACGCATACTTGCTATTGGGATGAGTATGAAGGTGGGATTGGAAGATCGGGGAGCTTTGTAGAGTTCGCGAAGGGAAAGATTGATGAGATCAATGCCGTGCATGCGCGGGGTGCCTTGCCGATTTCCTCATTCACCCGCACCACAGACTGCATCTCGATCTACGACAGTGTGGTCGTCTTTGAAAAGCAACCTCAAGGTACGAGGCAGGCGCCGATTACAGAGCCATTATGATGTTTCGTCTTCAAGCGATGGGATCAATTTCTGGCTATTGGTCTTGTGGCATCGTTGGTTTTTTCCTTGGATCATTGAATTGATCATCGATCTTCCAATGGCTTCGCGGAGTCGCGGCGCGTTGTGGTCAGGTGGTTTTTCACAGAGCTGAGCCCAGGTCTTGTGAGGGCTCCACGACGGTCGGTCCGATCGGGAGGATACCTGCACACTTGTCAGCGAGAACCACGGGATTGAACACATCGGATTTGCTGCCAATTGATCGTCAGCGACCATCTGGCTGATTATCTTTGGCCTATCTCCCCCACACCATGACCATGGTGATCTCAGCGCTCCAGCATCACCTCCTGCTCAGGATTCAGTCGTCCAACAAAAGCCTGCTGACTTTCCACCTTCCTCCCATACAATCCAGCTCCCGGCTGGATCGGTGCGAGCGTGGGCCTGCTTCTTGTTTTGGTGGCGATCGGCCTGGTTGACAGTCTGTCGATGGTTCCCCTGGCTCTGGTGCCGATGACGGTGGCGCTTGGTAGCCGTCGTCCCGTGGCCCTTGCGGGTTCGTTTGTGGCGGGGGTTTATGTGGTGTATGTGTGCTTTGGCCTTTTGTTGTTGTTAGGAGCAGAAGCCTTCACAGCGCACTTCGGTGCAGGTCTTGCACGCCTCTGGAATCAACCCCAGGCACTGGAGTTGGTGATTCAGATCCTGGTGGGACTGTTGCTGCTGGCCTCCCCCTGGCTCATGCAGCGATCAACCACCGCCAAACCACAGGAGGCCCCAACAACCGGCAATTCACCGGCCGCCATGGCGGTGCTCGGGGGCAGCTTGGTGTTGGTGGGCCTTCCGGGCGCCGTGCCCTACCTCGCGGCTGTGGAGCGGATCGTGCAACATGACCCGCAGGGGCTGGCGGGAGTCGCCTATCTCCTCGTTTATAACCTCATCTTTGTGCTGCCTCTGCTCAGCCTGATCGGGCTGCGTTTCCTCTTTCCGCAGCGGGCCGGCAGGATCTTTCAGTCGTTGGCCTCGCTCAGTCTGTCGGTGCTGCCGAAGCTCACAGCGGCGGTGGTGGTGGTGCTTGGCTTGGTGCTGGTGGCCGACGGCATCGGTTGGTTTCTCGGTCATCCCTTGCTGCCGGTGTCGAGCTGACATGCACGAGTGGTTCATTCACCTGTGCCAGCTGCGATCCATCTCCGATCACCATGGTTTTGCATCCATGGGCCAGAGGATGAAAACCTCAACCCATCAGCAGAACCATCAGGAGCAGGCTCAGTCCCTGCCTGGCCTCAGTCCCTGCCTGGCAGTGGCTGGCAAGCTGCTGCCGCGCTTGTTCGTGATGTGGTTAGCGCGGAGTAGGCCTTTACCAATGATGACACTTGCCAGACAGGTGGGCCTCATTCAGTTATGTTTGCGCTTCGGATGATCGGTGTAGTCATGGGGTTGCAATCTATGTTTCTCAAGTCCTTGCGCTTGCTTTGTTCTGCTAGGCCGGTTCGGCGTTCGTTCCGTCTTCCGGGTGAATCTTCGCGGCCTCTTTCGGCGGCTTGTTCGGCGCCACACTCCTTGCAAAGGTCTGCGCGCCGCTGGTGGGCCATCCCCTTGCTGGTGATTCCGTTCACAGTGGCGCAGGCCCCAATCGCCTCCGCTCAGTCAACGAAGTTCGCCTTGGCCTGCATCGGCACCGAAACCGGTTATTCCGTGAACTTCGCTTATCGCTGGGGCAGCTCAGGTGAGTGGACGTCTGCCACCGTGGCACCCGGAAAGTGGCTGAAATTGACCTGGAACTACAAGTTTGCAGGCGAGAATAAATCGCCTGCGCTCAATGTGCGCTACGACGACAACACCACCGGCGTCACCAATATCGTACGCACCCCTCTGAAGGCTTACGCGGCCACCCAATCCGATTGCGAAGACCAGGGTAAAACCTTCAACTTCTACCAGCGAGGCACGGAGCTGTACATCTCCGAGGAAGACTGACCACCGGCTTCGCTGATGGGGCGGCCTTTCCTTCCCGGCCATTGCTGCTGCCGCTACGTCTGTCGTCGCTGCTGCTGCCTCCCTGCTGCAGGCAGTGGTTCTCCCCTGTGCGTCTGCTCTACAGTTGCTCTGACAGTTCTGGGGTTTGGGTGATGGGCTCAGTGCCTTTCATAACCTTGGGCTCAATGCTTTGCATGGCCTTGGGCACTGGCGCTCATCCACCCAGGCAGCTGTGCAAGCAGCTTTGCATCAGGAGTGATCAGTGCAGCGACGCCGGGGTCTGTTTCTCTCCCATGGTGGTGGTCCATTGCCTTTGCTTGGTGATGCGGCCCATGCCGAAATGGTTGCTTGCCTGACAACCATTGCCGCCACGATCGAGCGGCCTTCCGCCATCCTTGTGGTGAGTGCCCATTGGGAAGAGCAGCAACCCACTGTGACTGCCGGCGCGAATCCGTCGCTTCTCTATGACTACAGCGGATTTCCAAACGAGTCGTACGAGATTCAGTATCCATGCCCAGGTGATCCGCCGCTGGCGTGCGCCATCGCTGCGGCGCTGGCTGAAGTTGGCATCGAGGCCCGCCTCACGACCACGAGAGGATTGGATCATGGCCTGTTCGTGCCTCTGAAGATCATGTTTCCCGCGGCAGAGATCCCGTGCGTGCAGCTGTCTTTGCTTCGCAGCCTGGATCCTGCCCAGCATCTGGCCCTGGGCCGTGCCCTGCAAGGCCTGGCAGATCCGGGGTTGCTGCTGATCGGTTCGGGCTTCTCCTTCCACAACATGAAGGCCTTCTTCACGCCCGATACAGCTGAATCCAAGGCGATGAATGGGGCCTTCGAGAACTGGTTGCTCGACACCTGTTCCAACCGCCAGCTCGCTGAACAGGAGCGCAGCCAGCGTCTGCTCCATTGGCAGGACGCCCCTTTTGCCCGCTACTGCCATCCCAGGGAAGAGCATCTTCTGCCGCTGCATGTCTGCTATGGCTATGCGGCCTCGGCCTGTTCCAGCAGCTACGAACTACAGATCCTTCACAAGCGAGCGTGCATGGTGCTCTGGGAGGTTGAGGCCTAGGACGGTGCTGACACTGTCTGGGGAAGCCGGGTGATGCGGGGTGAACACTTCAAATCCATCTCCTGCTGCGCCCCTGAATGACTGCCGCTCGCCGAGATACGGCTTGAAGTGCCTCTCTGTTCAGCCTCACGGAATTGCGACGGGAGCGCCCAAGCGTTGTTCCGCAGCTTCCCAGCTGTGCTTTCCCATCGGGGTTGTTCATGCCTGCAGCTGAGCCACCCGCTGCGCGGCGGGTGAGGCCCACGGATTCATGGCATGATGCTCATCATGCGATACGCCGACGGTCACAAGCAGGCTGTGCGTGAGCGCATCCTGCGCGCTGCCGCTGCTGAATTTCGCCGTCAGGGGCTCTCGGGTATCGGCATCCCGGCGCTGATGAAGCAGGCCGGCCTCACCCATGGCGCCTTCTATTCCCATTTCCAGAGCCGCGATGCCCTGGTGGCTGAAGCCATCCGCACGGCAGCCGCCGCCAGCGCCGAGGGCCCGCTGGCTGAGGAGCTTTCGCTGGAGCAGAGCCTTGCCTTCTACCTCTCGCCCGAGCACGTCGCTCACCCGGAGCGGGGCTGCGTGATCGCGGCGCTTGGGGGTGAGGGGGGTCGCCAGCCGGCGTCCGTGCGCGCCGCCTTTGCCGTTGCGGCCCATGGGTTGCTCGCGGCGATCGAGCGCAAGTTGCCCGCCCGTCCGCCCGCCAAAGTGCCCTGCGGGGACGAGCCCGGCGATGCCACCCCCAGTGATGCAGCGCTGCAGCTGGCGTCGGCCATGGTGGGAGCGGTGCTGCTGGCGCGCCTGGTCGACGATCCCGTTCTGGCCAGGCGCCTGCTGGAGGCGGTGGCCCGCCCTGTTGGCCCCGGAGCCGGACGTGGCTGAGCTGGGCCACGCCCCTGCCGGATCCGTCCCCTCTCTTTTTTGCTCAATGGCATGACGCACGTCATGGCTAACACCCGGAACTGCCTTTCGCCTGCCGCTGCCTATCCCCGCCGCGCTCCAATCCACTCCCCGCCTGTACACCAGCCGCGCTCCATCCGTTCCCCAGTCGTTCCAGTCGCTACCCAGCAATGACAGCCGCCCGTACCCGCCGTCAGCAGCATTTCCTCAGCCGCTACGGACCCTGGGCCGTGGTGACCGGGGCCTCTTCCGGCATCGGCCGTGCCCTGGCCTGCCACCTGGCGGAGACGGGGCTGAACCTGGTGCTGGTGGCCCGCAGCCGCCCTGCGCTCGATGGCCTTGCCGCCCAGCTCGCTGCCCGGCACGGCGTGCAGCTGCGCGTGCTGGATCTGGATCTGGCGCGGGACGACCAGCTCGCTGTGCTTCGTGCCGCCACGGATCCGCTGGAGGTGGGTCTGCTGGTGGCCGCCGCGGGTTTCGGGAGCTCGGGCCCCTTCCTCGATGCCGACCTCACCAGCGAAACCGAGCTGCTGATGGTGAACGGCCGAGCGCTGATGCAGGCCTGTTTCCATTTCGGGCGCCGCTTTCGCGCCCGGGGCCGGGGTGGTCTGGTGTTGCTCAGCTCGATCGTGGGCTTTCAGGGGATGCCCTACGCCGCCCATTACGCCGCCACCAAGGCCTACGTGCAGGCCCTGGCGGAAGCGCTGCAGGTGGAGCTCAGCGCCTGCGGCGTGGATGTGCTGGCGGCTGCGCCGGGGCCCACCCACAGCGGCTTCGCGAGCCGGGCCGGCCTGCGCCTTGGCCATGCTCTCGACCCCGAAGCGATCGCCCAGCCGATCCTTGAGGCCCTCGGGCGTCAAGGCACCGTGCTGCCCGGCGCCCTCTCCAAGCTGTTGACCTACGCCCTGGTCCCCCTGCCGCGCTGGGTGCGGGTGAGGATCATGGGCCAGGTCATGCGTGGGATGACCAGCACACACTCGCCAGCAACGAAGACAAGCAGGAGCTGAAGAGCGAAGCGAGGACTGGGAAGCAACAACTGAGGTGCAGCACCAGCAGCACCAGCAGTAGCTGAGGAGCAGCCTCGAAGCAGAAGGCCCGAACCGTTCCTCCTGACCTGAACTGTTCCTCCTGGAATGCCAAGGCCTGCGCGGCGCCACCCTGTCGGGGTTCAGCCCAGCCTGGCGAGCACACCCACCAGGGCCATGACCAGCAGCACGATGCTGCTGGTGAAGCTGATTGCGAAACCGGCGGCCCGTTTCTCGGCCGCCTGGAGGTAGCCGACGGCGAAGGCCACGCGGCCGCCCACCCAGACGAAGCCCAGCGCTGTGGCCACCGGCTCACTGCTGAAGGCCACCGCCAGCCAGAAGCAGGGCAGGAAGACCATCAGCTGTTCCAGAGTGTTCTGCTGCACCCGCAGCGCCCGCTCAAACGGTTCAGGACCCGCCACCGAGGGCGGTTTGACGCCGTGCTTGACGCGAGCCGCGCCCACCAGCATCACGGTGGCAAGAAAGCCGACCATGGCCACGAGGGTGACCAGGGCCGGTAGTGGGGGAATCGGCATGTCCGCTCAGCGGGGAGATTCGATTCTCAGAGGGAGGTCGGAGCAGCGGTGGCTGCTCGGTTGAGGGGCACGCTGCTGGACATGGCCGCGCTGCCGGCGGCTGCGGCGGTCTGGGGCTGGCGGGCGCCGAGCAGGCCGCTGAGGATGCCGGCATCAAAGGAGAAGCGGCCCGGGCCGTTCAGCAGGATCGCCAGGCTGCCGCCCAGGTACAGCACCACCAGTTCCAGCACGTAGATGTTGAAGCCGCTGGTGAGGATGTGGTGGTAAGCCGCCACGCCCATCGTTCCGGCCAGGGCCAGCGCACCGATCGGTGTGAAGAAACCCAGGATCACGCACCAGGAGCCGAGGATTTCCGAGAAGCCCGCCACTTCGGCGAAGAACACCGGGAAGGGCAGGTGCAACGGCACCACGTAATTGGTGGCGAAGGTCTGCGGATCTGCCAGCTTCTCCTGGCCGTGGTGGATCATCATCGCGCCGATGGCCAGGCGCAGGATCAGCAGGCCGGTGTTGGCGAGGAAGCCTTCCCGCAGCACGTAGCGGGACAGAAAGGAGGTCATGGGTGCAGCCGGAGCGGTGGTGAGGGGGGAAGAAGGGGGAAAGGGACGGGGGCGGGAATTCTGAGAAAAGCGGAGCTGGCAGCGCCGGCTCAGAGCTGTCCCTGGGAAGGGCCGGCCAGCCCGGCGGCCCAGAGGGCAACGGCCGCGGTGAGGAAACCGAGGAACACTTCCAGCAGGGTGAGGGTGGTCATGGACTTTTCATTTCTTTACACACGATGGCGCGACAGGTGAAGAAGTGTGAGGAGACCGGCTTGTGGGCGGGGTCGAGGTCGGGAGGTGGGGTCGGGGCCGAGCGGCTGCGGCGATGACGCGGGTGCGGACTTGGAGCCGTTGGGCCGCAGGAGGCGCCGTGCGCCTGAGCGATTGGTGCACGGAAGTGGCGCCGCACAGGAGCGCTGGAGGCAAGGCAGCGGCTGGCCCTGCGGCTGACTCGGTCTGGCCGTGTGCGGCTCTCGGCCGGGCCCGCGCCGGCCCGCGTCTCGCGACAGGATGTTTACATTCCGCAACATCGGTTCATGACCGTCGGCGAACTCTTCATCGAAACCCTCGCCACCGGGGTGATCACCCCGTCGGAGCTCGATTGGGTCGTGGCCCGTCAGCAGGGCTTTTCGCGGGTCGAGGAGGCCACGGCGCTGCGTCTCGGTCGCCTGCTGGACGACGGCGAAATCCAGCTGGGCTGCCGCCTCTCCTCCGCCAAGCTGCACAACGACCTGATCCGCCAGGAGTGGATCGAACCGCTCGGCCGCCGGCGCCATCGCCAGGGCTGAGTCCGCTCCCTTCTCCTTCTCCCCCGCCATGACCGCTGCCCCCGCCCCTGAAGCGGCTCCAGCTCCCGCCGCAGGAGTGGCCGTCGGCTGCCGCGCCCCTGCCGCGCTGCTGGAGCGCCTGGCCGGCCTGCCCGCCATGGGGCCGGGCCGTCGTCGCCTGGTGCTGCTGTGGCCCCAGCTCGGTGATTTCGACAGCCTCGAGTACGCCCAGGCGCTGGTGCCTGCCCTGCCCCGGCTGCAGTCCGCCGGCATCGAGGTGCTGGCCATCGGTATCAGCCATGGCCCCGGGCGTGAGCGCTTCTGCGCGTTCACCGGCTTCCCCCCGGAGCGGCTGCTGGTGGATTCCGAGCCCCGGCTGCACCGCGCCCTTGACCTGACGGAGGGTCTGGGGGCCAGCGCCGGCCCCTGGCCCGGCCTGCTGCTGATGTGCGCCGGGATCAGCTCGCCGGGCACGCTGGCGGAAGTGCTGCGCGGCTACACCGGCGATCGCCGCACGCCGCTGCGGCCCTTCGAGTTGGCCACCACCCGGCTGCGCAACATGATCGAAGTGCTGGGCCATTGGCGCACCTATGTGCCCCGCGACGACTTCCTCACCCAGCGCGGCGGCACCTTCCTGATCGACGCCGACGACCGTCTGCTCGCCGTGCACCGCGATCCGGGGCTGCTGGGCTTCTCGGCCACCATGCACCGGCCGCTCCAGTTTCTCGAGCCCTTTCTGGAGGGGGAAGCGCTCCCGGATTGAGCGTGTTCTGGCGGCACAGGCGGCTCAGGGATTGAGCGCCTCGCACTGCCAGCCGGTGGCTTCCCGCCAGCGCTGACGGCGGTGCGGTGTGCCGCTGAGCTCCAGCAACTCCACCTGCTGCACCGCAATGCGCAGCAGCAGAAAGTGGGGCGGCAAGGGCGTGCCGTCGGCCAGTTCGCCCGGAAACGCCGCCTGCGGATCGAGTGCCTGCCCCGGCGGCGGCCAGCCCCACAACGCCCGCCCCGCCGGGCTCAGCTGGCGCCAGTGCCGCTCGCGCGCCGCCAGCAGGTCTGCGCCGACCGGCAGCTCCAGGCGCCCGCGCAGGCGGAACTGGCTGCGGGCCTTCGGCAGCAGCCAGCAGAGTTCCACCGCCGGCTGGGTCGCCAGCTCCTCGGCTTTGGCGCTGCGCCCGTCGCTGAGCAGATCGAGCCGCACCGCATCTGCCCAGCCGCGGAACACCAGCGTGCGCACCCGTGGCGTGCCATCGGTGCCCACGCTGGCCAGCTGCAGCCAGCGCGCCGCCGGCGAGCGACCCTCCCGCTCCCGTGCACCGCGCAGCAACACGCGCCAGGCGGGCAGGGCGCTGCTGCTCAAGCGGCGCGCTCGCAGGCGTAGCTGATCACGCCCCCCTGCCGCTGCTGGAAGCGCGGCGCCGCCGGATCCTCCAGGCTCCACCACCACTTGCCGTCGGTGTAGCTGGGGGCGCCGGCGTTGTTGGTGCGCGGCAGCTGCAGCGTCACCCCGCGCCACCGCAGCACCACGAACGCGCCCGGCACCGTGCCCGCCGCCGTGTTGGGAATGCCGATGGCATCAACGGCGCCGTTGTCGGCCAGGGCCAGCAGGGGATCGCCATCGCAGCGGTAAGCCTCGGGACTCGCCGCCAGCGCCGGGGCGGGGGCCTGCAGGAGCGGCAGCAGCACCAGAGCCAGCACAGCAACCATCGCCGCTGCGGCGCGCCCGGCCGTGGCGAACCAGCGGCGGGCCGAGCGCCTGGCTTGGCGCGGCAGTGGCCCTGCCTGGCGCTTCAGTTGCTGCGCCAGAGCCTGCGGCCGGCACATCGGGGGCATGGGCGGCAGGCGGGGCTCAGCCATTGTCTTGCCTCCCTCGGGCCGCCGTGTCGGGACGCGCGTTCCACGCTGAAGACGAACGCCTACCCCCAGCCGTGGCCGTAGCTGAAGCCTCATTCGCTTTTGCAGCCTCACCGGTGGCCTCAGCTGAAGCCTCATGCGCTTCCGCAGCTTCCCCCAGCCCTGAAGTCGTGCCCACTGCTGGCGTGCCAGGGGGGCTCAGCAGCCCCATCAGGCGCTCGGCCAGGTGTTCGCCGCTGCGCCACGCCCCTTCGGCGCGGCCGAATCCGGGTCCGGTCAGGTAGTCACCGCAGAACGCCAGGCGGCTGTGGGCGCAGAGGCTGAGGTCGGCGGGCAACCCCTCGCCGCGGGGAAAAGCGGCGCTCCAGCGCATCAGCTGCCGCTCTCCCGCCGGCGGCTGGCCGGTCGCCTCAGGGAGCCAGGCGGCTAGCGCGGCCTGCACGGCGACCGTGAGTTGCGCGATCAGGGCCTGCTCGCGCTCCGGGTCGAGCTTCACCCCCGGGAGCTGCACAGCGGCGGAGCCCGAGCCCACCGTCTGCAGATGGTCGGCGGCGAGCGCGGCGCTGGAATGGGCCACCACCGCGCAGCGGCCCTGCGCACCGGGCTGGATCGACACGCGCCGCAGCCCCCAGCGGTGCTGGGCGCCGGCTTCGAACTCCAGCAGGCGAAACGGCAGGGCCAGCCAGGGTTCCGCCGCCGCCCCCTCCAGCTGCCAGATCAGGTTGCTGCAAGGCTCCGCGCCCAGGGTGGCGATCACGCGCAGCGCCGCCGCCAGCTGCGGGTCGCCGGCCGCCAGCGCCGCCAGCGGTGCGGGTGCAGCGCCCAGCAGGGCCCGCCCGCGCGGATGCACCAGCAGGGTGCCGCTCAGCACGAGCCAGTCGGCGTCTGCCAGGTGTTCGCCATCGCCGCAGAGCAGGCGCCAGCCGCCGCCTGCCCGTGGTTCCAGCCGCTGGATCAGGCGGGAGCTGTGCAGCGTGCAGCCGGCGCCGGCCAGGGCCAGCAACCCGGCACACACCTGCTCCATGCCACCGCGGCCGCGGTAGCGGCTGCCCTGCAGCAACGGCTCCGGCCCGATCGGCTGCAGGGCGCCGCTGGCATCAAGGCGGGCGCAGGGTTCAGGCCAGGGTTCGATCCAGCCACCCGCCAGCAGTGGCGCCAGCAGCGCCGGCGGCGGATCGGTGGTGATGGTGAGCAGTGGAGCACCGTGGTCGGCCCGCCGCTGCGGATCGTGGCGGGAGTGGCGGGTGCTGGCGCGACCGCCGGGCCCACGCCCGGCTTCCCAGAGGGTGATCGGTGCCGGCCAGCCCAGCTGCGTCAGCTGGGCGGCGAGGGCGCATCCGGCCAGCCCCGCGCCGACGATGGCCAGCTGCGGCTGCGGGCTGCTCGCCTCAGGGGGCATGGACGCGGAGCAGTTGGGCGCCGTAGTCCTCGCTGAACATGGCTTGCAACTGCCAGGCCTCCAGCAGGGTCTTGGCGATGGCGCGCAGGGCTTCGATGTCGTTGCAGTCGTCGATGGTGCGCGAGTGCATCGCCACGGTGAACTCGCGATCGAGGGAGAGGGGAGAAGCCACAGCGTTTTTATAAAACGTTACAAAGCTCGATGCCTTGCTGTGGGTCGGCTCACCGCACCACCCGCTGCTTGCTGCTCACCTCCGCCAGCCCCTGGAGGGCATGTCTCACCAAGTGACGCCGTGCAGCTTCGGTAGCGGTGCTGTCTGGCTGGTGACGGCGTAGAGCTGGGGAATGTTGTGGCTGTTGTAGACGCGGAATTCACGCACCAGCGACGCCCCTTCCTCGCGCACCGCCTGGTTCAGCACCAGCGAGCCATCCGGGTCGGACACCGAGCGGTGGAAGGTGCCGGGCGGAATGCGCAGGATGTCGCCGCCGGTGTCGAGCCGAACGATGTGGAACGGGTAGTTCCAGCCCAGGTTCACCAGGAAGAAGGTGCGGCCGCCGTGCATGGCCAGCAGGTTGTCTTCCTGATGGGGATGCAGATAGAACTGCCACGCCCCGGTGGCGGGGTCGTCGGGGGGGCTCACGGCCGGCCCGGTGTGCACCACCAGATCCCTCGCATTCGAGGTGGGCACGGTGATATCGAAGAAGCGGACCGCCGGGGTATCGCGAAACTTCTCGTAGGGGATCAGCTCAAACATCGGCGCCGGCCGGGGCGAGCGATGCGGGCCCTGTGGCAGAGCGGTTGTGGTCATTGGGGCCACACCGGGCGGAACCGGCGTCAGACGGTGGTCTACCTAAACGATCATCACACTCAGTTGAACGTTTCAACCACTACGGAATGACGTTTTGGGACCGGAAACCGTTCCGGTTGGTTGAATGCGCCACAGAGCTTCAACCGTTGCAAGCGCCGCCGCTGCCCCCTGCCTGCTGACGCCGCTGCTGCCCGCCCCGGCCCTGGCCCAGAGCCAGCGCACGGCCCCCCGCCCCGCCAGCCGCCCCACCAGCCGCCCCACCGTGTCGGTGCCGGCCTTCAAGAACACGGTCACCCAGCAGACCTGGTGGTGGAGCGCGCCAACCTCAAGGAGGTGCTCTCCGAGCAGAAGCTCAGCGAACTCGGCATCGTGCGCAAGGGGCCCAACGCCGCCCAGAAAGGCCAGCTCCCAGGGCGTGAGCCTGTTGCCGGCCGCCAAGGCACTGCGCGCCGCCTTGATCGATGCCTCCAGCTACGTGAGCTGCCTGGACACGCCCACCGATGGCTGCATGGAGGCGTTTGAGGCCCAGGACCGCCAGCGGCGCGAGCGCACCCGCGGCGTGCTCCAGCTCGACTGAGCGCCGAAGGCCAGCCGGGTGTAACGCCGTGCTGAACTCCCGCGTTCAGAAGGGGATCGGCATGTCCACGGCGGCCGGTGCTGGGGCGCAGCCAGCCACCCGCTCCTCCACCACCTGGCCCACCACCACGATCGACGGCGACTGGAACCCCTCCGCCGTCACCCGCGCTGCCAGGCTGCCGAGGTCGGCGATCAGCTGGCGCTGGCCGCTCACGGTGCCCTGCTGGATCACGGCGGCGGGGGTGGTGGACGCCAGGCCGCCCGCCATCAGTTCCTCGCAGATGCGTGGCAGGTTGTGCAGGCCCAT
The DNA here is from genome assembly GCF_024345695.1 of Synechococcus sp. L2F. NCBI lineage: Bacteria > Bacillati > Cyanobacteriota > Cyanophyceae > Synechococcales > Synechococcaceae > Synechococcus > Synechococcus sp. L2F. The sequence continues at coordinate 290,218 of NZ_JAGQBP010000002.1, read as the reverse complement.
GTAGATCACCAGGCCGTCGCTGCAGCGGGCCAGGCCGCGCCAGTCCACCCCGGGGCGCCCTTTGTCGATCTCCTCGTGCCCCGTCACGAAGGTGACGCTCGAGCCGGCGCGCCGATGGGTGACCGGAATGCCCGCATAGGCCGGCGCCGCGATGCCGGCGGTGACCCCCGGCACCACTTCCACAGCCACGCCATGGCGGGCCAGGTGCGCCGCTTCCTCACCGCCCCGGCCGAACAGGAACGGGTCGCCTCCTTTCAGGCGCACCACCAGCCGATGCCGCCGGGCCAGCTCCACCAGCACGGCATTGGTGCTCGGCTGTGGCACGGAATGGTGCCCGCGCCGCTTGCCCACGAAATGGCGCTCACAGCCGGCCGGCGGCAGATCGAGCAGGGCCTTGGGCACCAGCGAGTCGTAGACGAGGGCATCGCACTGGCTGAGCAGCCGGTGGGCCTTGAGCGTGAGCAGCTCGGGATCGCCCGGCCCTGCCCCCACCAGATAAACCTTGCCGCTGGCAGAAACGCCGCTGGAAGGGGAAACGTCGTCCGGCAGGGGCGTGGCTGTCATGGCAGCGCCGCGAGCTGCTCCAGCAGCACACGCTGCAGGCGCGGCCGTTGCAGCAAGGGGGGGCCGAGCTCCAGCGGCAGGCTGTCCGTGAGGCGGTTGGCGGCCAGCGCCAGAGCAAGGACAGGGCTGCGGATCGCCAGTTGGAGCTCCTGTGGATCTGGCGCACTGTATGAAGCGGGCCGGCAACCGGCACCGGTGATCCTGCTCAGGTGCTGCAGGTAGCGCCGGCCCAGCGCCCCGTCCAGGGGGTGGTGCAGCAGCAGCGGCGCTGCGGCCGCCCCCTGTCCCAGCTCCTGCACTTCCTGCGCCAGGGCCTGCTGCCAGCAGCGCCAGGCCCCCAGAAACGGCAGCCGGTGCAGCGGACCCGCCTGACGCCAGCGGGCGGCGATCGCCGGCAGGTCGTGCCGCACATGGCCGCCTGGCACGAGGAACAGGGGCACCAGCGTGGCGCCCTCCGGTCCTTCCGGCCGCGGCGGCAGGGGTGCATGGGGCGACCCCTCCGCTGCGGTGAGCGCCAGCAGCCGGACGCTGGCGCCGCGCTGTTGCTCCAGCGTGTCGCGCAGGGCCAACAGGTCGTCCGGGATCAGACCGCCGCTGCGGCCGTGCACCAGCAGCAGCAGGGGGCTGGGCGGCAGGGCGTGCAGGCGCCGTTGCCGCCGCGCCGCCACGGCCGGATCGAGCCGGTCTGCCGCCAGGCCCAGCAGCAGCGCCCGCCCTCGGGGCAGGCGGGCCAGCAGGTCGACGGCGTCGGAGGCCAGCTGGGGGTCGAGATCGGCCGCCAGCTGCGAGAGCGTGCGGCGCAGCGCCGGCAGCGGCCAGCTGGACAGGCCCACCGCCAGCCCTTCCAGCGCCGCACGGCGCTGCGCCGCCGGGCCCGGCGCCAGCGCCAGCCGGCTGAGCAGGGCGGCATCGGCGGGATCCCGCTGGTGGCCGAGCAACGGCAGCAGCAGGGGGGCCTGCTGGGGAGCGCGCGCCAGCGCCTGCCGCAACAGCTCGGCGCAGCTGGCCTCGCGCCGCCGCCCGATCCGCTCGCCCAGGGCCGGATCGGGCGGGTCCTGCCGCAACCACCAGGCCAGCAGCCGGGGCGCACTGCTGGAATCCAAACGCTCGGCCAGCACGGTGAGCAGGTCGGCCTCCGCGGGCACGCTGCCCGCTTCCAGCGCCGTGAGCCAGGGGGCCAGCTCCAGCTGCGGCCGGCGCCGGAGTTGCTGAAGCCACGGCCAGCGGGCGGGATCACCCGCCGGTGGCAGCTGGGCCGGATCGCCGCTCGGATCGCCGTCGCGAGGCAGCATCGGGTTCGCGGTGGCTGGCTGGTTGGCTGTTCTAGCAATCAGGAGCCTGCGCCACCGGCCCACTGCGGGTCAGGCCGGGAGCGCCCGCGGCCGGGCGCCGAACCGCTCCACCAGAATCTGCTCCAGCGCCTCGGGCAGCTCGCTGAGCGGAATGCCCTTGTCATGCAGCTCCGCCAGCCGGGGATCGGCCGCCATCGAGCCGCCCAGGAACACCTTCACCGCTTCCACCATTTCGCCGTCCTTGCGGGCCTTGGCCCCCATCAGCCCGATCGAACCCATGTAGGGCTGGCCGCAGGCATTGGGGCAGCCGGTCCAATGGGTGCGCACGCCATGGGGCACCTCCAGGCGCCGCTCCAGTTCCTCCACCACCGCCTGGGCCGTGCTCTTGGTGGGGATCAGCGCGAAGCTGCAGTAGCGGTTACCGGTGCAGCTCACCGCTTCCGCCGCAAGCGCACCGGGATCCACGCGGAAGTGCCGCAGCAGCGGTTCGGCCAGCAGCGCCTCCAGCCGATCGCCCGGCACATCGGCGATCAGGGCGTTCTGACTTTCGCTCAGGCGCAGCCCGCCGCTGCCGTAGGTGCGGGCCAGCCGGGCCAGGTCGCCCATCCCATCAGCGTGCAGCCGACCCATCGGCACATGCAGGCCCACCCAGTGCAGACCCGGCTGCTTCTGGGCGTGCACGCCACAGATGTCCCGCGGTGCGCGGCACACCAGATGGGAGCCGTCATGGGGCACCAGGGCGGCGGCGGCAGCAGCGCCGGCCACGGCGCCGTAGCTCCCCACCACCTCCGCCCGGTAGCTGTCGAGCCCGAGCGCATCGATCAGGTACATCAGGCGGGTCTTGTTGCGGTTGCTGCGGTCGCCCTGCCGTTCGTAGTGACGCAGCACCGCGAGCGTGAAGGCCGGCAGCTGATCGGCCTGCAGCCACAACCCCAGCGGGATCGCCAGCTCGTTGCGCTGGGCTGAGAAGAAGCCGCCCACCATCACGGTGAAGCCCAGCGTGCCGTCGTGGAACGCGGGCAGAAAGGCGAGGTCGTTGTGCAGCAGGAAGGAGTCGGGGGCGCCGCCCACCGCCACGTTGAACTTGCGCGGCAGGTTGCGCGGACCGTCGGGCCCCAGCACCGCCGCCTGGATGCTGTCCACCAGCGGCCGGGTGTCGATGAACTCCTCGGGGTCGATGCCGGCCAGGGGGTTGCCGGTCACGTTGCGGGGGTTGTCGTGGCCCGACTGGCGGCTGGTCAGGCCCACCCGCTCGAGCGCCGCCATCAGCGGCGGCATGTCCTCCAGCAGCAGGCCGCGCAGCTGGATGTTCTGGCGGGTGGTGATGTCGGCGCTGCCGTGGCTGCCGCAGCGATCCACGGCCTCTGCCAGCACGTCCAGCTGGTCGGCGTGGATCACGCCGTTGGGCAGCCGCAGCCGCAGCATGAAGCGCCCGGGCGTGACCGGCCGAAAGAAGATGCCCAGCCACTTGAGATGGATGGTGAGGGTGGCCTCATCGAGGGATTCCCAGCCGGCGGCGCTCAGTTCACTCAGCCGCGGCGCCAGATCCAGACCACAGAAGCCGGCCTTGGCCTGCTCCACCTTGTTGAGCGTCGCCATGGAGGGAAGGGAAACGAGAGGGGAAACACCGATCGGGCCGCCGGCCGCATGGCGCGGGAACCCCTGCAGAGTTCGCAGCGGGCCTGCGCATGCCTAATGATCGGAATCCTCACCCTTTCAGCCGGAGCGCCGAAGTCTTGTCGCAGGTGGTACCGATTTCTGCCGTGAAGGGCGCCAGCGCCCCAGGCGCCGGCCGCCGCCCGGCGCTGGCGCCGGAGGTGATGCGCTTCCGCGAGCTGCTGGCCAAGGTGGGCAGCGGTGAGCACACCAGCACCGGCCTGACCCGCGCCGAGGCTCGCGAAGCCACCGATCTGATGCTGCTGGGGCCGGTGAGCGATGCCCAGCTGGGGGCGTTCCTGATCGCCCATCGCATTCGCCGGCCGTCGCCGCTGGAGCTGGCCGGCATGCTCGACAGCTACCGCGAGCACGGCCCGGTGCTGCGTACCCCCGGCCAGCGGCCGCTCTGCTTCGGGGTGCCGTACGACGGTCGCAGCCGCACCGCGCCGCTGCTGCCGCTGCTGGCCCTGCTGCTGGCGGCCGCCGGCCAGCCGGTGGTGCTGCACGGCGGAGCTCCGATGCCGGTGAAGTACGGCATCAGCCTCGCCGAGCTGTTCGCTGCCCTCGGCATCGACTGGCGGCGGCTCAGCCTGGCCGACCTGCAGCAGCGGCTGGAGATCCAGGGCCTGGCTCTCACCCACCAACCTTGCCATTTCCCGGCCGCCGAACGGCTGCTGCCGATCCGTGAGGACATCGGCAAGCGGCCGCCGGTGGCCAGCCTGGAGCTCCTCTGGACCCCCCACCAGGGGGAGCACCTGCTGGTGAGCGGCTTCGTTCATCCCCCCACCGAGGCCCGCGCCTGGGAGGCGTTGGCCCACGCCGGCGAAACCGATCTGCTCACGGTCAAGGGGCTGGAGGGCTCCACCGACCTGCCCACCAGCCGCGCCGGCATCACCGCCCGGGGCCGCGATGGCGTGATCACCCGCCTGCTGGTCCATCCCCGTGACCATGGCCTCTGCGGCCCCGAGGTGCCCTGGCAGAACCTGGAGCTCTGGCGCGAGCAGGCGCTGGCGGCGCTGCAGGGCGAAGGACCGCTGGCGGAGTCGCTGCTGTGGAACCTGGGGGTGTACCTCTGGCTGGCCGAGCGCTGCGACAGCCTGCCGGCGGGGCTTGAGCAGGCCCGCGCCCTGCTGGCCGCCCGCTGCGGCGAAAAGCTGCGCCAGGATCTTGCCCCATGAGCCTGCCTGCGCGCGCCAGCCACGACCGCTGCTTCGGCTTTGAGGCCGATTTCGTCGCCGATCTGCGCTGCCTGCCGATGGCGGTGCGGCGCAAGCTCGATCTGGCGGGAGTGAAGCTCAAGCTCAGCCACTGGCAGGCCCTGGGCGCAGCGGAGCGTGAGGGGCTGCTGGCCTGGCCCGATCAGCCCCTCGCGATCGAGGCCCTGCGCCAATGGCTGTTGCTACGCACGGCAGCCATGGCCGCCGGCCCGGCCCGGTCCCTGCCGCCGGCCCAGCTGGAAGCCCTGCCCAGTGCGGCCGACGGGGAGGCGCTGCCGGCGGTGCTGGCAGCGGCCTGCCGGCAGCTGGGCATGCCGCTCAGCCTGGCGCAATGGCAGGGCCTCGATGAACTGCAGCGCTTCGCCCTGGTGAAGCTCAGCCATCCGGGCCATGAGCACCGCAACCTGCCGCGGGCGCTACAGGAATTCGGGCTGTCGTGTGGCTGAACGCTGCACAGTCCGGCCATCGGTAACAACCGGCACCATCAATCGGGCCCTGGCCGTGATGACGTAGGCGTGTTGGTCAGCCTGTGCGCCAACCTTGCCGGCTCGGTGCGCTTCGTTCATGAGGCCCGTCCGGATTGCGTGAATCGCATCCAGACCTTCGTGACACCCCAGCCCCATGCCGAATCTTTCGCGCCGTAAGTTCCTCGTGACCGCCGCCGGCACCACGGCCGGCGCCCTCTGGTTGAGCGCCTGCGGCGGCAAACAGCCGGACAGTGCCTCAGTGCCGGCCGCCAGCGGCGGCGGCGGGGATGTGGAAGTGAAAGGCGCCACGCTCGGCTTCATCGCCCTCACCGATGCGGCGCCAGTGATCATTGCTCAGGAAAAGGGCTTTTTCGCCAAGCACGGCATGCCCGAGGTGAAGGTGGTCAAGCAGACCTCCTGGGCCGCCACCCGCGACAACCTGGAACTCGGCACCAAGGGCGGCGGCATTGATGGCGCCCACATCCTCACGCCGATGCCGTTGTTGCTCACGGCCGGCAAAATCACCAAGTCGAACCAGCCGCTGCCGATGGTGACGCTGGCGCGCCTGAATCTGCAGGGGCAGGGCATCTCCGCGGCCAAGGCTTTCCTGCCCGAAAAGCTCACGATCGACAACAAGGCGGGCCTGGAGGCGGCCGTGGCCGCTGCAGGCGCCAAAGGCAAGAAATTCAAGGCGGCGGTGACCTTCCCCGGAGGCACCCATGACCTCTGGATGCGCTACTGGCTGGCGGCCCATGGCATTGATCCCAACACAGCTGCCGACCTGGTGGTGATTCCGCCGCCGCAGATGGTGGCGAACATGCAGACCGGCACGATGGACACCTTCTGTGTGGGTGAGCCCTGGAATGAGCGGCTGGTGAACAAGAAGCTGGGCTACACCGTGGCCCAGACCGGTGAACTGTGGAAGCTCCATCCGGAGAAGGCCTTCTCCATGCGAGCTGATTGGGTGGAGCAGAACCCCAAGGCCACCTTGGCCCTGCTGAAGGGCGTGCTGGAAGCTCAGATGTGGTGTGATGATCCCGCTAATCTTGACGAGATGTGCACGATTCTCGCCAAAGACAAATACATCAAGGCCACGGTCAGCGACATCAAGCCCCGCCTGGCCGGCAATGTGGACTATGGCGATGGCCGGGTGGTGAAGGACAGCCCCTACAAGATGCGCTTCTGGGCCGACAGTGCCTCCTTCCCCTACAAGAGCCATGACAAGTGGTTCGTGACCGAGGACATGCGCTGGGGGTATCTACCCGCCTCTACGGATATCGATGCGCTGGTGGACAAGGTGAACCGCGCCGATCTCTGGAAGGAGGCCGCCAAGGCGATCGGCCAGGAAGCCTCCATTCCCGCCTCCGATTCCCGCGGCAAGGAAACGTTCTTTGATGGCGTGGTCTTCGATCCTGAAGATCCCAAGGCTTATCTCGACGCCCTCAAGATCAAAGCCCTGGCCTGAGCGACTGTCCCTCGCTATTGATCACCCCCACCCTTCATGACCCTCACCGCTGTGAACGGCAGGCGGCGTACTCGCCAACGCCAAAGCCAACGCCGTTCCACCCTTCTCGCCACAATCCTCCCTTACCTGCTCTGCATCGGTGGGTTCCTGATCGTCTGGCAGGTGCTCTCCGGCCTGCTGGGCGCCGATCGTCTGCCGGGGCCCATCAAGGTGGTGACAGATACCTGGGACCCTTACATCAGCCAGCCCTTTTTTGATGATGGCGGCACCAGCAAAGGGTTGGGCTGGCAGATTCTGATTTCTCTGCAACGGGTGGCTCTGGGCTATGGCCTGGCAGCCATTGTGGGCATCGCCATCGGTGGCCTGCTGGGCCTGAACCGGTTCGTGGGCAAGGGCTTCGATCCGGTGATCCAGGTGTTGCGCACGGTGCCGCCACTGGCCTGGTTCCCGATCTCCCTGATGGTGTTTCAGAACGCCGATAAGTCGGCGATCTTCGTGATCTTCATCACCTCCATCTGGCCGATCATCATCAACACGGCCGTGGGCATCCGTGAGATCCCCCAGGATTACACCAACGTGTCGCGCGTGCTGCGGCTGCGCAAGCGCGCGTACATCCGCGAGATCGTGATTCCCGCCACCGTTCCCTATGTGTTCACCGGTCTGCGCATCGCCGTGGGTCTGGCCTGGTTGGCGATCGTGGCGGCGGAGATGCTCAAGGCCGATGGCGGCATCGGCTATTTCATCTGGGATGCCTACAACGCGGGCGGTGAGTCGAGCGCCAGCCAGATTGTGCTGGCGATTGTGTATGTGGGCATCGTCGGCCTGTGCCTCGATCGGCTGGTGGCGTTTGCCGGCCGGCGTGTGAGCAGCGGAGCCTCCTGAGCCATGCCTGCCCTGCTCACCGTCGACAACGTCACCCAGGCGTTTCCGCTCAAGAACGGCGGCACCTATGTGGCCCTCAAGGACATCTTCCTGCAGATCGCGGAAGGTGAGTTCGTCACCTTGATCGGCCATTCCGGTTGCGGCAAATCCACCCTGCTGGATCTGCTGGCGGGCCTCACCCTGGCCACGGAGGGCGGCATCCTGATGAGCGGTCAGGAGGTCACCGAACCCGGCCCCGACCGGATGGTGGTGTTTCAGAACTATTCGCTGCTGCCCTGGAAAACGGTGCGCGAGAACATCGCCCTCGCCGTGGACAACGTGATGCCCAGGCTTTCCCGTGAAGAGCGGCGCGAGATCGTGGACCGCAACATCAAGCTGGTGAAGCTCACGCCTGCGGCTGATAAGTATCCCGCTGAGATCTCCGGCGGCATGAAGCAGCGGGTGGCGATCGCCCGGGCCCTGGCGATCCGCCCCAAGCTGCTGCTGCTCGATGAGCCCTTCGGTGCCCTCGATGCGCTCACGCGCGGCAACCTGCAGACGCAGCTGATGGAGATCTGCCAGGAGGCCAAGGTCACCGCCGTGATGGTCACCCACGACGTGGACGAAGCCCTGCTGCTCTCCGATCGCGTTGTGATGCTCACCAACGGCCCGGAGGCCTACATCGGCCAGATCCTCGATGTGCCGCTGGCCCGGCCCCGCTCCCAGCTCACCGCCGTCGAAGACCCCACCTACTACGGCCTGCGCGCGGAGGTGGTCACCTTCCTCAACCAGCAGCGTGATGCCCGCCAGCAGCGCCTCAAACCCAGGGGCGCTGTGGCCTCAGGAACGCTGGAGAAGGTGAATCTGGAGATCGGCTTCGTGCCACTCACCGATTGTGCCCCGCTGGTGATGGCCCTTGAGGGCGGCTTCTTCGCCAGGTATGGGCTTGATCAGGTCACGCTGCGGCGCGAAACCAACTGGAAAACCCTGGAGGCCAACCTGCGCCAGGGCGTGCTGGATGCGGCCCAGATGGTGGCGGGTCTGCCCTTCGCCATGACCCTCGGCAGCCAGGGGCGCCGCCCGGTGCCGATCACCTCAGCGCTCACGCTCTCGCGCAACGGCAATGCCATCACCCTGCACCGCCGCTTCCATGAGGCCGGCGTGCGCAGCGCGGCGGAGTTCAAGGCCTGGATCGCCGCCAACCCCGGCCACAAGCCGGTGCTGGCCATGGTGCACCCCGCCTCCATGCACAACCTGATGCTGCGGGCCTGGTTGGCGTCCGCCGGCATCGACCCCAGCAGCGACGTGGAGCTGATCGTGATCCCGCCCGCCCAGATGGTGGCCACGCTCAAGGCCGGCACGATCGATGGCTTCTGTGTGGGCGAGCCCTGGAACTCCCGCGCCGTGCAGGAGGGGCACGGCACCGTGATCGCCACCGACACCGACCTCTGGGATGGCCATGGCGAGAAGGTGCTCGGTGTGCGGGAAGACTGGGCCGCCGCCCACCCCCACACCCATCAGGCCCTGCTCTGCGCCCTGCTGGAGGCCTGCCGCCACTGCGAAGACCCGGCCAACCGCCAGGAGCTGGCCCAGCTGCTGGCCCGCCCTGAATACGTGGGCACCAGCCCCGCTGTGCTGCTGCCCGGCCTGGCCCAGGCCTACGACCGCGGCACCGGTGCGCCGGCGCTGATTCCCGGCTTCAACCGCTTCTTCGGGCCGGGCGTGAATGCTCCCGATCGCGCCGAGGCCACCTGGATCCTCACCCAGCTGGCGCGCTGGAACGTCTGCCCCTTCCCAAGCAACTGGGAGGAGGTGCTCAACCGGGTGCAGCGCCCGGATCTGTTCGGAAAGGCGGCCGCCGCCCTGGGCCTGCCCGCCGAGCCGCCCCAGCCCACCCCGGTGGGTTTCTTCGGCGCCGAGCAGCTCGATCCCGCCGACCCCGCCGCCTACGTGCAGGGGCTGAAGCAGCAGCGCCCGCTGCGCATCGAGGCTGTGGTGCTGCCAACGGCGCCGGCCGCCGCCTCCTGACCCCGCCCCGCCATCCGACCCTGCCCGCTCCCCCATGCAGACCCTCAGCTCAACGGCGGCCAGCGCCAGCCGTGCCACCGGCGCCTATCTGGAGATTGACGGGGTCACCAAGGTGTATCCCAGCGCCCGGGGGCCCCACACCGTGCTGGATGGGGTGCATCTGTCCGTGGCGGAGGGGGAGTTCGTGTGCCTGATCGGCCATTCCGGCTGTGGCAAATCCACCCTGCTCGACATGGTGTCGGGATTCCGCCAGCCCACCACCGGCGAGGTGCGGTTGAACGGGGAGCGCATCGTTGATCCCGGTCCCGACCGCATGGTGGTGTTCCAGAACTATTCGTTGCTGCCCTGGTTGAGCGCCTACGACAACATCGCCCTGGCGGTGAACAATGTGTTCCCCGAACTGCAGCGCAACGGCCAGGCCAAGGCGATCGTGGAGGAGCATCTGGCGCTGGTGGGCCTCAGCGAAGCGGCCCACAAGAAGCCGGGAAGCCTGTCGGGGGGGATGAAGCAGCGGGTGTCGATCGCCCGCGCCCTGGCGCTCAAACCGAAGGTGCTGCTGCTTGATGAACCGTTCGGAGCGCTGGATCCGATCACGCGCGAGGAACTGCAGGAGGAGCTGCTCAAGATCTGGGCCGATCACCGCGTGACGGTGCTGATGATCACCCACGACATCGATGAAGCCCTGTTCCTGGCCGACCGGGTGGTGATGATGACCAACGGCCCCGCCGCCACGATCGGTGAGGTGCTTGAGCTGCCGTTCGCCCGCCCGCGTGTGCGGGCCCGCCTGCTGGAGCAGCCCGAATACTTCGACCTGCGCAACCGCGCCCTCGATTTCCTTTACCGCCGTTACGCCCACGACGACACGTGAGGGCCGCCTTGCCACTTCATCAGTCCTTCCGTCAGCTGACGATGGCGGTGGGCCAGACCCTGCTACTGGATGGGGGCCATGCCGCCGCAGCCTCGCCCATTCGCGTCCACTCCGGCATCCTGCGGGTGTTTTTGCTGGCCTCCTCGGGCCAGGACATCACGATCGGCTTTCTTCAACCGGGTGAAGTCTGCGATGCCCTGGCCCTGCGCCGCGATTGGGTGGGCCTTGAAGCTCTCTCCGTGGTGCAGATCGAACGGGTGGAGCGCACCGAAATGCTGAGCGTTCGCACGGACCTCAACACCTGGGCCCTGGAGTTGCTGATGATCCGCCACCACCACGACACCGAACAGCGATTGAAGGCGCTGCTGGCCTTACTGGTGGAGCGCCTGGGACGCCGCAATGGTCTCTGGTACGAGTTGCCGCTGCGGATCACCCATGAGCGCCTGGCCGAGCTGATCGGGAACACCCGCGTCACCGTCACCAAGATGCTTACCCGCTTGCGTCAGTCGGGCCTGGTGGATGGCCATCTCACTGGCAGGGGCTCAGCTCTTCTGCGCCTCTCGCCCGAGCTGGTGGAGGCGATGCTGCCGATCAGCTGAATCTCAGCCGGCGATCTCCGCCCGCTCCACCCGCACCGCCGCTGCCTTGAGCTCCGGCTGCTTTGAGATCGGGCAGCCGAGGGCATGCATCAGCCGGTTGGCCTCACACGCCTGCTCCTGGGCGGCACCCCAGTGCATCGGCAGAAACACCGTGCCCGGGCGAATTCGATCGGTGATCTGCACCTTCACGGTCAGCTCGCCGCGACGAGAGCTCACCCGTGCGAGGGCGCCCTCATCGAGGTTGCAGCAGCTGGCATCTGCTGGGTGGATCTCCAGCAGGGGCTCTGGATGGCTGCGGCATACCCGCTCCACATGGGCGGTGCGGGTCATGGTGTGCCAATGGCCGAGGTACCGCCCCACCGTGAGCACCAGGGGGAAGCCGTCATCCGGCGGTTCCGCCAGCCCCAGCGGTTGCTGGGCCAGCAGGCGGGCCTTGCCGTTAGCGGTGGGGTAGACGCCCTCGGTGTGCAGCCGTGGCTGGCCGCCCCCCGCCGCTGTGCCAGCCGGGAACGGCCATTGCTGGGGCCCGTGCTCGGCCAGCAGGGCGTGGCTCAGGCCGCTGTGATCGCAGAGCCTCCCGGCGGTGATCGACGCGAACTCGGCGTAGACCTCGGCCGCGGAGCCGTAGGCGAACTGCTTGGAAAACCCCAGCCGGCGGCCCAGCTCCGCGAAGATCGCCCAGTCGGGGCGGGCCTCGCCGGGGGCCTGCCGGAAGGCATGCGACAAGGTGACCCGGCGCTCCGAGTTGGTCATCACGCCCTCTTTTTCGCTCCACTGGGCAGCCGGCAGCACCAGATGGGCCATCGCTTCGGTTTCGGTGCCCGCGTAGGCCTCGCTCAGCACCACCAGGGGGCATTGGGCCACGGCCTGACGCACCCGATCCAGCGACGGCAGGCTCACCAGCGGGTTGGTGGCTGCCACCCACCACAGGCCCAGTTCGCCGCGCTCCATCGCTTCGATCTGCTCCCACACCGAGAGCCCATCGCGCGCTGAGATCGCGCCGGGGGGAAAGCCCCAGTGCTGCTCGATCGCGGCCCGGTGGCTGGCCTCGTGGATCGAGCGGTAGCCGGGCAGCAGCGCAGCCAGGCCTCCGGCTTCCCGCCCGCCCATGGCATTGGGCTGGCCGGTGAGGGAGAACGGGCCGGCTCCGGGCTTGCCGATCTGGCCCGTGACCAGATGCAGGTTGATGATCCCCGCCACTGTGGCGGTGCCCTCCACGCTCTGATTCACCCCCATCGACCAGAGGCTGAGCACGCCGGAGCTGGCGGCCCAGAGTGCCGCCAGGCGCCGCAGCGCCTCCTCCTCGATGCCGCAGAGGGCGCAAACCCGCTCCGGCGTCCAGCCCGCCCAGAGGGCCGCCAGCTCAGCGAATCCATCCGCGCAGGCCGCCACCCGCTCCGGATCCACCGCCCCCAGCTGCAGCAACAGATGACCCACGCCATGCAGCAGGACCAGATCCGTGCCCGGACGAATGGCCAGATGCAGGTCGGCCGCTGCGCTGGTGGCGGTGGCCCTGGGGTCGACCACGATGATCTGCAGCGCCTCCTTCTGGTGCCGCTTGCGCTTGAGCAGCCGCTGAAAGAGCACCGGGTGGCAGTCGGCGGTGTTGGTGCCGATCAGCAGCACCGTGCCTGCTAGGTCGAGGTCGTCGTAGCAGCAGGGGGGGCCATCGGAGCCCAGGCTGAGCTTGTAGCCCGACACGGCCGAGCTCATGCACAGCCGCGAATTGGCATCGAAATTGTTGGTGCCGAGGGCCCCTTTGATCAGCTTGTTGGCGACGTAATAGTCCTCGGTGAGAAACTGGCCCGAGCCATACATCGCGATCGCGCCCGATCCACGCTCCGCCTGAATCACCTGGATCCGCTCCACCAGGATCGTGAAGGCCCGCTCCCAGCTGATCGCCTCAAAGGGTTGGTCGCGCTGCTCGCGCCACAACGGTGTGCTCAGGCGGTTGCGATCGAGGGTCTCGGCCACCGTGGCTCCCTTCACGCACACCTGGCCGAGGGAGGAAGGGTGCAGCCGGTCTCCGCGCACCGTCCAGGAATCAGCGCTGTAGGCAGTGGCGTCAAGAGCCGCCGCCGCCGGCTTGAGCTCCAGCCCACAACCCACCCCACAGTAGGGGCATTGGGCACGGGCAGAAGACAGCACGGAAGAAGGTTCGAACACCACAGCGACGGCCAACGGCTCCGTCGGAGCGCTCACCAATCGTGCCGGATGATCCTAACCAAGCCGTGCGATCACCAGGTGCCGGTGTCGGCGGAGTGGACGCCGAGAGGGTGTGGGTATGCAAGGTAAGAGGATGCTCCGCCTGATCACCTTGCGCCTGGACCATGGCGCTGTGGATTCCGTCAGAGGGTCAAGCCCACGCGCGATGCAGCAGCCCCTGCGCATGGCCGGCAGGCCAGCGAAAGAAGCCAGCCCTGCGGCGATAGCGGTGATCACTATCAAAGGTGTGGCTGCTGAGCAGCTGGTGACGGCAGCCACCAGGAGAGCCCATCAACGCGCAAGCTGCATCAGGGAGTGCCTCAGCATGGAAACCATGCGCAATTCATTCCACTTTCTCTGACCTTCTATAGGCTCGCTGTTTGGTGGCCAGCTGGCGATTGCCGGTTTGATTCGCAGCCTCTGATCGAGCAGAGTGCGACCATTCATGCGGTCATGGCTGCAGCTCACTAGCTGAATACATCAGTCTGTGCAGTTTGCCCCGCGCCATTTCCAGGGTGGGAATCGAGCGAGCTAGCCGTTGATCGGTGGCTGCTATTCCAAGTGGCTTGACGGGGCGCTGGCCGGCGAAAGCGGTTCGATCCAATAGTGAAACCATCGATCTTGAAAACTTCCTGCATCATCTGCATGCCATGATTTGCTCTTGCCCATGAAATGAATAATCCCATCGAAAAAGCTGGCATCGGCTATGCCTTTCGATGTGTTCCACTTCGGATCGAGCGTCAGCCAATCGCCTGCCAAGGCCATAGTCAGAGCATTCTGGTCCATTGGGTCAAGCACGTCTTGGTTGTCTTGAGCAATGTTTAGAGCATTGACCTGGATCTGGCGAAGTCGCCAGGCGTCCAAGTTCATCACGATGACTCCTGAATGAAGGTAGTGGAGAGGATCTTTCTTCTTTAGGTTTCAGCGGAGGCGTTGCTACTGTTCTGGGCTTGCGATGCCGCCGTCAGTAGCACAAGCGCTGTATTTACCTTCTAGATCCAGGATCTGCAAGTCGTTCAAGTCTGAGCAAGCGATCAAATCCGTATCCAGGTTAATGCAGCGGGGCACCCCGGCCAAGAGCCCGGAAATAAAGCAACGGGCATGGGTAGAGTTGCTCTTGACGGGTAGAGTGGTTCGAAAGTCATGGACTTTCACAAGATCAAAATCAATGAACTTGATGGTGCCTCAGTTCGAAGGTTGTCAAGAAGCGCAGAGTTGCTGCTTGTCTGCTGAAGATAAATCGACGCTGATGGCATAGATGTTGAGGGTTGTGCTGCAGGCTTCCAAGGCTGAGCGCACGGTGACCGCTGCTCCCCAGAGATCGTTGGCCGTTGCCGCAATGACAATCGTGGCCATTGCGCCTCCCATTGCACCTCAGGGCACCGCATGATGAAAACGTAGCTCGCCCTCTTGATTCAGCTCGTTACCATCGCGAACTGGCCACACGGTCTTGCATGGCTCCTGGCATTCCTTCGCGGTGCCCTGATTTCATGTGGCAGGCGTTCCAGGCAATCATCGTGTCGTGATCTGAACGCTGTTCGGCTGCCTTTGTGTTTCTGAGGCGGTGGGCCATGCGTTCGGGCGGGCGCTCAGGTGTCGGTAGCCATGGTCTGGCTGTGGGGCAGCCGCCTGTACGTTCAAAGTCGTCACCTTGAACGCGCCAACCGTGCCGATGCCGATGCCGCACCGCGCTTTGCGGTGGCGTGTTGCCCGCGCCACTGAAGAGGCTCGCCGGTCACGGGGCCTTTTGCCCGGAATGGGGCGCGGGATGGTGGTCGTCCTGGTGGCTGTGATCACGGCACCGGCGCTGGCCGCGTCCACCGGTGCCGGCGCCTTGATCAGCCAGCGGCCCCCCACCGACAGCAGCACGCGGCGGCCTTCATCACCGGCCTCGCTCGGACCTCTCCCCGCCAGTTGGCAGGGGGTTCTTCCCGGCGCGGGCGGCCCGGTCCGCTGGCACCTCGATCTGGCTGCCGATGGCACGTATCAACTGCGGCAGACGTTGCTGAGCCGGCCGAAGCCCCAGGCGTTTGATGCCATCGGCCGCTGGCGGCTGGAGCCCGGCACGGGGCGGTTGGAGCTCAGCCGTGGCTGCGAGCCCCCGCTGCTCCTGCAGCTGCTTGCCGCCGGGGCGGCGCTGCGCCAGCTCGACCCCCAGGTGGGTGCGGCCTCTGCCAACGCCAACGACCGGCTGACGCGCCTGCCCCAAGCCGCGCCCATCGACCCGCGCCTGCAGCTCACGGGTCTGTTCTCCTACATGGCCGATGCGGCCAGCATCCGCCTGTGCGCCACCGGCCAGCGCTTGCCCGTGGCGATGGAGGCCGGCTACCTGGCCCTGGAGCGTGCCTACCTGGCGGCCCGCCCGGCAGACCGACCGGGCCAGCCGCTGCTGGTGAGCCTGGAGGGACTGATCACCCAGCGGCCGTCGATGGAGCAGGGCCAGCCGCCACGCCGCACCCTGGTGGTGGAGAGCTTCTCGGCCCTCACCCCCGGCCGGGGTTGCCTCAGGGAGGCGCCCCCGCTGCGGGGCACCACCTGGCGGCTGGAGGGCCTTGGCGGCCAGAAGCTGGCTACGCCGCCTGGCGCTCAGCCGATCGAGCTGCAGCTCTCGGCCGAGCGCCTGCAGCTGGCCGGCAGTGGCGGTTGCAATCGCCTGATGGGCGGTTTCAGCCTGGAGGGGACAGCGATCCGCTTCCCCCAGCTGGCGAGCACGCGCATGGGCTGCAGCCCGCCGGTGATGGAGCTTGAGCAGCGCTACAGCGATGCCCTGGAGCGGGTGCGCCGCTGGCGCATCGATCAGCGCCATCTGCTGCTGCAGGACGCCAGCGGAACAACCTTGCTGCGCTTCCGCCCGGCTCCGCAGGAGGGGTGATCAGGGGCAGGAGTGACGGTCAAGCGGGGGAATCAGGCGGAGGGGCGATAGGCGAAAGGACAATCGGGGGCTGGTCGGATCTGGCGGGGGTGTTCAGCTCAGGCCGCTCAGAACAGTGCGATCAGAGCCTCGCGCCCCGATCCACGAGCAAGACCTCTCAAGCTGTCCCCCGATCAATGACCCCCCAGTCAGTGGAGCCCCAAGTGAATGACGCCCCAATCAATGCAATAAGGTCTGCCTATCTATAGGCAATTGACCGATAAGTTGGCGCCCCATAGGCTGCGATCCATTCGGTCAAGGTTCATGCAGGACACGCTCGCCAGCCCAACAAGCCCGACAAGCCCAATCACCGAGCAAGGCCGCGGTTCGCCCGACAGCACCCCACCTGCGGCCCCACCCCCGGCCACCCCTGCAGCCGCCACGATCACTGCCACCGGCAGCGTTCCCTGGCATCAGCTGTTCCGGCGCGTGCAGATCGTGCAGACCCTGGAGGCGGTGCAGGACCTGATTGCGGTGGCGCTGTGTGTGGGCCTGTTCTGGGTGATGGTGCTGCAGATGCGGGAGATCTACTCCACGCTGATGACCACGCCGCGCTTTCACGCCATCACAGCCGACATCCTGTTCATCCTCATCCTGGTGGAGTTGTTCCGGCTGCTGATCATCTATCTGCAGGAGCAGCGTGTGTCGATCGGGGTGTCGGTGGAGATCGCGATCGTGTCGGTGTTGCGAGAGGTGATCGTGAAGGGCGTGCTCGAAACCGACTGGCACCAGATCCTGGCCGTGTGTCTGTTCCTGATCACCATGGCGGTGCTGATGGTGGTGCGCGTGTGGCTGCCGCCCACCTTTGCCGGGGTGAATCCAGAAGCGCGGATGTCGGCGCGGGTCAGACTGGACCATCACTCCCCCTGAGCGTCTCCCTGGCCCCCCTCGGTGTGCTGTTGCTGCATGGATTCGCGGGGAGCCTGGATTCCGTGCGCGTGCTCGTGGCCCCGCTGAAAGCGCTCGGTGTACCCCTGGCTCTGCCCACCCTGCCGGGCCATGGCGGTGCCAGCCCCGAGGCGCTGCGGGGCGTGACCTGGCCCGCTTGGATGGCGGCAGCCAACGCTGCCATGGAGGAGCTGTGCACCCGGGCCGAGCGGGTGATCGTGGTGGGCAACAGCATGGGCGGGCTGATCGCCCTGCAGCTCGCCGCCGACCACCCGACCCTGATCGACAGCGTGGTGCTGGCTTCGGCGCCGATCCAGCTCGCGTCCCCGCTGGCCCCCGGTGGGGCCCTGGCCCCGCTCACGCCCCTGATCCTGGCTGTGCTGCCGCGCTGGCCGCTGCGCAAGCGCTACGCCGATCCGGCCCTGGCCGCCGGCGACACCAGCTACGTGTGGGCGCCGATCGGGGCGATCGCCACCTTGCTCGATTTCATCCGCCACACCCGCACCCGCCTCACGGCGGTGCGGGCCCCGGTGCTGATCCTGCAGGGCCGCCGCGACCCGGTGGTGGCGCCGGCGTCGGTGGCGATCCTGCTGCAGGAACTGGGCAGCCCGGCTGAGCAACGGCAGGTGGTGTGGTTCGAGCGCAGCCTGCACGAGCTGTTCCGTGATGGCGAGCGGGAGGCCGCCGCCGCCTGCGTGGCAGGCTTCGTGCAGCAGCGACTGGCCCTGGTGCCCCCCCCTGCATGAGCACAGCACCGCTGCGCTGCTGTCTGCTGAGCGGGGGGGGCAGCCGGCGCATGGGCACTGACAAGGCGCTGCTGCCCCATCCCGAGGGCGGCACCTGGCTGGAGCGCAGCCTGCGGCTGCTGCTGAGCCTGGAGCGGCCCGTCTGCCTGCTCAGCCGCCACCGCGCCCATCGCCTGCTGGCCCCGGCGCCGGTGGAGGTGATCGATGAGCCGCCCCCCTGGGAGGGGCCGCTCACAGCTCTCGCCCGCCTGATGGACCGCTACCCCGGCGACCGCCTGCTGCTCTGCCCGGTGGACATGCCCTGGCTCGATCGGCCCACCCTGGAGGCCCTGATCGCGGCCGGCACGGGGACAGGTGGCACGGAGGCAGCTGGCACGGGGGCAGGCGGGGCGGCCGTTCCCGCCGGCACCCTGCTCACCGCCCATGACGGCCGCCGGGATCAGCCCTTGCTGGGGATCTATCCGGCCACGGCGGCCAACCGTGCCGCCCTGCGGCTGTATCTGGCGGCCGGTGACCGGCGCCTGCTGGGCTGGCTGCAGCGGCGTGGGCACCGGCCCGTGCTGCTGCCGGCGGCGGCGTTGCGGAACTGCAACCGACCGGCGGCCTGGCCCGGCCCCTGGCTCGTCAGTTCCCAGAGCATTCCGCCAGGGTGAGCCGATGACCGGGCCCTCCTCGCCGTTGCCGCCTGCCTCAGCGGGCGCCCCACCCCTGCGCGACCGGCTGGGCCGCCCCCCCGGGGTGCTGCGCCTCTCGCTCACGGCCCGCTGCAACCTGGCCTGCCCCTACTGCTGCCCGGACGCCCAGGATCCGCCGGAGCTGCTCACCCTCGAAGAGCGGGTGCTGCTGGTGCGCGAGGCGGCGGCGCTCGGCTTCCGCACCCTGCGGCTCACCGGCGGCGAGCCGCTGCTGCACCCCGGCGTGGAAGCCCTGGTGGCGGCGCTGCGGCCGTTGCGAGAGGCGGCGGGCGCAACGCGGCTCGAGGCGATCGCTCTCACCACCAACGGTCTGCTGCTCACGGCGGAGCGGGCCCAGCGGCTGCGGCAGGCCGGCCTTGACCGGCTCACGGTGAGCCTGGATGGCACCGACGGCGCCAGCGTGGCCCGCATGGGCGGGCTGCGGGGCGGCGCGGCGGCCGGCGATCGGGCCCTGGCCACGATCCTGGCGGCCCTCGATCACGCCCGGGCGGCGGGCTTCGATCCGGCGGCGGGGGCGCTGAAGCTCAATGCCGTGATCACCCGCGGCCGCAACGACGACCAGCTGCTGCCCCTGGCGGCCCTGGCGCGGCAGCGCGGCATCGAGCTGCGGCTGATCGAATACATGGATGTGGGCAACCGCAACGGCTGGGCGCCCGAGCAGGTGCTGCCGGCCCAGGAGATGGTGCAGCGGATCGGCGAACGCTGGCCCCTGGAGCCGGTGGGCCGCAGCGCCCATGGCACCGCTGCCCGCTGGCGCTACCGCGATGGCGGTGGCAGCGGCGGCCCGGGTGGCAGCCACCTGGCGGTGGTGGCCTCGATCTCGGCGCCGTTCTGCGGCGACTGCAACCGCCTGCGTGTCACCGCCGACGGGGTGGCCTACAGCTGCCTGTTCGCCGCCACTGGCCTCGATCTCAAGCCCTGGCTGCGGCCCGGCCCGGATCCGGCCGGCCTGGGCGCCGCACTCAGCGGCCAGTGGCGGGCGCGCCGCGACCGCTACAGCGAGGAGCGTCAGGAGCAGACGCTGGAGGCCGCGCAGCGCCCCCATGCCGAAATGGCCTATCTGGGGGGGTGAGCGCCCTGTCGAGGGCGCAGGGATTGCGGAGCTTGAAGCTGGTGCTGCTCCAGCGGTTGAGCGTCACATCGACCACAAGCAGCTTGCGGTTCTGGCGCTTGTTCAGCTCGCTCATCACGATGGCCATGCCGGTCTCTGCCGCCTCGCGTCAGCGAGCCGATGCCTGCCGCCCAGCAGCCAGTCAGTGCAGGGCGGCAAGGATGGAATCAGCGTCGCGACCAGTCATGGCATGCCACGCCACGTGCGAAACGAAAGACTGAGAACGAAAGGAATCCTGAGCATATGTCCAGGACGATGTGCTCGGTTGCTGCCTTGCCCGGGGCTCATCTTTGGGGTGGCCCATCTCCCTCTTCCAGTTCGATTTCTGCACCAGGTGATAGCCAATACAGCCACACGAGCAAGGACATCGCTTCCAGTTAGGGCATGGCTTGCAGCAAGGAAATGGCTTGCAAGTATTGGCTTCAGGCGGATACGGCGATGAATTCCGTCACCGTGCACAGCCTCCCGTAGCCGCGGAAGCAGCTCAGCGCCGCTCGGTGGCGCTCGGCCGATTCGGCCATGCAGGCGTCGATCAGGCAGGTCACGGTGTAGCCGCGATCCGCCGCATCTTTCACGGTGTGGTCGATGCACTGATCCGTGAGCAGGCCCGCCACCACCAGTTCGGTGATGCCGATGTTGCGCAGCAGGTAATCGAGGTTGGTGGAGTTGAACGGCGACGAGGAGCTTTTGGGCAGCACCAGCTCATCGGCCAGCGGTGCCAGCGGGGCGATCACCTGGGCCTCCCAGCTGCCCGGCGCGAAACCCAGGCCCGAGCGCTTGTAGTCGAGGCTGCGGTCGCGGCCATCGGCGGTGAGGTTGGCGATCACGGTGTGGATCACCTCCAGGCCGCTGCGGCGGGCGTGGTCCAGCGCCTGCTCCAGTCGAGGCAGGACCGCCGCCTGGAAGTGGGCGTTGAAGCCGGGCGGCCGGGGAGATGGGGAAAGCTGGCTGGTTTCAGCGCTGCCCGCACGACCAGCCGCCGGCCCACAGGTGCCGTTCTGGACATCGACCAGGAGCAGGGCTGCGGGAGCCAAGGAAGCCGGGGCTGTGGCCACCACGATGGCCTGTGGCGCCGAATCGGGCAATGATTTCCGGGCCCGTGGCTGCCATGCCGTGCCGGACCTCCCCCCTCCCATCGCCAGTCGTGACGTGGCAGACGACCGTGCCGCTCTGCAGATGGCCGAGCTGCTGGAGCGCGGCCTGCGACGGTTGGCGATCACCTTTGTGAACCACGCCGGCTCGGTGCTGGTGAAGGGGGTGCCGTTGGAGCGGCTGGTGCTGGTGGCCAACCAGGGAGTGGGCTTTTCACCAGTGGCTGATGCCTTCGGGGCCACGGGCTTGATCGATCCGCAGCAGAGCCTGGCCCGGCCAGATGGTGACCTGCGCCTGAAGCCCGATCTCACGGCCCTGCGCCCCCTCGATCCGTCCTCCGGCTGGGCCTGGGCTCCCGGCGTGCGGCACGACCGCAGCGGTGGGATCAATGCCCTCGACCAGCGCGGCTTCTGTGCCCGGCAGCAGGCGTCTTTTGCCGCGGCCGGCCTGAGCGCCCTGGCTGGCTTCGAGATCGAGTGGATGGTGGGACTGCCCCAACCGGGCGGGGAGGCCGGCGGCTGGACCCCGGCGGTGATGGGCGGTCCCTACGGCGCCGATCGCCTGGTGCAGGGGCTCGATTACCTCACGGCCGTGGCCGAGGCTCTCGATGCGGCCGAGCTGCCCTGGCTGCAGCTGCATCCGGAGTACGGCGCCGGCCAGTTTGAACTGTCGCTGGCGGCGGCGACCCCGCTCGAGGCCGCTGATCGCCTCGTGGCGGCACGTCTGGTGATCCAGCAGGTGAGCCGCCGCTTCGGCTGGATCTCCAGCTTTGCCCCTGTGGTGACATCTGATCTGGTGGGCAACGGCGGCCACCTGCATCTGAGCGTGGCGGACCAGGGCGTGCCGCTCCTCGGTGGCGGTCCGGGCACCGCCGGCCTCACGGCACGGGGGGAGGCGCTGCTGGCGGGTCTGCTGGAGCAGTTGCCTGCCCTGATGCCCCTGGCCTGCGGCCTGGCGGTGTCGTATGTGCGGCTGGCGCCGGGCCGCTGGGCGGCACCGTTTCAGGTGTGGGGGGTGGAGAACCGGGAGGCGGCCCTGCGGCTGGTGCCGGCCGACGGGGGCGAGCCCGGCCACCTGGAACTCAAGGTGGCCGACCTAAGCGCCAACCCCTATCTGCTGATGGGCGCGGTGCTTGGGGTGGCGCAGGACGCCCTGCGGCACCCCCGGGTCCTGCGCCCGCCGCTCAGCGGCGATCCCGCCTCGGTGCCCCCAGCCGAAGCGCCGCGGCTGCCCAAGTCGCTCTCGGAGGCGCTGCTGGCGTTGGAGGCCAGTCAGGTGTTGCGGGAGGTCATGGGGGAGGTTCTGCTGCGTACCGTGGCGGAGTCACGCCAGGCGGAGGTGCGCCGCAGCGAAGCCCTTTCCGACGAGGCCTTGATCGCCTCCACCCGCGCTTGGCCCCTCACTGGACTCTGAGCATGAATGAATCGAGCGCCATGCCCCCCCATTGAGACCCACGCCCATGGACCCCCTTCAGGCCTCAGCAGTGCTTGAGCAGCGCAGCTTCGCCAGGAGCTATCACCTGGCGAAGCTGCTGCGGTCAAGCGGAATCCTGGCTGGCTTCGGTGAACAGCGCCTCCCCCCCCATGACGACGGTCCGCCCTTCGCGCTGCGCGGTGTCAACGGGGTAGCGCCGCCCGGTTTCGGCGGGCATCCACGCGATGCCCGCGGCGGTGACGGCATTGCGCCCGCTGCCCTGTGTGGTGGATCGACGGGGTGGGCCCTGCCGGAGCA
This sequence comes from Synechococcus sp. L2F, assembly GCF_024345695.1. NCBI lineage: Bacteria > Bacillati > Cyanobacteriota > Cyanophyceae > Synechococcales > Synechococcaceae > Synechococcus > Synechococcus sp. L2F. The sequence continues at coordinate 267,822 of NZ_JAGQBP010000002.1, read as the reverse complement.
CCCGCTGATGTGGCGCCTGGCGCCATCGTCGGCCTAACCGGTGGCGACAGGCCCGCTGCGCACCAGCACCGGCACCCGCTTGAAGGCTGGCGTGCCGCTGCGGTGATCGATGGCGGCGCGGAAGATCGCGTTCACCTCCGGGTAGAACATCAAGCCGGCGCCGGCGCGGATCTCGCCGGGAATCACTTCCACGTCGCTGAGGGCGCCGGCTTCGCCCTGCACGGTCACGCGCTGGTGGGCGCGCAGGCCGCAGCGGGCCAGATCGCCCCGGTTCATCATGATCGTGTTGCGGTGCGGCATGCCGCGGTAGGCATCGCCCGGCTTGTACACCACGGTGTTGTGCTGGGAGTAGCTGCGGGCGGTGATCAGGGCCAGCACCAGGCCCGCTTCCCCCGGCGCCAGGCCGCCGAAATGGGCCGGCTCAGGCAGCGTCAGCGCCGGCAGGGGTGTGGGCTCCATCCGTGCTTTCCCCGACGGCGTGGGGAAGCTGGGCTGCTCGAACACCCGCCCCGCCACGCTGAACTCACGCTTGGTGGCATCGATCGTGGCGATCGCGCCGTAGCCCGGCACGGTGCGGGCGATCAGCTCTCGCACGTAGACGGGGTCCTGCAGGCGGCCCCAGTCGATTGGATCGCTGCCCAGCCGCCGCCGGGCCAGCTCGGCCAGGAAGCCCAGCTCGCTGATCAGGTCGGCGTGCTTCAGGTGTGAGCGGCCCGGATCGTTGAAGCGCACGAAGTTGTTGCCCGATTCGGTGGTGGTGGCGTGCGGCGTTTCGAAGCGGTTGAACACCGGCAGCACCAGGGTGCGGCGGCGCCCCAGCCCGTGGAAGTGCCCCTGGTTGGGCTTGGTGGCCAGGTAGAAGATCGTGTCGATGCGGCCGAGCGCCTGCTTCGCTTCGCTGGAATCCGGGTTGGCGCCCCAGAGGTTGCCGCCGAGGCACAGCAGGGTGTCCACCGCACCGGCGCCGGCGGCCGCGATCAGGGCGCGGGTGTCGTAGCCGGGCACGCGGCTGAGCGGGCGGCCCAGCAGCCGCTCCAGCGCCTGCTGCATCTCGGCCCGCAGCTTCACCGTGACGCCCATCGAGCCGAAGCCCTGCACGTTGGAGTGGCCGCGGATCGGCATGGTGCCGGCCCCGGGCTTGCCGGCGTTGCCGCTCAGCAGCGCCGTGTTGGCGATCGCGTGCACGTTGGTGGTGCCGTTGCTGTGGTGGGTGATGCCCATCGCCCAGGCGAACACCACGCCCTTGGCCCGGCCGATCACCGCAGCGGTGTGGCTGAGCTCCTCGCGGCTGAGGCCGCAGCAGGCAGTGATCGCCTCCCATGGGGTGGCGCGCAGCTGCTCCAGCACCGCCTCGGAGCCTTCGGTGTGGTCGCGCAGGAAGTCGTGGCGCACCTGGCCCGCTTCCAGCAGCGCCTTCTGCAGGCCCAGGAACACGGCCGTATCGCTGCCGGGCACCGGCTGCAGGAACAGCGTGGCGATCTCCGAGCCCCGCAGCATCGACTTGATCGGAAAGGCCGGCGAGCCGAACTTCAGCAGCCCCACCTCCAGCACCGGGTTGATCACGATCACGCTGCCGCCGCGTTCACGCAGGCGGATCAGCTCGTTCATCAGCCGCGGGTGGTTGGCGGGGGCATTGGAGCCCACCAGCACCACGCAGTCGGCCTGCTGCAGGCTTTCGAGGCTCACCATCGAGGTGCCCGAGCCGAACACCTCGCCCAGCCCCACGGTGGAGGGGGCGTGGCAGAGATCGGAGCAGTCGGCCAGGTTGTTGGAGCCCATCGCCCGCAGCAACAGCTGCAGCAGGTAGGCGGCCTCGTTGGAGGAACGGCCGGAGCTGTAGGAGGCCACCCGCTCCGCTGGGCGGCGGAAGGCGGCGTCGGCCAGCTCGAACACGTCGTCCCAGCCGAGGCGCTCGTAATGGCTGCGGCCCTCGCGCAGGATCAGCGGATGGCTGAGGCGGCCGAGCCGGTCGGCCTCGAGCGAACTGAGCTGCTGCAGCATCGCCAGGCTGCGCTCGGCGAACACCCCCTCCGGCACCGCCGGCTGCAGTTCCGCCGCGATCGCCTCCACGCTCTTGAGGCAGCGCTGCAGCGGCTCGCCCAGCTCATCGACGAAGCCACCGTTCTGACCGCCCGTGCCCCAGGCGCAGGAGAGACAGGCGCTCTTGTGCAGGAGGGTCTGCCAGAGCAGGGGGCCACGGGGCGAGAGGGTGGCCTTGGCCCAGCCGTCGATCACCGGCCAGCCGCCGCCGATCGTCGGGGTGGCTGCATTCGCTGCAGAAGAGTCGTTGCCGGGCTCCATGCCAAGCCGCCGCCTGAGGAATGTCCACTCTGGCGGGTGTGGCGGCGGCCGTGCTGGCATGGAGCCCCGGCGGCCTCAGGGCCGCGTTGGCTCTTCGCGCCTGGTTGGCTGCCCGCGGGCTCTTCCGGCTGTCCTGAGCTGTGGGTTCCCGCCCGCTCGAAGGTCTGAACGATGGGCCTGTCCCTGGTCATTGCCTAAGGCACCAACGGGGACATTCCCCCGATGCTGGCCCTGGCCAGCGCCTGGCTGAGAGTCAGCGCAGCGGTAGTGACGCCGCAAGAACAAACAATGGGAAACCATGGTATAAAGATTATAAGAAGGTGCGCTTATGTTCCGGGCGTTCCAGCTTTGTCATCATCTCGGCGTGAAGAAGGGCTGCAACTGCGTGCAGTGCCGCAGGCCTCTGTGTCTCTCATGGCCGCCAGTTGTCGGTGGTTCTGATGGTTGAGCATCGCGCGTGGCAGTCGCAGGGTGTTGCTGAATCTTGCCGACCTGGCATCACACTGGAGCCTGCTATGCAGGGGTTGAGATCATTGACCTCAGAGGGGCTGTCTGCCGGTACTGCTCGACGGGTTCTGGTCTATGGGCATTGTTCTGCGGGCATTGCTCGAGTGGCATTCTTCTGCCCGCTTTGCGCAGATGGGCTTGGCCAGATCGTCTTCCGTGCTGGCGACAGCTCTGGTGTGATCCGACGTCTCATGGATCAGATTGTGCCTTGATCGGTCCTTTTCTGCTTCTTGATTGCTCTGCCATCCACTTCAGCCTGGATTCTGCTCGGTGCCTGCTTTCTGCTGATTTCCATGGTTTCAGGCCGGGTCGGGGCGAGCAGCTCTGGCCATGGCTGCCTGCCTCGTTCAGTGTTGGCATCGATCTGGATCGGTGGCTAAGGGTGGTTGCAGAGCTCTGATGCGTTCTGCTTCCGCTTCGCGTCTGTTGTCGTCTGAGCACCACTGAACCCTTGATTCACCCCTGCGGATCGCCCCAAACGACAGGCCCACATCGCGATGGAGCATCCCGCCGGGCCACAGCCCGGCAGCTCCCAGCCGCACCGGTTGTGCTGAAACAGCTCGCCTCCACCCAGTTCGCGTCTTGCAAGCTCGCGTCTCCACAGTTCGCGCCGCCGGCCGCAACGCCACAGCACCCCGTCCAGCAGACCGCTGCCGCCGCCACCCGGCTGGAGCGCTCGGCGCAGCCGGGCGCTTCCGAGCGACCCCTCTACCTGCTGCTGATCAGCCTGCATGGCTTGATCCGCGGCCAGCAGCTCGAGCTGGGGCGTGATGCGGACACCGGTGGGCAAACCAAGTATGTGGTCGAGCTGGCCAAGGCACTGGCGCAGCAGCCGCATGTGGAGCAGGTGGATCTGGTCACGCGGCTGGTGGTGGATGCCGCCGTGAGCGACGACTATGCGCAGCCCATCGAGCCCCTGGGGGAGCACTGCCGGATCGTGCGCCTGCCGGCGGGGCCAGAGGCTTACATCGCCAAGGAGCAGTTGTGGCCCTATCTCGGCAACTTCGCCGATACCCTCCATGCCTGGCTGAAGCAGCAGCCGCGCTGGCCCGATCTGATCCATACCCATTACGCCGATGCGGGATATGTGGGCGTGCGGCTCGCCAACCTCACCGGCCTGCCGCTGGTGCACACAGGCCATTCACTCGGGCGTGATAAGACCCGCCGCCTGCTGGCTGTGGGCATGGCGATTGAACAGATCGAAGCCCGCTATCACATGATTGAGCGCATCAGCGCCGAGGAAGATACCCTCAGCCACGCGAGCCTGGTGATCACGAGCACGCGGAATGAGATTGAAAGCCAATACGAACTTTACGATTACTACACGCCTGAGAAGATGGCGGTGATTCCGCCCGGCACCGATCTCCAGCAATTCTTTCCGCCCAGCCCGGAGCCTGCCGCCGCCGATCCGTCGCCTATCCAGCAGGAGATCAACAAGTTTCTTGCCGATCCCACCAAGCCGATGATCCTGGCGCTCTCCCGGGCGGATGAGCGCAAGAACATCATTGCCCTGCTGGAGGCCTTCGGCCAAGAGCCGCGTTTGAAGGCGATGGCCAATCTGGTGATCGTGATGGGCAACCGCGACGACATCCGGGAACTCCATGAAGGGGCCCAGCATGTGCTCACGGAGATCCTGCTGGTGATCGATGCGCTCGATCTCTATGGAGTCGTGGCGCTGCCCAAGCACCATCAATCCTCGGAGGTGCCGGCGATCTATCGATCGGCCACGGCCTCAAGGGGCGTGTTCGTGAACCCGGCGCTCACCGAACCCTTCGGCCTCACCTTGCTGGAGGCCGCCGCCAGCGGGCTGCCCCTGGTGGCCACGGATAATGGCGGCCCTGTGGACATCCTCGGCAACTGCCGCAATGGCTTGCTCGTGGATCCCACCGATCGCGCCGCGATTGCCTCAGCGCTGCTGGCGATTCTTGCGGATCCCCAGCTCTGGGCCCGCTATTCCCAGCAGGGGCTGATCAACATCGCCCGGTACTACTCCTGGGAGGCGCATGCCAGCCGTTACCTCACGGCGATCCGACCGATCATTGAGCAGCACCGTCCACCGGAGCGCCCCCCTGCCAGCGGCAGGATCCGCCAATCGTTTGATCGCGCCATCTTCACCGCGGTGGATAACACCCTGCTCGGCGATGACGAGGGACTCGAGGCACTAGTGAAGGTGATCACGGCGCACCGCCGTGCCTTCATGTTCGGCGTCGCCACGGGGCGACGACTGGATTCAGTGCTGATGCTGCTGAAGCGAAAGGCCATCCCAGCTCCCGACATTCTGATCACCAGCCTGGGGACGGAGATCTATTACACCGGCCAGTTGTTCACCGATGTGGCCTGGAACCGGCACATCAACCATGCCTGGACTCCCCAGGTGCTCAAGCGGGTGATGGATGAAATTCCCGGCCTCACACTGCAGCCCAAGAGTGAGCAGAGCCGCTACAAGCTTTCTTATTACTACGACGCCGCCCACGCTCCTCCCATTGAAGACATTCATGGCCTGCTGCATCAGCAGGAGCTTTCCGTGAATGCCACTTATTCCTTCGGGCAATACCTCGACATCGTGCCGGCACGGGCGTCCAAGGGACAGGCTTTGCGCTACGTGGCCAGCCAGTATGAGATTCCCCTGGAGCAGATCCTCGTGACCGGTGGCTCCGGTGGCGATGAGGACATGCTGCGAGGCAACACGCTGGGGGTGGTGGTGGCCAACCGGCACCAGGAGGAGCTCGCCAACCTCAGCGAATGGCAGCAGGTGTATTTCGCCGCCGGCGCCCATTCCTGGGGCATCCTTGATGCGATCCATCACTACAACTTCTTTCAGCGCATGAGCTGCTCCGTGGCGTGAGGTCTGTCGCGCCCTTGGCGCGGTTGCTGATCGCCACCGATCTTGACCGCACCCTGCTGCCCAACGGAGCTGCCGAGGAATCGCCTCTGGCGCGCCCTCTCTTCGCACGGCTGGCGGCGCGCGCGGAGGTCACGCTGGCGTATGTCACCGGCCGTCATCGGGCCCTGGTGGAGGAGGCGATCACCACCTATGCGCTCCCTGAACCCCAGTGGGTGATCAGTGATGTGGGCAGCCGCCTCGACCAGCTTGATCGTGGCCATTGGCAGCCCTGCGCGGCATGGCAGCAGCACATCCGCCGCGATTGGCCTGGCTGTGTGTCTGCTGATCTGCAGGCTTTGTTTGTGGATCTTCCCCAGCTTGTGCTGCAGGAGAGTGATCGCCAGAGTGCCTGCAAGCTCAGCTTTTATGTGCCTTTGGGTGTCGACCTGGAGGCGTTGAAGCTGCTGATGCTGGAGCGCCTGGCCGGCCACGGCGCCGCCTGCAGCTGGATCTACAGCGTGGATGAAGCGAAGGGCACGGGGCTGCTGGATGTGTGTCCTGCCAGTGCCACCAAATGGCACGCCCTGGAGTTTCTGATGCAGCGCACCGGCTTCGATCTCAGCGACACGGTGTTTGCCGGCGACAGCGGCAATGACCTGCCGCTTCTGGTCAGCGCGGTGCCGGCCGTGCTGGTGGCCAATGCCCACCCCGCGGTGATCGCGGAGGCCACGGCAGCCGCGGGCCGCAGCGGCCATCCCGAGGCGCTGTATCTCGCCCGCGGTGGCTTCATGGGCATGAACGGTCACTACAGCGCCGGCCTTCTGGAAGGTGTGGCTCACTTCCATCCCGGCGTGGCCCACTGGCTGCAGCAGTCGTGAGCCGCCCAGGCCTTTCGGCTGGATGCCGTCTGCCGCCGCTGGCGCCAACGCTGCTTTTTGTGGTGCCCAGGCTGCTCCGGCCTGGCGGCCGATCAGCTGTGACGGCTTCCCCTTGGTCGCGCTGCTCTAGCGTTCATCCAGGCAACGATGCACTGCGCTCAGCCAACTGCTGCTACCAGCAGGCTGCCTCCCATCTGACAGCACCGAGGGTGATTCGGTTGCTGTCACGTTCTGTTCTTTCGCCAGGCCAACGAACCCCCAGCTCCTGCGGCCCTGCCCAGCGCTGCTGCTCCGGCTCATGACCGCACGGCCGGCACAGCTTCGCTTTCGCCAGCGCCCGGCACTGATGCCGTCCTGTTTCGCTGCCTCTCGTTTCGCTGCTTCTTGTTTCGGCCATGTATGAACAGATTTCCCATTCGCTTCTCAATGCGATCCTCGATGATCTGAAGCCGGAGATTCGTCGCCAGGATCTGCGGCACTTCTATACACGGCTGGGGGCTAACTTCTTTGCGATCCACTCGCTCTTCTCCACGCTTTACGGCCATCGCGACGACTTCGCTGATCAGATGTTGAAGCTGGTTGAAACGATGGCGATGGGCTATGTCGACCGGTCACCTGAATCTGAACGGTTGGACATCAATCGGGAAACCGATCATAACTGGTTCCTGTCTCAGCGCTGGGTGGGCATGGCGCTCTATACCAACGGTTTTGCTGATGATCTGGCTGATCTGAGCCAGAAGGTTGGTTATTTCCAGGAGCTTGGCATTAACATGGTGCACGTGATGCCAATTCTGGAATGTCCCGTGGGCAAGAGCGACGGCGGTTATGCGGTCAGCAATTTTCGCAGAATCGATGGCCGTGTGGGGGATCTGGCCGATTTCCAGGCGTTGTCGGAGCAGTTCCGTGCCAATGGCATCCTGTTGGTGCTGGATATCGTTCTGAACCACACCTCGGATGAGCACGTCTGGGCCTTGATGGCCAAGCAGGGTGATCTCGAGCATCAGGAGTATTACTACACGTTCGCAGATCGGCGTATCCCCGATCTGTTTGAGCAGAGCATGCCGGAAATCTTTCCTGAAACCGATCCAGGCAACTTCACCTGGAACGAGGAGATGCAGCGCTGGGTGATGACCGTGTTCCACAACTATCAGTGGGATCTAAACTACAGCCATCCGGCTGTGTTCATCGCCATGCTGGATATCGTGCTCTTCTGGGCCAATCAGGGCGTGGATGTGCTGCGGCTCGATGCGGTGGCGTTCCTGTGGAAAAAAATAGGGTCTTCCTGTCAGAACGAGCACAAGGCCCACCTGATCCTGCAGCTGCTGAAGGATTGCTGCCAGGTGACGGCCCCTGGGGTGCTGTTCATCGCCGAGGCCATCGTGGCGCCGGTGGAGGTGGCCAAGTATTTCGGAGAAGATGCCATCGTGGCCAAGGAATGCGAGATCGCCTACAACGCCACGCTGATGGCCCTGCTCTGGGATGGCATCGCCACCAAGAACACCCGGTTGCTACGGGAAGGGATCAAGAGCCTGCCCAGCAAGCTCGATCGTGCCACCTGGCTCAATTATGTGCGCTGCCATGATGATATCGGCTTCGGTTTCGATGACAGCGACATCAGGGCAGCGGGTTACGACCCCTCAGCACATCGCAGGTTCCTGGTGGATTATTTCACCGGCCACTACGACGACAGCGCCCGGGGCCTGGTCTTCATGCGCAACGAGGCCACCGGCGATGCGCGCATCTGTGGCTCGCTGGCTTCGTTGGTGGGGCTCGAAGCCGCTCTGGAGCGGCAGGATGCGCGACTGACCCGGCAGGCCATTGATCGCATCCTGCTGCTGCATGGGGTGATCCTCTCCTTCGGCGGCATCCCCCTCATCTACAACGGTGACGCTCTTGGTGTGCTCAACGATTACAGCTTCCGCGACGACCCCGACAAGCACGAAGACAGCCGCTGGGTGCACCGTCCGAAGATCAACTGGCAGCAGGCCGAGCAGCGCAAGCAGCCGGGCACGGTGGAGTTCGAGATCTTCACGGCCATGCAGCGCATGATCGCCATCCGCAAGCAGACCAGCGCCTTCGCCGACTTCAACAACCGCGAACTGCTGCCCGTGGCCAATGATCACGTGCTCTGTTATGCGCGCTCAGATGGTCAGCAGGGCGCCAACAGCGTGGTGGTGCTGGCCAACTTCGATGCCAGCCCACAGCAGGTGGAGCTGAGCGATCTGTGCCGCCATGGCATGCAGCAGGGCCTCAGCCATGGCGCCAATCCAGGCTTCAACAGCCACTGCACTCTCACCGATCTCTACACCGGTGCCGCCCCCACCCAGTTCGACGGCGGCATCGTGCTGAGCGGCTATCAGTTCTATTGGCTGTGCCAGCAAGGCTGACGATCCTCTCGGCTCAGCCCGCGCCCCCCTCCAGCAGTGTGATCGGGTCGCCTACCGCCACCGGCCCCGGGGTCAGCACTGACAGGCGGATGCCGGCGATCACCTTGTTGTGGCGTGCTGTGGCCCGCAGGATCTCGATGTCTTCCGGCAGGCCGCACTGGGCCAGGGTGGTGATCACGCAGCGAGGGCAGGCCGTGTCCACCTGCAGCAACGCCCGCTTACCGATCCGCAGGCGGTGGCCTAACCAGGCCTCCTCCACGAACCCCTCGTCGCCCTCCAGTGGCGCCATCAGCAGGTTGGGACGGAAGCGCTCCACGGCGAAATCGAGGTCGGGCTCCAGCTGCCGCAGGCGGTCGAGCGTGGCGGTGCTGATCGCATGGATCGGGCAGGAATCGAAGAAGGTGCCGGCGGGCAGCACCAGCTCATTCACCACGTCCTGAAACTCCCGCTCCTGCACCGGCGGCCAGTACTGATCCAGGCTGGCGCCCTCCTGGGGCCGATCCAGCAGGCTCACCTGCCGGCCCAGCCACGCCGACAACTGGGCGCCCGCCTCCGGATCACTGGTGAGCAAGGGCGCCGCCTCCGTACCGGCCGCCCGATCAGCCGCGGCGCTGATCGCGGCGGCTGGCAGCGCCTGACCCGGCAGCGGTGGCGCCATGAACTGAGCCTGGTACTGGAGCAGAGAGCGCCACAGGCGCGGATTCTTGGCGCTGGCCACCCGGCCGGTGGCATGGTCCCAGAGGGCATAGGCGCGGTCGCCGCAGATTCCCCCTTCGCCCACCTCCACCTGGGGCAGGCACTCGCCCAGCATCGATTTCACCGGATAGCGCCAGAGCGCTTCCACCCGTCCCACCAGCCTGCCGTTCATGGGATCCGCCCAACGGCCTCATCCAAGCGTTCAGCGGCGCCGAATGCCGTTCAGGGCGTACCGCCGGTGCCGGAGTTACTGGCGGAGCTCGTGCCGGTGCCGCTGTTGCTGGTGCTGGTGCTGGCCGCCGGGCTCCAGGCCGGGGTGTGGGGGTCCTCGCGCAGCCGCGGCAGCAGCTGCACCAGGTTGCAGGGCCGGGTGGCGGGGTTCAGCTGGGCGCTGATCAGCCGGTCCCAGGCGGTGCTCACCGCATCGAGCGAGCCGGGCAGCACGAAGATCACCGTGCCGTTGGCCACCCCCGCCAGGCAGCGGCTCTGCAAGGTGCTGGTGCCGATCGTCTCGAAGGAGAGCTGGCGGAACAGCTCGCCGAAGCCCTCGATCGTCTTGTCGAGCAGGGGCGCGACCGCTTCCGGTGACCCATCGCGGCCGGTGAGCCCGGTGCCCCCGCAGCTGATCACCACCTGCACCGCCGCTGTGGCGATCCAGCGGCTCACCACCGCCCGGATCGCGTAGCGGTCGTCGGGTACGCACAACCGCTCCACCAGCTGGTGGCCTTCGCGCTCCAGGCGATCGCGCAGCGCATCGCCGGAGGGATCGTCGGCGCTGGGGTCGGCGCTGCGCCGGTCGGACACCGTGAGCAGGGCGATGGCGAGACTCACAAGGCAACGCGCGGCGACGGCCTGAGGCTAGGCAGCGCGGCGCCTGGGGCCCCCGACCCGCGCTCGGCAGGCCTGGGGCCAGGCCCATAGCCTGGGCGGATGGCACTGAGCGCGGCACCGAGCGAAAGCTTTGAACTGATCGTCGTCGGCGGCGGCCATGCGGGCTGCGAGGCGGCGCTCGCGGCGGCGCGGCTGGGCATCGACACCGCCCTGTTCAGCCTCAACATCGACCGCATCGCCTGGCAGCCCTGCAACCCGGCGGTGGGTGGGCCGGCCAAGAGCCAGCTGGTGCATGAAGTGGATGCGCTCGGCGGCGTGATCGGGCGGCTGGCCGATGCCACCGCTCTGCAGAAGCGGGTGCTCAACGCCAGCCGGGGGCCGGCAGTGTGGGCCCTGCGCGCCCAGACCGACAAGCGCGCCTATGCCCGCCAGATGCTGCAGCTGCTGCAGCACACGCCGCACCTGCATCTGCGCGAGGCGATGGTCACCGGCCTGGAGGTGGCTGACGACCGGGTGATCGGCGTGCGCACCTATTTCGGCAGCGTGTACGCCGCCGGCGCCGTGGTGCTCACCACCGGCACCTTTCTGGGCGGTACGATCTGGGTGGGCAACCGCTCCATGCCCGCCGGCCGCGCCGGCGAAGCCCGCGCCGAAGGGCTCACCGAGGCGCTGCAGGCGCTGGGCTTCCGCACCGACCGCCTCAAGACCGGCACGCCGGCCCGGGTCGATCGACGCAGCGTGCGCCTCGATCAGCTGGAGGAACAACCCAGCGACGCTGCCGATCGCTTCTTCTCCTTCGATCCGGCCGCCTGGGTGAGCGGGGAGCAGATGGCCTGCCACATCACCCGCACCACCGCGGCCACCCACCAGCTGATCCGCGACAACCTCCATCTCACGCCGATCTACGGCGGCTTCATCGACAGCAAGGGGCCGCGCTACTGCCCCTCGATCGAAGACAAGATCGTGCGCTTCGCTGACAAGGACTCCCACCAGATCTTCCTGGAGCCGGAGGGTCGCGACACGCCCGAGCTCTACATCCAGGGGTTCTCCACCGGCCTGCCCGAACGGCTGCAGCTCGAGCTGCTGCGCACGCTGCCGGGGCTGGAGCAGTGCGTGATGCTGCGGCCCGCCTATGCGGTCGACTACGACATCCTGCCTGCCACCCAGCTGTTGCCCTCGCTGATGACCAAGCGGGTGGAGGGGCTGTTCAGCGCCGGCCAGCTCAACGGCACCACCGGTTATGAGGAGGCGGCGGCGCAGGGGCTGGTGGCGGGGCTGAATGCGGCGCGGCTGCTGCGCGGCCAGAGCCCCGTGCACTTTCCGCGCGAGGGCAGCTACATCGGCACCTTGATCGACGATCTGGTCACCAAAGACCTCAAGGAGCCCTACCGGGTGCTCACCAGCCGCAGCGAATACCGGCTGGTGCTGCGGGGCGACAACGCCGATCGGCGCCTGACGCCGCTGGGCCATGAGCTGGGATTGGTGGATGGCCGCCGCTGGCAGATCTTCGAGGCCAAGCAGGCGGCGATCGCGGCCGAGCAGCGCCGCCTCGACAGCGTGCGGCTGAAGGCGTCTGATCCTGCCGCCGCCGCTATCGAAGCGGAAACGGGCGCGCCGATCCGCGGCTCGATCACCCTGGCCGATCTGCTGCGCCGCTCCGGGGTGCATGCCACCGATCTGGTGCGCCACGGTCTCTGCGATCCGCAGCTGCCGGCCGATGTGCGCGACAGCGCCGAGATCGATGTGAAATACAGCGGCTATCTGGCCCGCCAGCAGCAGGAAATCGAGCGGGTGCGCAAGCAGGATCACCGGCCGATTCCAGACGGCATTGATTACGCCGCCATCGCCACCCTCTCGAAGGAGGCGCGTGAGCGCCTGGCCGCCGTGCGGCCGCTGAATCTGGGCCAGGCCGCACGCACGCCCGGCGTCAGCCCCGCCGATGCGAATGCCCTGCTGCTGTGGCTGGAGCTGAACCGGCGGCAGGAAGCCGCAAAACGGACGTCAGTGCCTTAAGCTCGCGCGTCACTCACGCCTGGGCCTGCGCTTTCATGGCGACCCCCCCTTCAGTCCCCACCTCCAGAGCCTTCTGGGATCTCAAGGCCGAGCAGGTGGTGCACCGGGTGTTTGCCAATGGAGCCAACCGCACCAGTGTTGGCCTGCTCGACCATACGCCGATCGATGTGGTGGTGAGCGAGGCCCCCCCGCGCGCTCCGGCTCCGCCTCCACCTTCACGGGCTACCCGCACAGCCACCACAGCCCTCTGGCACCGCCCCTGGCTACCGATTCTCGCGGCCCTTGCCCTGGTGGGGATCACCTCCTCGCTGCTGCTGTGGCGCAACTGGCAGGTGGCCAACCGCGCGCTTGATCAGGAACGCAATCTCAAGCTGCTGGAGCGGCTGCGAGATCTGGTGCCCGCCGCCGCTGAACCGGCAGCGTTGCCTGCTGGTCAGATTGCAGGAGCTGCCCCCACCCTTGATCCCAGCCTGCCGCCGCCGCCGCTGGAAGAGCCGTGGGTTCAGGAGCTGGCGCCCCTCTCTGGTGGCACCGCCGGCCAGGCCTCCACCGCGCGGCCGCTGCGGGTGCCCGTTAGCGGCACCATCACCCGCCCAGCCCCCGCCGCTGCTGCTGCTGGTGGCAACGGCTGGGCGGTGGGCGACACCGTGGGTGCCTCCGCCACCCCCAGGGTCGCTGCTCCCCCGTCGCCGGCTGGTGCAAGCGCGGGCCCTGCCCCCGAGCTGATGGGAGTGGTGCAGGTGCAGGGCCGATCCAGCGCAGCGATCTTCCAGGTGGGCGGCACAAGCACGAACGTGTCGGTGGGAGAGCCGATCGGCGCCAGCGGCTGGCGTCTGCAATCCGCCAGTGGCGATTCGGTGGTGATTGAACGCCAGGGCAAGCAGCGCCAGGTGAGCATCAGCAACGATGGCCTCTGAGCTGATGTGACTGCTCAGCCAGTTCCCCCGCTCTCATTGCCCAGGCTGGCTTCGTAGCCTGAACCACCGGTGCTCAGCCCGATGAGCGGCTCACTCTGCTCGACCCCTGCCCGATCGCGCGAGGAGCCAATCCCCGGCGACGACGGCTCCCCCTTCCCCTCACCGCATGCCCTGTGGTCGGCGTCGCGGGCGGCCATGGAGGCCGGCTGCACGGCGGCGGGCCTCAGCGGTGCCTGGCAATTGCTGCTGCTGGGTGATGGCAGCCCCACCCGCCACCTGCAGCTGCTCACCGGCGCTCCGGTGGAGGTGGAGCTGATCGCCATGGCATGCGATGCGGGGGATGGCAAGCGGGTGCCTGCAGAAGTGGGTGGTCTGGCCTCGCCCTTGCTGCGGCGTCAGGTGTGGCTTCGCTGTCACGGAGAGCCGCTGGCCTGGGCCGAAAGCTGGTGGAACCAGTCGCAGGCCGAAGAAAATCTCCGCGACCGCCAGCTGCCGATCTGGCAAAGCCTGACGGCGGATCGCGCCGAACTGTTCCGTGAAGTGGATGGGTTGGCCCAGGTGACAGAACCTTGGCTGGAACAGGGTTTTGGCTGCAGCGGTCCGTTCTGGAGCCGCCACTACCGCTTCTTTCGCGGCGGGCGTCAGCTCACGGTGATCCGCGAGGTCTTCTCCCCGGCACTGGAGCGTTGGCTGGGCCCCAGTCAGCGCTGTGAAGAATCATCAACATTGTTGCCAGCCGTCACACGGACGCATTGACAAGTTGCGAGTTGCCCCAGCCCGGGCACCATGTTGATGTTCCACGTCGGTTCGCCCGATGGCCCCGTCCACGTCCTGGCTCAGCCTCACCGATCTGGGCCGCCTCTACGGCATCTCCGCCATCTACTGCGGCCGCCTGCTGTGCGAGGTCGGTCTGCGCGACCACGACGGACGCCCCAGCGCCGAGGCTCTGGCCAGCGGCTTAGCCCAGGTGGCCTGCTCCAGCCACCGCAATGTGGACACGCTCTGGCATGAAGAAGGCTGCCGCGCCGCACTGGAAGCTCGAGGCCAAGTGCCCCTTGCGCAGCGCACGCTTGTGGAGCAGTGGGCCGAGCTGCTCTGGGCGATGAAGCAAGGATCAGCGGCGATCAGCACCTCTGCCGAGCAGATGGCCGAAGATCTCCCCGGTGAGCTGGTGGAGCCTGTCAACCAACAACTGCGTGTGAACGGCTGGGACTTCCAGGTGCCCCGCACCCACCACAGCGGTGGCGGTGCCGGCGCCGGTGAAGGCCATGCCAATGGCACCCCCCGCGCCCGCAACCATCCTGATGACCTGGCCCGTCGCCGCCGCAAAGCGGCTAGCTGAAAGCCTGCCGGGTTCAGCCGAGCCGCAGGGCTTCAGCCTGTTGGCGGGTCTTCTCGAGCAGCTCGCGCAGCCGGTCTTCGTCGGTGTGGCTGAGGCTGGTGCGCAGCAGCTTGGCGTGGGGGGCGAAGCTGCGCAGGCGCTCCACCACCCGGTCAGGGGTGGCTTCACGCACCAGCAGGCAGAGGGCGGCGCTGCCCTTCGGCAGGGTTTCGCCCACCTCACGCAGGAAGCCGTCGCTGATGCCCAGATCGCTGAGCGCGCCCGAGGCGGCACCGACACCGGCGCCCAGGGCAGCACCCAGCAGCGGGTTGAGGAACAGCAGCCCCACCAGCGAGCCCCAGAAGCCACCGCCCAGCGCGCCGGCGGCGGTGAGGTTGATCGCCTGACGCAGATGCACCTCCCCGGCGGCATCGTGCTCGACCACCACCGCATCTTCCAGTGAGATCAGATGCTCCTGCTGGATATTGACAAGCTCGCGACGTACGGCGTCAGCGTCCTCGGTTTTCGGAAATCCCACCACGATCAGGTTGCTCATGGACGCAGATCCTTGGAAGCGGTTGATCACCATTGAATGTAGGTGGCATGCGGTGGCGCTCCGCTGGTGGACTGCGTTGAGGATTCGCGGCTGCCCCGCTCAATCCCGCCGGCGGCTGGAGCGGGGCAGGGGGCGCTGGGGCGTGCGTGCCGGCGGCAACGACGGCGGGGTCTCGCTCCCAGCGGCTGCCCCGCTGGGGCGCTGCCAGCGGGGCAGGCGGAAGTTGTCGTCCTCGGGCCAATCGTTGGTGTCGGGCGCGGGTGGCAGCAGCGGGGCGCTGCGACGGGAGATCGCCTCCAGTGGCCGCCGCCCGCCACTGGCGGTGGGGCCAGCCGGTGTTGCGGCCGGGCCGCTTCCCCTGTCCCACTCCCTGGCCGGCTCAGGCGCTCTGCCCATGGGGCTGCGGCTGGCGGGTTCCCGGCTGGCGGTGCGGAAACGCTCGTCGGTGGGAAGGTCGCTGCGGCGGCGGGGTGGTGGGGTCTGCGCCTCCCGCTCCTGGGGGGAGGGGCGTTCCTGCCAGGGTTCGGGCCAGTCGTCGTCGCCTTCGAGGAACCAGTCGAAGCGTTCGCCCACCCAGCGACCCAGACCATCCAGGCCCGGTCGTGCACCGGTGCGGCCCCCGGCTCCACGCGCCTGGCCACGCGAGCCCGGGCGAGCCCCGGACACGCCGTTCACCAGCTGCCGCCCCGCCACCATCCATTGATCGAAGGTTCCGCCCGCCGTGGGCGATCCCTGGCGGCGTCTGCCGCGGCGGGAAGGGTCACCGGAACCGTTCATGGCTCTGTCCTGTGTCCGTCCTGATGGGCCCGGCTCTTCCCTAAGAACCGTTTCGCCTTGACCCTAACGGCTGAGGCGCAGGGCCCAGCGGCGGCGCAGCCAGCGTTCGCGGCCCAGGCCCACCACGGCGATCGCCAGGCCGCCGCATTGCAGCACCCCCAGGAACAGTTCCATGCCAAGGGCGCGATCCATCGGCGAACCCTAGGCGCCACCGGGTTCGAACAGGAGCTGGCAGCTGGCATGCCACTGGCCGCCGTGCAGCCGGTCGCAGCAGAGGCGGCAGGCCACGCCCCGCACCCGCCGCCGGTAGGGCGCCGTGACACCGCAGCTGGGGCAGCGGGCGATCCAGCGCACCGCACTGACCGGCACCGGGTAAGAGTGGCGCAGGCTCACCTCGAACGCCGACTGGGCGGCGTTGATGCGGGCCATGCGGGCGCGGAAGTGGGGGCCGTGCACCTCGCGCACCCCCAGCACCCGGTCGATCCAGGCGTGGATCATTTCGTGGCAGAGGGTGCCGAGCGTGGCCTCGCGGGGCAGCGGTTCGAGCACCGGCCGCGACAGCACGATCTCGCACAGCGGGGTGCCGTCGCGCTGCCGGCCGCTGCGGTAGAGCCCGGCGGTGCGGTTCATGCGGGCATCGCTCCAGCGCACCGCCACCAGGCTGCGGCCCTGCGGCGCCAGGGTGCCGTCGAAGTGCTCCCGGTTGAGGCGGTGGAACAGCGGAAGCAAGGACTCCAGGGGCATGCCGCTTCAGGGCGTTGTCACCAGGCCGGCAGTCTGGCGGGGCCGTCGGTCAGACTCCAGGCTCAGGATGCGCGCTTTCGCCATGGATTGGGGTCTGGCACAGACGATCGGCACCAAGGCCCTGTTGGCCGGTGCCGGGGCCCTGCTTCTCTACTGGACCTACACGGCCGTGAAGCTGGTGATCAGCGCCCGCGGCATCAACCCGCTGCTCAAGCAGTTCTTCACCCAGGTGGCCTCGGGCCAGATCGATGGCGCCTATCTGCTCACCACCAAGAACTACCGCTCCCACGTGAACCGGCAGCAGTTCATCCGCTTCCTGGCGGGCCTGCAGCTCAACAAGTACCGCAACCTCAAATCCGGCCGGCCCCGCATCCAGGACGGCCAGATCATCCTCACGGTGAAGCTGAAGTCGGAGGCAAAGGACGAACTGCCGCTCGATTTCACCTTCGTGAAGGTGGAGGAAGCCTGGCGGGTGGACCGCATCAACAGACTCGCCGCTGCCTGACGCTCCATCCCGCCGCTCCTTGCCAGCGCCGCCTCCCATGCCCGACGCATCGCCTGAGGATCGGGCCGAGGAATTGCGCCGCCTGCTGCAGCGCGCGGCGCACGCCTACTACGTGCTCGATGCCCCGGAGCTGGAGGACCCGGTCTATGACCGGCTTTATCGCGAGCTGCTGGAGCTGGAGGCGGCCCACCCCGAACTGGTGCGTCCCGATAGCCCCACGCAGAGGGTGGGCGGCGCTCCCGCCGAAGGCTTTCGCACGGTGGAGCACCGCGTCGGACTGCTGAGCCTCGACAACGCCTTCGGCTTGGAGGACCTGGAGGCCTGGTATGGCCGCCTGCTGCGCGCGATCGATCGCTTGCCCGAGGTCGGTGCACCGCTGCCCGCCCTGCCGATGGTGGGCGAGCTCAAGATCGACGGCAACGCCCTCGCTCTCAGCTACGCCAACGGGGTGCTGGTGCGGGCCGCCACCCGCGGTGACGGGGCGTGGGGCGAGGAGATCACCGCCAACGTGCGCACGATCCAGAGCGTGCCGCTGCGGCTGCAGCTGGATCACCCCCCGGCCTGGGTGGAGGTGCGCGGTGAGGCCTTCATCCCCGACGCCACCTTCAGCGCCATCAATACCGAGCGCGAAGCCCGCGGCGAACCGCCGTTCGCCAACCCCCGCAATGCCTGCGCGGGCACCCTGCGGCAGCTCGATCCGAAGGTGGTGGCCGCACGGCGTCTCGATTTCTTCGCCTACACCCTCCATCTCCCTGAGGAGTGGGATCCGGTCGGCGCCGGCGGGACCAGTGATCCGGCCCGGCCCACCAGCCAGTGGGCCTCGCTGGAGTGGCTGCACTCCGCCGGCTTCCGGGTCAATCCCAATGCCGAACTCCTGCCCGACCTGGCCGCGGTGGAGGGTTTCTTCAGCGCCTGGGAGGAGACACGGCGCTCCCTGCCCTACGCCACCGACGGGGTGGTGGTGAAGCTCAACGACCTGCGACTCCAGGCCGAGGCCGGCTTCACCCAGAAGGCGCCGCGCTGGGCGATCGCCCTCAAGTACGCCGCCGAGGAGGCCCCCAGCCGGCTGCTGCGCTTGGTGGCCCAGGTGGGCCGCACCGGGGTCGTGACGCCGGTGGCGGAGTTCGAGCCGGTGGCGCTCGCCGGCACCAGCGTCAGCCGCGCCACCCTCCATAACGCCGACCGGCTGGCCGAGCTCGATCTCCACGCCGGCGACACGATCGTGGTGCGCAAGGCGGGTGAGATCATCCCAGAGGTGGTGCGGGTGCTGGTCGAACTGCGGCCGGCAGGGGCAACGCCGCTGGCCCTGCCCCAGGCCTGCCCGGAGTGCGGCTCTGAGCTGGTGCGCGAGACGGGGGAGGCGGCCACGCGTTGCGTCAACAGCAGCTGCCCGGCGATCCTGCGCGGCTCGCTGCGCCACTGGGTGAGCAAGGCGGCCCTCGACGTGGATGGCCTCGGCAGCAAGCTGATCGAGCAGCTGGTGGACCGAGGGCTGGTGCGCTCGATCGCCGATCTCTACCGGCTCGACGCCGCGCTGCTGGCCAGCCTGGAGCGGATGGGGGAGAAGTCGGCGTCGAATCTGGCGGCGGCGCTGGAGGCCTCCAAGGCCAAGCCTTGGCATCGCCAGCTCTATGGCCTTGGGATTCACCACGTGGGCGAGGTGAACTCCAAGGCGCTGGCCAGGGTGTTCCCCTCGGCCGCTACTCTCGCCACGGCGGCATTCGAGGCCCCGGAGGCGATCACCGCAGTCCATGGCATTGGCGTCGAGATCGTTCAGTCGCTGCAGCAGTGGTTTGCCATCCCCGCGAACGAGCGCCTGCTCAACGACCTGGCGCAGCTGGGTCTGACGCTGGCCAGCACCGGCGCCGTTCCTGACGGAGGCGGCAGGTCCCAGTCCCAGCCTCTAGCAGGAAAGACACTGGTGCTCACGGGCACGTTGCCCAGCCTGACCCGGCACCGTGCCCAGGAGCTGATCGAGGCCGCCGGTGGCAAGGTGACAGGCTCGGTGAGCCGGAAGACGAGCTTTGTGGTGGCTGGCGAGGAGGCGGGAAGCAAGCTCGGCAAGGCCGAGAGCCTGGGTGTGGCCGTGATCGACGAAGCAGGCCTGCAGGCCCTGCTCGCTGCAGAGCCACCACGGTCCTCCGAGTCGGACTGAGCGTCTCACCGGTCTCCTCAAGCCTTCGGGGCAGGCGACAGGCGCGTCAGCAGCTTCGCTGCGACGGTCACGGCCGTTGCTGTGCGTGACCAGGCTGGCAGGCGCACCGCCCTCCGCTGGACAGGGCGGATGACGCCACAACCTCGCTGACGCAGGGGGACGTTCTCACCCTGTGCCGACATAAGAGTTTTCTTGCCAATTTCCTTCCGTCCTCTTACCGCCGAACTTTTACTGTTCATTCAGTTCAGCCATTCAAGCTGAACAGGCGGACAGATGACCCATCTGTTGACTGCACGGCTAATCATGCAGTACAGGCAGAGGCGTCGACTGACCATCATTATCCCCGTCCCAAATTCTAACCAGTCAAAGGAGAACACCATGGCAACTGAATCTTCGACCAATGCAGCCCTGTTGGGTCTGAATCTGCTGTCAGGGGCAGATAGCTTCCTCACTGATCTCACCCCAGAGGATGAGGCCTCCATTTCAGGTGGCAATGGCAGGCGCCGCCGCAGCCGCCGCAGCCGCGCCAGCCGTCCCACCCGCGCCAGCCGTCCCAGCCGCATGAGCGGATTGTCCTGACGTTCCCCTAGGCCGATGATCCAGGGCTTGCAACCCCTGTTGGGGAAACCGACAGTGGCGCATCCCTGAGAACAACTTTGGGACCTGTCGAGGTTTCGAGATTGTCAAGTGGCATTCTCGAAATCTCGACTTGGAGCAAGTCTCAGTCCATGGTGGAAGTGCTTGGAATGATGAATGCCTGACGATGCCTCTACGCCTGGAATCTTCTACCATCCTTGATTACTTGGTTCAGCAAGGCCTTTGCGGCCCTGATGATGAAGTGCTGAGTGTCAAGGCACTCTCAGGCAAAAATCTCAATCTCCTGGTGCAGCTCTCCACAGGCGGCAGCCACCATGGGATGACAACCAGCCTATTGGTCAAGCAAGCACCGTTTCGGGATGAGGAAGGACCCAAGCAGAGTTTTCTCGAAGAGTGGCGCATCTATCAATTGCTTGATACCGATGATCAGCTCCGCGAGCTGCAGCCCATCATGTCCGAAGGGGTGAATTATGATGCCGTCAATGGCATCCTGATTCTCCGATTTTTAGAAAAGTATTGGGATCTTGGCAAGTTCTACTCGGGCTCCCAGCAGTTTCCCCTGCGCGTCGCCACCGCACTCGGAATCGGCCTGGCTACGCTCCACCAGGCAACATTTCAACGTCGGGACTATCAGCTCCAACTCGCTCCGGAATACACCCGTATGGAGGGGGACAGGGGCAATGGGCCTGACTTCTGTGGTGAATTGGAGAATCTGACGCCTGGTCTCTTTCGGCGAGTGTCGCTGGATGGCCTCATGTTCTACAAGCTTTACCAGCGCTCTGCCCACCTTTCGGAAGCGCTCTCTCGTCTGCAAGCAGATTACACACCATGCTGCCTGATTCATAACGACCTCAAGTTTGGAAACATCCTGGTTCACCAGGATTGGCCTCGGTGGGAGCCCTCGCCCCTGCCCACCTCCTTGGCGGCTCTGCACCTCCCTGATCAGCAAGGAGTCATCCGGGTGATTGATTGGGAGCAGTGGGCATGGGGCGATCCGGCATTCGATGTAGGGGCGATAATCACTGAGTATCTGAGAATCTGGCTTCAGAGTCTTGCCCTCAGCAGGGATATTGATCTTGCTGTCTCGCTGCAATTGGCGGCAGTGCCGTTGCAGACACTTCAGCCCTCACTGGCCGCCTTGATCAAGGCCTATCTGGCACAGTTCCCTGCAATTCTTGAGGTTTTTCCTGACTTTCAGGAACGGGTGCTGCGGTTTGCTGGCCTGGGGTTGATCGAGGTGATTCAGGAACGGTTGTTTTACCGAGAACCATTTGGCAATCTGGAGATTTCCATATTGCAGGTTGCAAGGTCGCTGTTGTGTCATCCTGAAGCCGCCATGTCAACGGTGTTTGGTGACCTCGGTTCGCACTTCTCAGGCATCGAGCCTCCAGATTCCCCTCCTAGTGAGATGGTTCACGTTGCCTTTAGCAAAGCCCATTGCACCAACAGCCATCCAGCTTCGCACTCAGAGGTGTTCTTGCCCCGTTGGCTGCAGCACTATTCCCTCGATGCAGCGCTGACCGATTTGACTGAGAATGTTCGTATCGATCCTCCTCTGATTGAACATCCGTCTTACGCACTGCTCGATGTCACTCAAGTGCGAGGCAGTGCCGCCTCTGAAACGGAGGCAGAACGGTACAATGCTTTGCCAGATGAGCTAAAGCAGGCGGATCTATTGCGTCAGCTCAGGAATTATCTGTATGACATCTACTTCAGCGGGGAGCAAGAATCGCGATTGTCAATGCCTACGCTTAACACAGAGTACAAGAACAGCACCTATGCAGGCTTGGATCTTGATTTCATTGGCCAGATCCAGGCGGCCAATAGCGGCACAGGGTGCGTCGACCCCAACTGGGTCGTGACCCGAGTGGAGGGAAGCCGTTACCAGGTTCAGAAAGATGGTCTGCATCTTTGGATTGATCCCACTGCCGATCTGGCGTTGGGTTCGTCCGAGGGATCTGTTGGCACTCGATTGTCCTTGCGTCTGCCCAATTCTTCTTTCGTTGGGGAGTACTACATGGCGGTTGGCAATGGTGGACAACCTGCCACTGATCAGGCTTCTTTTCACCTCTTCTTCCATGTCACCGTGGAGGGGGCGATCCTGCTGATGGAAATCTTGAGCTGCGAGCTCAATCGCGAATCCTGTCCATTTACTTTGAAGGTCCTCGCCGAGCCTTTGTCCTATGGGCGCTTTGATGCTGCAATTCTGACTCTGGAATCCAGGCACTATGTGAATCTACGGGCCGTCTTGCAGCATCACTACCCCAGGCTCCGCCCTCACTTACAAGATCCGATCCCTCTCTTCACCGCGCCACTTGCCCCTGGCATCGGACTCGCCGAAGCCCCTGGAGATGCACAAGGTTTTGGCCTGGGCCGCTGCAAGATCCTGGCGCGGGCACTGCTGGCTGCTGAGCCCTTCCCCAGGCCTCGGCAGTGGGCCATCCAGCAACACTTCGCTGAGCACAGTCTGGATTGGCAGCGTCCCCATCTCAATCCGGGATCCCGTGCTTCCTATCCACCACTGGATCTCCGTGACTGTGATGAGGTGGCCGCTGCGAGCGATGCTCTGTGCCACCCTCACTGACCCCATCACGCTCTCACGGCCTTCCACTGGAAAGTGGCCCAGGCTTTGTGTCGTGGAAGCTCTGGAGATCAGGCTGCAGTGCCGTTTCTACGCTGAGGACAGCATGAAGGATCATCTCGCGGCGGTACCATGACGGTTAGCCCATGCACGCCTTTCTGTTGCCATGACTCAGTGGAGGTTCTTTGCCGATCTGCTATGCGCGTGTTAGTAGTTGAAGACGATGCAGGTATCTCCAGGTTCATTCATCAAGGGCTGGGGGAAGCGGGATACGCCGTTGATCTTGCCTTGAATGGCCGCGATGGCGTGAACTATGCAATGGCAGCTGATTACGATGCTGTTGTTCTCGACGTCATGCTTCCTGTACTGGACGGCCTGAGCGTCCTTAGGGAGCTGCGGAGACAGGGATTAAAAACACCAGTTCTGTTGTTGACGGCGTTGGACACCGTCCAGGATCGTGTGCTGGGTTTGGATGCTGGCGCAGATGATTATTTGATCAAGCCGTTTGACTTCACGGAGCTGCTGGCCCGGTTGCGAGCTCTATTGAGGCGGCCTCCCCTTCAGACAGACGTGTTGCTCAAGGTTGGGACCCTTGAGATGGATACCGCCCAACGGGTGGTGAAGCGTGGCAATCGGCTCATTGATCTGAGTCCGCGGGAGTTTTCTCTCTTGGAGTACTTGATGCGTCACTCCAACCAGGTGTTGAGTCGGACGCAAATTGCCCAGCACGTCTGGAATTTTGACTATTATGGAGACTTCAAGGTTATTGATGTCTATATTGGCTATCTCCGGCGAAAGCTTGATCAGAATGAGCCATTCTCTTTGATTCAGACTGCTAGGGGAGTGGGTTACTGCATCAGGGCTGATGGTGAGGCTCAGCTTTCCGACCCATAGCCCCAACGTTTAAACCGCCATGAAGCTTTGGAAACCCTGGCACAATCTCAGGTTTCGCCTGGTCGCCTGGTACAGCCTTCTGGCGGGTCTAACTATGCTGGGCTCCGATCGCTTGATCTATCACGAGTTTCAGCGAACGCTGCTTGAGCAGGTTGATGGCGCCTTGAAGGTGAATGCCATCCAAGCCTTGAAGTCCCTTGATGACGAAGTTAACACCTTGGTGTTCGATCCACGTAAGGATGCGCCGATCATTGCGTCATTGTTGAGTGATGCTGGTGTTGTGATTTTGTTGCTTGGGAATGATGGCGCTGTGAAGGAGCGTTTCGGCGATTCGTCCATGCTTCCGGCTCACCAAGTCGTAAAACCTGGCTTTGAGACCGTGCTGACTGGGGAAGGGCGCTGGCGAATGTATACAAAGGAAATCCTTACGAGTCGTGGAAGGCCATCGGGATGGCTGAAGGTGGCTCGTTCTCTTCAGCCCATCGACACCACCTTGCAGAACCTCTCGAATCGCTATCTGCTCAAGCTTCCTATTCTTCTTGGAGTGGTGGGCTTGGGAGGTTACTTCCTGGCGAGCCGTGCGCTTAAGCCGGTTGTGCAGATTACGCAGATATCGAAGCAGATCAGGGTTAGCGGAAATCTGGCTCAGCGCATTCATTACCGTGGAACTTCTAATGATGAACTGGCTCGCCTGGCCATGATGTTTGATGAGATGATGGATTCACTGCAGTCGGCTTTTGAGTTCGAAAGGCGGTTTCTGATGGACGCTTCTCATGAGCTTCGAACACCGCTGACGGCTCTTAAGGGCCGGCTGCAAGTGACGCTGCGTCAACCCCGCACCGTCGCAGACTATCAAGAATCTCTCCACTTGATTGATCATGATGTTGATCGTCTGATTCGTCTTAGCAGTGATCTTCTGCTGCTATCTCGGCTGGAACAGGGCCACCGGTATGCTGATCAGGATCTCATTGACTTGAGCGATCTGCTGGCTGCAGTTGCTGTGCAGGCTCAACCTTTGGCTGATCTTGCGGGCCTTTCTTTCCGCACATTCATCGTCCCCAATCTGTTGATCCAAGGCAGCCCAGATCATCTGATTCGTCTCTTTCTTAATCTTATTGAAAATGCCATTAAGTATATACCTGCTCCGGGCCGCGTCAGCGTGGTTGCTGCCATTCAGCAAGGCTGCATTCGTGTTGACATCAGTGACACTGGGGTTGGAATCGCGCCGGAACATCTACCCCATCTGTTTGAACGTTTCTACCGTGTCGAGAAGTCGCGCTCGCGTGCGACGGGTGGCACAGGCCTCGGGTTGTCCATCGCCCAGGAAATTGTCCATCACCATCACGGCACGATCACAGTCCAAAGCCAACCTGGCCATGGCACCACCTTCACGGTCAGTTTTCCCCTCGACGTCAAACGGGATGGTTTGGCATCAGCCTGATGGATGACCTCGGCGGTTCGCTGGATCTGTCGATCCAGATGCATCCCTTGCCTTCCAGTCGGTCCGATGGGATGCAATGGCTGCGGCAAGCTGGCTTGCACTGTCAAGATTCTGATCGGTGTGATCGAGCTGTGGCCGGCTATCGATCCGCGGCTGGTGTGGGACACCGAGATGGTCTACTGGCGCCCCAGCACTTCCTTCGGTAGCAGCTTCCTGCACGCACTGGAGCCGAGGCTTCCAGGTTTGCTCCACGTTGCTGATGGTGGAGATGACTGCCCAGCTCCTTCATGCCGCGGTGCCCACGCTCGCACGTCTGTGGCACCAGCTGGTCTACAGCTTCCATGCGCAGAGGCTCTCGTCAGGACGGACTCAACGGCTGGCGATCGGTGGCTGCAGAGCGGCCACCGGCTCACCCGCAAGGCATGGAGCGAGCGGAAGGCCAGGACCCCGGTAGGGGAGTGCAGGCCGGGCGCTACGGGCAGCGCCCTCGCAGGAAGGCCATGGCCGCTGGGTCCGTGGTGAGGGCGATGGCCCGCCCATAGCTCTCCCGCGCCTCGGGCCAGCGGCCGAGCCGGCTGAGCAGCTCGGCCCGCAGCGCCCACCAGGGTTGATAGGCGGCCGCCGCGGGCACGGCGGCGCCGAGCGCTTCCAGTGGCACCAGCCCTGCGGCTGGACCGCGCAGCTCGGCCAGCACCGCCAGCCGGCTCACCTGCGCCCCCAGGCTGGGGGCCAGGCGGATCAGGCCGTCATAGAGGTGCAGCAGCGCCGGCCAGTCGACCCGGCCGTGCACGGCCCGCTGGGCATGCACCGACTGGATCGCCGCCTCCAGCTGGAAACGCCCCATCCGCCCCTGGGCCGCCGCCAGCCGCAGCTCCGCCTCGGCCTCCGCCTGCAGCGGCCGCGACCAGAGCCGCATGTCCTGCTCCTGGAGCGGCACGTAGGCGCCATGGCGGTCGCGCCGGGCCGGACGGCGCGCCTGGGCATGCAGCAGCAGTGCCAGCAGCCCCCGCCCCTCCGGTTCCTGCGGCAGCAGCTCAACGCAGAGCCGCGCCAGCTGGACGGCCTCCTCTGCGAGCCCGTCGCTGCCGCCGCCCGCTGCGCCGGGTTCCTCCCAGCCCGTGCCGAAGGCCGCGTAGATCGCCTGATGCACCGCCGCCGCCCGTGCCGGCAGGGCGTGGGCGGGGGGCAGCACGAAGGGAATGCGGGCCTCCCGGATCTTCGCCTTGGCACGCACCAGCCGTTGCCCCATGGCGGCGGGAGCCACCAGGAAGGCGGCCCCGATCCGGGCGGCATTGAGGCCCAGCACCGTCTGCAGCATCAGCGGCGCCTGGATGGCCGGATCGATGGCGGGGTGGGCGCAGAGAAACAGCAGCCGCAGGCGGTCGTCGGGGATGGCCGCCGCTTCGCCCGCGCCGGCACTCGGATCGGTGGGCATGGTGAACGCCTCCTCGAGGAGGAGCGGCAGCAGGCGCTCCTGGGTGCGGGTCCGCCGGTGGCCATCGAGCCAGCGCCGCCGGGCGGTGACCAGCAGCCAGGCCTCCGGACTGCGGGGCACCCCCTGGCGGGGCCAGTCGGCCAGGGCCGCCAGGAAGGCCTCGCTCAGGGCGTCCTCCGCCGCGGCGGGATCGCCGCAGCGGGCCGTGAGCCAGGCCACCAGCTTCCCGTAGGAGCGGCGGGCGGCCTGCTCGGCGCTGCGCGCCGCCTCCACTCAGCTCCCCTCCATCGCCAGCACGGGCCGCACCTCCACGGCGCAGCGGCCGGCGGCGGGACAGCGCGCCGCCCAGGCCAGGGCGGCATCGAGATCGGGAACATCGATCAGGAAGAAGCCGCCCAGTTGCTCCTTGGTGTCGGGGAAGGGACCGTCCTGCACCTGGGCGGTGCCGCCCTGCAGCCGCACGGTGGTGGCGGTGTGGGTGGGGTGGAGGCATTCGCCACCGCGATGGGCGCCGGCCTCCGCCAACGCCTGGGCGTAGGCGGCATAGGCGGGCATCAGGCTGGGGCGATCGGCGACATCCTGCTCGGTTTCGTAGATGAGGACCGCGTAGTTCATGGGACGCGAAAAGAAGGGGATGGCCCCGGGTCGGGGTTCACCTCCATGACGGACGGCGGCGCCCCATTTCGACAGGGTGGGAGGGATGGATGCGGGATAGGGAGTGACGGAGCAGGTTGGGGTGGGGTAGGGGACGGGTGATCCGTTGCCTTCACACGTAGGTTGTCGGCGATCCTTCCGCTGTTTCGTGATGGCCCCGCGCCGCTCCAGTTTCCTGGCCGATTTTCAGGCCTTCATCAACAAGGGCAATGTGGTCGATCTCGCCGTGGCGGTGGTGATCGGTGGCGCCTTCGGCAAGGTGGTGGATGCGGTGGTGAGCCTGGTGATGGGCAGCCTGCTCACGCCTGCCCTGAAGGCGGCCAACGTCGATTCGATCAATGCCTGGCCGGCTGGCGCCGTGATCGTGGCGCTGATCAACTTCCTGGTGATCGCCTTCGTGGTGTTCCTGATCGTCAAGGCCATCGAGGCCACCAAGCGCAAGGAGGAGGCCAAGGCCGAGGCGGCCGCCGTCCCCGATGTGCAGGCCCAGCTGGCCTCAGCGGTGACCCGCCTGGCGGACGCGCTCGATCGCAAGGGGCTCTAGGCCTGCGAGACCACGCTGGTTGGGCGCGGCATGCCCTCGCCCTCGCCCTTCACGGCCAACGTCCTGGCTCAGCCCTGTGGCTCCCCGGCACTCCCGGCTTCAGCCACCCAGTTCTCGAGAACGAGGCCTGGATAGAGCTGGAAATCGGCCAGGTTGTTGGTCACCAGCGTGACGCCCAGCGCGAGGGCATGGGCGGCGATCAGTTTGTCGAGCGCATCGCGGCGCCGTTCGCGGCTGGCCAGGCGAATGGGACCATAGGCGCCGGCGGCGCGGCCATCGAAAGGGGCGACCGGCACCTCCAGCAGAAACTGCTGCAGGGCCAGGCGGTTGCGCTCCACCTGGTCCCCCGAGGCGATCACGCCGTACTCAAGCTCTGCGGCGGTAATGGCCGAGATCAGCACCTCTCCCACGCGGCAGCGAGCAAAGCGCTCTGCCACCTGGGGGGGCTGGTGTTTCATCAGGTAGATGCAGATGTTGGTGTCCAGCAGGTAGAGGGGGCGAAGGCTCATGGCTGGCTGATCAAGCGCCCCTCACAGCTGCTTCCCTCAAAGCTGCTCTGCTCCCAGCTGCTCTGCTCACAGCCGTGCGCGTCACAGCTGTTCCCGCTCCGCCTGCTCCTGATCCCCGCGGCCTGCTGCCAGGAAATCCGGCGAAAAGCTTGCCAGGGCCGACAGAGCTCCGGTGATCGGCTTGCCCGCAGGGCGGATGCGCAATTCATCCCCGACCCGCTCGATTTCGAGCTCCAGGTCGCTGCGTGCATAGGCCAGCTCAGCAGGGATGCGCACGGCCTGGGAATGGCCGTTGCGAAACAGGCGGGTGGTGGCCATGGCCAGCATGGATGTACCTGTGCATCCTAGGCGGTTCCGGCTCAGTCCAGATCCGCCAGCCGCTGCCAGACGACTTCCGGTGGCCAGCCTTTCCGCCACGGAATCCCGCAAGCGGCTGAATGCCCTCAACGACGAGGTGACCTCCTCCCACGAGCCCGTGCAGATCACAGGCAAGCGCGGTAATGCCGTGCTGCTCTCGGAATCGGATTGGCAGCCCGTCCAGGAGACCCTCCATCTGGTTTCGATTTCGGGGATGCGCGAATCCATCCTCGAGGGCCTGGCTGTGTCGGCGGAAGAGCTCAGCGATCAGCCGGGCTGGAGCGTTCGCTTCACACGGCAAGCCCAGAAAGACGCCCACAAGCTTGCCGCTGCATCTCCTGGGCCTTGAAGGCCAAGACCCAGGAGATGCCCCTTCTGCTGACAGATGATCCCTTCCGCCAACCTCCGCCCATTGAGGCGTTGGTGGGTGATCTACGCTGGGCTTTCTCCCACCGTATCAACATTCAGCACCGGCTCGTGTACCAAGTGCTGCGTGAAGAACGCATGGTCAAGATGTTGCGGTTGTGGACCCACTACGGATGAGGGTGAAAGGACTGGGAATTCAAGCCAGCCGTCCGCTCAGGGGATACAAACCAGCCGTCCGTTCAGGAATCGATGTCCTTGTCATGACGAGCTCTCGGGCTCTGTCTTGTGCCAGTCGATCAGGGAATCTGAGATTGGCAGGGAATAAGTCAAGTCGCCCGTAGAGAGAATGGGACGACAGAAGAAGTGACTTCACTGGGTCGTATTCATGTTGGAGGTATTGCTTCAGGTTGTGCGATGGCAGCGGTGGCAGTGGGTTGAGAAAGCTCGGGACGACCGCTTGAATAGAGATAGCTAGAAAGCAAGCAAGTCCGATCAGCAGCACACTGGATCGGCCACGAAGGAGAAAGTGATTCGTCCGCATCGGCGTTACCAGCACTCGGTTGAATGCCATTAGCCGAGTGCTGAATAACCCCTTGAAGCTCCTGGAGTTTTGACTTGGCCAACGCGTCGTGGTTGCATGCAGCGATGTGGGCGTAGAGAAGGGTGCAGAGCCAGAGAAGATCTTGGGTTAGGTAGTCGGGCAGCTGGCGGTTATGACTGCTCTCGCTGAATGCAGGCATGTTTTCGGATTCGAGCCTCTCGCCTAGCTGGGCTGAGGTGGACTCATCATTCAGCGCTTCTCGAATTAGCGCCGGAATCCCATTTGCCTCGCTTCTCCAGCGCGTTTTGTAATAGGTTGAGAGCGTTCCAGATGCTTCGCAATTGCCTGATGTTCTTTGGTATTTATCGATGTCAATAGTTCCGCCTAAATACGTACCAATTCCTTTGGGTGAGCGAGCATACTGATTGTAGTCAATGCGTTCTAATTTGCATCGATCAAGTGACCCCCGATTTGGACGCGTGTGATCGCGCTCAATCTGCTCTTTCATCAGAGCTGCCGGGATCATGTTCTCAATCTCCTTGCAAGGCAGCACGATGAAGCGTTCGTTGAGCTGCTGGGCAAAGAACAGCTCGCGATCAGCCTTTCCCTTGACATCCCCATCCGCGAGAACGATGGCTGTTGCGCACAAACTAGGCACATTTGTAGCTCTATCTGCATTGGCTTGATCTTGATCTTGATCTTGATCTTGATCTTTCTCAGAGGCATCCGAGAAAAAACTGAAGTGCGTGAGATTTCCACCGCTATACTCAACAAAGGCGTAGTGGCGATCTTCCTTGTATTGCCCTAGCCGCGCGGCAAGACTTTTGCAATCCTCATCGCCACGCGTTTGTAAATACTGAATAAATGCCTCCATGTACGCCCTCAGATATGCGCAGTCACTGATTCCCTCCACCCAGATGGTGGCATTGGCAAGGAAGGTGGCCGAAGGTCGTACTCCAAGCTCCAGCAAGGTCTGGCGATCCCTCAGGTTGGAGGCACGAATCCTGAACCTGGGTACTGACGGAGTGGAATTCACGGCAGCATTGCTGGTGGACTGGCCAGAATCAGGCAATGACCCGCTTTCGATTTGTGAAAAGCTGAAGATGCTTACCAACTCGTTTTCTTCCAGCAGATCAAGCAGGTGATTGGAATGGGTGGTGAGAAAAAATTGGTGCCCTTTCATGCGGTGGTAGGTCTTGAGCACCTCCAGGAAGGTGCGCTGCAGGGAAGGGTGCATGCAAAGATCAGGCTCTTCTAGAAAGAACAGGCTGCCTTGTTCGGTTTCAGTGATGATCGGATAGGTGCAGATGATCAAGCTCTGCATCCCGTCGCCGAGATCATGAATAGGATACTCTTGGTTGTTTCCAATCTTGATATGCACCACATCGTTTTTGCCCTCCTCAACGGGTATCAGTGTTGTATCCTGGCCAGCAAAGAAGTTCTTGGAGAGAAAACGCTCATACTCTCTAACAGAATCTCTTTTCACCTGTGTTTTTGCTAGAAGGCGTTCGCGTAGATCGTTAAAGAGACTGAGGCCCGTGAAGATCTGTTGATCGCCAAAGCCTCTGCGCTTCTGCAAATCCCCGCTTGCTGAAAAATAATCGTGAATAGTGCGCTGGCGATACCAATCATTATCAGCCATATTGATCAGATCAGCTATCTCTGGCTTCAAGGGTGGGCGCATTCCACGCAGTATCGGCACATAGCACCGCTTGACATTCTCAAGGCCTGCTAGTTCTTCCTTTATTCCGCAGCAGCGAATTTTCTGCTTCAAATCTTGAAGCATGCAAAGCTCATTAGGCCTCAACTGGCGACCACGACGCGTTCCTGTGCTTATTAGATTGTCAAGCAATTGAACATGGCCTCGTAGGATCGTCTCATTTCGCAGAATCCATCCATTCTTTGGTATTTGATCTGCCGCGTTTTCTTTGCCCGTTATAGTTTGGATCCAGGTTGCTATGTCAACTCCAAGTTCAACCTTGACATCTTGGCAGTCTTTGGTGGTTGCTTTGAACTTAGCTGATGTCTGGCTCTTAAACAACTCTCGCATTAATCGAGACTTGCCTGAATTGTTGGCGCCCACAAGGATCGTAATCGGCGCCAGTTCATCCAGTTCCAAGGTGCCAAGGGTCGTGATGGCCTGTTGCTCCTGATCCTTGCCACAATCCATCACGTATTGCCCCACTACCTCCCCCTCTAGGCAGATGCCGCTGAACCACGGCACATGCACGACCTGCCTGTTCCCCTCAACCACGGCCCATCGGCAGCAAGTCCCCAGTCTGCCGGTGCCTCAGAGCTAAACCTCCTCCTGAGGGGGATTAAGGAGTGCCCAGCACCGATCCAGCCGTAAGCGCTGGAGACCCAGGGCATGCCAGAAAGAGAGGGAACCTGCAGCTCCAATCCAGTGCAGCCACCTGGGCATCACCATCCTCAAGCTTCATCAGAAGCAAGAAGCTGCTGCACGTGGGCGACAGCGGGCACAGAATCCGCTATCAGCAGCCCGGCAACAGGATGGTGAGCAGGAGCAGCAAGGGAACGAGCGGCAAGGGCAAGGGCAGGGGCAGGGCGCTCAGCGGCAGCAGCGAATCCGCCTTCCAGGTGCCCGGCACCACGGTGTTCGTGGGCCGTCAGCGGCGCGAGCAGGCCAGCATCGACATCATCACGTTCAGCGCCGAGACGATCCAGGAATGGCACCAGGCGGACTTGGACACCTGTAACGCCTGCCACGCCGGTCCGACGATCAGCTGGATCAACGTGAACGGCATCCACGACACCGCTCTGATCGAGCAACTGGGCGATGCCTTCGATCTGCACCCCCTGACCCGCGAGGACATCGCCAACACCTCCCAACGGCCGAAGTGGGAGGAGTTCGATGGCTATGCCTTCCTGGCGATGAAGATGCTCGACGACGCTGGAGCCGACCGGGGGGTGACGGTCGAGCACGTGAGCCTGATCCTCGGTCCCACCTGGGTGCTCTCGTTCCTAGAGGACGAGGGTGATGTGTTCGAAAGTGTGCGCCAGCGGCTGCGCACGGCCAGCGGTCGCGTGCGCACGATGCCGGCCGACTACCTGGCCTTCTGCCTGATGGACGCTGTGGTGGACCACTACTTCCTGGCAGTGGAGCGGATCGGCGAGGGGGTGGAACTGATCGATGAGCAGGTGATCAGCCATCCCGATCCAGGCGACATCAAGAAGATCCACCGCCTCAAACAGCAGATGCTCACCTTGCGACGTGCCGTGTGGCCGCTGCGGGAGGTGGTGGGGGCGATCGTGCGCAGCGAATCGGATCTGCTGGGCAAGCGCACCAACGTGTTCTGGCGCGATCTCTACGACCACACCGTGCAGGTGATCGACATGGTGGAGACCTCACGCGATTCTCTGGCCAGCCTGCATGACACCTACCTCTCCAGCCTCAGCAACCGCATGAATGAGGTGATGAAGGTGCTCACCGTGATCTCCACGATCTTCATCCCCCTCACCTTCCTTGCTGGTGTGTACGGCATGAACTTCGAGCACATGCCCGAGCTCAAGTGGAAGGAGGGCTATTTCGTGGTCTGGGCGGTGATGGTGTCGACCGGTGTGCTGCTGCTCATGTATTTCCGGAAGCGCCGCTGGATCTGAGCCAGGCCCAGCTTCGCCGCGCAGCTCATCGGGCCAGATCGGCCAGTCGCTTCTGGGCCAGCTGCTTCTGGGCTTCCTCCTCCGCTATGGACGCGGAATTGTGCCACCACCTCGGGAGGCTTCTTGCCGGCGAAGATAGGGCTTGCCAGGTGCGCGCTGAGGTCCTTGATCTCCGCGTCGGCCTTGGCGATATGGTTCCCCAGTTGGTCGTGCATGGCCCCGAGACCCACAAGGCCCTCGATCCCCAGCAGCACCTGCCGCTCGCCGCTCACCGCCCCAATCCACCGAGTGGTCGAGCCGCCCCAGCTGGTCCACGATCGTGCTGCCACCCCCATGCCACAGGGCTGGCGTCCCTGGCCGGGGCCCGCCCGGAGCTGACATTGATGCTGGACGGTTCAGCCCGATCGAGTGATGCTCGGCTTCGGCGGCAGCCGAGGGCCCCTGACAAAAAAGGCCCCTCACAGGAGGGGCCGAGGGCTGGGCTCGCGACGGGCCGATGGGATCAGATCACCGGGTCGGTCTGGACGATCAGATCGATCTGGCCCCCTTCCACCAGGTAGCCGGAACCGTTGATGTTGCCTCCACCGAGGCTGTGGGCCTGGACGTTGGCCAGGAAGACAGTGCCGGGTGCGGCGCCGTAGATCGACGAGACATCGATGATCCCCGAGGATTCCCAGTTGCCGACACCGCTGCTGCTGGGGTCTGTGACCACACCGGGTTGGCTCTGGCCGTAGGCCGTGGGGACGGCGGTGCGGTCGATCTGGGCCCACCGCTCCGAGGGCACGCCCGTGACCGGATCGACAGGCCCGCTGGGGTTCAGCTTCCAGATCGAGGCCTCTTCGGTGCCGAAGTTGCCGTTGGCGATGTCGAGTCCACCGCCGTTGGCACGATCCTCCTGCAGGTAGAGGGAACCATCAGCGCTCCAGGTGAGGTTGTCGGGGTTCCGCAGGCCCGTTGTGGGGTCAGCGAGGCGATCGGCGTCATAGATCACCCGCAGGCTGCTGGAACCGCTGCTGGCCAGGCGGCCATCGGCGGTGAAGGCATCGGCGAAGCTCAGGGTGTAGACGTTGCCGTACAGGTCGCCGCTGCTGAAGTCCTTCGTGCCCGTGGAGACGAAGGCCACCTGCTGTCCGTTGAGGGGGTTGACCTCCCCGTCCTCGATGCGGCTGAGCTGCAGGGCCCCGAGGTCGGTGGCCAGGGTGCGGATCTCGGCATCGGTGAGGTCGGCGTAGCTGGCCTTACCCGCCGGCTTCTCGATCTTGACCCAGCTGCCGGCCAGGGGAGCCCCAAGGGCCAGGGCCTTGAGGTCATCCGAATCGGGACCGGCGGTGGCGTCGATACCGGATTCCGCCAGGCCCGTGGGCACGAAGGTGTAGAGGGCGCCGTTGGCTTCCGCCAGGCCGTTGCGCTCCAGGAAGCCACCGGCCGTCTTCTCGCCGACCCAGAGTCGCAGGGGAGCCTTGGCGTCATCGAGGAGCAGCACGGCGACCGTGTTGGCGTTGCCGGTGTCGATCAAGGTGGCGGATTCCCAGGTGCCTTTGCCGAAGGCATTCACCTGAATGAGGTCGTTGCTGGCCGTATCGAGGGCATAGAAGGCGCCGCCGCCACCGCCGAACACCTCCTCACCGGTGAGGAAGATCCGATCAGCGAAACCGCGGCCGGCGCCGAAGCTGTTGGCCTCCACCAGGTTGGCGGAGCAGAAGCGATCGAAGCCGTTGGTATCGGTGCCGATCACCCTGTCATAGGCGAGGCCACCGCTGAGGATCCGTGACTGGAAGCCGTTGGCGGCGTTGTCGTCGGCATCGATGTCAACGATGAAGCGGCTGATGCGGGCACCGTTGACGGAGGAGTTCAGGCCTTCGGCGGTGTAGGCGTAGCCCGCGCTGGCGCCGAGTTCGTGGTTGACGAGCAGGGTGTAGGTGCCATCGCCATTGCTGTAGGCGCCCTGTCCATCGAAGATGCCCGGCGGCACATAGACGCTGCTGCCCGGCGCGGTGCCGTTGGTGAACTCGCCGTTGGTGATCAGGCTGGAGATCGTCAGCTCCGCCCCACCGGCCACGTCCTTGAGCATGGTGGAGGTGAAGCTGCCGGCGCCGGCCACCGGGGGCGCGGCGATCAGGGCGCCGAGATCGAGGATGTTCAAGGTGTTGGACACCTCGTTGGAGACCACCAGCAGGTCCCGCCTGGTGGGGCTGTCCTTCGCGTCGATCACGAGCAGGCCCTCGGGGGACACGCTGCCGGCCAGCACGGTGCTGGTGACGAAGCTGGCCTGGGCTGGGTCGGTGATATCGAACACCGCCAGCAGGCTGCTGGTGCCGCGTTCGGCACTGACGATCGCGTAGGTGCGGCCGTTCAGCTTCGTGACCACGACACCTTCGGGCTCGACGCCCTTGTCGTCGCTGCGGGTGTCGTCGTAGACGCCGGCGGCGATGGCGACGGTCTGCAGGGTGTTGCCGCTGTCCCAGACGAGGGCACCGGTGGTGGCATCGAAGATGCTGACGCTGCGGCTGCCGAAGGCGGTGAAGGGAGCGGTGGTGTCTTCACTGAGAGTCTTGAGTCGACCCAGGCGCCGGGTTTCGTCGAGGTAGAAGCCGGGGGTTCCGGCGGTGCCGTACTCACGGCCATCCCCCTCATTGGCGGTGATGAAGTAATCCTTTCCCCTGGTGCTGAAGGCGGCCAGCCCGTCCGCCATCCTCAAGCCCACCACGTTGTTGCCGAGAACGGGGTTGATCAGGGGCGTTCCGGTGCTGCTGCCAGCGGGAGGGGGACCGTCCCGATCGCTGATGTCAACGAGCTGGGTGCTGAAGTCGACGCTGCCGAGGGCGAAGATCGCCTCGATCGTGTTGGTCCTGAGGTTGACCTTGGCGACGCCGTTGTTCTCCTGCAGGGTCACGTAGGCGGTGTTCCCCAGGATCGAGACGTACTCAGGCTCGATGTCGGTGGCCTGGGTGGTGCCGGCTGGCCCGGAGATGCGGATCCCGCTGGGCAGGGTCAACCCGGCGAAGCTCAAGTCGGTGTAGCTGAAGGTCTCCTTGCCGGGCCTGCCCTTGATGTCGATGATGCCGATGCTGCCGGGGCGGTCAATCGCGTAGTTCGCGATCGGCTCACCCTCGTTGGCGATCACCAGCTTCTTGCCGTCCTTGCTGAAGGCGATGCCATCGGGCAGGTAGCCCACCTCCACGTCCTTCACCAGGGTGAGGGTGCCGGATCTGTCGATCCGGTAGAAGCGCACCAGCCCCTTGCCGGCACTGGTGGCGTAGTCGTTGGGGGAGAGGGCGACTGCCACGAGGTCGTCGTAGGTCGCCACCGACTGGCTGATGTAAGCGCCGAGGGACACCCGCTGGAGTAACCCCGGTGCCAGGGGGTTGCTGGCATCGGTGACCTGCAGGGTGCTGCCGCCACCGGAGGAGAGCAGGAAGAGCTTGCCGCCCAGCCTCACGTAGGCGGAGATTTCCGTCTGGAACTGCTCAGTTGGTGCGGCGCCTGGGGCCGGAGGCGTCGGCGAAAGGTTGAGGCTGGCCAGAAGGGGATCGGCCGGTGCCGGGGGCCTGCCGCGCCCGCCACGCTCGCCGTCACGACCACGACTACTGCTACTGCTACTGCTGCTACTGCTGCTGCTGAGGCGATCGTCATCGCCGACGTCATCCTGCACATCGTTGAAGCGGGGCTGCCGGGAGGCGGCGAACCCTGCCGGGGACTCGGCGGGAACCTTGGGCTCCTCCTGCGTCGGGAACGGCGTCAGGGAGGGAAGCTCCGGGCTGGAGGAGCGCTGGGAGTAGTCGGATTCCTCCAGGAAGGGGAACTCGGACCGGGTCGCGGCGGTAGACACGAACGTGATCGGCAAGGGGATCCCTAGAACCCTCAGCCAGCCACGGCCCCGGCTCGTTAACGACGGCTTATGAGGGCATTAGCACGTGCATCAGGCTCCAAGATCCGCCAGCCGCTGCCGCGCCAGGGCGGCCTGGGCTTCAGCTTCCGCCAAGTTGGCCTGGCACTCGGCCACTACCTCCGGCGGCGCCTTGCCGGCGAAGTTGGGGTTGGCCAGGCGGCCGGCCAGGCCCTTGATCTCCTTCTCGGCCTTGGCGATGTCTTTCTCCAGCCGGCCGCGCAGGGCGTCGAGATCCACCAGGCCCTCGATCGGCAGCAGCACCTGAAGCTCGCCGCTCACCGCCGCCAGGCAGCGAGCGCTGGCACCACCGCTGGTGTCGCGCACCTCCACCGACGCCGCCCGGGTGAGGGCGGTGATGTCGCCGCTGCCGGCGCGCAGCACGGCGGCCAGCTCCGGCCGGCCGGTCACGAACACCACGGGTGCGGCCTGCGAGGGCTTGAGCCCGGCCACGGCGCGTAGGTTGCGCACCACCCGGATCGCCTCGATCAGTTCCGCGAACTGGGCTTCCAGGGGGGCGTCGAGGGCGGCGGCGTCCACCACCGGCCAGGCCTGCAGCGCCAGGAAGGTGCCCTCGGGGGCGCCGGTGAGGCCGTGCCAGAGCTCCTCGCTCAGGTGCGGCATGAGCGGATGCAGCAGCACCAGCAGCTCGTTCAGCACCTTGGCCAGCACCTGGCGGGCCACGCGCTGATCCGCCAGCACCTCAGCGCTGAGCGGCTCGCCCTCAACGGCGGGGCGGGGGTTGAGGCGCCGCTTGAGCAGTTCGATCGTCCAGTCGCACACCTCGTTCCAGGCGAACTCGTAGAGGCCCTTGGCGGCCTCGCCCAGGGCGTAGCTGCCGTAGCGCTCTGCCGTTTCGCCGTTCACACGCGCCAGCCGCGACAGGATCCATCGGTCAGCCAGGGTCAACGCGGCCGGATCAGGCTCTCCAAGGCTGGCGGGCGTTTCGCCGCCCAGGTTGATCAGGGCGAAGCGGGTGGCGTTCCAGAGCTTGTTGGCGAAGTTGCGCGCCCCTTCCACCGTGGCCGAATTGCCGCTGGCGCGGTCGTAGTCGAGGCGGATGTCCTGGCCGGCGCCGGCCACTTCGCGCACCAGGGCGAAACGCAGGGCATCGGCGCCGTAGCGCTCGATCAACGGCAGCGGATCGATGCCGTTGCCGGCGCTCTTGCTCATCTTGCGGTTGTTCTCATCCCGCACCAAGCCGTGGATCATCACGTCGCGGAAGGGGATCCAGGTGTCGCGGCCGCCCACCGGCACGCCGTCCTCCTGCAGGAAGGCGCCGGCCAGCATCGTCATGCGCGCCACCCAGAAAAAGATGATGTCGAAGCCGGTGACCAGCACGCTGGTGGGATACCAGGTGGCCAGATCGGCGGCGTTCGCATCGGGCCAGCCCAGGGTGGAGAAGGGCCAGAGGCCGCTGGAGAACCAGGTGTCGAGCACGTCGGGGTCCTGCTCGAGCTGCAGCGGGCGGCCTGCCGCCCGGCTGGCGGCGCCGAACTGCGCCTCGGCCTTGGCCTGGGCCTCCTCGGCGTCGCGGGCCACCACGTAGGGGGTGGCGTCGCTGATCACGCCGCCGGTTTCACTCACCACGAACCAGGCGGGAATGCGGTGACCCCACCAGAGCTGGCGGCTGATGCACCAGTCGCGGATGTCGGTGAGCCAGTCTCGGTAGACCTTCTCCCAGCGCTGCGGCACGAAGCGGGGTTCGCCTTGATCGAGCGCTGCGCGGCAGCGGGCGGCCAGCGGCTCGGCCCGCGCGAACCACTGGGTGGAGAGCAGCGGCTCCACCGGCACCTTGCCCCGATCGGAGAAAGGCACGCTGTGGCGGTGCGGCTCCACCTTCACCAGGAACCCTTCCGCTTCCATTGCCGCCACCACCGCCGCGCGCGCCTCGAAGCGATCCAGCCCGGCGAAGCGGCCGGCGGCGGCGTTCATCGAGCCGTCCTTGGCCATCACCGTGATCAGCGGCAGGCCGTGGCGGGCGCCGATCGCGAAGTCGTTGGGGTCGTGGGCGGGCGTCACCTTGACGCAACCGGTGCCGAAGGCCGGATCCACGTGCGCATCGGCCACGATCGGGATCTGACGCCCCACCAGCGGCAGGGTGATCGTGCGGCCCACCAGGGCGGCGTAGCGGGGGTCGTCCGGGTGCACGGCCACGCCGGTGTCGCCCAGCAGGGTTTCGGGCCGGGTGGTGGCCACCACCAGATGATCCAGGCCGGCGGCGTCACCGGCGGCCTCACCCGCGGGGCCCTCGCTGAGCGGGTAGCGGAAGTGCCAGAGGTGCCCGTCGAGCTCCTTCATCTCCACCTCCAGATCGCTCACCGCCGATCCCGAGGCCGGGCACCAGTTCACCAGGTATTCGCCCCGGTAGATCAGCCCCTGCTCGTGCAGGCGCACGAAGGCCTCCACCACTGCTTTGTTGAGGCCGGGATCGAGCGTGAAGCGCTCGCGCCGCCAATCCACCGAATAGCCGAGCCGGCGCAGCTGGCCCACGATCGTGCCGCCGCTCTCGGCCTTCCAGGCCCAGGCGCGCTCGAGGAAGGCATCGCGGCCCAGGTCGTCCTTGCTGCCGCCTTCCGCCTTGATCTGCTTCTCCAGGATCGACTGCACCGCGATCGAGGCGTGGTCGGTGCCGGGCAGGCACAGCACGTTGCGACCGCGCAGGCGCTGGAAGCGCACGATCGTGTCGATCAGGGCCGTCTCGAAGCCGTGACCCATGTGCAGGCTGCCGGTCACGTTCGGCGGCGGGATCACCACAGAAAACGGTTCGCCGGGAGCGTTGGGGTCGGGGTGAAAGGCGCCCGCCGCCTCCCAGGCCGCCTGCCAGCGGGCTTCCGTGCCGCTTGGGTCGTAGGTCTTAGGCAGGGCCTCGGCGGCAGCGGCGCCATCAGGGCTGGGGGCGGCGGAGGCCTCGGTCACAGCTGGGGTCAGGGAGATCCGTCCATGCTCTCAAAGGATGGCGAGCCAAGCGGCGGGGGCGCCCGGTACGCGAGCGAGCACGCTTCCAGCCCACCGGATCTGGGGGATTGCGGCGCCGGAACTGCGAGAAAGTTGCCTGCACGCAGCCGATTCCATGCAAGAAGTCCGCCATTATGGACATTTGCTCTGAAGAATGTCCATAATGGCGAAATGCCAAGCAAGTCCCCGGTCGTCTTCCCGCAGGAGCAAAGGCTGCTTTCCCAGTTGGGCGAGCGGCTGAGGCTCGCACGCCTGCGGCGCAAGCTGAGCAACGCCGTCGTGGCGCAGAGGGCCGGCATCTCCAGAACGTCGCTCTACAAAGTGGAGGCGGGCGACCCGGGAGCCACCTTGGGCACTTACCTGCGCGTGATGGCGGTCCTCGGCCTTGAAGCCGACTTCAATGCTTTGGCGGCAGACGACAAGGTGGGCCGCAGGTTGCAAGACCTGGTCTTCAAACCGCCCGCATCACTGGCGCGGCGCAGACAAGCCTCCGCCGATGCACCCAAGGCTCCTGGCGGCCGCGCGAACGGCACGGGGAACGCATCATGAGCGGCCAGGACAACGCCGTAGAGGTGTGGCTCGACTGTGACCTGGGGCCGCCATGCCGGGTCGGCACCCTGGCGCATGACCGTGGGCAGATCCGCTTCCAATACGAACCAGCGTGGCTAAACGACGCCCGCGCGTTCTCGATCGACCCGGACCTGTCGCTGGACAACGCACCGTTCTTTCCCAATCCCGAGTTGGGCAACTTCGGCATCTTTCTGGACTCATCGCCGGACCGTTGGGGGCAGACATTGATGAAGCGTCGCGAGGCCCTGCAAGCGAAGGACGAGAAACGTCCTCCGCGGACGCTGTACTCGTGGGACTTCCTGCTCGGAGTCCAGGACTTCACCCGGCAAGGCGGCCTGCGCTTTCGGGAGGTCGGAACGCAGGAGTTCCTGGGCAACGAGACGATGGCCGCACCGCCCGTCACCACGCTGCGGGATCTGGAGGCGGTCGCGTATCAGCTCAGCGACCGGCGCATCGACGACCTGGACGCGCTGCGCAAGTGGTTGGCCGTGCTGGTTGCACCGGGTGCGTCCTTGGGTGGTGCACGCCCGAAAGCCAACTTTAAGGACGCAGACGGTTCGCTTTGGATCGGCAAGTTCCCAGCGCGAAACGACGACCGGGACGTCGGCGCCTGGGAACACGTCGTGCACGGCTTGGCGCAGAAAGCCGGCGTGGACGTGCCAGAAGCCAAGGTCGTGCGGTTGAGCAACGCGTTCCATACGTTCTGCGTGCAGCGCTTCGACCGCGCCAAGGGCATGCGGCGCTTCTATGCCTCCGCGATGACCTTGCTTCGCAAGGAGCAGAGCGAGGGCGCAAGCTATCTGGAACTGGCCCAGCTCCTTCGGACGCGAGGCGATGGTGCGCATACGAGTGCTGACCTGGAGCAGTTGTTCCGCCGCGTCGCATTCAATGTGGCGATCGGCAATCGCGACGACCATCTGCGCAACCACGGATTTGTGCTGGCCGATAACGGCTGGCGTCTCGCACCTGCATTCGACGTGAACCCCAACGTCGATAAGGCAGAACACGTCCTCAACATCGACGACTCGGACAACCGGCCGAGTCTCACAACGGTGCTATCCACCGCGCTGTTCTATGGGCTGGATGAAGAACGCGGAGGGCAGATTGTTGAGGATGTTGTGAGTGCCATCGATGGATGGAAGCTCGCGGCAAAGAAGGCCGGCATCGCGCGTAGCGATATCGAACTCACCGGCAGCGCGTTCTCTGTGCATGCGGAGTACAGGTCAGGCTCTGCAGCTTGACGCGTCAGCCGATCGCTTGCCATCACCTGGCCGGAAGGAGGCCTTGGGGCATCCAAGGCCTCCTTTGGAGATCTATCCCATCTGTGAGCGCCTGGTGGGGGAGCCCTTCTTTGCGGCCATGGCCGCCCGCTGCGCGAGCGAACACGCTTCCCCTTCACCGGATCTGGGGGATTTCGGCGGCGAGCTGCCGGCCTTTCTGCGCGCCTTCACCCCAAATGGCACCGGGTGTTCA
Organism: Synechococcus sp. L2F; assembly: GCF_024345695.1. NCBI lineage: Bacteria > Bacillati > Cyanobacteriota > Cyanophyceae > Synechococcales > Synechococcaceae > Synechococcus > Synechococcus sp. L2F. The sequence goes on along the minus strand of NZ_JAGQBP010000002.1, from coordinate 225,983 downwards.
ACGCCCCCGATGAGACCGGCCTCGACCTCACGGCCCTCTCCCGCGTGCCTCCAGAGCAGTGGGAGCACCTGGTGTTCCAGCTGCCTCAAGCCAGTGCGCTGCTGGCCTCGGCCTATCCGGTAGACCTGATCTGGGCCGCCAACCAGCCAGACGCCACGGATTCCAAACCGATTGATCTGGATCAGGGCGGCGCGACCCTCCTCATCTGGAGAGATGGCGTGGACACGCGCATGGAGCGGCTTGACGCTGAAGCGTGGCAGCTGTTGCAGGGTTTTGCCGCCCGAACGAGCTTTGGCAAACTCTGCTGTGGGCTGGATTCAGGGAGCAACTCGCTGAAGGCGGATGGACAGGGGCTCATGGATGCCGCTGTGTTGCTGCCGATGGTGGTGGCGCGGGGTTGGGTGAGTGGGTTTGAGGTGGGCTGCAGCTGACGTCCCGTAGGTGGGGAGCTGCAGGAGGTCGTGGTCTGAATGGGTATCCCGTGCCCAGCAGGTTGATGGGTGGGGGTGAACACAGGGCAGACGCTGCACGTCAAGCTCAAGGCCAGCTGGAAGGCTCTGCTCGCTTTGATGAGCCAGCGGGCCTGGGCGGTCCGACCTTGCGAACCGGATGCAGAGCGTCTTTAAGTTCCCGCTGAGTAGGGGCAAGGGGATTGCGGGCTTAAAGCTAGATGCTTAGGGTGCTTCTTTGGTTGATCCAACGCCCCGCACCACCTGCTGGCGGAAGCGGGCGAAGCTCGCTGTAGCCGGTCTGGTGGATGTGGATGTTATGCGGCATCTTTGTTAACGCAGCCACTGATTATCTGCTTTCGCTCCTAATAGGATACAGCGAGCGCATTGCTAGGCAACCGCTTCGCACCCGACAGGCTACACGCTACGTCACCACCTTGGAATCCACGCTCCTGTGCAATGACGTGGTGAGTGTGGTCAACTAAAGATAGAGCTAACTGCACCGCTCACCTACCAGCGCAAGGCCTCCTTCGCAGCCCGCGCATCCGCAGCTTCACCCTCTCTAAACCACATGTCGGCAATGGCAGAAAGCATGTTGGCTGTGCGAGGAAACTCCGGTATGCCACGCGCCCAGCGTTTCGCTTGGTCGGCGAGCATCCGCTCTTGCTGGCCTCCCTCATCAATAGTCTTGATGTAGGTGCCCCGCATATTGAACTGCTCGATGCGACAAGCCTGCTCGACTTCGTCGGAAGAAAGGTCCTCGAAGAGCTGCCGCACAGCTCTGTGCGGCCAAGTTTGGTCGTCTGGGTCCGCCGGCGCGTGGGCCAACAGGTGGCCGATGCGAGCGTCTGTGATGGCGCTTCGGTCAGCTAGGGTCGCCCGTTGGCGTACCTCATCAGACCAAGCCTTCAGCGTCTCGAAGTCAACTCTGTCGTCAACCTGACCGGGCAAGACGTTCAAGCCGTTAAGGAGTTCATAGGCTGCGGTAGCCATCTTCTGTTCCTGCTCCGAAACGATTGGTGCTTCACTGTTAGCAGGCTTGAACACAGTGCAGATTATCGAGACAAAGAACTCTGGGCTCTCGACTAGCATCTTGTGAAGTGTTAATGGCTGCTTTCTTCTATGGAAAAAGGGCAAGTAGGCAAACTCCATCCGTGCTAGGTCTTCCCGTGATACATCATGCCGTTTTTCCAGCTCTTCGAAAAGGTGTTCTACATAGTATCCAAGCATCACCCCGCCGCCTCCTGTAATCGCATTGATTTCAGGTATGGCCGCTTCAAGCAAGTTCACCATCGAGGTGGAAGCTATATCCTGCAACCGCTCATGGGTCGCTTCAATCGCCGCGATTGTACGTCCGCAAGCACGGTATCGGGCGATGGCATACTCCATCTCTTCGGATGTTCCACGAAAGCCGAAAGCACGCTTTAGGCGCCAGTACGCATTGTCCACATCAGCACCGAAGGACGCAACCATGTCCCAGGTTGGCTTTCCGTCCTCCAGTGCAATGAAGAGGCGTGCTGTCTCTTCTGCCGAGAGGCTGAGTTCAGTTATTAGTCGGTCAAGGGCCTTCATCCACGTAGGACCCAAGGACGAAAAGGTTTGGGCCACTACTACCGAAGCCAGGGACTTTGCCTCTCCTGTCAGTGCTAGGAGCTGCCTCACCAGTGATGAAGCATCCTCCTCCCCGAGGGCAAGCATGGCCAGTGACTCAGCCATCTGTTGTGGCAGCTTGACTCTCGCTGCCAGTTTGGTCAGGCCTGGAACCCCCTGAGCCGCCCAAATCCCATTTAGTGCCTCCAATCGAGCGGCCTGAATTGCTGAATGTGGGTCGTCTTTATCATGAGATCCCAATACGTCAGGCATCCAATCGTCGAAGAGCCAGGTTGTAGAAAGAAGAGGGTCGTTCGGTTGAAATTTCGAAACCAGAGCATCCAAACGGCCGAGGCTCTCGTCCTGTATAGCCCAGTCAACGCCTCTGTAGGCACGCTGCCGATTCACCTCTTTGCGCAGCGCATCCCACGTGGCGAAGCGTTCGTCGGCACTTTGTCTGTCAAGACAGTCCTCCAGCCCCCTTACGACATGCTCAAAGCTATTGGGCCGAAGTTGGCCAAGAACGCCAATCAATGTCTGCCACCGCTCAGGCACCAGCTGTGCATGCTCGACTGCTAAATCAACCACGGCAGCTTGTGTCGCCCAGACGATGCCGTAGGTGAGCGTCTCTTGTCCTCCCGGTGAGGCTTCGGCGAACTTTGGCTTCTGCGTAGGACTCACGCTGCCGTGAGCCTGTGGCAGTAACTTAACAAGAAGAGGCCAACCAATAGATGGCACTTTTCGAACGACGTGAGACAGAACTCCGATACGCTGCTTGTGTCCCGCATTCGTGTGCGGCGACCAAGAAAGCAAAACGTCACGAAGACTGTTCAATGGACGATTGGTAAGCTTGCCGCCTGGGTCAATCGCTGCGAGCTTGGCCAAGCACATCGCTGCGCGAAGAAGATGGCCTTCATCCCAGGCAAGAAGTTCCAGGGCCCAAAGAACTCCGGTATGAGCGCTCGCGGGCGCGAAGAAGTCGTCGCGCTCGGCGAAGATGGGCCTGATTCTCTCGGCGTCGCCCTCAAGCAGACGCTCGAGGGCCTCAAAGAAAGGGATAGGAGCAGCCTCCGCGAGCAGCGGGAGTTGGCCTCGCAGGCTTTCAAGCAAACGGTGGTCAGTAGACAGGTTCGGCAGGCCGCGCACTATGTCGTCAACGAAACGCTGAGGCGACGACCCTGTTACGACAAACCCTGCTTCCTCATGGAGCGCAGCCATATGGAGCAAAGTAGTCATCAGCCCATCGCGGAGCCATCGACTATGCGCGTCACGTTGAGGCTGCGTGAGACTAAAGACTTCGTCAGCTTTGGGAGGCTCAACCACACGGGAGAACACAATCTTGGCTTGTTCGGCAAATCGAGCCAGATGTTCTCCACCAATAAGTTGCCCTAGATTCACGAATGCGTCTACAGATGACCTCATGGCCCACACGTCATCGACCCGGTCTACGGGCGGGTCTTTTAGTCTTGTCAGGCCCCTCAATGGCGCCTCAACCTCCTCATAGGTAGCCTTTCCGCCTAGCGTCACTAGCACGTCTGTGTCAGCTTGTACTGATGGTTGCCATGCGCCGGCAAGTAGCGCAGGTATCAGCGCCTCCGCAGCCTGCAGCCATTCCGGTCGCTCCGCCGTTCCGCTGGGCTTCTGACGGGCCAGCACTGCCAGGCTCCTACCGCATCGACGAGCCAACTCATAGCCTTCAGCCTCAGTGATCCCCATCGAGACGAAGGCCTTCGCCAATTCGGAATTCGTGGGCCTAGCGAGAACATCATGCTGGCCTCGTTGTTCATCTGCACCGGCACTAATTACCGTCGGGCCTGCCTGCGCTAACAACCCGACAAGTTGCCGCGCTTGGCCTCTCGGCATGAAGATCAAGCCCTTCTTTGAGGCCAGTTGTCGAGCAGCCTCGACACTATCGACGACCATGGCTCTGCCTTCCAAGAAGGACCGGGTCTCTGGGGCGGCTCGTCGAATAGCGGCAATTACGAATGCAATGACCTCGTCGGCGGAGTCTGCGGCAAATGCCAACCGACTGCCACCCTCCGACATTCGAAGAAGGAGCTCTGATGCTTGTGCTTCTCGGCCGGCAAGCACAACTTCATCGGTCAGAGTCGGCGAGAAGCGCGTGGAAAACTCGTCCCAGAACTCGCATGAACTACACGCACCGGTAGTAGGCGCAAGGCCAAGCTCATACCTTGCATAGCGTGCAGCGACAGCAGGGTGTCTATCCAGCCAGTGCTCTAGGGCAACGCCATCGAAGAACTCAACGCCCTTCCACTGCTCAAGAGCCCGCTTCTCACTAAGCCAATCCGAAATATGTTTGTTGGGGCGATCCCAGGTCCTCGGTGTCGCAAATACAAATGTTGTGTTCGCTCTGACAGCCGCGCCGACGTCCTCAGTTCTTTTTTCAAAGTCGTCGTCAGCCTTCGCCACCACATCGGCCGTGACGCCAAACTCCCAGATTGAAGCCCCGTCAGGAACGAAGGGAGGAAAGCCTGTGGCCTCAAGAACCCCATCAAAGCCTCGTACCTGCCCCTTGTCACGATTTGGGAACCGATACTCGGTGATGTTCGTAGCGGATGCGCTGATCAAGTCAGCAATGAGGCCAGGAAACGTCGTTCGAGCAGTAATCCTGTTTGACCATTCTTGAAGGTCTTGCGCAGAGATCCACCTCATACCTACCTCAGTTTGATCAGCAGGGCGATTGTCAGCTCATCTTACTGAATGGAGCGATTCGGACAAAAACTGGCGAATCACCACAGCCCATTAGTTGTTGGACGACCATGGTCTAGGCAATGGAACGGCGCAAAGAAAGAGCCCTGCACAAAAACTGACTTTGCTGCGCAGTAGGACACTTGGCCGCTCCTCGCTGATAGGCCGTCTCTATAGGGCCAATCCCACGTGGAGTTTAATGCCGCATAACGCTCATCATCGCCCGCCTGCACACGCTTTGGCTGCTGAGCAGGAGTTGAGTGGCGGCTCAGGTGAATGATGATGTTAGACCTCACTCTATAAGCCTCTGAAAGGCAGCTTGGATCCCCTCTTTGGGAAACAGCGCATCCATGCTCCCTTCTGTGGGAAGCAGGTTGGTCACGAACTCGCGAAGACCTGTAGTTGTAACAACTTCGACGTGCGAGATGCTGACCGTGGCACTCGCCAGCTTCGTGCCGATTCGGTAGCTCTTACCTACGTAGCATGAGCAACGGTTTACCCTTTTCGGTTCGGCGGTTCGGTTTCCATCGTGATCATACTCGACCGACCAAAGACGGCCGTCTGGAACCACGACGAACGCCAGAACTGCAGATAGATATCGAGGATTACCTGGCTCGCCGTCGCCGTCCCAGTAGATGCGTTCGGCTAACTCTTGGCTTGAACTCAAGCACTGGCCCCATTTTTCATAGATTTCCGAGTCGTTTGAGGAGATCGATCCATCGAGGGATCGCCCAATCTGAGCCGTACTCTTCCCAACCGGTTCATTGGGTCTGTAGAAAGCATGTGCGTATTCGATTCGAAGGGTCCGTGCACGCGAACGGTACATGCCTAGGTCTAGACCCCGTGGGCCAGAGGGCGGTTCTGAGACCACAGCGATGTCGTTATAGCTCTCGGACTCATGCCGTGGTACGCAGGAAATGAGAACAGGGAAATTGTCGCGAATGTTCTTGCATTCCACAGCGAGCCTGACTTTATAGTGCCCATTTACATGGACTGCACGGATATCGAACTCTCTTGTCTTCGATGTAGCGGGATCCTCATACAGACCCCCATGCTCGCACTCAAGTCCCGACGACCTAAGCAGATTCAGTATGGTCAACTCGAAACTGAAGTCAGAGTAGCCCGAGAGATATTCGAGAAAGTCGCTAGCTTGTACTGGGTCAGACTTCAGTTTAGCCATAGTTGCAAGCGGGGCATTTTACGTTGTTGCGAGGCCTAGCGTTTGCCGTCACCACGCCGCAAGGAGATTGAGGGTTCTATGGGCTTAATGCGGTGGCGGATCTGGTGCATGGTGATGTCAGGCATTTGGCAGTCGAGCTAAAGGCCCACGCCAATGAATGTAGTCTTTGCCTTTGGGAGTGATCTCTATCAGGCTGTTATCTATTGTGATCAACCGATGGGCTTGCAGGGCGTTGATAATGTTCTGGCGTTCCTCCATGCTTGGAATAGCGGGCAGCCAGAGCGTATCAAAGAACGAAAGCGAGGGTCGTGTAGTCAGTGACGCAAACCAGTCAAGAACTTGCTGAGTCCGAAAAGCAAGAAAATAGTTGAGATATCGATACTCCCATAAATAAGACTGAGCGCGTTCGGCCTCTAGGAGTTCGCTTATCTCTTTGATTTGGTGCTGGCTAAGATCTCTAGGCAATTGCAGGTTAGAGGACTCTTGAGCCGGTGCTTTCAAAGGTGGCTTGGCTTCTGATGAGGCCTCAAGCCTTGCGGTCTGAGAGGTACTTAATTCAATGCCACCTGGAAACCTGATTTTGGCAATACGCTGAAATAGAGCCTTCAGATCATTCCGAAATACTACTACAAAGATTATAGTGACGCCACCAGCTACTGCCTGTGGCGAGAGAAAGATCCTTAGAAACTCTAAAGCAAGTTGAAGCATGGTCAAAGAATACTATGCCTATAGACTAACGCCTAATCTGTCCTGGCTGTGGAGTACGGGGGGAGGATGTTGATTGGGCAGAGGACTGCAGGCTTGGAAGGCATCATTGTTGAATCGGCTGTCTCGGCGGCTGGCACTTGATTACCATTTCTTCACTTCATTATGGTGCCAAAGTCTGCTTCGCCTTGGTTGATATAAGAACACAATGTTCCATTTCCGCGATTTTCCGCTATATTAAGTGGAATGTCATAAAGATCAAGAATCAACTGTTCGATATACTTTGTCATGCGATTCTCCATGAGAGTAAAAGTGAAGCAAGTGATCTCGTCCTGAATAAGCCGCTTCCTCTTCGAATGCTCCCAGATGCGCGCCTTCACTGCACCTTTGCCGATATACAATGCCTTGCCATGATAAAGCTCATGGATTGTACAGTAATCGCCCTTCTCCCAAAGCATGTAGATGCCTGACTCGTTGCTCATCTGCCAGTCATGAAAACAAGGGTCTGGAAAGCCGACAAACCAACCAATATTCGAGTGTGCAATGTGGCGCATTGTGATACTAAAGTTTGTCTCTGACGCGACCATCTGGTCAAATCGTCTGCCTTCTGTGCCGCAAGAGCAAGTGCAGACTTCGAAGCATGCGGGGCTCATTTTGGTATGCCTAACGCTCAAGATCAGCGGCGGACGGAATTCGTGTGAATGCAGATGCTACTCATCCCGCCCGCTGCATCTTGATGTTAGCCCGCTGTGCGGGATGCGAGCTATTGGCTTCAGACAAGAATCTTCTTCTCGACCAAGTATCCGTACAGGCCATCACAAATAGAAGAAATAGCATTGCCTTGACCGTGTAGGACCCCATAGTCGTGAAAGAGGGTGTTTCGTACTCTGTATAACCGCTCTGCGAACGTAGAATCGGGCTCATTTATGCCAAGAGCCATGAGCAACGTGTCTGCTGCAGCGAGGGTTGTAGGGCACTCTGGTGTTAGGACTTTTTTTATCCGGGCCTTCTCGCGAGTTGCATCCTGAAATTTCTCCAGAATCTCTCGAAGTTCCACCTTAGATGGATTTGCGTTGCCTAGGAAATTTGTTCGGACCTCGGCAACGCGAGTATCGAAGTCTTCTCCCATCAAATGCTCTACAACCTGATAGAGATAGAAGAATCTGAGGAACGGATTATTACAATAAGGAACCAGCGTCCCCAGAATCGTGATTACGTAGTCCGGTAGGTCCTTTGTGTCCCTCAGTTTTAGTGTCGACCCGTCTGTGGGTGGTGTCGATATGAGTTCAGTCGGAAGTTCTTCCGACGAGGGGAACACAAGACCGTGAGCGCATAATGAGATGGCGTAGTCCCTTGCAAAGGTACTTGGAGAAGAGATGTACTTGTTCCAAGTGATCAGGTAAAGAACGTCCTGCCTGAAGATTCCGTCTCTTGAAGTCGCAACCAGCCGTTTCTCGCTTGTGAGCTCATAGTGGCCCTCGAAAGATGCGCGACAAACAGTATCAGCTATCAATAGGTTATATGCACAGTATGCCGGATTACTGCTATTTGGGTTTTCCGGGGAAAGAATGGCTGAGCCTGGGATCACAAAGCCACAGGTTGGCCCTCGCCCAAGCGCAATCGTACAGAACTCGGCCTCGGCCGGCTCGCGGTCTGACACGACAACGTGAACCGAATATTCTGACCGCAGAATTTTCCCAACCAGATCTTGATTCCAGTGGTTAGGGACGTGAATATCCACGAGCTCGGCATCAGGCCTGCGAAACGTCAGGAATTTGGCGCGAGTAACCTTCACCTCTGACATCGCGCTCAAATGCCGATTCGAGTGGCGCTTTTAAATCCCTCATTTAATGCGCGCGCCATATTCAAGTAAGCACCCGACTCTTCCCAAAATAGCATCTTAAAGAATTGTCGAAAGAACAAGCGCTGGGCGTTGCCAATTCTCTTCGCTCGGCTGTTGAGGGTCTGCATGAGTTCGTTGAACTCAAGCATAAATTCTTCATGGTCCATGCCAACTACTAGGTTGTCAATATCTAGTGTGCCGAACGATGTTGTTTCGTCCTCGTCTCTAAGCATCCCTATGGCAGCGCCAAATCCGGATATTGCCTGAGCTCTTTTGAAAACCTGAACACCTGAAGTTCCCCAAACCTTGGCACTCGTTGGCTCGTCAGGATCGTCGACGGGTTGTTCGGTTGGATGCTTCAAGTCAAAAGACGTGATCTTTTGAATAAGCTGATTCCACGTCGTGAGGAAATCTGTAAAGACATCGTAGCGATCGTTCTCCTTGGCGAGGCTTTCAAGGCTAGATATGTTGTCAAGGATGTCGCCGCGATCTAGAGGCGATTCGCTTCTCTCAAGGTACGAATTCAGGCCTTCGATAACGTCGCGGAAGTTGTAACAGTTCGGCTGCCGGGCTCTTCTGGCGTCAGCTTCGCGAAGCAGTGTGATTCCTTCAATCTGAACGTCCAGATAGTCTTGATACATGATCTCAATCTGATGCCGCACCGACATCGGCGTCTGGCCAGTATTTAGGGTGAGCATTCGATAGAGAATTCCGATTTTATTGATGCCTTCATAGATCTCGCAACGCATTGTTCGATCTAGGAATGCCTGTTGAACGTCGGGCTGTCCTGCGGTCTCTGATTCAACGTCCATGAGCGTGAGGCTTCGCTGTAGACCGTCTAGAAGAACAAAGTGATCGCTATCGTTGCGAATGGCATCATGGAGACTTGCTTCGAGTGTTCCCGCAGGCTTTGTGTACGCGAGCACCACAGGTGGTATTACGCACCCTTGCAGCATGTCAGTCTTGAGAAGGGAGTAGACGGTTTTCGAGCTCCGTACCCTGCGGCGTTGAAAGTTGTTCTTGCGATAGATCTTCTTTGCAAGCTCCAAATAGTCGCGGATCGACAACTCGATGAGCACGCTCTTCGCCGAGACCTTCTTGTCTTCGAGGATGGATTTGATCTGCATGCGGTTGTCAGCGTTGTTCGATGGAAGCGACTAGGATCGGGATTCTCGCATGCGCGTAAGCGACCGCTATGGCGTTTGAGTGCTGCGGCGATAGCCGGACCTGGCCTTCAGCGGGCTAACGCTGAATGGGCGGGTCCGGTATCCACGCCACGCTTGGACTTTTGACAGTATATGCACCATTGCATTCTCTGCCTCTTGTCATTGAACCAACTGTGGTGCAACGATCCAGCCCTTTGAAGCAAATGCGTGATGGGATCTTATGCGGATCCGTTAACCATTTATTCGCCTTCGTGCGTCTCGAACGCTTTACCCTGAACCTCCTTGGTTCGCTCCATGCCGAGAATCTGATCGGAAGTGCACAGTTCGACTGACACCGGGGTCGAAGGCTTGGGGCAATTGGGTCTCACTACTCCCCCACCCATGCCAACGCCTCCCCATCCCCCAGCCCCTCAGCCAGCCGCAAGCCGAGCGATGTAATCCTCCCGCCTTCCGGCGTTGATCCAGCCCGTAGCGATGGTTTTGGTGTGCTCGTGGCTCACCCGGCCGCGGTGGATGTGTGAGATGCCCGCAGGGAAGATCGCCAGGGTGCCTTTCACGGCTTCCACGTGGTGGTCTTGCCAGTGGAATTCGGTGCCGCCATCGGGCACGTCGTTGCAGGTGAGGATCCAGGCCAGCAGGCGGCGGTCCGGCTCGGTGGCCTCGTCGCTGGTGGTCCAGTCGCAGTGCCAGGCGTGGAAGGCTTCGCCGGGGGCGTAGCGCTGCAGGTTGAAGATCCGCAGCACGAACAGCGACTCGCTGCGGTCGATCGCCACCAGGCTGATGTCGGTCGACACCTTGGCGGGCGCTGCAGGTCGGTGCGGCGCTCGAAGTAGGCGCAGATGCCCTCGGCGAGGGTCTCGGCGGACCCGTCGGGGATGGGGACAGGGCAATCAGCCCGTGGCCGCAAAGGGACTCAACTCAGCAGGGCCAGCTCCTCCGGGAACGGGGTCGCCGCCAGCAGCTCGACCAGCCCGAGCTGCTGACGCCAGGCGGCGATCGGCAGCGCCCAGCCTTCTTCCCAGCGCATCGCCAGCAGGGTGGGCCCCAGCCGGGCCACCTCCAGGCCGAAGCGAATGCCATTCCAGAGGCGCTCGTTCTCCTCGGGCACCTCGAAGCCGTGGAAGATCCAGGCCGTCAACACGGCGGCAGAGGCAGGCTGGCGCAGGGCCGAGGCGTAGTACGCCGAACCTGCGGCCTCCCCGGGCACGTCCACGGGAATGGCCAGCACGGTGTGATGAATGTCATGGGTGAAGCGCAGCCGCTGTTGCAGGTAGGCGCCGGGGCCGTCCATGCCGGAGGTGTCCGGTGGTGGTGGCGCATGCAGCCCGAGCCGATCGAACCGCGCCTGATAGAGCTGGCCGAGGCTGCCGTTCGGCAGGGAACGCAACTCCGCGGCCGAGGGCCAGGGACCCCAGTAGCGCTCAGCGGCGAGGGCGCTGAGGGCGGGATCCTCCAGCAACTGGGCCCGGCCCAGATCCCCCAGAGCCGAGCTGCCGAGGGCATCCAGCAGGGGCACCGCATGGGGGAACACATGCTCCGGATCATGGGCCGTTTCGAGCAGGGCGATGGCGGCCCGCAGGGTGCGGCGGCGGAGGTCGGGATCGATCTTCATCGTGCGAATGGAGCAGGGGCAGGGGACGACGCCAGCGGCCCCAGGTCATCCTCTCGCCGGCCGGCGTTGATCAAGCCGGTGGCGAAGGCCTCTGGATCGCTGTGGGCGATGGCCACCAGGCTGATTGAGGTAAAGCAACCCTTTGAACTCAGCCGCGCCGCGAAGCGGCGTTGGCTGGAGTGAATTGTTGGCACCTTCACGCCGATTCAATCAGCGTCTTCAGCTGAGCCAGCTCCTTGTCCACAAGGGCTACCTGCTCCTCAAAGAACTCTCGTGAGAAGGAAGGCGGCTGAAAGAAGGTGATCATGAACTCACAGCCACTACCGTTGGCGACCAAGCGTGCTGGAACCGTCCAGCTTGCATCGGGAGAGTTGAAGTCATGATCGAGGGTGCCGAAGTCCGCATTGGGGCGGATACGCAACTTGGCCATGCCAGCGGGGGTCTCCATGTCCCACCACGGGCCATCTGAGGGTTTCACAGACTTCACGTTGACGATGGCCCATCTCGGCCAGTTGGCGGCATCTGCGAGGAAGGCGAAGACCTGCTCCTGTGGCGCGTCTATCGAAACGGTTTTCGTAATGGCGTATGCAATCATTGGTGAACCATACGTGGATCCGTCGTTACAGCCTAACGCTCGGCATTGGCTGATGCTTCAATGTGCCGACCGCCGCAAGACGTTGTCAGGCGTCGTCAGCGCCCAAACTCCCGTTCTGGCTTGTTGACGCTTGTGCCGAGTGCTTGTCGCCTCGAGGCCCTGCCTTGGCTCCTTCAAAGTCGCTCTCCAGGTCATCCAGGGCGTCTATCACTTTGCGGAACTTGTTTCCGAATTCGGTAAGGGTGTATTCAACTCGCGGCGGCATCTCCGGGTACGACTGCTTGTCCAAGACATTGAACTCGACGAGTCGACGCAGGCAGTCGTTGAGCACCTTCGCCGAGAGCCCTTCGATGCTGCGCTCCATCTCGCCTGGGCGGTTCACTCCGAGCACCACGAGCTGCAGCACCGTTAGCGACCATTTGCAGCCGATGACAGTTTCAACCATCCTGCCAACGTGGCGAGGGGCCACGCGACGAGGCAGTTTCTTATCGCCTGATTTCATCGCCTGATTTCAACGTATGACACCACTTTGTTCCCACCCTACCAAATTGTGCCTGCTTGCTGGATGACGGCGTGGGCATCAGAGTTTTGCCAGCCAACATCCTTTTCACAATGAGCGATGCAGTGATGGACTTCTCAGGCAAGAAGCTCTTGGTCATCGGGGGAACGAGTGGTATTGGGAAGAAGGTCGCTCAGCTCGTTCTGCAGCGAGGGGGATCGGTGGTTGTGGTTGGGCACAGAGAGGATCACATCGATGCGGTCGTCAAGGAACTCGGCCCATTCGGGGTGATCAACACAGAAAAGGCCGATCTCACCAACGTTGCTGAAACGGACGACCTGCGCTCCCGGATCGAGAGCAAGCATGCAGACACGGACCTCCTTGTGAATGCTGCCGGGGTGTTCCTCCCCAGGACATTCCTTGAACACTCAGAAGCCGACTATGACAGCTACTTCAGCATCAATAAGTCGCTGTTCTTTATCACGCAGACAGTTGCGAAGACCATGGTGGTACGGAACCTCGGCGGCAGCATTGTGAACATTGGATCAATGTGGGCCAAACAGGCCATAGCCGCAACTCCATCCTCGGCCTACTCCATGGCAAAAGCTGGCCTTCACTCGCTGACCCAGCATCTCGCCATGGAGCTGGCTGGTGCTCATATCAGGGTCAATGCGGTGTCCCCCGCCGTTGTTGAGACAGCCATCTACGAGGCGTTCATTGACAAGGAGAAGGTCCACTCGACGCTTCAGGGGTTCAACGACTTCCACCCAATCGGACGTATCGGTAGTCCGAAGGACGTCGCTGAAACCATCTGCTTCCTGCTATCCGATCGAGCCTCTTGGGTGACAGGCGCGATCTGGGATGTGGACGGTGGAGTGATGGCCGGGAGAAATTCCTATCAGTGAGCCTGGTGGTGTCCGTTATGACGAAAGCCCCTGGCGGCGAACGGTTGTGAGTGGCACGCAGCCTCGCTCAAGAAGCAGCCGCCTAACGTTCCAGATCAGCGGCGGGCCATGACTTTTGCATAGCCGGCATCATTCGATCCCGTCTTCTGTATCTTGATGTTAGGCCCCCTTCGCATCGCCAGTAGAGTGAGCTTCGACATAATCCTTAAGCACAGCATCCATGCGAGCTTGCCAGCCAGCTCCTGAGGCTCTGAAATAGTCAATAACCTCAGGACTATATCGGATTGAAACAAGCTTCTTTTTATTCGCCAACTTTGGACGACCGCGCAGCACCCGAATAGGGACCATCGCGCTCATCTGCTCGTCTGTAAGCGGAAGGGCGTCAGGATCTGACTCCGCTGCCGCTGTAATCAACTTATCTTCCTCAAGTGTCGGCATCTTCAGGCTGATCTTCTTTAATGGCTTTGACATAGTGGCGGACCTCGCGGCGATTAGCTCTGCGTAGACTAATGATTCTCCTTGCCGGCTCGCGATCTACAAAGGCTACAAAAAAGAGTATGTCTCCAATTGGAGCCAAGGCAATCATCCTTGCTTCACCATAGTCAGCCCGATTATCAATCCAGACGAGTGCTGCATCCCAGTCGAGCTCAGCTGCGGCCGCCAAGGAGAGGCCGTGCTTGCTCAGATTGGTCGCGTCCTTGCCAGGGTCGAAATCAAACCGCACGCTTTATCGTAGCTACGAAAACACTACCCGTCAACTTTGGCTCAACGGGCGGCCTTCAGGCGGGCCTCATCCTGAATGGGAGGGTCCGGTATCCACGACAAAGCCTTCCCATCCCCCAGCCCCTCAGCCAGCCGCAAGCCGAGCGATGTAATCCTCCCGTTTACCGGCGTTGATCCAGCCGGTGGCGATCGTCTTGCTGTGCTCATGACTCACCCGGCCGCGGTGGATGTGGGAGATGCCCGCCGGGAAGATCGCCAGGGTGCCTTTCACGGCTTCCACGTGGTGGTCCTGCCAGTGGAATTCGGTGCCGCCGTCGGGCACGTCGTTGCAGTAGAGGATCCAGGCCAGCAGGCGGCGGATCGGCTCGGTGGCCTCGTCGCTGGTGGTCCAGTCGCAGTGCCAGGCGTGGAAGGCTTCGCCGGGGGCGTAGCGCTGCAGGTTGAAGATCGGCAGCACGAACAGCGCCTGCTCCGGCGCGCACTGGCGCAGCAGCGGACGCTCCTGCAGGTAACGCTCCAGCCCGGCGTTCACGCCGCGCACGATCACCTCGGCCAGGGCGAAGGCCTCCGGATCGCTGCGGTCGATCGCCACCAGGCTGATGTCGGTCGACACCTTGGCGGGTGTGGCGGCAGCACTGATGGCAGCGGCAGCATCGGCGCCGGCCTGCGGTTCGCCGAAGGCCACGCCGCGCCGTTGCAGGTCGGTGCGGCGCTCGTAGAAGGCGCAGATGCCGTCGGCGAGAGCCGCATAGCCGGCGTTGCGGTAGGTGCCGATCAGGTTCATGAGTGGACAGCCTCGCTGGCTTGGGCCCAGGGCACGGCCACCAGGCCGTCCAGCTGCTGCCAGCCGGCTGGATCCGCCACCACCAGCTCGCTGAGCCCCACGCGGGCCAGCGCCTCGGCCACCCGCTCGGGCGGCAGCGCGCCAGCGCCGGGCAGGGGCAGCAGCACCACCTGCGGGTCGGCCGGATCGGCCAGCAGGCGCAGCTCCAGGTCCTCGAGCGTGCGCTCGAAGAACGTCTGCCGCAGCGTGCGGGCCAGGGCGGGCCCCAGCGACGCCGCGAACTGGCGCAGGCCCTCGTCGTCGCCGCTGCAGCCGCAGTTGAGTGCCAGCCAGATCATCAGCTTGGCCCAGCTTTCGGTGGTCCACAGCGGCGGAAAGCTGCTGCGGTGCTGGCGCACCAGCTCGCCGATGGCGAAGTGAAACAGCGCCGCCTGCAGCTGTTCAGGGGCGGATGCCGTGGGAGGGGCTGACATTCAGGGTGCAGCGTGGCCTGCCGCCAACACTGCCACCGCCAGCGGCCGGCTCGCCTGGTACACCTCCTGGCCGAACACGTTCTGCACCACGAACAGCAGCACGAAACCGATCACCGCCGCGATCAGGGGCGTGGTGATCCAGCCGGAGGCGATGCCGCCCAGCACACCCCAGCGGATCTGGCGCACCCCCTTCATGCCCTGCAGCAGGCCGATGCCAAGCACCGAGCCGATCACCGCCTGCGAGCCCGACACCGGCAGCAGCGGAATCGTGGGCAGCCCCCAGCCCTGCAGCAGGCTCTCCAGCGCCGTGGAGGAAAACAGAAACAGCACCAGCGAATGCGACACCACCACCACCAGCGCCGCCAGCGGGGAGAGGGTGAGCAGGCTGTCGCCCACGGTCATCATCACGCGGCGGGAATAGGTGTACACACCCACCGCCACGGCGATGGCGCCGATCAGAAACAACTGCTCCACCGACGACACCTCCAGCGGCCCCAGCCGCAGCTCACGGAACGGTGAGGCCTCCACGAAGAAGCCCATCACATTGCCGATGCCGTTGGCGCCGATTGCATAGGAGCCGAAGATCCCCGCCAGCAGCAGGCCGCTGCGGGTGTTGCGATCGAGCGAGAGCAGGTGGGGCTTGGTGAGGCTGATCCACGCCACCAGCAGCTTGTACATCACCATCGCGAAGATCGCCCCGAGCACCGGCGACACCACCCAGGTGGCCGCGATCCGGCCCAGCGTGCCCAGGTCGGTGGGGGAGCCGCTGAACAGGTTCCAGCCGATGATCGACCCCACCACCGCCTGGCCGGTGGAGGCCGGCAGCCCCACGGCGCTCATCCAGGCCACCGTGAGCGCAGCGGCCAGGGCGGCGGTGAAGGCCCCCGGCAGGGCGTTGATCGCCCCCAGCTGGCTGAGCCCCTCTGCCGCGCCGCTGCCGCTGGTGACCGCCCCGATGATCACGAACGTGCTGCAGAGGAAGGCGGCGGTGGGGAAGCGGATCATCCGCGTGGCCACCGCGGTGCCGAAGGCGTTGGAGGCGTCGTTCGCGCCCATCGACCAGCCGAGGAACAGGCCGCTGGAGAGAAAGATGAGCGTGACGATCAGGGCCATGGTCAAGGCGGCGGCTCAGAGGGATCGCTTGATCGCGAAGATGGAGAGGTCGTCGCCGATGTTCTCCGCCTTGTCGGCCAGGCCATCGAGCATGGCCGCCGTTTCCCGCAGCAGCGTGCGCTGCTCGAAACTCAGATCGGCCGCCACGATCCGGCGCTTGAGCTTGTAGGCCAGTCGGTCGGTTTGGTCCTCGAACACCCGCACCTCGTTGAGGTGGTCGCGCACCGCCGCCGGGGTGCGGAAGAAGGTGCGCGCCGCCACCAGCACGGCCTGCACGCCGCGGACCGCCATCGCCGTGAGTTCGGCGAAATCGGCGCCGAATTCCGGCAGCCGCTGCGGTTGCACGATCATCAGCTCCTCGAAGTCGTCGCCCATGTCATCGAGCAGGGCGAACAGGCTGCCGAGCAGCCGCAGCACATCGCCGCGGGCATCAGGCAGCAGCATTTCGGTGTAGAGCATGGTCACGATCGTGCGGCGCAGTTCGCTGCAACGCCGTTTGATCTCGGTGAGCTGGTTGAGCTTCTCCAGGCAGATCGCTTCTTCTTCACTGCCGCAGAGATAGGCCTTGAGGCCCAGCTCCCCCACGATCACCCCCTCGGCGATCTTGTCGAGGAACTCGTCGATCAGGCCTTCCAGGAAGCGGGTCTTGCCGAACAGCGGTGGAGTTTCATTCGCCACCTGTCACCCTCTCCCCGATCCAGCCGTGCCTGCACCGTACCCGCTGCCGCCGGGCCCGACCACGGCGCCGCTCAGTCGTCGAGGGCCACCAGGTCGCGCAGCTGGCCGGGGTCGAGCCCGCCGAGCCATTCCTCGCCGCTGCCGATGATGTCTTCCGCCAGGCGGGATTTCTCGCGGATCATGCGGTCGATCTTTTCCTCCACCGAGCCGCTGGTGATGAACTTGTGCACCATCACCCGGTTGGTCTGGCCGATGCGGTAGGCGCGGTCGGTGGCCTGGTTCTCCACCGCCGGGTTCCACCAGCGGTCGATGTGGAACACATGGCTGGCGCGCGTGAGGTTGAGGCCCACCCCACCGGCCTTCAGCGACAGCAAAAACAGCTGCGGGCCGCGCGGATCCTCCTGGAAGCGGTCGACCATCGCCTGCCGCTCGCTCTTGCTGCTGCTGCCGTACAGGAAGGGCACCTCCTGGCGGAAGCGCTGCTGCAGGTGGGCCTGCAGCAGGTGGCCCCATTCGGCGAACTGGGTGAACAGCAGCGCCCGATCGCCCGCTTCGATCACCTCCTCCACGATCTCGTCGAGGCGTTGCACCTTGGCGGAGCGGCTGGCGAAGCCGTTGCCTACGCCGGTTTCCTTCAGCGCCAGCGCCGGGTGGTTGCAGATCTGCTTCAGCCTGGTGAGCAGCGCCAGCACCTGGCCGTGCTTCTGGCCCAGCGGCGCCCGGGCGATGGTGTCGAGGCTGTCGTCCACCGTCTTGCGGTAGAGCGTCACCTGCTCCGGCGAGAGCCCCACCCACTCGTTCAGCTCCACCTTTTCGGGCAGGTCGGAGATGATCGATTTATCGGTCTTGAGGCGCCGCAGGATGAACGGCCCCACGCGCGCCTTGAGGTCGCGCAGGGAGGCGGTGTCGCCGTAGCGCTCGATCGGCAGTCGGTAGCGCTGGCGGAAGAATTCCTCCTCGCCCAGCACGCGCGGGTTGAGGAAATCCATCAGCGCCCACAGCTCACTCACCCGGTTCTCCACCGGCGTGCCGGTGAGGGCGATGCGGAAGCGGCTCTGCTTGCCCGCCCGCGCCAGATCCCGCGCCGACTGGCTCTGCTTTGAGCTGGGGTTCTTGATCGCCTGCGCTTCATCGATCACCATCCCCTGCCAGTCGATCGCCGCCAGCAGTTCGTTGTCGCGTTGCAGCAGCCCGTAGCTGGTGAGCAGCAGATCCACCCCCTTGAGCGCCTTCTTCAGGGCGGCGTCGGTGGCGGGGCGGCGCGGACCGTAGTGCTCGCGCACCTCCAGTTCGGGCGTGAAGGCCGCTGCCTCCCGCTTCCAGTTGGTGAGCACGGAGGTGGGCGCCACCAGCAGCACCGGCCGCTTCAGCTCCTGCTCCGCCTTGAGGTGCTGCAGGAAGGCCAGCAGCTGGATCGTCTTGCCCAGGCCCATGTCGTCGGCCAGGCAGGCGCCCTGGTCGAAGCGGTGCAGGAAGGCCAGCCAGCCCAGGCCCCGTTCCTGATACGGGCGCAACTGGCCGGCGAATCCTTCCGGGGCGGGCAGCGGATCGGGGGCCTTCTGCTGGTGGTATTGCTCCAGCACCGCCTGCAGCCGTGGCCCCGCCGTGAAGCGGTGCACCGGCAGCCGCTGCAGCGTTTCCCCTTCGTTGCCCGTCACCCGCAGGGCATCGTCGAGGCTGAGCGGTGGATCGAGGGCGCAGAACTTCTCGGCGTTGCGCAGATCGCCAGGCCGCAGCTCGATCCAGGCCCCCTTGTGCTGCACCAGCGGGCTGCGCTTGCCCGCCAGCCGCTCCAGATCGCGCAGGCTCAAGGTGACGCCGCCGATCATCAGCTCCCAAGTCCATTCGAGCGATTCGCCCAGGCTGAAACCGCGCGAACTGGGCGGCAGATCCGCCGTGATCGAGAGCCCCAGGCGGCTGGCCAGGCCGCCGCTCAGGCTCGGCGGCAGCACCACGCCCACGCCCACGTCGCGCAGGCGGGCGGCGGCGGTGCGCACCAGCACGAAGGCTTCGGCGGGGGTCAGCGCCATCTGCTCCGGCGTGGCCGTGTCGAGGCCGCGCTCGATCGGCTCGAACACCTGCAGGGCCCGGCCCAGGCCCTCCAGCAACAGCTCACCCGGCTGCTGCACGGCGATTTCGCCCAGCTGCACGGTGCCGGCTCCGGCCGACCACACCGCTGTCGCCGCCATTTTCAGGCTCGGATCGGCTTCCCCCTGCAGGCTGAAGCGCAGCGGCCAGAGCTCGTCGCCTTCCGCCGGAATCTCCAGCTCCAGGCAGGTGTGGGCCGGCGCCACACGGCCGGCCACCGCTTCCCGCCAGTGGTGGGTGGCGGTTGCGAGCCGTTCCGCGTCCTCCGCCGAGAGGTCGAGCCGCCCATCGCCGGGGCCGAGTGCCCGCTGCCAGGCCGCCAGCAGTGGATCGAGCCCCTCGGTGGCGGGGGTGAAGCTCTCGCGCATCTGGCCATCGAGCAGATCGGCGAGGATCGCCACCACCCGCAGCCGGCCGGATCCCGGCCGCCAGCAGGCCAACGGCGCGGCGCCATTCCCGACGCCCATGCCGGCACCTAGACCACCGCCAGCACCTCCGCCACCGCCAGGGCCGTTGCCGGAGGGGGCCAGCGCCGCCACCGCCACCTGGGGCAGCTGCGCGGCCAGATCTTCCAGCCGGCGGCGATCTTCCTCCCGGTTCAGCAGCGGCACCCAGCGGGCCCGGCCGCCTGCGCCGCCGGCGCTGGGCTCCACCTGGGGCAACCAGCGGCCGCGGGCGATCAGGCTGAGCGCCCAGCGCTGCAGGTGGCTCCACCAGCGCAGTTCATCGGCCAGATCGGGGTGATGGCCGGAAAGGGGCAGCTGCCCCAGCCAGTCGGCGGCGGCGGCGGGCTTGAGCCAGAGGCCCTCCACCTGCCACGGCCACCAGCTGAGCGCTTTCGGGATCGGCTCACCGGCCTGCAGCGGCAGGCCACTCCAGGGGCCGCTGGCGCTGCTCTTGCTGCCGCGGGCGTTCTGGCTGCGGCTCGGCAGGGTGAGCGTGGCCACGGCGGGGCGGAAGGCCTCCGACCAGAGCTCGTGCTCCTCCAGCCAGGCGCCCAGGTCGTCCTGGTCGAGGCTGAGCGGGTGGGGCTCCGGCGTGCGTTTCGGCGTCACCGGCGCCGCCACCCGCCAGGTGTCGGCCCAGATCAGCAGACCGGGCCGGTCGAAGCTGCCCACCGTCGCCCCTGCGGCGATACCGGAAGTCAGCCAGGTGGCATGCAGCAGGCTCATGGCCGGGGGGTCAGGGCCTGATCAAGGCCGAAGTGCGGGCAGCAGACGCTGGGCACCTTGCAGCAGCAGGGCAGCGCCCGCGACAGGCAGCCAGAGGGGCAGCCAGGCACGGATCAGCGCCATCATCAACGACGACAGCCCCGGCGCCAGGCCCTGGCCCCACGCCAGCGGCCCGAACGGGGGCAGATCCAAGGCGGCGCCAAGGCTGAGGATGCCGCACACCGCCCCCACCAGCCCCGCCTGCAGGTGCCCGTCATCCGGGTCGACGCGCTGCAGGTGAAAGGCCAGCAGGCCATAGAAGAAGCCGCAGCCCCCGGCCCGCAGGGCCGGCTCCAGGCCCCCGCCCAGGCCGAGAGCCGCCGCCGCGCCCCCGGCCAGCAGCGCCCAGCTGATCGATTGCAGCCGCAGGCGTGCGCGGGGCTGTGGCGTTGGCCTGGGCTGCGCCGGAGGCTGGGGCTGGTCGGAGGCGGGCAGCACAGCGACGGCGGGGCGGGCGCAGCGTAAGGTGCCGCCCCGGATCCGGTCAGGGGGGCGCTCGCCGAAGATGGGCGCTTCGCATTGTTTCGTCGCGACGGGCCATGGCTGCCGCACCTTCTTCCAGCGCCTCCCCGGCCGCCCAGCCGCGCCCCCGCAGCGGCGCCGAGATCCGCGAGGCGTTCCTGGCCTTCTACGCCGCCCGCGAGCACCGGCGCCTGCCCAGCGCCTCGCTGGTGCCGGACGACCCCACCGTGCTGCTCACGATCGCGGGCATGCTGCCCTTCAAGCCGGTGTTCCTGGGGCAGGCGCCGCGGCCGGCGGCGCGGGCCACCACCAGCCAGAAGTGCATCCGCACCAACGACATCGAGAACGTGGGTCGCACGGCGCGGCACCACACCTTCTTCGAGATGCTGGGCAACTTCTCCTTCGGCGACTACTTCAAGGCCGAGGCGATCGCCTGGGCCTGGGAGCTCTCCACCGAGGTGTTCGGCCTGGATCCCCGCCACCTGGTGGTGAGCGTGTTCCGCGAAGACGATGAGGCCGAAGCGATCTGGCGCGAGGTCGTGGGGGTGAACCCGAAGCGGATCATCCGCATGGATGAAGCCGACAACTTCTGGGTGTCCGGCCCTACCGGCCCTTGCGGCCCCTGCTCGGAGATCTACTACGACTTCCACCCCGAACGCGGCGATGACGCCATCGATCTGGAGGACGACAGCCGCTTCATCGAGTTCTACAACCTGGTGTTCATGCAGTTCAACCGCGATGCGGAAGGAACGCTCACCCCCCTGGCGAACCGCAACATCGACACCGGCATGGGTCTGGAGCGCATGGCCCAGATCCTGCAGGGCGTGCCGAACAACTACGAAACCGATCTGATCGTTCCGCTGATTCACACCGCTGCCACGCTGGCTGGCGTCGATTACAGCCAGCTTGAGGAGAAGGGCCGCACCTCGCTCAAGGTGATCGGTGACCACAGCCGCGCCATCACCCAGTTGATCTGCGATGGGGTCACGGCGTCGAACCTGGGCCGCGGCTATATCCTGCGGCGCCTGCTGCGGCGGGTGGTGCGCCACGGCCGCCTGCTGGGCATCGATCAGCCCTTCCTGCGCACCATGGGCGAAGCGGCGATCGCGCTGATGGCGCCGGCCTTCCCGCAGCTGCTGGAGCGGCGTGAGGCGATCCTGGCCGAGCTGGGCCGCGAGGAGGCCCGCTTCCTCGACACGCTCGAGCGCGGCGAGAAGCTGCTGGCGGAGGTGCTGGCCTCCCGCCCTGCCGCCATCAGCGGCGCCCAGGCCTTCGAGCTCTACGACACCTACGGCTTCCCGCTGGAGCTCACCGAGGAGATCGCCGAGGAGCACGGGCTCACGGTCGACCGTGACGGCTTCGAGGCGGCGATGGAGGCCCAGCGGCAGCGGGCCAAGGCGGCGGCCGTGAGTGTGGACCTCACCGTGCAGGGGGCGGTGGCGGCCGCGGCGGCCGACCTCCCCGACACCCGCTTCGAGGGCTACGGCGCCCTGGAGCATCCCAGTCAGGTGCTGGCGCTGGTGGTGAACGGCAGTCCGGCCGAGCGGGCGGTGGCGGGCGAGGCGGTGCAGGTGGTGCTGGATGCCACGCCCTTCTATGGCGAATCCGGCGGGCAGATCGGCGACCGGGGCCTGCTGCTGGGCGGCGTTCTCGGCAGCGAGGGTGCCGGTGACGCGGGCGTGATCGTGCGGGTGGAGGCGGTGAGCCGCCTGCGCAAGCAGTTCGTGCATCAGGGCCGGGTGGAGCGCGGCAGCCTGGGCCTCGGTGATCGGGTGATCGCCCGGGTCGACCGGGCCTGCCGCCGCCGCGCCCAGGCGCATCACACCGCCACCCACTTGCTGCAGGCGGCGCTCAAGCAGCTGGTGGATCCCGCGATCGCCCAGGCGGGCTCGCTGGTGGATTTCGATCGCCTGCGCTTCGACTTCCACTGCCCCCGCGCAGTGAGCCGTGAGGAGCTGGAGCGGGTCGAGGAGCTGATCAACGGCTGGATCGCCGATGCCCACGAGCTGGAGGTGCAGGAGATGGAGCTGGAGCGGGCCCGCGCGGCCGGGGCGGTGGCGATGTTCGGCGAGAAATACGACGCCCAGGTGCGGGTGGTGGATGTGCCGGGGGTGTCGATGGAGCTCTGCGGCGGCACCCATGTGGCCAACACCGCCGAGATCGGCCTGTTCAAGATCGTCAGCGAAACCGGCGTGGCGGCCGGCATCCGCCGCATCGAGGCGGTGGCGGGTCCGGCGGTGCTGGCCTACCTGAACGAACGCGAGGCGGTGGTGCGCGAACTGGGCGACCGCTTCAAGGCCCAGCCCGCTGAAATCGTGGAGCGGGTGAGCGCCATGGCCGAGGAGCTCAAGGCCACCGGCAAGGCCCTGGCCGCCGCCCGCGCCGAACTGGCGCTGGCGAAGGCGGCGGCGCTGGCGGCCCAGGCGGAACCGCTCGGCTCCTTCCAGCTGCTGGTGGCCCGCCTCGATGGCGTGGAAGGTGCCGGTCTGCAGGGGGCGGCCCAGCAGCTGCAGCAGCAGCTGGGCGAGGGGGGTGCGGTGGTGCTGGGCGGCCTGCCCGATCCCGCCGACCTCACCAAGGTGATCCTGGTGGCCGCCTTCGGCGCGGCGGTGGTGCAGGCGGGCGCCAAGGCGGGCGCCTTCATCGGCACCATCGCCAAGCGCTGCGGCGGTGGCGGTGGCGGCCGTCCGGCCCTGGCCCAGGCCGGCGGCCGCGACGGCGCCGCCCTGCCGGCGGCGCTCGATGAGGCGCGCGCCGCCCTGGCCGCCGCCCTGGGCTGAGCGGGCGACTTGAAATGCATCGAGCTGCTTCCCGCTCTTTCCCAAGGCGCTGAGGTAGCGGCGCTCCTGATCCGACCGCATTGCCTCGCCTCTAAAACCCTTCATCCGACGCAGACGCCCGCTTCTGGATGGCAGCTCCGCTGTGTCTCAGGGGCGATCGGCCGCTCCACCTCCTTGTCCATCGGCAGCTCCACTGCGTTCGCCCACTGTTGCTTGGCCGCGGCCCGCTTCGGCACGGTCTGCGGCTGCATCCCCGGCAGCCGCTTCCGGGCGTTCCGCGGTGAAGCCCAGCGTGGTGAAGAGCTGCTGCATCGCGCGCAGCAACTGGTTCTGCTGGGCCAGCCGGCTTGCCAGCTCCAGCCCCTCCAGCTCGGCCCGGCGGCCGCTCACCAGTTGTGCCAGGCGCTCCATCAGCTCTGGGTTGTCCTGCAGCAGCGGACCGATGTGCTCGCGGTTCACCTCCAGCAGCAGGCATTCCTCCTGAGCCTGCACCGTGGCGCTGCGCGTGCTGTCGGTAAGCATCGCCATTTCGCCGAACAGGGCCCCCGCCTCCAGGCTGGCCACGTGAATCGGCGCTTCCCCAGGTTTTTGCTTCCACACATCCACACTCCCCTTCACCACCTGATACATCGCCCCACCCCGATCCCCTTCGCGCACGATCACCTCTGCCGCGGCATAGCGCACGCAGCGGATGTGGCTGGCGAGGCGATCAATCTCTTCCTCATTGAGTGCTTTGAACAGTGGATTGAGTGCCAGCAGGCGCCTGCGCTCCGCCTCGGCGCTGCTCACCGGCTGGCTCGTCTTCCCCTGCGGAGCCTGGCGTCGCAGCTCGCGCACGGGATAGGGAATGCTCTGCCCTGCGCGCTCGAGCCGGTACCAGATCTGTTCGAGCAGATCGCTCCGCAGCGACAGCTGAGCTGCCAGACCACCGGGAGCCTGATACACCACGATGTCGTAGAGAATCGCGCTGTCGGCGAACTCCTTCACCCACACGATCGGCTCCGGCTCCCCCAGCACGCGCGGATGCTGACGCACGCTCTCCAGCAGCAGCTGCCTGGCCTGGGTGGTGGGGAAGGCGTAATCGAGGCCGATGCTGAAACGGTTGCCCATGAAGCCGAAGGCGCCATGGTTGCGCACCACCTCGGAGGTGATCTTGGTGTTGGGAACGATCACCAGGGTGCCGGTGAGATCCCGCAGGCAGGTGTCCCGCCAGTTGATCTCCACGATCACGCCGGCGGTGCCATCTTCGAGCCAGACGAAATCCCCTTGCTGGAAGTGCTCATCGAGCTGCAGTTCCAGGCCGGCGAACAGATCCTTGAGCGGTTCCTGGGCCGCCAGGCCGATCATGGCGGTGAGCACGGCCGAGGTGGTCACCAGGCCGAGCAGGTCGAAGCGGGCCAGTTCCTTGAACACCACCACGGTGGCTACCGTGCCGCTGGTCAGCATCAGCAGCTGCAGCAGGATTTCCGGTGGCCGGTTCCACAGCTTCAGGGCCGCCGGCACCTCCAGGCCCACCCACAGCAGCAGCCGGATCGCGGCATAGATCAACACCAGCTCATCGAGCAGGGCGAACCAGGGCCGGTATCCCAGCGGCATCACCAGCGGCGACAGCGAGCGGCTGATCGCCCACACCACGGTGGCCACCGCCGGCAGCTGCAGGGGAAATGCCGGCCAGCGCCCCGCTCTGCAGAGATTGCGGGACAACAGCAGCAGGGCCAGGCTGCTGAGGGCGATCAGCCACACCTGCAGCGGATGCATGGGGAGAGGGCGGTGGCGGAGGGTGCAGCCCCGCGAGGAGAGGGCCTGCCGGCAGCACCCTAGGGGTCATGCCGACGGGGAACCACGAAGATCTGACCCCATGCGTCTGGAGGCGGCAAACAGCCGTTCAGGCCCCAAGCTTCAGAGGGGCGTGACCGCCCTGCCCCACTGAAAGCCCTGCGATGCGTCGCGCCCTCCCCGCTCTCACCACCGCTGCCTGCCTGCTGCCGGCCTGCCTGTTACTGGCGCGGCCGGCCCTGGCGCAGGCACAGCCGCTTCGCTGCGACGGCACCACGCTGGAGGTGCGGGGCAGCGCCGAGCTGAAGCGGGCTGCCGACCGCTTGCGCTTCTCCCTGGAGCTGCAGGCCGAAGCTCCCGGCAACGACGCCGCCCTGGCGCAGCTCCAGACGCGGCTGGCGGCCGTGCGCACCGCCCTGCAGGCGTTGCAGGTGAGCGAGCTGGAGGTCACTTCGCCCACCACCTGGTCGCGGCCGGCCACCAAGCAGCAGCCGGCCGCGATCCAGGCCCGGCTGCAGGTGAGTGGCGAGCTCGCCCCGGCCCGGCTACAGGCGCTGATCCGCCAGGTGGGCGGGCTGCCGGGGGTGCAGCTGGCGCCGGTGAGCACCCAGCCGTCGGCGGGCGGAGATGCGGCCGCCCGGCGCCAGCTGCTCAAGGGGGCCTACCAGGACGCCCTCACCCAGGCGCGGGATCTGGCTGACGCGATCGGCCTGCGCACGGTCACCCCCTTGGGCGTGGTGCTCGAAGGCGGCATGCGCCCCATGCTGATGAAGGCCGTTGCCGCCGAGAGCGTGGGCTTTGATCCGGCCGAACTGCCCGGACCCGTGGATCGGCTGGCGCTGCAGGCCACCTTCTGCGCCCGTTGAACGTGCCAGGGTCTGCGCTTGCTGAGCCGTCTGAAGGGCGTGCCGTCATGCTGATTTTCTGTAGCGATGACGGAGCCAGCCATGCTGTCGGGCCTTGCGCACAGCCTCTCGGGTCTGGAGCTGTTTCTGTTGCTGGCGATGGGGCACTTCGTCGGTGATTTCGCCCTCCAGAGCGATCGCATGGCAGTGGAGAAATGCAGGGGCCGCGATCACACCCTCCCCTGGTCGTGGTGGCTCACCGCCCACGCCGGCGTCCATGGCTTTCTGGTGGCCCTCCTCACTGGAATCGTCTGGCTGGGTGTGGCCGAGTGGCTGGTGCATGCCCTGATCGACTGGGGGAAATGCGCGGGCTACTACAGGCTTGGCCTCGACCAGACCCTTCACTTGCTCTGCAAGTTGCTCTGGGCGTTCAGCGCCGTGCATATCGCTGCCAGGTTGGCGCTCTCCTGAACCGGCCAGTGCCTGATTCGCTGCGAGACAGCGCAGCCGGCTGCAACACGCGCAGGCGCTGGTGGAAATCCTGCCCATCGACTCAGATCCCGATCGGGTCGCCGTGCTCCTGCGCTCCGGGGTGTGTCTCACCGACGCCGAGGCCTTCCTCAAGCCCGAGCAGCTCGATGACGTCGACATCGAGCGCTACCTCAGCCCTGCCGCCTCCTGCTGAGCCGGTGGTTCAGCGGGCCTGCAGATAGGTGGTCTGCCGCAGGCTGGTTTCCAGGTGATCCATCAGGCGGCGGGCATCGCCGATGCCCAGCTGCCCCTGGGCGATCGCCGTTTCGCTGGCCATGCGCAGCCGCTCCAGCAGCAGCTGGGGGTCGTGCTCCATCGCCTGCAGCACCTCGGCATTGGTGTCGCCGCGCACCACGTGATCCACCCGGTAGCCGCCGCCGGGCGCCAGGCGGATGTGCACGGCATCGGTGCTGCCGAACAGGTTGTGCAGGTTGCCCATCACCTCCTGGTAGGCACCGGCCAGGAACAGGCCGATCCAGTAGGGCTCACCGGGCCGCAGCGGGTGCAGTTCCAGCAGGGTCTTCACCTGGCCCCGGTCGATGAAGCGGGCCAGCTTGCCGTCGGAATCGCAGGTGAGATCGGCGAAGCTGCCCAGCCGGCCTGGCCGCTCGTGCAGCCGTTGCAGCGGCATCACGGGGAACAGCTGATCGATCGCCCAGGTGTCAGGCGCCGAGCGGAACACCGAGAGGTTGGCGTAATAGGTGGAGGCCAGGGCCGCCGGCAGGGTGCGCAGCTCCTGGGGAATCGGCGTTTCAGGCGGCAGCAGGGCCAGCCGTTCGGCGATCGCCTGGCAGCAGGCCCAGGTGAGCTGCTCGGCCAGGCCCCGCTCCGGCAGGCCCAGGTAGCCGAGGCGAAAGGCCGCCATCGCGTCGTCCTTGAACTTGAGGGCGTCGTTCCAGGCCTCCTGCAACCGCTCCAGGGCCAGGGCGATCGCCGCGGGGTCCGCGGCCGCCACCGCCTCGATCCCCGCATGGGTGTCACGCAGGTTGCGCAGGATCAGGGCCTCCTCGCCGCTGGCCGCCGGCACGGCGCCGGGAAGGCCGCTGGCCCCCAGCACGTCGAACACCAACACCGAGAAGTGGCTGGCGAGGGCCCGGCCGCTCTCGCTCACCAGCGTCGGCACGGCGATGCCCGCGCTGTCGCAGCACTCCCGCACGGTGGCCACCACGTCGTTGGCGTAGTTCTGCAGCGAGTAGTTCTTGGAGGCGGCCGTGGCGGTACGGCTGCCGTCGTAGTCGACGCCCAGGCCGCCGCCCACATCCAGGTAGCCCATCGGTGCCCCCAGCCGGGTGAGCGCGGCATAGATCTGCCCCGCCTCCTGGAGGGCGTCCTTGAGCACGGCGATGTCGTTGATCTGGCTGCCCACGTGGAAGTGCAGCAGGCGCAGCTCGCCCAGCAGGCCGGCGGCGCGCAGGGCCTCCACCGTGGCCAGCAGGTCGGGCACCGACAGGCCGAACTTGGCCTTCTCGCCCACCGAACTGCCCCAGCGGCCGGTGCTGCGGGTGGCCAGCTTGGCGCGGATGCCGATCAGCGGCGCCGCCCCCAGGTCGCGGCTGGCGCTGATGATCCGCTCCACCTCATCGGCCTGCTCGATCACCACCACCGGCTGCCGGCCGAGCCGCCGGGCCAGGATCGCCGTCTCGATGTAGCGCTGATCCTTGTAGCCGTTGCAGATCAGCAACGCCTGGGGATCGTTCACCAGCGAGAGCGCGATCAGCAGCTCCGCCTTGCTGCCGGCCTCCAGGCCGAAATGCCACTGCCGGCCGCTTTCCACCAGCTGCTCCACCACGTGGCGCTGCTGGTTGCACTTCACCGGAAACACGCCCTGATAGCGGCCGGCGTAGTCGTATTGGGCGATGGCGCGCTCGAAGGCGCCATGCAGCCGCTCGAGGCGGTCCTCGAGGATGTCGTCGAAGCGGATCAGCAGCGGCAGGCTGAGGTTGCGCCCCCGCAGCTCCTGCACCAGCTCCACCAGATCGAGCGAGCCGCCGCGCTCGCCGCGGGGCTGCACGATCACGTGGCCGCGAGCGCTCACCGTGAAATAGGGATCCCCCCAGGCTTCTAGGCCGTACAGGCGGCTGCTGTCGGCCACGCTCCAGGCCAGGCCCGACGGAGCGGCGGCAACGGTTTCAGCAGGCATGGGCACGGGGCTGGAAAGAAGCGGCCCAAGGCAGCTTAGTCAGCGGAAACAGGCCAGGTTCAGGGCGTCGCAGGCGTCAGCTCCCAGTCGAGCGCGCTGCCACGCCCCCGTCCCGGGCGCCTCCTCTGCCCACCACCCCTGCAGGCCGAGCGCCGGCCCCGCCGGGGCTCGGTACCTCAGCAGAAACAGGTCCAGCCGATGACATGGCGCCCGCCCGCATCGGGGTTGCTTGCCAAGCGGCAGCCCCAGCGCGGACGATGGCCCCATTCCCCAGAGCAACTGCCATGGCCACCGAACGCACCTTCCTCGCGATCAAACCGGACGGGGTGCAGCGCGGGCTGGTGGGCGAGATCCTGGGGCGCTTCGAGCGCAAGGGCTTCAAGCTGGTGGGCCTCAAGCAGCTGGTGCCCAGCCGGGAACTGGCAGAGAGCCATTACGGCGTGCACCGGGAACGGCCCTTCTTCGCCGGCCTGGTGGCTTTCATCACCAGCGGCCCTGTGGTGGCGATGGTATGGGAGGGCGATGGTGTGATCGCCAGTGCCCGCAAGTTGATCGGCGCCACCAAGCCCCTGGAGGCGGAGCCGGGCACGATCCGCGGCGATCTGGCCGTGAACATCGGCCGCAACGTGATTCATGGCTCTGATGCGGCGGAAACCGCCGATTTCGAGATTGGCCTCTGGTTCGAAGCCTCCGAGCTCAGCGATTGGACGCCGGCTGATCAGGTGTGGCGCGTCGAGCCCTGAGCCTTCATCCTGAGGGCCGTAACAGCGAGCTTGATGCCGCGCTCCGCCAGCCTGGCTTACGCCGCAGTTGTTCTCACCGGTGTGTCGCTGGTGGCGGTGTTAGGCCTTTCCGGCGGGGCCCCGGCCACCGTGCAATTGCCCCGGGTGATCGATGTGGCGGAGCGACCCGCCTTCATCAAGCCTCCCGGCCGAACGGAGCAGAAGGCCAACGCGGGCCAGGTGCTGACGTCCCGCACGGAGATCCGCACCCAGCGCCCGGGTCGGATGCAGGTGCAGCTGGCGGATGGCAGCAGTTTCCGCCTCGGCGGTGATGCCCTGCTGCGGCTCGATCCGGGCGGCCCCTCCCTGAAGCGCGGCCAGATCATTGCCTGGATCGATCCGGACGGGACCCGCCTCCTTCCCCTCAGGGTTCGCACCCGGGTGGGAACGGCCTCGATTCAGGGCACCACGGTGTTCATCGAGGATTTTCCCAGCGAAGTTCATTTTCTGAGCTGGGAAGGAACCGTGCAGGTGAGCGCCAGCGATGGCCGCCGCTTCACTCTCAATAGTGGAGAGATCCTCACCGCCACCACCACAGGCACTTGGGTGGGCCCCCGCCGGCTCAGCGTTGAGGAGGCGCGCGTGCGCCGCCGCACCAGTGTGCTGATGAATGGCTTCTCCGCCCCGATGGCAACCTTGCCGGTGATCGAGCGCGAGCTAGGCCTCGACCGTTGAGGCTGCTCGGGCCGGGTCGGTGGCGGAGGCTCTGGTGGCTCGCCTTGGCCTTGCCCCTGCTGGCTGGGCTGGATCATGAGCCGGCCACACCCGCAGGCCAGGCCCTGCAGCTGGCCGATGGCCAGATCGCCGCGCTCTGGTTCCGGTTGCGCGGCACCCGCCCGGCTCCTCCGGATCCAGTGCTGCTGGCCATCGATGCTGAATCGCTCCAACTCGCGGCCCTGCTCAGGCCGGCCGACCGGGCTGCGTCGCCGCTGTGGCGGGAGATGGGCCCCTGGCCCTGGCGAAGGGCCCTGCAGGCGCAGGTGATCGCCAGGGTGCTGGAGCAGGGGGCGGCCAGAGTGCTCGTCAACATTGAATACAGCCAGCCCAGCCCGTTCGGGCCGGCCGATGACGCGGCCTTCCAGGCGGCTCTGGCGCCCTGGCGCGAACGGGTGCATCTGGCCGTCCGCTACGGGCGCACTGAACGGCAGGGGGTGGCGCAGGTGGTCCTGGCAAAGCCGCTGCATGGCCTCGGGGCACCCGGGCTGACGATCCTGCTCCAGTCCCCGCAGGGGATGGCGGAGGCTGTGCCGGGGCAGGCCTGGCTCGACCAGCACCTGGCCGGTTTCCCGCTGCCCCACCCGCGCCCGATGGCCTTTCTGGTCAACGACCGGCCGCTGCCTCGGGCCCCGATGGGCCTGAATTACATCGGCCCCTCCGGCAGCCTGGCTCGGGTGCCCGCCTGGCAGGTGCTTGACACCCCCCCCGGCTTCTGGCGCGGCCGCACGGTGCTGTTCGGCGCCACCACCCCGGAGTTGGGGGATCAGCAGGAAACTCCCTTCGGTCCCCAGAGCGGCACCGAGGTGCTGGGAGTGGCGATCGCCAACGCCCTGTCAGGCCAGGGGCTGCACACGCTCCCATTGCCGATTGAGGTGGGGCTGCTGCTGTTCTGGGGGATCGGCGCCTGGTGGTGGCTCAGCCGCAGCAGCTCCGCTGGTCACACCCTGCTGATCACGTTGGTGATGATCGCGATGGCGCTGCTGGCCGGCTGGGGGCTCTGGGCAGGAGCGCTGCTGCGGTTGCCCCTGGCTGCCCTGCTGCTGGCCACGGTGGCGGGAGGGGGACTACTGGCGGTGGGGCAGGTGCTGGTGGAGGGCCGCGAACGGGCCTACCTCCACCAGTTGCTGTCGCGGCGTGTGTCGCCCGCCCTGCTGCACGACATCCTTCGCAACCCCGGGCCGATCTGGACTCAGGTCGGCGGCAGCCGCGCCCGCTGCGTGGTGCTGTTCAGCGATCTGGTGGGCTTCACCTCGCTGAGTGTCGACATGCCCGCCACCGAGCTCTTCACCCTGCTCAACCGCTACTTCGAAGTGATGGCCAGCGCCGTGCTGGCGGAGCAGGGCCTGCTCGACAAGTTCATTGGTGATGCGGTGATGGCGGAATTCGGCGTGCCCCGCAGCCGCGGCGATCGCGAGGAGGCCCGCGCGGCGGTGCGGGCGGCGCTGGCGATGCAGAGCGGCCTGCAGGCGCTCAACCGGGAGCTGGCCGCGGTGGGCCGGCAGCCGCTCCGCCATGGCATCGGTCTGCACGTGGGCGAGGTGACCGCCGGCAATCTCGGCGCGGCCCAGCGGCTGGAGTTCACCGTGGTGGGGGCCACCGTCAACGTGGCCAGCCGGCTGGAGGGGCTCACCCGCCGCTATCCCGAGCAGCCGATCCTGATCAGTGGGGAGCTGCTGGCCCTGCTGCCCGGTGAGCTGGATGTGGTGCCTCTGGGGTCGCACACGCTCAAGGGCTGGCCCCAGCCGCTTGAGGTGTTCGGCCTGCGGGGTGTGTGCGGGCGGATAAACGTTCCAGAATGTCTGGATGGCCCTTTTCCGTTGCCTGTTCCGGGCGCGGGAGATTGACGGCGCCGTTCGCTTCGCCTGATTCAGGATTCGCCATGCCCGCTCTTGCTGCTTCCGCCGGTGATCTCCTGGCCGCTCGGCTGAGCCTGAATTCTCTGCTGCGCCCAGCCGCCCTGCTGAGCCTGGCAGCCGGGGCGGGTCTGGCTCTGTCGAGCTCCCCTGTGCGCGCCAACGAGAAGGCCACGGTGCGGGAGATTCTTGATGGCAAGGAGCTCTACATCGACGACCGTCAGGCAAAGGTGAAGCAGACGGCCATCACGCCGCAGGAGATCAGCACGAAGAACAGCCGCGCCCAGCTCGGTTTCGCCTCCGGCGCCGCCGGACGGCTCAACCGCTTCTCCCAGCTGCGGCTTGGCAGCACCTGCTTCCTGCTCAGCAAGGGCCAGGTGCTCGTCTCCGGCCCGCAGAGCGGCTGCACCCGCTCCTCACGGCTGAGCGTGCGCGGCACCAACTATGTGCTTCAGGTCGACGACGACGGCATCGCAGAGCTCTCGGTGCTGGAGGGCTCTGTGGAGGTGGAAGCGCTCCGGGATGGCACGCCGACCGGCGCCCCACCCACCACCGTGAACGCGGGTGAACGCCTGCGCCTCTCGCCCGCCGGTGTGGTGCTCGCCCTGCTGCGGCTCACCAGCGGTGATTACGGCTCCCTGATCAACGGACCACTCTTTCAGGGCTTCACCACACCCCTGCCGGCGATCGGGTCACTCGAGAGCTACATCCGCTCGTACGTGCCTGGGGTGTCGCTGCCCTCCGCGCCAGTGTCGGTCCCGTCGATTCCGAGTTTCGGCCTGCCGCGGTTGTTCTAGTGGGGACCCGGCCGGCTGCCGCGACTGCCCGCCCCACCATGCCGGCCGGCACCGCTAGGCCGGCCGGCATGGTGGGGCGATGAAGCTGAGCACCCGGCGGCTGCCGTTGCTGTCGCTGGCGCTCGTGCTGGCGGTGGGGGCCTTGGGGGGGTGGCCACCGGGCCGCTGGCGCGCCTGGGAGCGCTCGATCGAGCAACAGCTGGTGCTGTGGCGCGGTCCGCGCCAGCCACCGGCGGCGGTGGTGGTGGTGGCGATCGATGACGCCACCCTGCAGCAGGGTGGCTGGTTCGTGAGCCAGAACCGCGCCACCATTCCCCCCTGGGCCCGCGGCATCGGCACCCTGCCCTGGCCCCGCACCGCCTATGGCCTGTTGGCCGAGCGGCTTTTGGAGGCAGGCGCGGCCGGTGTGGCGATCAATGTGGTGTTCGCCGGCCCCAGCAGCCAGGGGACCAGCGACGACCGGGCCATGAGCCGCCTGCTGGAGAAGCAGCGCGGGCGCGTGGCACTCGCGGCGGAGATGCTCGAACCGCAGGACCCCGAAGCAGGCAGCGGCCTCACCCTGGTGCGCCCGGAAGCCTTCATGGCTGCGATCGGCGGCCCCGCCCAGCTTGGGCTCACCAATGTTCTGCCCCAGCAGGAAGGGGCGCCGGCCTTCCACCCCGAGGCCTACGGCCGCGGCCTGCTGCCGGCCAATGGGGTGGAGCCGTTTCCCTCTTTGGCCGGCACCGCGCTTCGGCTGCTGGGGCGGCCGAGCCTGCAACCCGACCAGCACCGCGCCCTCAACGTCTACGGCCCGGAAGGCACCTTCCTGCGCCTTTCCGCCTGGGAGGTGCTGGACCCGGAGCGCTGGCGCCGCCATCCTCGCCGCGCTGCCGTGCAGGGCGCCCTGGTGCTGGTGGGGCCGGTGGTGTCGCAAGGGGAAGGAGGCAATGCCACCCCGTTCGGCAACCTGTCGGGGTTGGAGCTGCTGGCTACCGCCACGGCCAACTCCCTGCAGGGCGATGGGCTGGCTCCGTGGCCGGAAGCCCCCCTGGCCCGGGCGTTGCTGGCGGCCTTGCCGGTGCTGCTGGTGGCGCTGGCGGCGTTGCGGGTGGCGGCGCTGCGCTGGCGGCTCCTGGCCCTGGGTGTGGTGCTGGTGGTGCAGCTGACGGCGGGGGCGGTGCTGCTCGCCCGCGCTCACCGCTGGCTGCCGCTGCTGGCACCGGTGAGCGGCCTGGTGCTGCTGGGCCTGCTCTACGGCGGCGACGCCTACCTGCGCGAGGAGCGGGAACGGCGGCGCCTGAGGCGCACCTTCGAGCGCTACGTGGCTCCCAGTGTGGTGGCCGAGATCCTGGCCGATCCGGCGGCGGCCGATGGCATGCTGCGCGGCCGGCTGCGGCCGGTCACCGTGCTGTTCTCCGACCTCAAGGGCTTCACCCAGCTGACCCGCCTGCGCAGCAGCAACGGCGAGATCGAGCTGCATGTCCAGCAGCTCAACCGCTACCTCGGCGCCATGGTGGAGGTGATCACCGCCCACGGCGGCACCATCGACAAATTCATCGGTGATGCGGTGATGGCGGTGTTCGGCGCTCCGCTCAGCCGGGGCCAGCAGGCAGAGGCTCTGGCGGCGCTGCGCTGTGCCACCGCCATGAAGGCCGAACTGGCGCAGCTCAACGCCCGCTGGGCCGAAGAGGGCCTGCCGCCCTTCGCCAGTGGCATCGGCCTCGCCAGCGGCGCGGTGATCGTGGGCCAGATCGGCAGCCCCCAGCGGCTCGAATTCACCGTGATCGGCGACACGGTCAACCTGGCCAGCCGCCTGGAGGGGCTCACCCGCCAAGTGGACGCCGGCCTGTTGTTCGATCAGGCCACCGCCGATCTGGTGGCGGAGGTGCTGCCGGTCCAGGGGCTGGGGGAACGGCCGGTGAAGGGGATGGAGGCGCTGCCGATCTACACCCTCGGCCCGGCGGTGCGGCCTGCGGAAGTCGGCGGCTGATCTGCGCGGCCCCCCGCAAAAGCCCGGTCCCAGCGGAAGGGGGCCAGCAGTTCCGGCACCGCGGTGGAGCCCAGCAGAAGCGGCACCAGCAGCTCGGCGGTGATCGCGGCCAGCAGCACGCCGTTGCGGTAGTGGCCGGTGGCCAGCCACACCCCCTCGATCGGGCCGGCCCCCAGCAAAGGCGCCTCGTCCGGGGTGCCGGGCCGGAACCCCCACCAGCGCTCCATCGGCGGCCAGCCGGCGGCGGCCGGCAGCAGGGCGGCCAGGTTGTCCTCAAGCTGGCGCTGCCCCTGGGGGGTGAGCCCGTCCGCGAAGCCGGCCTGCGGCTCGGCGGTGGCCCCCACCACCACCAGGCCGTCGTCACGCGGCACCAGGTAGGTCCCGGGGCCGAACACCACCCGCCGCA
The DNA here is from genome assembly GCF_024345695.1 of Synechococcus sp. L2F. Taxonomy (NCBI): domain Bacteria; kingdom Bacillati; phylum Cyanobacteriota; class Cyanophyceae; order Synechococcales; family Synechococcaceae; genus Synechococcus; species Synechococcus sp. L2F. The sequence goes on along the minus strand of NZ_JAGQBP010000002.1, from coordinate 190,599 downwards.
GCGCCTGGCGCGGTCCCTGCAGCGACAGCATCTGCCCCTTGACTGGATGGACCGGAAGCGCGGGCAGCAGGTCGGCGCTCCAGGCGCCGCAGGCCAGCACCGCCTGCTGGCAGGCCAGGCGCCGCTCCTCCCCGTCGGCGCCCCGCAGTCGCACGCCGGTGAGGCGGCGATCGTGCAGCAGTTCCAGCACCTCGGCACCCTCCTCGAAGGCCACACCCCGCTCCACGCAGGCGCGCTCCAGGGCCCGCATCAGCTGGCGGCGGTTGTCGATCTGGCCGTCCTGGGCGAACAACAGGCCGGCCTGGAAGCTGGGTCCGATGCCGGGCACCTCCGCCTCCAGCCGCGTGCGATCGAGCGCTTCCCCCAGCGCGGCCGTTGGGTAGGTGTCGCGCTCACCGACGGAACGGAAGGGCACCACGATGCCGCAGGCACGCAGGCCGCAGCGCAGGCCGCTGTCGGCTTCGATCTGGGCCACCCAGGTCGGAATTTGCTCCAGGCTGGCCTGGCCGAGGGCGAGCAGCGGGCCGCTGAGTCCCTCGGCATGGGGGGCGAGCATGCCGGCGGCCACGAAGCCGGCCGCCTCGCTGCGCCGGCGGCTGAGCACCTTCACCGCCAGACCCCGACGGGCACATTGATGGGCGACGGCCAGGCCGATCAGGCCACCGCCGAGGATCAGGAGTGGGTCGCTGGCCGCTGCCGGCATGGCTGGGCGGGGAGATCGCACAGCTCTCTAGTGTTCCAGCCGGCGGCACAGCCAGGGCAGGCTCAGGCCCTGCAGGCTGAGGTTGAGGAACACCACCACGAAGATCAGTCCCTCCACCAGATCCTCCAGCCGGGGCAGCTCGGCGGGGGGGATGCCGGGCAGGGAGGGCAGGACCTGGGTCACGCTGTAGCCCAGGGCGATCGGCACCGCCCCGCGCAGTCCGCACCAGGCGATCAACACGCCTGCCTGCCAGTCGAAGGGCGACCAGGGCTGAAACACCCACACGCTCAATGGCCGGGCCAGCAGCATCAGTCCGAGGGCCACCAGCGCTCCGGGCAGGGCGGCGCCAGGGAGGCTGCTGGCATCGATCAGCACACCGAACAGCAGAAACACCGTGATCTGCATGGTGGTGTTGAAGGGCTCCAGGCTGTGCTCGAGCAGTTCCGGCGTGATCAGCTTGTTCTCGTAGATGTTGTTGGCCAGAAACAGACCCGTCACGTAGGTGGCGATGAAGCCGGAGCCCTCCAGCAGGGTGGCGAAGCCGTAGGAAGCCAGGGCGATGGAGATGCCCACCACCAGGATCTGGTCCTTGCTGGTGATCAGGTGATTCAGCGCGTACTGGGCCAGATAGGTGAGAATCAGGCCCACCAGGATGCCGCTCCCCACGCTCTTGATAAAGGCCTGGAGCTGATCCAGCAGGGCTCCACCTTCGCTGCCCCCCTGGCCGGTGAGCCCCACGATCAGAAACAGGAACAGGATCGCCGCGGGATCGTTCACCGACGACTCGAACTCCAGCAGTGAGCGCACCCGCACCGGAATGCGGTCCTGCACCACCCGCAGCACGCTGAGGGTGGCGCCGGCGTCGGTGGAGCCGAGGCAGGCTGCCACCAGCAGCGCCACGCTCAGGGGCATGGGTTGGCCCAGACCATGGAACACCGCCCAGATCAGGCCTCCGAGCAGCAGCGACGACACGGCCACTCCGCCCACCGCCAGCAGCACGCCGTAGCCCAGGAAGCCCCGGATGTGCTGGGTGTCGGAGTTGAGCCCGGCCACGAACAGCAGCATGCTCAGGGTCACGGTGTGCAGGGCCTCCACCGCCTGCACCGTCAACAGTCCGGCGCTGGGCTGGATGGCGACCCCCAGCACCAGGATGCCGAGGATGGCAGGCACCCGCAGCTGCAGGGCCAGCCGGCTGGCCACCAGGGTGGCCAGGTAGGTCACGGCGATGGCGGCGAGCAGGCCATGCAGCGGAATCTGCAGGCCGGTGGCTATGGGCCCGGTTGCGGTCATGGGTGGTGGCCAGGGGTGGGGGTTGGGGGCAGCGGCTTGGGCAGCGCGGCGAACCAGTGGAACAGGAACGGGGAGAGCAGCAGCAGGCAGAGCAGGTTGGGCAGCACCACCAGGGCCTCCAGCAGTTCGGCCACCTGCCACAGTCCATCGCCGCTGCCGGGGGCCAGCAGCACCAGGGCGCCGCACCAGCAGCCGCGGAACAGTGGCCGCCAGCGCAGGCCTGTAAGAAACACCAGACAGCGCTCCGCCACGACGCTGGCGGTGAGGATGGTGCTGAAGGCGAACAGCACCAGCGCCAAGTGGCTGATCCAGAGTGAGCCGGGTCGTGCCCAGGTCATGGCGGCGTTCACCACGCTGAACGGATCGCCGCCGCTGCGGTAGGCGCCGCTGGCGATCACCAGCAGGCCGATTGCGCTGCAGACGGCGGTGTCCACCAGGTTTCCCAGCATGGCCACCGTGCCCTGGCGGAGCGGATCGGCGGGCCAGGCGGTGGCCTGCACGATGGCGGCGCTGCCGGTGCCGGCCTCATTGGAGAACACCGCCAGGCGCACGGCGGCACTCACCGTCACCGCCACGCTGCCGCCGGCGATGGCGCTGGGGGCGAGGGCTCCGTCCAGCACCTGTACGAGCACCTGCTTCAGCTGGTCGAGGTGGTCCAGCAGCAGCACCGCCATGGCCAGGCCGTAGCCCAGCACCATCAGCGGCACCAGCACCACGGCCACGCGGGCGACGCGTTTCAGTCCGCCACTGATCACCGCCGCTGTGGCCAGGGCCACCACCAGGCCGGTGAGCAGGGGCGGACTGCCCAGGTCGAGGGCCATCACCCGGGCCAGCTGGCGCACCTGCAGGCCGTTGGAGGAACCGAAGGCGGAGACCACGGTCATCGCTGCGAACACCGTCGCCAGCCAGCGCCAGCGCCGGTGCAGGCCGCGGCGGATGGTGAGCATCGGCCCCGCCAGCACGCTGCCATCGGCCAGGGGGCGGCGGAACTGGACGGCCAGAACCGTCTCCGCAAACTTGAGGGCCATGCCCACCAGCGACACCGCCCACAGCCAGGCCAGCACCCCGGGCCCGCCCAGGCTGATCCCCAGGGCCACGCCGGTGATGTTGCCGATCCCCACGGTGCCGCCCAGGGTCACCAGAAAGGCGCTGCAGCTTTCCAGCTCGCCCTCTGCAGCCCCAGGGGCGGGGCCGGGGTGGCGCAGGGCCCGCCAGAGCTGGCGCAGGCCGAAGGGAATCAGCCGCCAGGGCGCGAAGTTGAGCCCCAGGCAGAGGAATACCGCCACGAAGCACACCCAGTCCACCAGGAGGTCCCAGACAAACTGGTGGATCGTTGCAACCAGTTCCATAGGATCGGCCCTGATTGGCAGGCGATGGGCTCATGGTGGCTGATGGGACGGCACACGCTGAAGCAACCGGACCCTGGGAGGCCGTGATCGGCCTGGAAACCCACGTGCAGCTCGGCACCGCCAGCAAGATCTTCACGGCCGCCTCCACCAGCTTCGGCGACGACCCCAACACCCACATCGACCCGGTGGTGCTGGGCCTGCCGGGCACGCTGCCGGTGCTCAATGAGAAGGTGCTGGAGTATGCGGTGAAGGCGTCCCTGGCGCTCAATCTGCAGGTGGCCGAGCACAGCAAGTTCGACCGCAAGCAGTATTTCTATCCCGATCTGCCGAAGAACTACCAGATCTCCCAGTTCGATCAGCCGATCGCCGAAAACGGCTGGATCGAGGTGGAAGTGGCCGAGAAGGGCAAGGACACCTACCTGAAGACGATCGGCATCGAACGGCTCCACATGGAGGAAGACGCCGGCAAGCTCGTGCACGCCGGCAGCGACCGTCTGGCGGGCAGCACCCACTCCTTGGTGGATTACAACCGCGCCGGTGTGGCGCTGGCCGAGATCGTCAGCAAGCCCGATCTGCGCACCGGCCGGGAGGCGGCGGAGTACGCCTCCGAGATCCGCCGGATCATGCGCTATCTAGGCGTCAGCGACGGCAACATGCAGGAAGGTTCGCTGCGCTGCGACGTCAACATCTCCGTGCGCCGCGGGCCCGATGAACCGTTCGGCGTGAAGGTGGAGATCAAGAACATGAACTCCTTCTCCGCCATCCAGAAAGCCTGCGATTACGAGATCGCGCGCCAGATCAAGGCGATCGAGGCTGGTGAGCCGATCCACCAGGAAACGCGGCTGTGGGATGAGAGCAAGCAGCTCACCAAGAGCATGCGCAGCAAGGAGGGCAGCAGCGACTACCGCTACTTCCCCGAGCCCGATCTCGGCCCGATCGAGGTCACTCCGGCGCGGCGCGAGGCCTGGCGGGCCGAACTGCCCGAGCTGCCGGCCGCCAAGCGTCACCGCTACGCCGAGCAGCTGGGGCTGTCGATCTACGACGCCCGCGTGCTGACCGAAGAGCGGGGGATGGCCGAATACTTCGAAGCGGCGGTGGCGGCCGGCGCCGATCCCAAAGGCGTGGCCAACTGGGTCACCGGCGACATCGCCGCCTATGTGAATGCCAATCGCCTCTCGCTGGCAGAGCTGCCGCTCAAGCCGGAGCAGCTGGCTGAGATGGTTCAGCTGATCGAATCCGGGGTGATCAGCGGCAAGATTGCCAAGGAACTGTTGCCGGAGCTGCTGGAGAAGGGCGGCTCCACCAAGGCGATCGTGGCCGAACGGGGCCTCGGCATGATCAGTGACCCGGCGGCGATCACGGCGATCGTGGAGGAGCTGCTGGCGGCCCATCCCGAGGAAGTGGCTGCCTTCCGTGGCGGCAAGAACAAACTGCAGGGCTTCTTTGTGGGGCAGCTGATGAAGCGCACCGGCGGCAAGGCCGACCCCAAGCTCGCCAACCAGATCCTGATCGCCAAGCTGAACGGCTGAGGTCCGAGCCTGAAGCCTCGCTGAGTGTTTCGGGCCTGGACACTCCCTGGGTCCACCGCCAGAGGGGAAGAGTCTGCTGGGTCGCTGGGGCTGCTTGGCGCTGAGCTTTGAGCCTCGCTGGGCCTGCTGTCCTGCTGAGCCACTGGCGTTGGGGTCCAACGGCTCTTCTAGCCGCACAGCCAGTCGCGTCGGCTGTTCCTTCAGCTGTGCTGAGCGCTGGTGACTCATGGAGTCGCCGGTCAGGTGCCTTGGCGTGCCACCTCCGGTAGGAGGCCCCCCGCCACGACGCTGCATCACAGCTCGCCTCCCCTCTGGCTGGCTCGCCGTGGCCCGGCCTGAAGCAAAGCCTGAGAAAAAGGTTTGCAAAGCCTGAGAGCACCATGTATGTTTGGTGTCGATTGGCACAGTCTTCCGGCCATTGCCCGGCTGCAGCCCTCCTCAGGCGGCCCACGTCCTGAAAGATCCATGAGAGCGGGTCTCTCAGTTCACGCCTGAAGGCCAGCCGTCGACTCCACGGCGTTTCCGCCCTCAGGGGTGCAGCACCCGCCGGCCCTTTCACGAAAACATCATCTGATTAGCAATGCCTGCAGCTTCCGACATTCGCGCCAGCCACGACCAGCGGTTTGGCACCTGGATCACCAACCCCGACACGCTGACCACTGCTCGCCCATCAGGCAACAGCATTACCGCAGGCATCCCTTGGGTTCACGTCGATTTTGACGGCCACGTAACCGGGCCGACTGAAACCACAACTGTGTCTCGCTATCAGGCAACAAACAGCAACTACACGCTGGATCAGCGTCGCCAGGTGCTTGAGGCCCTCGACAGCGCTTACGCTCCGTTCAACGTCAGGTTCACGACGGACCCCAATCCATTCCCCGGCGCCGGACCCTATGCCGGGAGGCTGCTGGTTGGGGGAACCATGACCAGAAACGGCCTTGGCCTTTTTGGCGTGCCTGGAATTGCCCGGTCAAACTCATTCAGAAGCGCAATCAGCAACCCTATCGCCGCCGTTCAGTGGAACACAAACCCACGGAGCACAAACCTACCGCTGACTGTTAGCTCAGTGGGTTTTTTCGCTGTTCACGAAATCGGCCACACGCTTGACTTTCGGCACAAAGGCCTGCTGGCTTCCAGCACGCAAGCAGCCGAGGAGTATTATGACGGGCACCTAACGGCGGCTGGTAATCGCTGGGTTCCATACATGGGGAAAGCCCCAGTCGGCGTGAATGTGTTTCCGCAGTGGAGCCAGGGCAGCTATTTCAGGAACGGTCGCCCCGCTTCAAACTCTGTCGATGAAGTGGCAGCCCTGACGGCCCGACTCGGCGCAAGGCCTGACGATTTCGCGGACACGATCACCGGCGCATTGCCCACTCGCAGTGTGGGTGACGGTCGGTTTGTATCTGGCACCATCGGCACCAGAAATGACGTGGACATTTTTAGGTTCCAATGGAACGGCGGGCCGCTCAGTCTTCGGGTTGATCCCGCTGGTGCTGTCATGGGGGCAGGGACGCAGATTGCCTTCGGCGCGACCGACGACGTAAGCGGCCTCAACTTACAGATGGACATTCTCAGCAGCAACGGCACCGTGGCGTTCACGTCATCGCCAACCAACAGCAAAGGCGCAGCTTTTACTGATCTAAACCTATCGGCTGGTACGTATTTTGTCCGCGTGGATGGTGTGGGGGAGGGCAGCTTCACCGGCGTCAATAGCACCGGCTTCGATGACTACGGATCTCTCGGCGGCTACACGCTGAGCGGACTGCTGTAATGAACGCCCGCCTCGCCCTCCAGGCCATCGCTCAGCGTGCCTTAGCGCAACGTGATGCCGACCGCCTGCGGGTTGCCCAGGAACTTGATGCTGCTGACGAACTCAACCACGATGGCCCGAAGCTCATCATCCTGATCGCCAAGCTGAACGGCTGAGGTCCGAGCCTGAAGCCTCGTTGGGCCTGCTGTCCTGCTGAGCCTCTGGCGTTGGGGTCCAACGGCTCTTCTAGCCGCACAGCCAGTTGCGTCGGCTGTTCCTTCAGGCGTGCTGAGCGCGGGTGGCTGATGGAGTCGCCGGTCAGGTGCCGTGGCGTCCCACCTCCGGTAGGAGGGCCTCCCCCGCCACCACGCTGCATCACAGCGCGCCTCCCCTCTGGCTGGCTCGCCATGGTCCGGCCTGAAGCAACGCATGATGAAAGGGTTTGTAAAATCTGAGAAAAGCATGTATGTTTCCTGGCGATTGGCCCACTCTTCCGGCCATTGCCCGACTGCAGCCCTCCTCAGGCGGCCCATGTCCTGAAAGATCCATGAGAGTGGGTCTCTCAGTTCACACCTGAAGGCTGGCCGTCGACTCCACGGCGCTTCCGCCCTCAGGGGTGCAGCACCCGCCGGCCCTTTCACGAATCTCCGCAGCGAACCCCACGTGACCACCGCTCGCCCCGGCCTCCCCGCCCCGTTCTCCCGCCCAACGGGGCAGCCGGTTGCCGTCAGCGCCGTTCTGGATGGCGCCGCTTCGTGTCTATTCGTGGTGTTCGCGATCAGCGCCCTCACGCTGTTCCTGCCGCTCGATCCCACCAATCCCACCTGGCAGCTGAGAGTGGTCGGCGGTGTGATCCAGGCCGCTCCCCTGGCTCTCGTGGGCTTTCTGCTGCTGCATGGGGCGGCCCATCTCGATCCGGAGCGTTCCCGCTACACGTTGCGATTGGCCACGGCGCGGCAGCGGGCCCTAGTGGCAGCCTTGGGCTTCGTCCTGCTGGTCCCCCTGCAGGCCACCGCTCTGTGGACACTGTTCACCGCAGATGCGGATCAGCTCGCCCAACGCAGGGCCAGCACTGAAGCCACGTTCGTGGCCCTGCGCAGCGCCGTCGGTGAGGCCACCACGCCCCAGGAGCTGCAGCGAGAGATGCGGGTGCTGCGGGGCCCGGCCATCAACGATCAGCAGCTGGATCAGCCGATCGCGGCCCTACGAACCCAGACCCTGCGCAATCTTGACCGCACCCAGGCGGTGATGGACCAGAAATTGCGTGGCCCCGATCAGAAGGGGATCATGGAGCTGGTACAGAACGGCATCCGGATTGGCGTGTCCGGGCTGGCCTTTGCCTTTGCCTTCGCGCTAGGCGCGCTCCAGTGCCGTCCTGCGAGCGCACGGCGGTGCCGAAGCGTCATGGGCGTTTTTTCCCGCCCGCGTTCGCATGACCTCGTGCCGTCTCGCGTGCCGGCCTCCTCCGTCACCACCCGGCGTTAAGCGTTTCCAGCCTGCTGCGGCTCCAGCCAGGTTTCACAGGCGAGCAAGGGCTTAGCGCCTTTCGCCCGTCGCCTCCAGCCCGAGCGCCCGCCCCAGCTGGCTCGCCAGGCTTTCGGCGCCTTGGCGGTTGTCGATCAGCACATCGGCAAGCGAGCGCTTGCGCTCCAGCGGCCACTGGGCAGCGATCCTGGCGTCGGCGTCGGCAGCCGTGGTGCCATCGCGCGCCAGCAGACGTGCCCGTTGTTCGGCTGGTTCACAGTCCACCAACCAGATTTCCGAGCAAAGCGACTCCAGGCCGGCCTCGAACAGGAGAGGGATCATCAGCACCACGGCCGGTTCCTCTGCAAGGCCCGCCAGCTCCTGGGTAAAGCGCTGGCGCACCAGCGGGTGCACCAATCCTTCCAGCCAACGGCGCTCCACTGGATCGCTGAACACCAGCCGACCGAGAGCCCGCCGATCGAGCGTCTCAGCGGGATCCGCTGCGGCACCTTCAGCACCTTCGGCACCGCCGTCTTCGCCCTGCCGCGGCACCAGCACCTGGGTGCCGAAGCGTGCCACCACGGCTTGGCTGCCGGCGGTTCCGGGAGCGAGCGCCTCCCTGGCGAAGAGGTCAGCATCAAGCACCGGCACTGCGAAGCGGGCCTGCAGCAACTGGGCCACGGTGCTCTTGCCCGTGGCGATGCCGCCAGTGAGGCCGATGCGGCGCTGGTGTGTGGCCATCAGGCTCGCCTCAAGTCGCAGGGTGACTGTGGAGCGCTGGTCTCACGCCGGCCCTCAACGGCTCGCTTCGGGGAACTCGAGCAGTCAGCTGACGCAGCATGTGCTTGAAGAGTTGAACGGTGAACCCACCGGCATCCTGTTGGCGGATAGCCATCGTTCCAGCGAGGCTGTAAACCAGCCAGCCCATCCTTACGCATTCGTGCCATCAGATTCATTGACTGTTTCGATCGTGAAATGCGCAGTGATGAGCTCAGTATTGAACTGCTCGATCGGACAATCCTTGATCGACGGCATTTTCTCTCCGGAAAGCACCCGGCACATCGCGCTTGAGTGCAGTTTCGACGGAATCACTCTAAAGCCAGCCACAATCAGGTGTCAACAGTGTTCGGTTTCGTTCAATCGCCACCTGAAAGCAATCTCAGGTCACCGGCTTTTTGTCGAAATAAATGACTATGGCTGCGGAACAAGCTAGCGCCAAAGACCACTCAAGTTCATGCCAGTTCATGCCGGCCAGGGTGTGGCTGCATGCTTTTCATCATGTGCTCAAGTGGTTTGCCCAGGCCCCGCGCCCCCGGCTGGCCGCCTGCCGCCCCCGAAGATGGCAACAGCTCCAACAGGCGCCCCATGACCCGCATCCCCGCCCCCTGGCAGCCCGTGCCCGGCGGTCTCACCGCCCCCAGCGGTTTCCTGGCGGCCGGCAGCACGGCCGGGCTGAAGGCCTCCGGCAAGCCCGATCTCTCCCTGTTGCTGGCACCGGCAGGGGCGGTGTGCGCCGGCAGCTTCACCACCAACCGGGTGCGCGCTGCCTGCGTGGATCTCTGTGAGCAGCGGCTGGCGGCCAGCGGCGGCCGGGCCCGCGCCGTGCTCACCAATTCAGGCCAGGCCAACGCCTGCACCGGCGCGCGCGGCCTGGCCGACAGCCTCACCGCCACCGCCGCCCTCGCCGCCCGGCTGGAGCTGGCGCCGGAGCAGGTGCTGATCTGCTCCACCGGGGTGATCGGCGTGCCGATCCCGATGGACCCATTGATCGCGGGCCTCGATCCGCTGGTGGCGGCCCTCAGCCCCGAGGGCGGCGCCGCCGCCGCCACGGCGATCCTCACCACCGACCTGGTCGACAAGCAGATCGCCCTGGAGGCCAACCTGGGCGGGCGGCGCGTGCGCCTCGGCGGCATGGCCAAAGGCTCGGGGATGATCCACCCCGCCATGGCCACCATGCTGGGCTATCTCAGCTGCGATGTCGGTGTACCGGCCGAGCTGTGGCGGGGCATGGTGCAGCGGGCGGTCGACCGCTCCTTCAACGCGATCACGGTGGATGGCGACACCAGCACCAACGACACGTACCTGGCCTTTGCCGCCGGTGAACCCCTGAGCCCCGAGCACTACGAGGCGCTGGAGGCCGGCCTCACGGCGGTGTCGCAGCACCTGGCCCGGGCGATCGCCCGCGACGGCGAAGGCGCCAGCTGCCTGATCGAGGTGCAGGTGGAAGGGGCCGCCAGCGAGGCCGGCGCCCGCGCCATCGCCCGCACCATCTGCGGCTCCTCGCTGGTGAAGTGCGCCATTCACGGCCGCGATCCGAACTGGGGCCGCATCGTGGCGGCGGCGGGCCGCGCCGACGTGCCCTTCGATCCCGAGTCCGTGGCGCTCTGGCTGGGGGCGCACCAACTGATGGCCGCTGGCCAGCCCCTGCCCTTCGATCGCCCGGCCGCCTCCCGCTACATGGCCGATCGCGCCGCCGGCGCCTATCTCGATGACGACACCGTGGCCATCCGGCTGGTGGTGGGCGACGGCCCCGGCCACGGCCTGGCCTGGGGCTGCGACCTTTCGGATCAATACGTGCGCATCAACGCCGACTACACCACCTGAATCCCGCTGGCACTAGCGGTTTGCGCGAATCTTGCCGGCATTAGATCGCTAAGGTCAGCGCACCGATTCCTGGCCCGATGGCGATTCAGCTGCGTGAATCCCGGATGCATGTCATCCGCTGGATTCTCACCACCGGCTGGCTGTTGATCATCGCCTCGCTGTTCTTCGACCCCTGGAGCGCCGCGCTCACCGATCCGGGCCACCCCTGGAGCCCGTTGCGTCTGAGTGAGGCCTGTGTGCCGGTGCAGGACCGCTGCCTGGGCGAGCAGCCTTATCCGCTCGGCACCACCCTCTTCTGGGGGGCGGTGGTGCCCTCGGGAATCTTCATCCTGCTGGTGTTCGGCCATGAGCTGTGGCGACGCATCTGCCCGCTCTCCTTCCTCTCCCAGATCCCTCGCGCCCTGGGCCTGCAGCGCCAGATCGCCAAGCTCAATCCCCGCACCGGCGAGCGGCGCCCCCAGCTGGCCAAGGTGCCCGCCGATTCCTGGCTGGCCCGCCACTACTCGAGCGTGCAGTTCGGCTGGCTGTTCGCGGGCCTCTGCGGCCGCATCCTTTTCTTCAATGCGGATCGCCTGGTGCTGGCCGCCTGGCTGCTGGGCACGATCGCAGTGGCGATGCTGGTGGGTTGGCTGTACGGCGGCAAGGCCTGGTGCCAGTACTTCTGCCCGATGGCGCCGGTGCAGAGCGTGTTCTCCGCCCCCTCCGGGCTGCTGGGCAGCAAGGCGCACCTGAGCGAGCAGCCGATCACCCAGTCGATGTGCCGCACCACGCTGCCCGATGGCAGCGAGCAGAGCGCCTGTGTGGCCTGCCAGCAACCCTGCATCGACATCGACGCCGAGCGCATGTACTGGGCGCGGATCACCACACCGGCCTTCGCCTTCGAGCGTTATGGCTATGTGGGGCTGGTGCTGGGCTACTTCCTCTATTACTACCTGTACGCCGGCAACTGGGAGTACTACTTCTCCGGGATCTGGGTCCGCCAGAGCGACCAGCTCGCCACCCTGCTCAGCCCCGGGCTGTTCCTGTTCGGCCAGGCCATCCCCATCCCCCGCCTGGTGGCGGTGCCCCTGGTGCTGGGGCTGTTCACCTGGCTGGGGGTGGTGGTGGGGCGCTGGATCGAAGCCGGTGCGCGCTCCCGCGAACGGCGCCTTGCCGCCCGCAGCGGTGCCATGCCACTGTCGCCGGAGCAGCTCCGCCACCGCATCTTTGTGGTGGCCACCTTTCTGGTGTTCAACTTCTTTTTTCTGTTTGCGGGTCGGCCGCTGCTGCGGCTGCTGCCGCCCTGGGTGCAATACCTCTTCGACGGCGCCCTGGTGGCCTTCAGCACGCTGTGGGTGTACAAGGCCTGGCGCCGCAACCCCGAGATCTACAGCCGCGAGAACCTGGCCAGCCGCTTCCGCAAGCAACTGGAGCGCCTCCAGCTCGATGTGGGCCGCTTCCTCGATGGCCGCACCCTCGGCGACCTCAACGCCCACGAGGTGTATGTGCTGGCCAAGGTGCTGCCGGGCTTCAGCAGCGAGAAACGCCACGAGGCCTACAAGGGCGTGGTGCGTGAGGCGCTTGAGGAGGGCTACGTGAGTGTGGCCACCAGCCTGGAGGTGCTGCAGCAGATGCGCCGCGAGCTCGGCATCTCCGATGAGGAGCACGAGCAGCTGCTCGAAGAGCTGGGGGTGGAGGATCCCACCCTGCTCGATCCCGCCAACCGCCGCAGCCTGGAGGATCAGGTGCGGCTCAGCGGCTACCGCAAGTCGCTCGATCGACTGATGCGGCTGCAGAGCCGTGCGCAGGAGCAGGGCGACACCAAGGCGATCCGCTCGCTGCGTCGCCGCTACGGCATCACCGCCGCGGAGGAGGAGGAGATTCTGGGCGGGCTGTCGCCGCAGGCCAGCGCCGCCCAGAAGGCTGAGGTGCTGCTGCAGCGCCTGCCGGAACTGATCGAGGCCTTCCGCGCCCTGCAGCAGCCGTCGCTGCCGGAGGCGCCGGTGGTGCGCGCCCTGCTCAGCGGGCACATCCGCCACCGGGAACAGCTGAGCCTGCGGGCGATCCTGTGGGCCCTGGCCACCCTGCAGCAGGATCCTGCCGTGCCCGCCCTGGTGGCAGATCTGCAGAAGCTCTCGCCATTGGTGCTGCTGGAGCTGCTGGAGCAGGAGCCGTGGCAGCAGCGCCTGCCGGCGGAGGTGCTGGCGGCACTCACCCAGCCGGGCACAGGCGCCAGCTGCTCGCTGGTGGTTCCCCTGCCGGTCACCCTGCACCACCTCGACACCCTGCTGCAGGACCGCAACCCGCTGATCCAGGCCTCCGCCCTGTTCCTGATCGCCCGGCTGGACGGCCCGAAGGGCCAGGCCCAGGCAGCGGCGCTGCGCGGTGGCGCGTCCGCCCCGCTGCTGGCAAACACGGCCGAGCGCCTGCTGGCCCAGGGCGATACGCCGTCCAGCCTCGAGGCCTGCCCTGAGCTCGAAAAGCGGGTGGTGCTGGCCACCTGCGAGGCGTTCCGCGGCCTCCACCTCGACACCATCAACGCCCTGGCGGAGGTCTCTGAGCTGCGCCGTTACAGCGCCGGCGCCCTGATCACCGAAACCGGCGACACCTGCCGCGAACTGCTGTTGCTGATCGAAGGCGAAGCCCTGGTGCACTACCGCGATGGCGACCCCAGCGCTGATGGCCCAGGCACCCGGCAGGAGCGCTTCCGGCCGGGCCAGATGCTCGATGAGCTCGAGGTGCTCACCCACAGCGCCACTGAGAACACGATCACGGCGGCGCAGGAGGGCACGCGCCTGCTGGCGGTGCCAGTGGATGGCTTCGATGCCCTGCTCGATCGCGATCAGGACTTCGCCAAGCGCGTGCTCGAACTCGAAACGCGTCAGCTGCAGCGCTTCATGGGCACCCTGCCTGCTGCGGTGGCCGGCTGAGCGCCGTCACCCCCCTGCAAGCACTGTGCCCACTGGATCAGCCGAACACATTCAGGAAGCGCTGGATGATCACCGCATTGCTGATGTCCACGAAGAAGCCCGATACCAGCGGCACCACGATGAACGCCCGCCGTGCGGCCCCATACTTCTGCGCCACCGCCGACATGTTCGCCATCGCCGTGGGTGTGGCCCCAAGTGAAATGCCGCCGAAACCGGCGCAGATCACGGCCGCTTCGTAATCGCGGCCCATCACACGGAACACCACGAACAGCGCGAACAGGAACGACACCACGAACTGGGCGGTGAGGATGGCGATGATCGGGCCCGCCAGCGAGGCGATGGTCCACAGCTGCAGGCTCATCAGCGACATTGTCAGGAAGATGCCCAGGGCGATGTCGGACACGATGGCCAGGGATCGTGCCGGCGCCAGCTCGCGCACCTTCACCAACCGCGGCACGGTGTTGGTGAGAAAGATCGCCGCGAACAGGCAGCACACGAACAGGGGCAGATTGCTGCCCACGGCCTGCAATCCCTCGAAGAGCAGTTCACCCAGGCCCAGGCTCATGTTGAGCCAGAAGAGGGTCCGCAGCAGCGTGAAGTAGGTGACCCGTTCGAGCGCGTTGCTCTCGGCGGCGGCGTCTTCCACCACGCAGGGAGTGGGCTGGAGCTTGTTGCGCTGGATCAGCAGCCGGGCGATCGGCCCGCCCATCAGCGAGGCGAGCACCAGGCCGAAGGTGGCGCAGGCCACGCCGATTTCCAACGCATTGCTGATGCCGTGCGTTTCCGCGAAGCGGGGAGCCCAGGCGATGGCGGTGCCGTGGCCGCCCAGCAGCGATACCGAGCCGCCCAGCACCCCCACCAGGGGATTCAGGCCCAGCACTGTGGCTACGCCGATGCCGGTGAGGTTCTGCAGCAGCATGAACACCACCGTGGTGGCGATCAGGATCAGCAGGGGTCGTCCGCCGGAGAGCAGGGTGCGGATGTCAGCGTTGAGGCCGATCGCCGCAAAGAAATAGAGCAGCAGAAAATCACGGGTGAGCAGGTTGAAACCGATCTCCAGCCCGGAAATCGCATGAACCACCGCCAGCAGCACACACACCAGCAGGCCACTGGTCACAGGCTCGGGAATGTTGAACTCCCTCAGAAAGGCCACCTTCCGGTTCAACCAGCGGCCGACCGCCAGCACCACGATGGCGATGTTGAACGTGGCGAAGCTCTCGAATTGCATGGCGGGTGGGGATCAGGGCAGGAGTGGCTCAGGCCGGCCGTCGCCTCAGTCGCATCCCTGCACGGAGATCCGGTAACTGAAACCCACGGCTGCGGGCCTGGTGCTGGAGCCCACCCGGAAGTTCATCAGGTTGGTGCGCTTGCCCGGCACCGCCTGAAACGGGCCGAACTTCCGGCCGGTACCCGGTTCAAAGGTGGGGGTTTCATTCACCACCTGCAGGCTGGTGCCATCGGTGAAGCGCATGAAGGCGGCCACCGGGAAGGTGGCCCGTTCGGTCGAGGCCGACGTGAAGAAGAACTGATAGCTACGGAAGGGCTGGTCCACGATGAAATCGGTGTTCCAGTTGGTGCGGCCCAGCAGCCGGTCGGGGCCGATCCGCTTGGACACCACCGGCTCGCCGCTGCCGCCGAGCGGCATCAGAAAGCGGCAGCGGGCCTCGGCGCTGGTGGTGCTGGCGGCGGCCACCATCAAGGCGGTGAGCAGGATCGGTGGGATCAGGCGCATCGAAACCATGGGAGAGCTCGCATCCAGGCAGCAGCATGGCAGTCTGCTGGAGATGCTCAGATCCCGGCACCTGAAGCGAGGAACCCGTGAACCGAGGGGAACCAGGAGCGAGGGCCACCTGCACAGGGGAACGCCTAGATCGTGGTGCTCGCTGCTCGTGACAGAGCCTGCGGCAAGACTCTTCAGCGAAGAGGCTCAGTGCAGACGTTCAGCGCGGAGCTTCAGTGCAGAGGCTCCACCCTTACTCGTCTCCGCCCCTACTCATCGCCTGCGGGTGTGAGAGCGATGGCCTCCTGCTGCTGGCGTTCCGTATGGAGCCAGAGGGCAATCATGCCCGCGATCGGGATGGCTAGAAACACCCCCAGCAGACCAGCGACCCGCTGACCGATGAAGAGCGAGAGAAAGAGCAGCACCGGATTGAGCTCCATCGCCCTGCCCATCACCCTGGGGCGCACGATGTTGTCCTGAATCTGGCCGAGCAGCAGCGAAGCGATCAAGGCCCGCAGGCCGATCTCTCCTCCCTGGGAGGCAAAGACCATCACCGAGACCAGCACGATGCCGAGGGTGGCCCCGATGCCGGGGATCACATCCAGAACCCCCACGATCACCGCCAGGATCAGGCTGTACTTCACACCCAGCAGGGGAAAAACCACAGCCGTCGAGACGGTCAGAAACACCATCAGCAGCAGCTGACCACGGATGAACCCCAGCACGCTCTGCAGAAAGGTGTGGGCAAAACGATCCCGGTGGGCTTCCGGAATCAGCCGCAGAAACCCTTTCCAGAGCTTCTCCCCATCGATCAACATGTAGAGGCTGATCACCGCACCGAAAATCCCGGTGAACACACCGGAGAACACGGTCTGCAGCAACCCCAGCCCCGTCAGCAATCCCTCCTGCAGCAGGGAGGTGATTCTGTCGAATCCATAGGCTTCGAGGTAGCCGTGCAGAGGCGTGAGATCCTGCTGCTTCATCCTGCTCTGCAGATCCAGCACCAGGCCCTGGCCCTGGTTCAGCACCTGCAGGCCAATGCCGGTGACGAAACCGATCAGGAGGAGCAGGGCGCTGAGAGAAACGATGGCAATCGCCCATCCCCGTGGCAGATAGCGGCTCAGCCAGGTCACCGGGATGTTGAGCAGCGCCGCCACGATGGCGGCAGCGGTGAACACCGCAATCGTGCCTGAGAAGTAGTCGAAGATCAGCACCGTGACGCCAACGCAGGCCACCAGCAGGAGATACCGCACGAGATTCGTGGTGCTGATCATTGGTGGCTCTCTGCCCTGGAGGCGAACAGGTTCAGGCCCAGGGCTTCCGAGAGAAAACGGGCCGTGAGCTGGCCGCGCACGCTGTTGCCCGCCTCATCGAGCGGTGGCGCGTAGGTGGCCAGGCCACCCTTGCCCGGTGCCACCGTGATCATGCCGCCGGCCACGCCGCTCTTGCCGGGCAGGCCGGTGGCGTAGAGCCAGTCGCCGGAGGTTTCGTAGAGCCCGGCGGTGACCATCACCGCCAGCACGTGCTGGCAATGGATGGCATCGATCACCTGCTCCCCTGTGATCGGCTGGCGCCCGCCGTTGGCCAGCGTGGCCGCCATCACGGCCAGGTCGGCACTGGTGACCCGCAGCGAGCATTGACGGGTGTAGAGATCGGTGGCCTCTTCCGGATCCCACCAGAGGCGCTGCTGAGCGCTCAGCAGGCTGGCGATGCCGGTATTGCGGCGGTTGGTGGCCAGCTCGGAGCTGTACACCTCTTCATCCACCTCCAGTGGCCGGCCGGCGAAGCGGGAGAAGCCGGCCTCGATGAAGGCCCACTTCTCCTCGGGCGTGGTGCCTGGCGCCAGGCTGGTGGCGGCGATGGCGCCGGCATTCACCATCGGATTGGAGAGCCCTTCGCTGCTCCGCTCCACCGCCAGCACCGAATTGAAGGGCAGCCCGGTGCTGTTCACCCCCAGTTTTTCGCGGGCTTCGTCTTCACCGATCGCCTGGCAGATGAGCGCGAACTGAAACGGCTTCGAGATGCTCTGGATGCTGAAGGAGGCGCGGGAATCGCCCGCTTCGATCAGCTGCCCGCCGCAGCCGGCCACGCAGATGCCGAACTGCTCGGCATCGGCGGCGGCCAGGGCGGGGATGTAATCGGCCACCTTGCCCTCTCGCACCGGCGCAAAGCGCTGATGCGCCTCCAGCACCAGTGCCTCCACCACCTCGGCGGAGGGCAGGTGGCCGGTGGAGATCCACTCGGAAACGGTGTGCATGGGTGAACGGCTGGTGGTGGGGCGGTGGCGACCGGCGCGTCAGGCCGCGTCCAGGTTCTGCTCCCAGACGAAGCTGGGCAGCCGGTGCAGGGCTTCCCGCTGGGCGCTGCTCCAGGTGTCGATCATGGCGGCCAGTTCCGGCGCCTCCGCCTCGAAGGTGACGCGATGGGCCACCGAGTGCTTGTTGCGGGGCACGATCGCCAGCTCAAACGGCGGGCCAACGGTGAGGTTGGAGCGGTGGGTGAGTACTTCCGAGATCAGGCAGAGCCGGGCGGCATCCTCCAGCGACAGATTGGTGGAGCCCACATTGTCGAGCGGCGGCTTGCCGTACTTCGATTCACCGATCTGGAGATAGGGGGTCTGCGGCGTGGCCATCACCGCATTCCCCTGGGGGTACACCATGAACAGGCCGTGGGGTTCGGTGCCGATCTGCCCGCCCAGGATGAAGGTGGCCTCGGCACTGGTGCCCGCCTGCTGCAGAGCGGCCCGGTGCTTCTCCTGCACCGCCACGCTCACCGCGCCGATGTAGTTGGCCGCTTCGAACAGGTAGTGGCAGGAACGCAGGTCCTCACCAGTGCTGGCTTGGCTAGCGATCTCCTGGTCAAGGTCGCGCTGGATGTGGTTCACCACCGCCTGAGTGGTGGCGAGATTGCCGGCGGCCAGCAGCACGAACAGCCGATCGGAGGCCGGCTGAAACACAACCATCTTGCTATAGCTGGAAATATAATCAACTCCGGCATTCGTGCGGGAATCAGAAGCAAAAACCAACCCTTTCTCCAGCCAGTAACCGATGCAATAGGTCACCTTGAATGGTCTGCAAGAGCAGCAAAACCCTAGCGTCGAGGGAGATGTGAGCCACAGGACATCGCCAAGATTCCGCCGCTGTGCTCAGCGATCCGCCCAGCCCACGGTCTGGCACCCAAACGGTCACCTGCCGGCCAGCCGTGGCGGCTCCGCACAGGCACGGGCAGGATGGGGGCCTTCCAACCGTGACCAATGACCCAGGCCGGTGCGCGTCGCAGGTCAAAGCGTCCCGCCAGGGGCGCCGACGCCGATTCCGCCGGCCGCTCCGGCGCACGAACTCCCGGCGCCCGCCCGCCGGCCCAGCCCCCTATTCCCGGCTGGACGCTGGCGCTGGTGGCGGGAGTTGCCTTCGGGCTCGGCTACGGCCTCACCGGGCGCCTGCTCGATCTCCGTCCCGATGGCACGGCCCGCCTTGGTGAGAGCTTTGAAGTGAGGCCCACCCCTGGCACCAGCCTGGAGAGCCTGCGCATGCGCTTCGGCACCCCCAGCGAAGCGGTCGAAGACCTGGGCCTGCTGGAGCAGGAGCAGCGCCGCCGCGAGGAACAAGAGAAGCGCGAGGCTGCGGCCCGGGCCACCCCGGCGCCCGCCGACCCGAAGGCCAGCACCCGCGAGGAGCCGGTGCCGGAAGCGCCGCTGTTGCCGGCCGAGCCGCCACCTCCTTCCGATTCGGTGATCACGCCCACTGAGCCGCCGGCGGCGGCGGATCCCAACGGCACAACGCCCTGATCTGCCACAGTTTCGCCAACCAACGGCCCCCGCATGAGCGCGCCCCAATCCATCGTTCAGGCCGCCATCAACAGGTTGGGTGCCCGGCTTGGCAGCAGCCTGGTGGAAACCGCCGCAGCCCTGGCGGTGCTTGCCCAGGAGGCGCCCGAGCGGCTGCGCCAGGAATGGAGCCTCTTCCTGGAAGAGGTGGAGGCGGAGGCGGAGCGGCTGGAAACCGATCCGGCGGCTGGGTCGGCGTCGGCATCAGGCGTTGCTTCCGGCGCCATGGACGCGCAGTCGGTGGCCACTGCCGCCTGGGGCACGCCTCAGGAGCAGATCGATGCCCTGCGGGCCCAGGTGGCGCGCCTGTCGCGCCGCCTTGAGGACCGGCCCTGATGGGGCGCCTGCTGCAAGGGTGGCGGGGCCTGTCCCGTTCGTTGCGCATCTGGCGCGGCGTGCTGCAGCTGTTGGCCGGGCTGTGGCTGGATGGCCGGGCCTGGTCGTACCGGGGTAAGGGGCCGCCGAGCGCGGAGCATCGGGCTGTGCGTCAGCGCCAGCGTGCCCGCTGGCTCACCAACGAGCTGCTCAGCCTGGGATCGGCCTTCATCAAGTTGGGCCAGCTGCTCTCGGCTCGCCCCGATGTGCTGCCCGCCGGCTGGGTGGAGGAGTTGGCGCACCTGCAAGACAGGGTGCCCGCTTTCCCCTTCGCCACCGTGCAGCGGCTGCTGGAGGAGGAACTGGGCGAGCGCTGCAACGAGATCATCGATCTGGCGGAGCTGCCGCTCGGCTCCGCCAGCCTGGCCCAGGTGCACCGCGCCAGCCTGCGCAGCGGTCGCCAGGTGGTGTTCAAGATCCAGCGGCCGGGGCTGGAGCGGCTGTTCCGGCTCGATCTGGAGGTGATGCAGCAGGTGGCGGCGGTGCTGCAGCGCCATCCCCGCTGGGGCCAGGGCCGTGACTGGGTCTCGATCGCTCAGGAATGCCGGCGCGTGTTACTGCGGGAACTCGACTTTCGCCTCGAAGCTGAACATGCCGCCCGCTTCCGCCAGCAGTTTCTGGATGATCCCGGCATCCGTATTCCGGCGGTGATCTGGGAACTGAGCACCCGCCGGGTGCTCTGCCTCGATTATCTCCCCGGCATCAAGATCAACGACCGCCCCGCCTTGGTTGAGGCGGGCATCGATCCTGCGGC
The DNA here is from genome assembly GCF_024345695.1 of Synechococcus sp. L2F. Lineage (NCBI taxonomy): Bacteria > Bacillati > Cyanobacteriota > Cyanophyceae > Synechococcales > Synechococcaceae > Synechococcus > Synechococcus sp. L2F. Next base: position 170,326 of record NZ_JAGQBP010000002.1, on the reverse strand, counting down.
GGTGGCGGAAAAGGGGGCGGCCAGTTATCTCCAGCAGCTGGTGCGTTTCGGCTTTTTCCACGCCGATCCCCATCCCGGCAACCTGGCGGTGGCCAGCGATGGCGCCCTCATCTATTACGACTTCGGCATGATGGGCCAGCTCTCCTCGCGCCTGCGCGGGCGGCTGGGCCGCATGGTGCGGGCCGCTGCCGCCCGCGACGCCGGCGCCCTCGTGGAAGAGATGCAGGGGGCGGGCGTCATCGCCGCCGGCATCGACGCCGGCCCGGTGCGGCGCCTGGTGCGGGTGATGCTCACCGAGGCGCTGACGCCGCCTTTCTCCGCCAATGTGCTGGAGAAGCTCTCCGGCGACCTCTACGACCTGGTGTATGGCCAGCCGTTCCGCCTGCCGGCGGAGCTGATCTTCGTGATGCGCGCCCTCTCCACCTTCGAGGGGGTCGGCCGCAGCCTCGACCCCACCTTTAGCCTGGTGGCCATTGCCCGCCCTTACCTCCTCCCCCTGATGACCTCCGGCGGCACTGGACCCAACGATTTCCTCGGCGAACTGGGCCGCCAGGCCGGCGAGCTCAGCAGCCGCGCGCTGGGTCTGCCCCGCCGCCTGGAAGACAGCCTTTCACGTCTGGAGCAGGGAGATCTCCAGGTGCAGATGCGTGCCGGCGAAACCGACCGCATCCTGCGCCGCCTCGCCACCGCCCAGCAGGCGGCAGGTCAGTCGTTCTTGCTCGGAGGCCTGGCGGTGTCTGCGGCCTTGCTGGGCGCCAGCGCCAGGCCGGCCCTGGTGGCGGTGCCGTTGGTGGCGGCGTTGCCGGTCACGCTCAGTTGGCTGAAGCTGCAGGGCCGCCTGCGTCGCGATGGACGCCTGGAAAAACTTCCCGGCGCAGGCGGGTAGATGAACGGCGCAGCCGGTGATGAAGGTATCGGTGAAGATGCTTCGATCGGCACCCTGCTTTCTTGATCGTTCGGAAGGATTTGGGGCTCAGCGACAGAGCCGCTGCTCCTCTGTTCGAAGGGTCGATCTACGTTCCAGTTGAGGTTGAGCCTGTTTGCCGCACGTGGTGTTTGCCGCACTTGGTGGATGGGTTCATCTTTGGAGAAGGCCGGTTTCAAGTGAGTAACCATGAGTCGGAAGGCTGTGTGTAGTCAGGCTCTTGCTTCCAGTCATGATGTTGTCAATTGCGCCTGGTGCATGGCTCGTTGACACTCAACATGACCATCGTGTTCACGTCTTGTGTCTTAGGCAAGGCATTGCAATCTCGATGTGTGGACCCTGTTGCTCCAGCCGTTCTGCCGAATCCGATCAAGCGGAAGTCGTGGCACAGCCAGGGCGAGGCCGAACATCCGGCTTGATCGTCCAGACGATTCAGGCGCCGCTCCCTCTCTGTTCGCGCTCAGCCCCGGCCGCGCGGGCCCCGGTCTTCAGCGCCGGCGTAGATCGCCTGGCTGCCCAGTTCGTCTTCGATGCGCAGCAGGCGGTTGTATTTCGCCACGCGCTCGCTGCGGCTGAGTGAACCGGTCTTGATCTGGCCGGCACGGGTGGCCACCGCCAGGTCGGCGATGGTGGTGTCTTCGGTTTCGCCGCTGCGGTGGCTGATCACGCTGGTGTAACCCGCCCGACCCGCCAGGTCGATCGCCTGCAGGGTTTCGGTGAGCGAACCGATCTGGTTCACCTTGATCAGGATCGAATTGGCGATGCCCTGCTCAATGCCCCGCTGCAGGCGGGTGGTGTTGGTCACGAACAGGTCGTCGCCCACCAGCTGCACGCGCCCGCCCAGCCGTTGGGTGAGCAGGGCCCAGCCCTCCCAGTCGTCTTCGGCGAGGCCATCCTCGATCGACACGATCGGATAGCGGCTCACCAGCTTTTCGAGCTGATCCACCATCTCGGTGGCGCTGTAGCTGCCGCCGCCGAAGGCATAGAGCCCGTTCTTGTAGAACTCCGTGCTGGCCACATCCAGGGCCAGGGAAATCTGCTCACCCGGCTTGTAGCCGGCCTTCTCGATCGCCTGCACCAGCAGGGCGCCGGCGGCGTCGTTGCTTTCCAGATCCGGCGCGAAGCCACCTTCGTCGCCCACCGCCGTGGACAGCCCCTGGGCGCTCAGCAGGCCCTTGAGCGTGTGGAACACCTCAGCGCCCATGCGCAGCGCCTCGCGGAAGCTGGGGGCACCGTGCGGCACCAGCATGAATTCCTGGAAATCCATGTTGTTGGCGGCGTGGGCACCGCCGTTGATCACGTTCATCAGCGGCACCGGCAGCAGGGTGGCCATCGGGCCACCCAGATAGCGGTAGAGCGGCAGGCCCACACCGTTGGCCGCCGCCCGTGCCACCGCCAGGCTCACGGCCAGCACCGCATTGGCCCCCAGGGCCGATTTGTTGTCACTGCCATCGAGTTCGGCCATGGCGCCATCCACCGTGACCTGCTCCAGGGCGCTCAACCCACAGAGCGCCGGTGCGATCTTCTCTTCGATGTTGGTGACGGCCTGCAGCACGCCCTTGCCGAAGTAGCGGCTGCCGCCATCACGCAGTTCATGGGCTTCATGGGCACCGGTGCTGGCCCCGCTGGGCACGATGGCGTGGCCCTCGGCGCCGCCTTCGAGCCGCACCTCCGCTTCCACGGTGGGGGTGCCGCGGGAATCGAGCACCTCACGGGCAACGATGGAGTCGATCACGAGGTCGAGGGTGTCGATCACGATGGCCTCGGGGCAAACGGGTACGCGTGCGGATCTTATGGGGCACCCCCTCCCCCCGCGGCGTGCTGGTTGGCACAGCACTGGCTCCTGGCTAGGTTCACCGCGCGGTGGCACACGGCCAGAATGGGGCGATCCCGCTCCCCGTTGATGCGTCTGCTGCACACCATGCTCCGGGTGGGCGATCTGGAGCGCTCCCTCGCCTTCTATACCGAGGTGCTGGGCATGCGACTGCTGCGCCGGCGTGAGTACCCCGCCGGCCGCTTCACCCTGGCCTTCGTGGGCTACGGCGACGAGAGCGACACCACGGCGCTCGAGCTCACCCACAACTGGGACACCAGCAGCTACGAGATCGGCACCGGCTACGGCCACATCGCCATCGGTGTCGAAGACATTTACGGCACCTGCGCCGCCATCGCCGGCAAAGGGGGCCGCGTTGTGCGCGAGCCGGGGCCGATGCAGCACGGCAGCACCGTGATCGCCTTCGTGGAGGACCCTGACGGCTACAAGGTGGAGCTGATCCAGCGGCCCGCTGCTGCGGGGGCCGATGCAGCCGCCTGAGCGTTACCCCGACACCGCTGCCGCTGCCGCCGCCTCGCCGCCGGCCAGCCTCACGGCCGACCCCGACCGCTTCAGCGAGGCGGCCTGGGAGCTGCTGCTGGCCGGCCAGGATCAGGCCCGCCGCTGGCGCCATGGCCAGCTGGATGTGGAACACCTGCTGCAGGTGCTCTTCCAGGACCCGCGCTATGCCCCCTGGATCGATCCGCTGCCGCTGGATGCCGATCGCCTGCTCGATCGCATCGAGGCTTTCTGCGCCGACCAGCCGGGTGCCGCCGGGGAGGAGCTGTTCGTCGGCGACGCCCTCGAGGATCTGCTGGAGGCGGCCGATCGACGCCGTGCCGGCTGGGGCTCCCGCCTGATCGACGTGCCCCATCTTCTGCTGGCCCTGCTGGATGAGCCCCGCATCGGCGGCAGCCTGCTGGCCGCTGAGGGCCTGAGCGAGGAACGCCTGCTGCGCCTGTTGCGGCCTGAGGCTGGCAGTGGAGCCCGCCGCCTGGCCGTCCCATCCGCAGGCGTGGCGGTCGCTGATGCCGCGTCTACCCGCGCCGCAACGGCTGAGGCGGAGCGGGAAGACGGCGGGGAGGGAGAGGCTGACGACTGGATCGACGCCGCCCCCCCGGTGCCCTTCCCTTACCAGGGCGCCAGCCGCACTGGGGCTCAGGCTGCCCCTGCGGCCGCTCGCTCCGCTGCCCCCGCCGCTCCTCCGGCCACGCGCCCCATGGGCTCTGGCTCCGTCCGGGCGATCCCTGCGGCTGTCCCGGCCACCGGCCCGGCTCCCAGTGCAGCTCCCGAGGCCGACGGCGGTTCCGATGGCCTGCGGCTGGAGGTCGAGCCCTCTGCTCTCGAGCAGTACGGCCGCGACCTCACCGCCGCCGCCCGCGCCGGCCTGCTGGATCCGGTGATCGGCCGCGACACCGAAATCCGCCGCCTGATCCAGGTGCTCTCGCGCCGCGGCAAGAACAACCCGGTGCTGATCGGTGAGCCGGGCGTTGGCAAGACCGCCATCGCCGAGCTGCTGGCCCAGCGGATCGTGGCCGGCGAAGTGCCCGATTCGCTCAAGGGGATCCGCCTGATCGGCCTCGATCTCGGTGCCCTGATTGCCGGCGCCAAGTTCCGCGGGCAGTTCGAGGAACGGCTGCGCAGCGTGCTGGCGGAAGTGAGCGACCCCGATGCGGGCGTGGTGCTGTTCATCGACGAGCTGCACACCGTGGTGAGCACTGACCGCTCCAGCGCCGACGCCGGCAGCATCCTCAAACCAGCCCTCGCCCGCGGCGACCTGCGCTGCATCGGCGCCACCACTCCCGAGGACTACCGCCGCACGGTGGAGAAGGATCCGGCCCTCAACCGCCGCTTCCAGCAGGTGGTGATCCGGGAGCCCAACCTGGAAGTGAGCCTGCAGATCCTGCGCGGCCTGAAGGAGCGCTACGAGCTGCACCACGGCGTCACCATCACCGACGGCGCCCTGGTGGCGGCCACCCGTCTCGCCGATCGCTACATCGCCGATCGCTGCCTCCCGGACAAGGCGATCGACCTGATCGACGAGGCCGCCGCTCAGCTGCGCATGGAGGTCACCTCCAAGCCCCAGGTGGTGGAGATGGCCGAGGCTGAGCTGCGCCGCGTGGAGCTGGCCCTGCTTGCGGCCGAAGCCGCCCCGCTGGCCGAACGACTGCAGCGCCAGGAGGAGCGTCGCCTCGCCCTGGCCCGGCTGCAGGAGCTGCAGCACCGCTGGCAGGCGGAGCGGGAGCGGCTGGCCGAGCTGCGCGAGCTGCTCCAGCAGGACGAAGACCTGCGCCACGCCATCGCCGAAGCCGAGCGCGACGGTGATCTGGAGGAGGCGGCCCGTCTGCAGTACGACCAGCTCCACGGCGTGCAGCAGCGGCGCAACGCCCTCGAGGACGAGCTGCAGAGCGCCCAGCAGGGCGGGCTGGCTCTGCTGCGGGAGCAGGTGGAGGAGGGCGACATCGCCGATGTGGTGGCCCGCTGGACCGGCATCCCCATGCAGCGGCTGCTGGCCGGCGAACGCCAGAAGCTGCTGGAGCTGGAAGCACGGCTGGGGGAACGGGTGATCGGCCAGCCCGAGGCCGTCGCGGCCGTGGCGGCGGCGATCCGCCGTGCCCGGGCCGGCATGCAGGATCCGCGTCGGCCGGTGGGCTCCTTCCTGTTCCTCGGCCCCACCGGTGTCGGCAAGACGGAACTGGCCAAGGCGCTGGCGGCAGCGCTCTTCGACGAGGAGGAGGCCCTGGTGCGCCTCGATATGAGTGAGTTCATGGAGCGCAATGCCGTGGCTCGCCTGCTGGGGGCTCCGCCCGGCTATGTGGGCTACGAGGAGGGCGGCCAGCTCACCGAGGCGGTGCGGCGCCGGCCCTACGCCGTGTTGTTGCTGGATGAAGTGGAGAAGGCCCACCCTGAGGTGTTCAACCTGCTGCTGCAGGTGCTCGACGACGGGCGGCTCACCGATTCCCAGGGGCGCACCGTCGACTTCCGGAACACCGTGGTGGTGATGACCAGCAACCTGGCCAGCCGCGCCATCCTGGAGCGGGCCCGTGCCGGTGCCGCCGCTGGTGCCCCTGAGGCCTCGCCGCCGGATGTCCTGGCACTGGATGCCGCACTCGATGCGGCCGTGGAGCGGGCGCTGGCCTCCCAGTTCCGGCCCGAATTCCTCAACCGCATCGATGAGGTGATCCGCTTCCGCCCGCTGGCCGCCACCGACCTGGAGCGCATCGTTCGCCTGCAGCTGGCCGATCTGGCCACCCTGCTGGCGGAGCAGCGCTTGCAGCTGCAGGTGGAGGACGGGGTGGTGGCCTGCCTGGCGCTCCAGGGCTATGAGCCGGAGTACGGCGCCCGGCCACTGCGGCGCCTGTTGCGGCGCAGCGTGGAGAACCCGCTGGCCACTGAGCTGCTGGCCGACCACTTCAGCGGCGCCTGGGGCGTGCGGGTGAGCCTGGCGGATGCGGCCGAGGGCGACCCGGCGGCCCGCTTTCGCTTCACGCCGCTGGCCGGGGCTGGCAGTGACGTCCGGTAGGGTGTCTGTTTGCCGGTTCGTGCGATCGCACCGGTGCGCAGGCCACCGTGGAATCCCCTACCCGCTCCACCACCACCGAAACCTTGCCTGAGGCAGAGCCCACGCCGCCGGCAGGGGCGGCAGCCACGGGCTTTTTCCCCTCGCTGCTGGAAGAGCTGCGCAAGGTGGTCTGGCCCAGCCGCCAGCAACTGTTCAGCGAATCGGTGGCGGTGATCCTGATGGTGGGCCTGTCGGCTGCCTCGATCGCCGCGATCGATCGCCTCTTCGGCTGGCTGTCCTCCCAGATCTTCCGCTGATCCTCCCGCCCCGCATTCCCCACGCCGCCTCGTCGTCCTTTCCTCAACCTCGTGTCAGAAGCCGAACTCGCCCCTGCTGATCTCGCTGCCGTCGATCTCACCGACGCTGACGCCCTGAGCGCTGCGGCGGTCGACCTGGCAGCTGTCGATCCGGCCGCCGCCGCTGAAGCCGAGGCCAAGCCGCAGGTGGCCCGCTGGTACGCAGTGCAGGTGGCCTCCAGCTGCGAGAAGAAGGTCAAGGCCACCCTGGAGCAGCGGGCGATCACCCTGGGCGTCAGTAACCGCATCCTCGAGATCGAGATCCCGCAGACGCCTGCCATCAAGCTCAAGAAAGACGGCAGCCGTCAGTCCACCGAGGAGAAGGTGTTCCCCGGTTACGTGCTGGTGCGTATGGTGCTCGACGAAGACACGATGATGGCGGTGCGGAGCACCCCGAACGTGATCAACTTCGTGGGGGCCGAAGAGCGCCGCGCCACCGGCCGTGCCCGTGGCCACATCAAGCCCCGGCCCCTCACCCGGCCCGAGGTGGAGCGCATCTTCAAGCGCGCTGCTGAGAAGAAGCCACTGGTGAAGGTCGACATCACCGAGGGGGATCAGATCCTCGTGACAGCTGGGCCGTTCAAGGATTTCCAGGGCGAGGTGATCGAAGTGTCGGGAGAGCGCAGCAAGCTCAAGGCTCTGCTCTCGATCTTCGGCCGGGAAACCCCGGTGGAGCTCGAGTTCTCCCAGATCAGCAAGCAGAGCTGATCACCAGCGGCCGCCTCCCTGCGGAGGGTGGCCCTGGGTGTGTTCACCGCCTGCGGCGGACACACCACACCGCCGCTCCCCGCGAACGGCGATCCGCACACCTCCCCTCGGGGAGATCCTGTCCAGCCCACCGGGGCGTACGCCCCCATCTCCCGCGAGGGAGTTTCCGTTCCCCAGACCAGCCGATGGCCAAGAAAGTCGTAGCCGTGATCAAGCTGGCCCTCAATGCCGGCAAAGCCAACCCTGCTCCGCCCGTGGGTCCCGCCCTCGGTCAGCACGGCGTCAACATCATGGCGTTCTGCAAGGAGTACAACGCCCGCACCCAGGACAAAGCCGGGTATGTGATCCCGGTGGAGATCTCGGTCTTTGAAGACCGCAGCTTCACCTTCATCACCAAGACCCCGCCGGCGTCGGTGCTGATCTCCAAGGCTGCAGGGATTCCCAAAGGTGCCGCCACTTCCGCCAAGGGAGATGCCGGTGCCATCAGCCGCGCCCAGCTCGAGGAGATCGCCAAGACCAAGCTCCCCGACCTCAACACCAGCAGTGTCGAGGCGGCCATGCGCATCATCGAAGGCACCGCCCGCAACATGGGTGTCGCCGTCCGCGACTGAAGGCCCCCGGCCTGATGTCGCCACTGGCCGAGGCCCGCGGGCCGGATCCAGTTCCCTGCTCCTTTCCTTTTCACCCCACCCGGGGGAGACCCAGGGCCCGGGCCTCATGCGCCCGCCGGCTCCGTCGCCCGCACCCCAACTCCCACCATGCCGAACCCTTCCAAGCGTTACACCGCCCTGGCCGAAACGGTCAAAGACCAGGCCTACGAGCCTCTCGAGGCCATCGAGCTCGTCAAGGCCAACGCCACCGCGAAATTCGACGAAACGATCGAGGCCCACGCCCGCCTCGGCATCGACCCCAAGTACACCGACCAGCAGCTCCGCACCACGGTCGCCCTGCCGAACGGCACGGGTCAGAGCATCCGCATTGCCGTGATCGCCCGTGGTGAGAAGGTCGCCGAAGCCAAGGCTGCCGGCGCCGACCTCGCCGGTGATGAGGATCTGGTCGAGTCGATCGCCGGCGGCCAGATCGACTTCGACCTGCTGATCGCCACCCCGGACATGATGCCCAAGGTGGCCAAGCTGGGCCGTGTGCTCGGTCCGCGCGGCTTGATGCCGAACCCCAAGGCCGGCACCGTGGCCACCGACCTCGCCGCCGCCATCAATGAATTCAAGGCCGGCAAACTGGAATTCCGTGCTGACCGCACCGGCATCGTGCACGTGCGCTTCGGCAAGGCCAGCTTCAGCACCGAGAAGCTGCTGGAGAACCTCAAGGCACTGCAGGAAGTGATCGACCGCCAGAAACCCAGCGGTGCCAAGGGTCGCTACTGGAAGAGCCTCTATCTCACCTCCACCATGGGTCCGTCGGTGCAGGTGGATGTCACCGTGCTGCAGGACATCAAGCGCGACAGCTGAGCTCCGACGGCTGAGCGCCGAGGGCCCGGAAGCGGGCAGGTCGCCGGTGTAGGGTGATCCACTGGCTTGTCCAGAGGGCACGCGCCCAACCCAAGACAGCAGGTGAGCGATCGAGCTTCCGGGAAACCTTCCGGGAGTCCGTTTGTTCATAAGTCCTGCCGAGGTGCTCGCGGAAGGTTTGGCGCTCCGGTTTCCGGTGGTGCGAATCGTCAGGCGGCCTCGTCGCGCCCCCGTTTGAAACGGGAGCGGGTCCGTCACTCCAAACGCCCCAGCGGTGCTGGCCTTTGCGGGCCGCCACCTTCAAGGAGCGGCACTTTGAGTGAGGGGCTTCAGGGGCCGCGGGCCCGGCTTGTTCCCACCGATTCGTTCCACTCCTATGGGCCGCAAACTGGAGAGCAAGCAACAGATCGTCGAAGAGCTCAAAGGGCTCCTCGGTGCATCGGAAATGGCACTGGTCCTTGATTTCAAGGGCCTGTCGATCAAGGAGATGTCCGACCTGCGCACCCGCCTGCGGGCCAGCAACGGCATCTGCAAGGTGACCAAAAACACCTTGATGCGCCGAGCGATCGATGGAAACAGTGCCTGGTCGGAACTTGATTCCCTGCTCACCGGCACCAACGCGTTCGTCCTGATCAAGGGCGACGTCGGCACTGCCGTCAAGGCCGTTCAGTCCTTCCAGAAGGACACGAAGAAGTCGGAAGTGAAAGGAGGCCTTTTCGAAGGCAAGCTCCTTTCCCAGAACGACGTCAAGGCCATCGGTGAGCTGCCCTCCAAGGAGGTGCTGCTGGCGCAGATCGCAGGTGCGATCAACGCCGTGGCCACCAAGCTGGCTGTGGGCATCAACGAAGTTCCGTCCGGTCTTGCCCGAGCGCTCAAGCAGCACGCCGATTCCGGCGAAGGCTGACCGCCGACTGTGGCGATTCCTGGAGTCGTCGCTCCCCATTCACCCGATCTGTTGCTGAATCTCAACCATGTCCGCCACCACTGACTCCATCCTCGAGTCGCTCAAAACCCTCTCCCTGCTGGAAGCTTCCGAGCTCGTCAAGCAGATCGAAGAAGCCTTCGGCGTGTCCGCCGCCGCTTCCGCCGGCGCCGTGATGATGGCGGCTCCTGCTGCTGCCGCTGAGGCCGTCGAAGAGCAAACCGAATTCGATGCCGTGCTCGACGGCTTCGACGCTGCTTCCAAGATCAAGGTGCTCAAGGCCGTCCGTGAAGTCACGGGCCTCGGCCTCGGCGAAGCCAAGGCTCTCGTCGAAGCGGCTCCCAAGGCCATCAAGGAAGGCGTCTCCAAAGACGAAGCCGAAGCCATCAAGAAGGCCATCGAAGAAGTGGGCGGCAAGGTCACCGTCAAGTGATCTCCGGGGGTGGCCGTTCGGCTGCCCCACCCCGCTTGTTTCCGGCCTTTTCTCCCTGGCCCGATCGGCCTCAACGGCCCGGCTGGCCTTCGGGCTCCCTCCCGGGGTCCGTCTGCTTACCCATTTCCTCTTGAAGCCAGCCCCCGAGGCTGGCTTTTTTGTGGGCGTGATCTGCTGGTCCCCTCGGCTGGAGCGGCTTGCTTGGCCTGCCGTCCTGAAGCAGCTTGGCCTCCCCAGCCGCCGCGGAACCGTCAAGACAAAAAAAAGCCCCGCCGAAGGCAGGGCTTTAGAGGTGGGACGTTTCAGGGAGTCTGTCCTTGTTTCGACCCTTGAAGGTCGTCCCTCACCCCTCACACCCCCGAACGTTAACGCTGCTGAAAAGGGGGGAGTGGGGGAATGGGTCGCTGGTTCAACTGTCACCGCGGCTGTTGCTGCTCCTTTCGTGGCCGCCCCGATCCCCTCGGTGTTCACTCCTCGAACGGCACCACCTGCAGGGCGATCGGTCCCTCGGTTTCTTCGTAGGAGGGCCTGCTGTCGTCCCTGCGGCCCAGCAGTGGGCGTTGGCGGCCGGCCACGAGCGAGCCCCTTGCCTGAGCGGCCCGTGCCAGCAGGTCCTCCAGCGGCGTGCCGTTGGCGAAATACACGTGGCTGAGGGTCTGGTTGCCGAAGGCGCGGCGGTTGAGCTGCCAGTCGGGCTCCAGGGTGATGGCCACAAAGGCATCCCGATCGCGCAGCGGCACGGTGCCGCGCCCCACGACCAGGGTGGTGGTTTCCGTGGGGCTCATCGCCTGCAGCTGAAGCTCCTGGCCCACCTGCCGCAGCCGCAGGCGGTAGCGGCTGGCCAGATCCTGATCGGCGACCCGCAGCGAGTAGCCGTTGCTGTCGAGATAACGGCTGCAGATGCCGGTGAAATCGAAGCGGTTGAGGGAGGGATCCACCAGGCCATCCGGCCGCTGTTCCCAGCACAGCGGCCGGGGTGCCAGTTGCTCGAGCACCAGCAGCGACCAGTCGGCCGAGCCCACCGGCTTGGCCAGCACCGCAAAGCGGGAGGCATCCACAGGCACGCTGTTGAACACGCCCTGGGCCAGGGCCACGGAACTGTTCACGGCAGGGGCGGCGGCCATCGCCAGACCGAGTCCCGCCAGGGCCAGGTAAGTTCGCTTCATGATCGTGTGCGTCCTGGCCCGAGGGGGATCCAATGTTTACCGAACTTTTCGCCTGACGCCCAGTGGGTGCTGAGCCGGTGCGGGTGGTGGCAGCGGCCTGTGATGGGGCCTGCAGTGGCAACCCGGGCCCAGGGGGCTGGGGGGCACTGCTGCGCTTCGAAGACGGCAGCATGATCGAACTGGGGGGTGCGGATCCGGCCACCACGAACAACCGCATGGAACTGACGGCGGCCCTGGCGGTGCTGGAGCGCCTGCGCGAGCTGCCACGCCACCCGGATCTGCGACTGCGCACCGACAGCCGCTACCTCATCGATGGCCTGCAGCGCTGGATGGCTGGCTGGAAGCGCAAGGGCTGGCGCACCGCCTCGGGCAGCCCGGTGCTCAACAAAGACCTCTGGGAAGCGCTGGATCGGGCCCGGCTGCCGGATGTGCCGCTCGTGCACGTGCGCGGCCACAGCGGCGACCCCGACAACGACCGCTGCGACGTGATCGCCGTGGCCTTTTCCCGCGGCGGCAGACCTGCCCTGGCCGGGCGCGCTGCCGCAGGCGCCGCTCCTCTTGTTGCTTCTGTTCCTCCACCGGCCACCTCTGTACCCGCGTCCGGTGACCCCCTTGCTGCCGGCACCCCTGCTGACGACCCTGCGCCACCGGCACTGACCGCCTTGCTCAGCCGCCTGGAACTGGCGGACCGGTTGGCGGACGGCGGGTTTACCCTCTCGGCAGCCGAGCTGGCCCAGCTGGTGGATCTTCCCCTCGCCCGTTTGGCCGAGCGTCCCGGCGACTGGGTCTGGCGCGATTGGCACGTCCGCTCGCTCGACCAATGTCGCTGGCGCCTGGAGCGTCGTTGATGGAACCCCCCATGGCATCGGCCCCGCCCCTGTCCAGCACCGAAGCGCTCTATCGGCGCTGGGTCGGTCCGTTGCTCGCCCGCGATGACGGGGCCGACGCCGAACAGCTCACCCAGCTCACTCTCACCGCCTTGGGGCTGGCCTCCCGGCGCCGGCACTGGCCATTGGTGTCGGGCAGCCTGGCGGGCCTGGGGGCGGAATTGCAGCGGCCGGATCTCCGCCTCGAGCAGACCCTGTTCGGATGCCGCTTCGCCAATCCGCTGGGCCTGGCGGCCGGCTTTGACAAGAACGCTGTGGCGGCTGGCATCTGGCACCTGTTCGGCTTCGGTTTCGCCGAGCTCGGCACGATCACCTGGCACGGCCAGCCCGGCAATCCGCGGCCCCGCCTGTTCCGCCTCTCGCAGGAGCGGGCCGCCCTCAACCGGATGGGTTTCAACAACAACGGCGCTGTGGCTGCCAAACGCACCCTGGAAGAGCAGCACCTGCCGCCGGCCGGGCAACGTCCGGCCGTGCTTGGCCTCAACCTGGGCAAATCCAGGATTACCTCGCTCGAGCGCGCCCCCGACGACTACGCCTCCACGCTGGAGCTGCTGGCCCCGCTGGCCGATTACGCGGTGATCAACGTGAGCTCTCCCAACACCCCGGGGCTGCGGGACCTGCAGGACGCCACCCAGCTGCGACGGCTGGTGGAGCGGTTGCGCCGCCTGCCAGGTTGCCCGCCCCTGCTGGTGAAGATCGCTCCTGATCTGGAAGACGACGCCATCGACACGATCGCGCGGTTGGCTTATCAGGAGGGGCTGGCTGGCGTGATCGCCGTGAACACCAGCTTGAACCGTCGGGGCCTGGAGAAGCGCCGCCTCGCGCAGACCGGACGCACCCTGGAGGAGGAGGCCGGTGGCCTGAGTGGCGCCCCGCTGCGTGGCCGTGCGCTGGAGGTGCTGCGCCGGCTGCGGGCCACGGCTGGACCAGCCCTGCCACTGGTGGGGGTGGGTGGCATCGACTCGCCTGAATCCGCCTGGGAGCGCATCACGGCGGGGGCGTCGTTGATTCAGCTGTACACCGGTTGGATCTACGCCGGGCCTGCACTTGTGCCAACCATCCTTGAAGGCCTCCAGCAGCAACTCGACCGCCACGGCTGCCGCCATATCGGCGAAGCGGTGGGCAGCGGTTTGCCTTACCTGAGCGCCTAGCGAGCGATTCGGTGCATCGGCGGAAGTCTGCCGATACGATTCGCGCATCTTTTCGTCGCCGATCTTGGTTCTCGCTGGCTTGCAAGAACGGCTGCGGCCTCTGACGGCCCGTCTGTTCCCTCCCCGCCTCCTGCTGGTGCTGGAAGACGAGCAAGTCACCTTGATGCATTTGAAGGGAGCCACCTACCCGCCCACAGGCACTTTGCTGCGCACTGTGCCGTTGCCACGCGGCACCTGCAGCGGTGGCCAACCTCAGCAGAAAGCGGCCCTTGGGGACCTGATCGGTGATCTGGTGGTGGAGCTCAACTTGATGGGGGCGGAGGTGGTGGCGGCCTTGCCCGCCGCTGCCTGCACGCTCCGGGTGGTGGAGTGGCCCTATGACGACTGGCCTGAGCAGCCCGACCTGGCGCTGCGGGAGTTGAACCCGGATCTGGGGCTCCCATTCCCAATGAGCCAGACCTACATCACTCTTGGGCCTCTCCCCTCGCGGGATCCATCCCGCCCCCCCACCTCGCTGGTGGCCATCGGCCAGCGCGCCATGATCCAGGCCTGGGTGGAGGTGTTCTCCATTGCCGCCTTGGATCTTGTCTGCCTTGAGCCCGCCCAGGTTGTGACGCTGCGGGCGTTGGATCCTCTGATTGCTGCGGCTCCTGCCGGCGAACTGATGGTGTTGCTCGAGCTCCGTGGGGACAGTGCCGATCTGTTGCTGGTTCGTGATGGCATCCCCGAATTCAGCCGGCGGGTCACGGCAGGCGCCATGTCGATCGAAAGGGAGCTGCGTACCTGTCTGGCGTTCTGGCAGCGCCGGGATCCGAGCATGACGTCCGTGCGGGTGCTGGTCTACGGCCCCGCTCAAGATTGCGCGAAGGTTTCCGATACGCTCTCGCCGACACCGTCGTGGAGCGTGGAAATCGTCGACCCCCTGCAGCAAAGGTGGCTGAGCATTGTCGGCACCGAGAACGATCCTGATCCTTCCGCTGCCGACGCGGTCGGTGGAGCGTCCCTGGTGCGGATGTGCGGCCTGGCTGCCGGAGACCTGTCCCGATGAGCGCCTCCTTACCCCCCGTTGACCTGCTGCGCGAACGCCGGGTTGAACTGGGCCTGCCAGCGGATGGGCCGCCACCTCTTGACGCTCGGCGCCTGCTGCTGATCGGCGCCGCCGTCGGTGGTGGCGATGCTGGCCGTTTCGCTGCTGCTGCGGATTCAGCAGCAGATGATCTCTCAGGAATTGGAGCGTCTGGCACCGGTGCGGGGGCAGGTGGCCCAGCTGGAGCAGGAACTGGCCGCCGAGAAGGCCGCCAATGACAAAACCCGCGCCAGCAACGCGTCCCTGGCCGGCGGACTGATCACACTGCGCTCCGGTTCGGCGCTGATGACGGATGTGAGCCAGCGCACCCCTCGCGGCCTGCAGCTGACCCAACTCACGGTGGAGAAGCAGGCCCTCTTGATCAAAGGCCGCAGCGCTGATCCGGGTGCCTTTGAGCGCATCAATGCTCTGGTGCTCCAACTCCAGGGCTCACCCCTGCTGGATCCGAGCCAGATCACCCTGGCCAGAGCAAGCCGGCCCTCAGCAGGAGGGTCAGGGTCGAGCCCAGAGGCCAATCTGGTGGCCTTCGAAATTTCTGCGGGCTTCCGCGCTACGGCCGAATCACTCAACCAGCGCCTGGCCCTGCTGCAGAGCCTCGGCGCTGAAGGCCTCGCCTTGCGGCTGCAGAAGCTCCGCCGTGAGGGAGTGCTGCCATGACGAACCTCCAGGAAGGCATCAAACCGCCATCCCCTGCCTTGCGGATCGGACTGCTGGCGGGTCTCCCGATCGCCGCCGGTGCCCTGCTCTCAGGACTGGTGTTCTTCGGCGGGGTCTGGCAGCCCTGGAGCAGCCTGCGCCAAAACCAGGTCCAGCTTGATGAATTGCGCGAGATGGAGCGCCGTCTTCCCCTGCTGCGCGTTCAGCGGCTGCGCCAGATCGAGGACACCGAAAAAATCCGCAAGCAGCAGAGCAACCTTCTGCAGCTCATCGCCGGCAGCGGCGATTTCGATACCTTCATGGCGCAGCTCAACCGGGAAGCGAGTGCTTCCGGTATCCAGCTGGATGTGTTTGAACCCGTTGCCCCGCCTGCCGCACCGGCGGCTGCCGAGGGCGCCCCTCCCGCATCGGGCCAACCGGCCCAAGGAAAGGCTGCCGCCGACCCCAATGCTCCGCCGCCCCCGCCCCAGGACCCATTGGAAGCCAGTGGCCTGGTGAAAGCGACGACCCTGCTCAGTGCCCGCGGGCGTTATCCCAACCTGCTTGATTTCCTGCGCCGGTTGGAGCGTCTGGGGCTGCTGGTTGTGCAGAGCGATCTGAACGTGGCGCTTCGAGAGGCAAGTGCCCCTGCTGGAGCTAATTCACCTCCACTTGCTGATCTCAAGCTCAATCTCTCTCTCTATCGAGAGGGAGATCCAGCGCCCAAGCCGCCCAAGCCCGCTCAGCCCACGACGCCCTGATTTCCCCATTCATGCCCACCGCGTCGCACACGTTCACTTCTACACATAAGATCCCCCAACGATGAAATTTGCGGAGAACCGGTCAGTGCGACGAGTTGGAAGTCTGGCTCTTTCGGCAGCCTTTCCAGTGCTGACCCTTTTGCCGGTTGCCGAAGCCATGGCAGCGCCCGCCCAGGTGGGCCCATTTCAGCCGGGGACTCCTGCCGCCGGAACGAACCCTCCCGCCAGCCAGTCCGGCTCAGTGGAGCTGAAGATCCGCCGCCTGCCCGATTCGGTGGAGTTTGTGATCGAAGGCACCGGTGCAGCTCCGCAGCTGCAGCAGTTCACCAACAACCGGGGCTGGGAGGGGCAAATCCTCCTCACCGGTCCAAACAGCCTGCGGCGTGGCCCCCAGAGGGTGAGCCTGCCGGATCTGGGCTTCGAGACGGTGAGCCTTGAAGGCGAAGGCACCCGCTTCTTCCTGCAGGTGTCTCCGAGTCGTGGGGGTTCCATGCCTCGCCCGGTGGTGAGCGCAGACGGCCGCAACCTGATTCTCACCTTCCCCGCTCCCCGCCAGAGTTCCACCCAGACCGGCCGGCTTGACCTCAATACACCGGGCCGGGTGGATCAGCCGCGCTTTGCGCCGCCGCTGCAACCCAGGGCGGTGGCACCGCCGGTGGGCGACATGGCCGTTGGCAGCATGCTCCTGCGCAACCGCAGCTTCGTGAACCTGCGGGGTCCGAGTGTGACCATGACCCTGCGCAATGCCCCGGCGAAAGACGCGCTGATGGCCGTGGCCCAAATGGGTGGTTATGGCTTCGTCTACGTTGACGACTCGCCTGCCCCTGGCGCGACCCCCGCTCCACCTGACACGGCCATCAACGCCAGGCGCGTGTCGATCGCCTTCCGTAATGAGGCCTATTCCAGAGCCGTGAACGCGATCCTGTTGGCCTCTGGTTTGCAGGGAAAGCTGGAAGGCAATCTGATCGTTGCTGGCCCCAGCGCGCTGAGCAAAACCTTCGGATCTCAGCTCTCCAAGGTCTACCGGCTGAATCAGGCGTCAGCCAACTCCGCTGCTGACTACCTGGCGAGCCTCGGGGCCACAATCAACAAGACGTTCACCACCACATCCACCTCCAGCGAGGTGGCTTCCACAGGCACACCGGCGAACAACACGGCCGCTTCCACCGCCACGACAGCCACCACCACGCAGATCAACTCCTTCGGCGCCAGCCAGGGGCCTTTGGTGGGGCTGATCGGCACCACCGACACCAGGCTCGGCACCATCACCCTGGTGGGGGAAAGCTCTCTGGTGGCGATCGCTGAGGCCTATCTCAAGCAGCTGGATCTGCGCCAGCGGCAGGTGGCCCTTGCTGTGCGCATCCTTGATATCAACCTGGAGAACTCCCAGGATATTGCCAACAGCTTTGCGTTCCGCTGGGGTAATAACTTCATCGTCAATGACAATGGTCAGCTGCTGGGTGCATTCGGGTCGCGGCTCCCGCCCACAGCTGGTGATTTCCGGCGCGGTGTTCCTAGCGATCTGACAGTTGAACTCACGCCTGCCCAAGGCACAACACCGGGAGAAGTTCAGGTTGAGGGCAGTAACCTTCCAGGGCTGGTGGCCACTGGTGCGGCAGCATTGAATGGCGGTCGGTCGGTCGGCGCTGCCATAACCGATGGCTTCCGGCGGAATCCCGGCCAGAACTTCCCGCAAGACAACTTCTTCGACTTTGTTCAGGCCCAGATCGTTTCGCGCAACACCAAGCTGATCGCAAGTCCCACGTTGATCCTGCAAGAAAATCCCTCCCGCCTGCGCGATGGCGGTGCAGGCGCGGGAGACAGCGGCAACTCCAACCAGGGCCTTGATTCCTACACGATCGATTCGCCCATTGCCCGCAGCCGTGCCAACGAATCAGTCGTGCGGGTGGGCACCAATGTGATCACCAATGTTGAGGTGGAGCAGCAGGAAAATGGTGGTACCCAATGCACGTTGGAACTCTCGACAGCTGGTCTGGTGCTGGGCGCCCGCGTCGAGAAAATCGATGACAACGGCTTCGTGACCTTCTCACTTTCCCCCAGTATTTCCGCCGTCACTGACTCGGTGCCGGGCCCACCCTCCTGCACCAGCGAAGTGAGCATTCTCAGCGTGCGGCGGCTGGACACCGGCGCTCTGCGGGTCCGCGACGGCCAGACCCTGATCCTCACCGGTGTGATTTCCGATGTGGACATCGCCGAGGTAACAAAATGGCCCATTCTTGGTGATCTTCCCTTGGTCGGCCAGTTCTTCCGCGGCTCCTCCAACCGACGAGAAAAGCGTGAGTTGGTGATCATGGTGACGCCGCGAATCATCTCCGACAATGACGGCGCCACCTTCGGCTATGGCTTCCAGCCCTCTACGCCGGAATCCCGCCAATTCATGAGCAACCCGCAGTGAAACCGCAGCGGTGAGGGCTCAGAACGCCAGGGGGATGAACGCCTTGGCGGCCAACGGCAACAGGAACTGAACCACACCCATTGCCCCGCCCACAACCTGGCTGCCGAAGCCATTGCCTCCGTCTTTTCCTTGCCGCGGATCTTTTTTCAGCTTGGCGGAGGCCTCCAGCAACTGCTCGGACGTGGCCAGATCCCCGCTGGTGGCGTAGAGCTGAGCGGCATAGCTGAAATCGGCGGCGGCCTGCTCGGTCTTGGCTTGCTCTCCGCGCACGATTCCGCGTGCCACCCAGCTGATCGCCGCCTCCTGGTCGCGCTGAATGGCCGCGTCGAAGAAGCGTTCTGCCTCCGGCAGGCGCCCTGCTTTGGCCGCTGCGACGCCGGCATTGTGCAGCTCGGCGTGTCCCTGAAGGGCGGGATCGATGCCCCGGGCCCCCTGCCAGTGGGTGGTGGCCAGGCTGCCCGTGTCGACCTGGGCGCCACTGAGGTCGGCCTCCCGCAGGTCGGTGCCTTCCAGCGTGGCCCCCCGCAGATCGGCCCCCCTGAGCGAGGCCCCCTGGAGGCTGGTGAAGCTGAGATTCGCCCCGCCTAACTTGGCCCCATCCAGACGGGCACCACTCAGGTTGGCGCGCTGCAGCTGGGCGTTGCGCAGATCCGCGTCGCGCAGGTCTGCCCGCACCAGATCGGCGTCCTGCAGCTCGCAGCGCTTGCAGGAACGCGTGTCCAGCAGACGCACGACGGCATCAAATGAGGAGGCGCCGGCTGGGGGCATCAGCCCGAAGGCCGTCAGTGAACCCAGCAGCAGCACAGCCAGCCTTGGCTGGAGACCGCCCATCATCTGGTGCTTGCATGGATCCATGTGTTCTATCGAGCAGCACGGCTGACTGGACTGGAACGGGGCCGGATCCTGTCCCGGATGCTCATGCCTGTGAGCTCGAGGCGGCGGGCAAGGCTCCGAGCTGTTGCCGCAGCTGGCGCAGGCGCTTTCGGGAGGCCTGGCGCTGGTCTTGCGGCAGCGCTGGCCCGAACCGCTGCCGCAGGTAGGTGCAGGCCAGTTCATCGAGTGCGCAAGCGAGATCAGGACGCTGCTGTCCGGCTCGACGGCAGAAGCTGCCGAGGTCTTCACCGGGGCGTGGTTCGAGCCCCAGCAGCCGCAGACGCTGGAGACAGTGATCGAGCTCGCGTCGCAGGCCATCGGTGTCGCGCCGCCGCTGGCTCCAGTGCATCAAGGGCAGCACGAGGCCGAGGCAGAGGGCCAGTGCTGCCACCAGCAAGGCGCCCAGCCATTCATGCCGCTTGCCCAACAGCCGCTCAATCAGCGCCATCTGGTCCTGGCGATTGAAGCTCATCACCCACCCGGTCCAACGCAGATCGATGCCGCGCCACTGGAGCAGGGCCCAGCCCAGTGGGCTGAACTGGCGGGGGGTTTGCCCGGCAGAGATCGGCTGGCCGGCCGTGATTCGGAGCGGCGATACCCAGGCGGTGGGATCCACCAGGACCCAGCCCTGGTCTGCCAGCCAGACTTCGCTCCAGGCATGGGCATCGCTCTGACGCACATCCAGATAACCGCCGCCGCCCACCTGGGGCACCCAATCTCCCCCCTGGTAGCCGAGCACGATGCGGGCAGGCACGCCGGCGGCACGCATCAGGGCCGTGAAGCCTGAAGCGAAGTGCTCACAGAAGCCCGTCCGGGTGTCGAAGAGGAAGGCGTCCACCGGATCAGGGCCCGGCAGCAAGCCTGGCTGGGTGGTGTAGCGAAACGGCTGTGAGCGGAACCAGCGTTGGGCTACAGCGACCCGATCAGCAGGCGGAAGGGTGTCCTTCCACTCACGGCCGAGGGCCTGTAGGCGGGGGTTGATGCCGACCGGCAGCTCCAGGGCGGCTTCCCTGGGCGGCTGAAGCTTCCAGGCAGCGGGCGCACTCAGGTTGGTGAAGCCATAGGCGCGCCGTTCGATCGGTGGCCGGTTGTTGAGCAGCACGCCATCGGGGCTGATGCGCAGCTCCGGATCCAGCGGTTGGCCTTGGCCGCTCCAGGGGAGCACCGGCAGCAACATGGGCTCGGCTAGCCAGAACTGTTCGCGGCTGCCGGTGGGTGACTCGCCGGCAGTCTGTGGGAGCAAGGCATTGAGGTTGTCTTCGTTGGGCAGCCGTTCCCAGCGCTGGCCATCGAAGCTGTGCAGCGTGAGCACCCGCCAGTACCGGGACTCCGGTGGTGGCGGCTCTTCGTTCGTGAAGCTGATCCGGGCCGCTGGCGTGTCCACCGCCACCAGATCGGCGATGCTGCCGGTGTCGAGCTGATCGGAGAGGCCTGTGCGGGCGGTCTGTCCCATGGGCACCGTCCAGAGCGGCCCGACCCGCGGCACCAGCAGAAACAGCACCAGCACCAGCGGCAGGGCGGCGCCGAGCAGGCGCAGGCTGCGGGCCAGCAGGGTCCGCAGCTGCACAGCACTGCCGAGTTCCAGCGACAGCAGGCTGCTGAGCGCCAGCAGCGTGGTGAGCAGCTGGATCAGGCTGGGCCCCAGACCGGGCAGCAGGGCCGCCATCACCCCTGTGATCACCAGAATCAGCAGCGAGGCGCGTCGCAACTCGCTGCGGGAGTGCGCCTCGCGCAGCTTGAGGGCGGTGAGCGTGATCAGGCAGATCGCCCCCCAGCTCAGCGGCATGCCGGTGTCGATCGCTGGCAGCAAGGCGGCCAGTAGGCCGAGCGCCACCCATTGCAGCCGCCGTTGCCCGCTCACGGAAGCAGGGCCAGGGCCGCCAGGCACTGGTCGCGATGGCGGCTGCCGCTGCCCGGAGCGATCGTGGTGCCGCCCAGGATCAGGCCGTAGCTGTCACCGGCAGCACTGAGCGCCCAGATGCGGGCACTGAGGTGTTCGAGCGCCTGCTCCTTCGGCAAGTCCGGTTGGGGGCTAAGGAGGGGCTCCGACGGCGGGGAGCCGCCGAACACCTTGGAGTGGGCGCCCCGGCCCCGCGCCATGGATTTCCAGAACAGCCGGCTGACCCCTTCCTCGGCCCTGTGTGGCCGCAGATCGACCCAGTGGTCATGGCCCAGGGCGCTGGGGCGGCCGCTTACGTTCAGCCGGTTCCCCTCTGCATCAGCAAAGGTTTCGGCCACCGGCCCTTCGCGGCGGGCTGGGTAAACGAGCTGGGCGGTGGGCGGTTCCCACAGGCTCCAGCAGCGGAACAGACCGAGCGGAGCACTGGAGCTGATACGCAGTCGGCCGGGCCGTTGCAACCCCCGCTGCTGCGGTTGCCAGGGAATTGACAACTCGGACTGGCCCGGCTGGATCTCCTGATCGCGGCTCTGGGTGGTGCTGTGCTGCCGCAGCGCAGAGCCCAGGATGAAGCCGATGCGCAGCTGATCGCGATGACACTGGCTGCGCACGACCACCGGGTAGTTGAGTGGGGCATCGGCGAATCCTGGAGGGGGATCGTTGCAGCTCAGTTCGAGGCCTTGCAGATTGAAGGCGGTGAGATGCATCGCCAGCAGGAAGAGCCCCAGCAGCAGATAAGACATCATCAGCGTGCCGTTGCTTTGCAGCTGGATGCCCACCACCTGCAGCAGCACGACGGCCATCAACCAAAGGGCGCCGAATCCAGTGGGCAGGATGTAGATGCTTCGGGCGCCAAGGCGCAGCTGGTGCCCGGCGTGAGGCCGGAACAGGCCATTGCGCTTCGCCTTGGGGACAGCTGGGTGGTCAGCGGAGACCATCGACGCCCGCCAGTAAGCGGTGGCTCCAACTGCCGGAGGCACAGGCACCGACACCGTTGGTGGCGATTGGCTCGCCGTTGTCCATGCGGTGTTCGCAGACGCTGGGAAGTACGGCCTGCACATCGGCGGGAATCACGAAATCGCGCCCCTCCAGCAACGACCACGCCCGGGCTGCCGCCAACAGCGACTGGGCGGCGCGCGGAGAGAGCGGCGAAGCACCGAAGCTGTCCTGGCGGCTGAGCTGCACCAGATCGAGCACATAAGCGAGCAGAGAAGGCTCGGCATGCTGGGCCGCCGCCTGCTGTTGCAGGGCGAGCAGATCGGCGGCGGTCAGCAGGGCCGGCAGCTGATCGGGCCGCATCGCCTGGCCGCTGAGCAGGGCCAACTCCGCTTCCCGCTCGGGGAATCCAAGGGTGAGCCGCATCAGGAAACGATCCAGCTGGGACTCCGGCAGCGGGGCGGTGCCGGTTTGATCGAGGCCGTTCTGGGTGGCGATCACGAAGAAGGGCGAGGGCAGCTCATGGCTGGTGCCATCAACGCTGACCCGGCCACTGGCCATTGCCTCCAACAGCGCACTCTGAGTGCGGGGGCTGGCCCGATTGATCTCATCGGCCAGAAGCACCTGGCTGAACAGGGGGCCGGGCTGGAAGCTGAAGTTGCCACTGCCCGTATCGAGCACACCGATGCCGGTGAGATCGGCAGGGAGCAGATCGCTGGTGAAGTGCACCCGCTTGAATTCCAGCCCAAGACAACGGGCAAGAGCTTCGGCGAGGGTGGTTTTGCCCATGCCGGGCAGATCTTCGATCAGCAGGTGGCCGCGTGCCAGCAGGCAGGCCACGGCCAAGCGGATCTGCTGGTCTTTGCCGAGCAGGACCTTGCTGACATGCTGGACGACCCGTTGCGGCGACACAGACTGGACCGTCACCAGCAGTTCCACCTATCAGATTAAAGGATTCTGAGTCTGGGAGCAGGGGACGATGACCAGTACGCCGGGCAGCCACGAGCTGGAGCTCCGGCACGGCGGCAATCTCGAGGCGGCGGCCAGCCGCCTCGGTTGCCAGCCGCATCAGGTGCTCGATGCCAGCGCCTCACTGGTGCCGTTCGGCCCCCCCGCCTCCCTGCGGCGGGCGTTGCGGGTCTGCCTGCAGGGAGGTGCCGCCGGCACGGCCCTGCGGGACTACCCCGACCGCAGCTATTCCCGGCTGCGGTCGGCGATCGCTGCCCACCACGGCATCGACCCGGCGGCGGTGCTGCCTGGCAATGGGGCTGCTGAACTGTTCACCTGGGCGGCCCGGGAGGCGGCGGCGGCGGGCCCCAGCCTGCTGCCCGAGCCCGGCTTTGCCGATTACCGACGCGCCCTGGCTTGCTGGGACGGGGCCATCGAACCTCTGCAGCTACCGCCGCCATTCCCTTCAACGCAGCGACCGACAGGTCGCCGTGGCGCACAGCCGGCCTGGGCCTGTCCGGCTCCGTTCCCCGCCCCGGCCGGCCCCGGCGCGGCGCTGTGGATCACCAATCCCCACAACCCCTCGGGCCAGCTGTGGGACCGCCGTTCGCTCGAGCTGCTGCTTGACCGCTTCGCGCTGGTGATCGTGGATGAGGCCTTTCTGCCCTTGGTGCCCGATGGCGAGCGGCACTCGTTGGTGCCGCTGGTGGCAGACCATCCCCAGCTGGTTGTGATCCGCAGCCTCACCAAGCTGATGGCGATCGCCGGGCTTCGGCTCGGCTATGCGGTGGCAGCTCCAGCACGTTTACAGCGCTGGCAGGAGTGGCGGGATCCCTGGCCGGTGAACGGCCTGGCCGCTGCCGTCGGCCCGCTGGTGATCGCCGATCGGCGCTGGCAGCAACGCGTGCAGCGCTGGGTGGCACGGGAAGGCCCCTGGTTCCACCGTCAGCTGGACGGTCTGCCGGGCCTGAGCCCACAGGCCGCGGCGGCCAACTTCCTGCTGATCAGAAGCGACCGCCCCCTGCTGGAGCTGCGCGAGCGTCTGGAGAGCCGTCACCGCATTCTGCTGCGTGACTGCCGTTCGTTCGCGGGTCTGGGGGAGTGCTGGCTGCGCATCGGCCTGCAGGACCGCCGCGGTAACCGCCGCATCCTCAGGGCACTGCGTTGTGAGTGGCAGGAATGAGCGCCTCCAGCAGGTGGGCGAGTTGCCGGTCGGCATCGCGCACCGCCAGACGCTCCATGCCGCTGCGCAGCTCCAGGAGGGGATCGGCGGCCGGAGCACTGCCCCGCAGCCTTGGTCCGATCAGCCGCCAGAGCGTTCGGCCCAGGGCCGGATGCCCAGCAGCGTGCTGGTGCACGATCACGGCCGCGCCGGCGGCGGCGGCAGCTGCCGCATTGGCCTCCTGGTGCTGGTCGGCGGCCTGCGGGTAGGGCACCAGCAGGGCGGGTGTGCCGCAGACCGCCAGTTCGCTGAGGCTGCCAGCACCAGCCCGGCTGATGGCCAGGTCGGCGTGCTGCAGCAGCCCCGGCAGCTCATCGCTGAACGTGCGCTCCACCAGCGCTGGGTGCTGCAACACTCCCACCTCCGGGTCGTTGCTACCGGTGAGATGCACCACCCGACAACCGGCGTTGAGCAAGGACGGCAGCAGCGGTCGCACCATGCGATTCAGCCCCAGCGCCCCCTGGCTGCCTCCCATCACAAGCAGCAGCGGACCCTCCCCTGCCGGCACCCAGGGTGGTAGGGGCGTGGCCTCGAGAAAGGCGCGGCGCACGGGGGTGCCGGTGAGCAGCGGCGTGCTGCCAGGCAGGCGTTCCGCCGCCGCCGGCAGGCCGATCGCCACCCGGGTGCACCAGCGGCTGAGCAGACGGGTGACCCGCCCGGGGATCGCATTGGATTCGTGCAACACCACCGGAATGCCGCACCAACGGGCAGCCAGGATGGCGGGGGCGGCGATGTAGCCGCCAGTGCTGAACACCACCTGGGTGCGCTCGCGGCGGATCACCCGCCGCACCTCACGGCTGGAGGCGATCAAGCGCAGGAGCTGCCAAAGCTTGCAGAGCCCCCGCCCCTGCAGCCCACCGGCGTGCACGGTGTGCAGCGGATAGCGGCTTGGCACCAGATCCGTCTCCAGCCGATCGGGCACCCCGAGCCAACTCACGGTCCAGGAGGCCGGCAGGGCCTCAGCCACCGCCAGAGCAGGGAAGAGGTGTCCACCGGTGCCGCTGGCGGCGATCAACAGGTGGGTCATCAGCCTTCAAGGACGGGCGGGAGTGCCCTCTCCGGGCGCGCCTAACTTAAAAGCACCCCGACGACCGCCATATGCCCATGTCGTTGCACCGCCTGTCGCTGCCCTCTCTGTCGTTCACTCGCCGTTCGCTCCCGCGTCCGCACAGGTCACACGCCTTGCTCTCGGCCCTGATGTTGGCTGCCGCCTGCTGGGCGCCGACGGCGATGGCGGCCGCTCCCGGCACCGATCTGCTGCGCAGCTTGGAGACCGCCCTCAACAGCGGCTCCGCCGGCAGCGTGGCTGCCTTGCTCAAGGCCGGCGACGGCATCGATCCCGCTGATCTGGAAGCCCGTTACCGCAGCCTCCGCACGCGCTTCCCTGATGCCCGCTGGCAGATCACCCCGGGGGACAGCCTCAAGGACGGCCGCAGCACTGTGCGCATCAGTGTGAGCGGCACCAGCCAGGTGGGCGCCTTCCTCTATCGCCTGCAGGCGGAGCAGCTGCTGGCCCTCAGCATCCGGGATGGACGGCTCGATGGTCAGGAGCTGATTTCCGAGAACGCCACCCTGCGCAGCGGCAGCACTGACCTGCCAGTCAGTGTGCTGATCCCTGATGCGGTGCTCACCGGCCAGCGGTATGACGTGGACGTGGTGTTCGATGACCCGCTTGACGGGGCGGTGGCCGCCGGTGGCATTGCCGCCGTGAGCGAGGAGCAGATCCGCGCCTTCCAGAGCCCCGACCTTGAACTCACCGCGCTCGGTGGCGGTGGGGTATTCAAAGTGGTGCAGGCGCCCCAGCAGCCCGGCAGCCAGACCTGGGCCGTGCTGCTCGTGCATCCCGATGGCATCGTGAGCACCACCAAGCGGGTGCGGGTGGTGGGCAACCGGGACGCGCTCACGCCTTGAGCACGTCCGCCAGCCACATCCGGTCATCTTCGGTGGCTGCTGAGTGTGCGTTTAGACAGAGATCGGCGACAGCATGAGGGCGCCTGAGCACATGATCTTCCTGATGTCCTCCACCCGTTTGCAACGACTGTTGCTACCCCCCGTCGTCGCCACCCTGGCGGTGATCGTCCATCTGGCTGCCGGCCAGGCCCAGGCCGTTCCTGGCGACGGACCCGGCGCTGGTCGCAGGGCCTGGCTCGAGTCGGTCGAGAAGCTCACCCCTAGCCAGAAGCAGGAACTGTTCAGCTTCCAGCGCAGCCTGTCCCTGAAAACCCATGCCGAGCAGATTTCCATCCTGCAGAGCAGCGAGCGTTGCGTCAGCGCCGCGACCGACTTGGACGACTTGCAATCGTGCCGCCGCAAGGCGATGGCAAGCCGTCGCGCCCTGATGACCAAAAACCGCGATCAGGCGAAAGCCTTCAACCAAAAGCTCGGCCTTCCCATGCCGGAGCTGAACGGGGAAGACAAAGGCGGCCGCCGCGGCCGGGGCAGCAGGCAGGCGCTCTGATCTGAGCCAGCGTGGGGGCAGTAGCCGCCCCAGCCTTTCCTGCGTCGCCCCGGTGACCTGAGATCAGGCCTCGTCGAGGGCGGCCACGCCGGGCAGCACCTTGCCTTCCAGCAGTTCAAGGCTGGCGCCACCACCGGTGGAGATGTGGCTCATGCGCTCGGCCACGCCCACCTTCTCGACAGCCGCCACCGAATCACCGCCACCGATGATCGTGCAGCAGCCCTTGCCGCTCAGATCGGCCAGGGTGTGGGCGATGCCGTTGGTGCCGGCAGCGAACTTGTCGAACTCGAACACGCCCATGGGGCCATTCCAGATCACGGTCTTGCAGTCGGCCAGGGCCTCCTGGAAGGTCTTGATCGAATCGGGGCCGATGTCGAGGCCCATCCAGCCGTCGGGGATGGCGTCGATCGCGGTGGTCTGGCTGTTGGCGTCGGGGGAGAAGGCATCGGCCAGCACCACATCGGTGGGCAGCAGCAGCTGCACGCCCTTGGCGGCCGCCTTGGCCTCCAGCTCCTTGGCGAGCTCAAGTTTGTCGTCTTCCACCAGGCTCTTGCCCACCGCCAGGCCGCGTGCCTTGTAGAAGGTGAAGATCATGCCGCCGCCGATCAGCACCTTGTCGCACTTGTCGATCAGGGCTTCGAGCACGCCGATCTTGCTGCTCACCTTGGAGCCGCCCACGATCGCCGCCAGCGGCCGCTGAGGCTCATCGATGGCGCCCTGCAGGTACTGCAGTTCCTTCTCCATCAGGTGGCCGGCCACGCTGGGGCTCAGGTACTTGGTGACGCCTTCGGTGGAGGCGTGGGCCCTGTGGGCGGCGCCGAAGGCGTCGTTCACATAGACGTCTGCCAGGGCGGCCAGCTTTGCGGCGAAGGCGTCGTCGTTCTTCTCTTCCTCGGCGAAGAAACGCACGTTCTCCAGCAGCACCACATCGCCGTCGGCCATGGCGGCCACCTTGGCTTCGGCATCAGGGCCGATGCAGCTGTCGGTCTTGACCACCGGTTTGCCGAGCAGCTCGGCGAGGCGGGACGCCACCGGGGTGAGGCGCATCGTTTCGTTCACCTGGCCCTTGGGACGGCCGAAGTGGGCGGCCAGGATCACCCGGGCTCCCTTGGTGGTGAGGTCGTTGATCGTGGGCAGGGCGGCCCGGATGCGCGTGTCGTCGGTGATGGCGCCGTCACCGTCGAGTGGCACGTTGAAGTCGACCCTCACCAGAACGCGCTTGCCGCTCAGTTCATCGGCGGAGAGGCTGGCCAGGGAGCGCTTCGTCATGGATTCAAGATGTAAGGAAAGATGCGCGACATTAACCCGTGGCCCTGCCCGTGTTGAAGGGGGCGGTGGTCTCGGGCACAGCGGGCGCTAGGACAAGGTCAGCAACTTGCCTGCCCCTTCTGTCCCGTCGGGGATGTGACCGATGTTCTCCACCATCCTGTTCCCCATCGACCAGAGCCGTCAGACCATGGAGACGGCTGCCTTCACGCTGCGCCTGGCCCAGCAGCACAACGGGCGGCTGGTGGTGCTCTCTGTGGTGGAACCGGAGGGCGCCATGCACGATGCGGCCGCCGTTGCCAGCCTGCTGGAGCAGGCCCGCAGCCACTTCGAGCAGGCGGGGGTGGCCTGCGAAGTGATCGAGCGGGAAGGCAATCCCGCCTTCGTGATCGGCGACGTGGCCGATGAGATCAACGCCGATGTGATCGTGATGAGCACCCGGGGCCTCACGCTCGCAGCCGATGAGCCCAGCACCGCCGCCCGGGTGATCCAGTTGGCTCCCTGTCCGGTGCTGGTGGTGCCCTGATGCAGCCCGCCATTCAGTGGTATCCCGGCCACATCGCCAAGGCGGAGCGCCAGCTGAAGGCCCAGCTCGCCAAGGTGGATCTGGTGATCGAGGTGCGTGATGCCCGCATCCCCCGCGCTACCAGCCACCCGCGTCTGAAGCGCTGGATGGAGGGCAAGCACCGCCTGCTGGTGATCAACCGCCGCGACATGGTGAATGAAACGGCCCGCCTGTCGTGGGACCGTTGGCTGCGCGAGCAAGGCGAAGTGCCCTGGTGGTGTGACGCCAAGACCGGCACGGGCGTGAAGCAGCTGCAGGAGGCGGCGATCCGGGCGGGCGAGCAACTCAATGCCCGCCGCGCCGGCCGCGGCATGCGCCCGAGGCCGGTGCGGGCCCTGGTGCTCGGGTTCCCCAACGTGGGCAAGTCGGCGCTGATCAACCGGCTGGTGCGCCAGAAGGTGGTGGAGAGTGCCCGGCGGGCCGGGGTCACCCGCACGCTGCGCTGGGTGCGGCTGGGCCAGGCGCTGGATCTGCTCGATGCCCCCGGCGTGCTTCCTCCCCGCCTGGAAGACCAGCGCGCCGCCCTGCTGCTGGCCCTCTGCGACGACATCGGCCAGGCCGCCTACGACGGAGAGGGGGTGGCGGTGGCCTTCCTGCACCTGCTCGATGCGCTGGCCTCGGTGCCGGAGGCCGGGCTGCCGGCGCAGCTGCTGGAGAAGCGCTACGGCGTGGCACTGCCGCGGCGTCAGGGGCGGCGCCATGCCGATGGCGAGCACGACGACGCCTCGGACGGGGATCGCGAGCGTGATGGAGCTGGGGCCTTGGAGTCGTTGCCGGATGGGCTGGCCTGGCTGGAGGCCGCTGCCGCCCGCCACACCAGCGGCGACACCGCGCGCATGGCCCAGCGCCTGCTCGATGATTTCCGCCGCGCCGTGCTCGGCCCGATCGCCCTGGAGCGCCCGCCCCAGAAGCCCGCCGCCGCTGTGGAGGCATGAGCGCGTTCGGGGCAGGTGAAGGGGAGTTGATCACGCTCCACTACCCCCGGCCCCTGCCGATGCGGCTCGATCGCTGGCTGGTGGCCCAGCGGCCGGAGCAGAGCCGTGCCCGCATTCAGAAATTCATCGATGCCGGCCTGGTGCGGGTGAACGGCAGCCCGGGCCGCGCCAAGACACCGCTGCGGCCTGGAGATTGCGTGGAGCTGTGGATGCCGCCGCCGGAGCCGCTCCCCTACCTGATCCCGCAGCCGATCCCGCTCGACATCCTCTACGAGGACAGCCACCTGATCGTGCTCAACAAGCCTGCCGGGCTCACGGTGCACCCGGCCCCCGGCAACAAGGACGGCACCCTGGTGAACGGCCTGCTGCACCACTGCCCCGACCTGCCGGGCATCGGCGGCGAGCGGCGGCCGGGCATCGTGCACCGCCTCGACAAGGACACCACCGGCTGCATCGTGGTGGCGAAGAGTCAGCAGGCCCTTGTGAACCTTCAACGCCAGATCCAGCAGCGCGTGGCCTCCCGCGACTACCTGGGTGTGGTGCACGGGGCGCCCCAGGCGGAGTCCGGCACGATCGAGGCCGCCATCGGCCGCCACCCGATCGACCGCAAGAAGTACGCCGTGGTGGCCGACGACAAGGGCCGGCTGGCCCGCACCCACTGGCGCCTGATCGAGCGGCTGGGTGATTACTCCCTGCTGCGTTTCAAGCTCGACACCGGCCGCACCCACCAGATCCGTGTGCACGGCGCCCACATCGGCCACCCGATCGTGGGGGATGCCACCTACAGCCGCTGCCGGCGTCTGCCGATCGAGCTGCCGGGCCAGGCCCTGCATGCGGTGGCCCTGGGCCTCGATCACCCGATCAGCGGCGAGCGGCTGAGCTTCGAGGCGCCGCTGCCGCCCGCCTTCACGGCGCTGCTCGCGGTGCTGCGCCGCCGTCAGCCCGCGCACCAGGCCCAGCCGGCAGCCGCCACCGGCGACAGCCCCGCAGACCCGTTGCCCTAGCCGGGGTCTGTGCGGTCGTTGGCTGCCGCTGTCGCGTCAGCGGCACTCTGGCGCCGCCGCTCCCGCAGCGATTCGTCGCGCATCAGGTCGTAGATGGTGTTGTGCTCAAACAGATCGGCCACGGCGATCGCCGTGCTCACGGCGAAGCCGATCGGCAGCAGCAGGGCGTAGTCCTTGCTGAGCTCGAAGGTGAGCAGGATCGCGGTGAGCGGCGTGCGGGTGAGGGCCCCCAGGAAGGCCCCGCCGCCGGCGAACAGCAGCGTGGACGGGGCGTAATCGAACAGCACCTGACACACCTGCTGCACCAATGTGCCCAGCGAGGCTCCCACCACCAGCGCCGGTGCCAGGAAGCCTCCGGGGGCGTCAGCCGCCACAGCCAGGGCAGTGCCGGCCGCCTGCACGATCAAGGCCACCAGGGCATTCAGCGGCGTGCTCAGCCCGAGCAGGGCGCTGAAGCCGAGCCGATCGGGATTGTCGAAGCTGGGATTGAGCAGGGAGGAGGCCAGGCCGATCCCCAGGCCCACCAGACCCAGCTGCTGCCACAGCGACAGATGCAGGCGGAAGAACCCCCGACGCAGGCGCACGATGACCCGTTGGTAGAGCATCGCCAGCGCGCCGGCGGTCGCGCCCAGCAGCATCAACAGGGGGATGTCCACCAGGCGGAAATCGGTGAGGCGCGAGGGGTCCTCGATCACCGGTAGCAGCTGCCGTAACCACAGCGGCCCGCTTTCATGGCCATCGAACAGCCGGGTCCAGGTGATCGTGGCGAAGATGGCGAAGGTGACGACGGCATTGCTGCGCACCGTGCTGCCTTTGAACATCTCCTCAAGCGTGTAGGCCAGGCCGCCGAGCGGCGCGTGAAAGATCGCCGCCAGGCCAGCGCCACTGCCGATCGCCACGGCCAGCCTGCGTTCCCGCGGTGGGGCCTGCAGGCCGTCGGCGGTGGCGCGGCCCACCACGGCGCCGATCTGGATCGAGGGGCCCTCCGGCCCCACCGGCAGGCCGCTGCCGATGGCGATGCCGCTGGCCAGCAGCTTGACGATCGCCAACCGCCAGGTCATCGGGATCGGCACCCCCTCCAGCCAGAGCATCACCTGCACGATTCCCGATCCCTTCGCCTCCGGCTCGAAGGCGCTGATCAGGCCACCGGCCACCGCGCCGCCCAGGCCGCCCATCAGCGGCAGCACGATCCAGCGGGGCAGCACGGCCGCCAGCTGCAGCCGCAGGCTGTTCAGCAGCTGGGTTTCGCCGCTGTACAACCGGATCGCCACGGCCACGCCGATGCCGATGGCGTTCACCAGCAGCAGCAGGCGCAGCAGGCGCCTGACGGCCTGGTGGCGCTCCGGGGCTGTCAGCGCCATCTCAGCTCAGGGCCGGCAGGCGTGGACTGGCCGCCACCAGCTGCCTGGTGATCGCCGCCTGGGGCGCTGCCAGCAGCTGATCGCCGGGCCCTTCCTCCACGATGCGGCCGCCGTCGAGCACGATCACCCGCTGGCAGAAGCCGCCGGCCAGGGCCAGGTCATGGGTGATGAAGATCAGCCCCAGCCCCAGCCGCTGCTGCAGGGCGCGCAGCAGGGCGAGCACCTCGGCCTGCACTTCTGCATCCAGCATGCTCACGCTCTCGTCGCAGAGCAGCACGCTCGGCTCCAGCACCAGCGCCCGGGCGATGGCCACGCGCTGCTGCTGGCCACCGGAGAGCTGCCGCGGCAGCCGGTTTTCGAAGGCCTCGGCCGGGCTCAGCCCCACCGCTTCCAGCCCGGCGCGGGCCCGGGCGCGTGCCTCCGGCCGGCTGGCCAGGCCATGGATGCGCAGCGGGTCGGCCACCGCTGTGCCCACCGTCATCACGGGGTTAAGGCAGGCCAATGGGTCCTGGAACACCATCTGCAGGCGCCGCCGCTGGCGGCGCAGCTCCGGCCCCCGCAGTTGCAGCAGGTCGCGGCCCTGCAGCCGCACGGCGCCGCCGCGCACGGGCGCCAACCCCATCAGGGCGCGGCAGAAGGTGCTCTTGCCGCAGCCTGAGGCCCCCACCACCCCCACCGTTTCGCCTTCGCGCAGCTCCAGGCTCACCCCATCCACCGCCTTGAGCCAGCGCTGCCGGAAGGGGAGCGAGGGCAGCGGGTGCCAGGAGCGCAGTTCCTCCACCGCCAGCAGGGGTGGGCCGCTGGCCGGTGGGGGCGTGAGGCCGCCTTCGCGCCGCCGCGCCGCCGCCACCAGCCGCTGGGCCAGGGGGGCCTGCGGCCGGGTGAGCAGGGTATGGGCGGGAGCCTCCTCCACCAGCCGCCCGGCTTCGAGCACGGCGATCCGGTCGCACCAGCGCCCGGCCATCGCCAGGTCGTGGCTGATCAGCAGCAGGGCGCTGCCGGTTTCGCGGCAGAGGCCCGTGAGTTCGGCCATCACCTGGCCCGCCACCGCCACATCGAGGCTGGTGGTGGGTTCATCGGCGATCACCAGTGCCGGCTCCAGGGCCATCGCCAGGGCGATCGCCAGCCGCTGGCGCATGCCACCGCTGAATTCATGGGGATAGCTGCCGTAGCGCTCCGGGTTGATGCCCACCCGCTCCAGCAGCTCCTGGGCCCGGCGCCGCACCTGGCGACGGCCCCAGAGCGGCCGGTGGGCGGTGAGCGTGTCGCCCAGGTGATCGCCGATGCGCAGCAGTGGGTTGAGCCGGGTCATCGGGTCCTGGAACACCAGGCCCACGGCTTCGCCCCGCAGGCGTTGCAGGGCGGCACGGCGCAGACGGCGCGGGTCCTGGCCGCACAGCAGCAGCTCGCCGCTGCATTGGCTTCCTGCCGGCAGCAGTTGCACTACGGCGCGGGCCACCGTGCTCTTGCCGCATCCGGAAGGCCCCACCAGCGCCAGACGGTCCCCAGGGTCGAGGCGCAGATCCAGGCCATCGAGGGTGGCAGGACCCTCCGGGGCGCCCGGGTAGCGCACCGTCAGCTGGTGGATCTGGAGCACTGGAGCGCTGGACCGGGAGCTGGCCATGGTGTGAGCGGATCGTGACCGGGCAGCGGGCCCAGCATGGGGGATCCGAGCCCGATCTGCTCATTCCGCGTGGCGCCTGCCTACGCTGAACGCCAGAGGAAACCTGTAGATGCTCGAAGCGGCGGCAGGAACCCGAATCGCCCCGATCGAGGTCAACGGACTCCCCGCTGTTCCTGACCGCTCGAAAGAGGCCGGGGCCGCTGGAGGCGCTCTTTCCCCTGCGGCCAGCACCACCCAGCGCCGCCTGCGCGACGCCGAGGCTTACGGCGTCGTCCTGCCCGACTGGCTGCGCACCTGCCTGGAGCGGGTGCGGACCAGCGACGACCAGCCCGGTGCCGCCGTGCCCCCCAGCCATGGCGAATCGCTGCTCGCCAACGCCTTCGATTTCGCCTTCCAGCTGCACGACGGCCAGGTGCGGGCCACCGGCGAGCCCTACATCATTCATCCGATCGCGGTGGCCGACCTGCTGCGCGACATCGGCGCCGGCCCCGGTGTGATTGCCGCCGGCTTCCTGCACGACGTGGTGGAGGACACGGAGGTGAGCCCGGAGGAGCTGGAAGCCCAGTTCGGCGCTGAGGTGCGGGCGCTGGTGGAAGGGGTCACCAAGCTGGGCGGCATTCATTTCACTGACCGCACCGAAGCCCAGGCGGAGAACCTGCGCCGCATGTTCCTGGCGATGGCCAGTGACATCCGGGTGGTGCTGGTGAAGCTGGCCGACCGGCTGCACAACATGCGCACGATCGGCGCCCTGCGGCCCGAGAAGCAGCAACGCATCGCCCGGGAAACCCGCGAGATCTATGCCCCGCTCGCCAATCGTCTCGGCATCGGGCGGTTCAAGTGGGAACTGGAAGATCTCGCCTTCAAGATCCTCGAACCTGCCGCCTATCAGGAGATCAAGGAGCAGGTGGCCAGCAAGCGCAGCGACCGCGAGGATCGCCTGGCGGTGACCGTGGCGCTGCTGCGCAAACGGCTGGCGGCGGTGGGGCTCACCAACTGCGATGTGAGTGGACGGCCGAAGCATCTCTACGGCATCTGGAGCAAGATGCAGCTTCAGCAGAAGGCCTTCCACGAGATCTTCGACGTGGCGGCGCTGCGCATCCTCACGCCGAATCTGGAGAGCTGTTACCGCGCTCTGGCCGTGGTGCATGACACCTTCCGCCCGATTCCCGGCCGCTTCAAGGACTACATCGGCCTGCCCAAGCCCAATGGGTATCAGTCGTTGCACACGGCGGTGATCGGCCGGCACCGGCCCATTGAAGTGCAGATCCGCACCACAGAGATGCACCAGGTGGCGGAGTACGGCATCGCCGCCCACTGGAAATACAAGGAGGGCGGCTCACCTGCGGATGGCGGCACTACCGAACGCTTCAACTGGCTGCGGCAGCTCGTTGATTGGCAGCAGGACGGCGGCGGTGACGACAGCAGCGATTACCTCGCCTCGATCAAGGAGGACCTCTTCGATGAGGAGGTGTTCGTGTTCACACCGCATGGGGATGTGGTGGGGCTGCGCAAGGGCGCCACGGCGGTTGATTTTGCTTTCCGTATTCACTCGGAAGTGGGCAATCACTGCCAGGGCGTACGCATCAATGACCGCCTCTGCCCCCTCGCCACCCAGCTGAGAAATGGCGACTTCGTGCAGATCATCACGGCGAAATCTGCCCACCCGAGCCTCGACTGGCTCAACTTCGTGGCCACACCCACGGCCCGCAATCGCATCCGCCAGTGGTACAAGCGCAGCCACCGCGATGAGAACATCCTGCGCGGCCGCGATCTGCTGGAGCGGGAGCTGGGCCGCGACGGTTTCGAGGCGCTGCTGAGCGGCGAGGCGATGGCCAAGGTGGCCCGCCGCTGCAACCTGGTGGGCACTGAAGACCTGCTGGCGGCGCTCGGTTTCGGCGGCGTCACCCTGCATCAGGTGGTGAACCGCCTGCGCGAGGAGATTCGCCTCGCCACCGAAGCGGCGGCACCGGCGCTCACCAATGAGCAGGTGGCCGCCGCCGTTTCGGCTGGCCGGCCGGAAGCGCCCGTGGCGTCACCCGCCTCGGGCAGCCCGATTCTGGGGGTGGAAGGGCTGGAATACCGGCTGGGTGGCTGCTGCGGCCCACTGCCCGGTGAGCCGATCGTGGGTGCGGTGGCGCTGGGCAACCACGGCATCACGATTCACCGGCAGGACTGCGGCAATGTGGCCCAGGTGCCGGTGGAGCGGCGTCTGCCGGTGCGCTGGAACCCGATCGGTGAAGCGCAGCAGCGGCGCTATCCGGTGCGGCTGCGCATCGAGGTGCTCGATCGGGTCGGGGTTCTGAAGGACATCCTCACCCGCCTGGCCGATCACCGCATCAACGTGAGCGATGCGCGGGTACGCACCAGCGTGGGCAAACCGGCCACGATCGATCTGAAGGTGGAATTCGTGAGCGCCGCCCAGATGGGCACCACCATGGATCAGATCCGCTCGATGGCGGATGTGCTGGATCTCTGCCGCACCGGCAACGGCTGACCACACCTGCAGTTGACGCAGTTTCTTTCTCAGGTCTTCAGCAGCGGCTTGACGGCATAAATCACCCGGTCGGCGTAGCCAAGATGGGCGTAGAGGCGGTGGGCTCGTTCGTTCTGTGCCAGCACGGCGATCCCCGACACTTCACAACCCTTCGCCTGGAAGTAGCTTTCGACCGCGGCCATCAGCTGCGTGGCCACCCCCTGGCCACGAAAATCTTCCGACACAAACAACTCAAGAACTTCGCCCTCCCGCTGCACCGTGTTGCCGATGGCTTCGTAATAGGGCGGGGCTTTCACGATTCCTGCCACCATTCCCGCTGGCTGATCACCACTCACGGCCACCAGGATCACACCGTCCCCGCCGGCAACGCGCTTCTGCAGATCCTGCGAATAGGCCTCTCCATAGCCATCCGGGCAGATGATCCGCTGCGTTGGATCGAGGGGCATGAGCGATTGCTGCAGCCCCGTGATGTACTGGGCGATCAGGTGCAGTTCTTCGCTGCGGATGGGCCGGATTTCAAGGGGGGGCTTCATGGGAATCGGTGCAGCCGCGGCTTCGGGGATGGTGTGCCACACACGGTGAGGCTCTCTCCGGCTGCGCGATTCTGCAGCAGCTGTACCGGGCGTCCCGGCGGCAGACCACTCGTTGCGCTACGCGCAGTTTCGCCTGCTGCCCATGTCCGCCAGCCCCAATCCCCTGCTCGCCTTGCCCTTCGAGCCCTCGATCGAGGCGCTCGGTGAGGCCTACTGGGATGTGGTGGAGGCGGCCGCCTTCCCCCAGAGCCGCCTGCGCTTTCGCAACGATCCGCTGCTGCAGCAGCTCGGGGTGGATCCGGCCGCGGTGAGCGACGCGGATCTGGAGGCGGCCTTCGGGCGCTTCGAAGGGCGCACGCCGCTGCTGGCCCTGCGCTACCACGGCTATCAGTTCGGCACCTACAACCCGTTTCTCGGCGATGGGCGCGGCTTCCTCTACGGCCAGCTGCGCGATCGCCACGGTGCCCTGCAGGACCTCGGCACCAAGGGGTCTGGCACCACGCCCTGGAGCCGTGGCGGGGATGGCCGCCTCACGCTCAAGGGCGGCGTGCGCGAGGTGATCGCCTCCGAAGCCCTGCACCGCCTCGGTGTCACCACCAGCCGCACACTCAGCCTGGTGGAAACGGGCGAGGGGCTGTGGCGCGGCGATGAGCCCTCCCCCACCCGCAGTGCGGTGATGGTGCGCGTGGCCCGCACCCACCTGCGCTTTGGCACCTGCGAGCGGCTGCTGCACCTGCGCCAGCCCGGCCAGCTCGAACGGTTGTTGCGTCATGTGGTGGCCGTGTACTACCCCCACATCGCCGCCGCCCATCCCCCCGCTGCCGATGGCAGCGCCCTGGCGGCCCTGCTGGCGTTCTACGGCGAACTGGTGGAGCGGGTGGCGCGCCTGGCGGCCGAATGGATGGCGGCCGGCTTCATCCATGGCGTGCTCAACACCGACAACATGTCGTTGGTGGGCGAAAGCTTCGATTACGGCCCCTTCGCCTTCCTGGAAACCTGGGATCCGGGCTTCACCGCCGCCTACTTCGACCACAGCGGCCTGTACGCCTACGGCCAGCAGCCGCTGATCTGCCACCAGAACCTGCGCCTGCTGCAGGAGCCCCTGGTGATGCTGCTGCCGCGCGCCGAGCTGGAAGCGCGGCTGGAGCGGTTCGTGCCCACCTACGACCACCACTACCGCCACTGCCTGATGCGCCGCCTTGGTTTTGATGCCGGCGCCGTGGCGGCGGTGGTCGATCGCGGCGGCGATCTGGTGGACCCGGTGCCGCTGGCCCTGCAGCTGCTGGCCGCCTGGCCGGTGGCCTACGGCAGCTTCTTCGCCGCCCTCGCCGACCGCATCGCCAGTGGCGGCCTGCCGGAAGAAGCCGAAGCCCTGGCGCCGTTCGTGCCTGGGGCCCCTGCGCCACCGCCCGATCGCTGGGCCGCCTGGCGGGAGGCCTGGTGGGGCTGGTCGTCAGCGCTGCCTCCGGAGCAGCAGCAGGGCATCGCCGCCACCCTGCGGCACTGGAATCTGCCGGTCACGCCGGTGCGGGGCGAGATCGAGCGCCTCTGGCAGGCGATCGACACGGCGGACGACTGGGACCCCCTCCAGCAGTGGCTGGATGGCTGTGTGGCCTCTGCTGGCGTCCCCTGACCTCAGGTGTCTTCGGGTGTTTGGCGCTACAGCTGCCCCAGCGGGCCTCTGTCTGAATTCAGTCACCGGTTTCCGTCTCGATGCCTCGCCATGACCTCCGAACAGGCCGCCCAGCTGATCGACGACACCCTTGACCTCGTGCATCAACGGCTCCAGACGCTCGAAGCTGATCGCCAGGGCCGCGAACACAGGGCGCTGGCCGCCGAATTCCGTGAGTGGCGCCAGCCCAGTGGCGGCCACATCGACCTGATGCTCTGCCCCGGCTTCAGCCGCGGCTGAACGCCGGGCCCTGCCGCAGCCGAGACTGGAGCGTCCGTCGCCGCCGGGGCCGGTTGGATTGGGACGACACCATCGCTGCGATCGCCACGGCCGTGGCACCGGGCCTGGGGAGTGTGGCGATCGTCAGGATGTCCGGCCCGGCGGCGGAGTCGATCGGCCGCACCCTGTTCCGCGCCCCGGGGCAGCAGGTCTGGGACAGCCACCGCGTGCTCTATGGCCATGTGGTGGACCCGGCCAGCGGCGAACGGGTGGATGAGGCTCTGCTGCTGCTGATGAAGGCACCGCGCAGCTTCACCCGCGAGGACGTGGTGGAACTGCACTGCCACGGCGGCCTGATCGCCGTGCAGCGCGTGCTGGCGCTGGTGCTGGCCCACGGCTGCCGCCGTGCCGCCGCCGGTGAATTCAGCCAGCGGGCCTTTCTGAACGGTCGCCTCGATCTCACCCGCGCCGAGGCGATCGGCGACCTGATCGCCGCCCGCAGCCAACGGGCCGCCCAGCTGGCGATGGCGGGCCTCGATGGCGGCCTGCAGCGCCGCATCACGGTCTTGCGGGAGCAGCTGCTCGACCAGCTGGCCGAACTGGAGGCACGGGTGGATTTCGAGGAGAACCTGCCGCCGCTCGATGCCGCCGCCGTGGTGGCGGCGCTCACGGCGGTGCGCCAGGCGCTCGAGGCTCTGGTGGCTGAGGCGCGCCAGGGGGAGTTGCTGCGTGATGGGCTGCGGGTGGCGATCGTGGGTCGCCCCAACGTGGGCAAGTCGAGCCTGCTCAACCGGCTCAGCCGCCGGGAGCGCGCGATCGTGACCGACACCCCCGGCACCACCCGCGACCTGCTCGAAAGCGAGCTGGTGCTGGAGGGTGTGCCGCTCACCCTGCTCGACACGGCCGGCATTCGCCCCACCAGCGATGCGGTGGAACGCCTCGGCATCGCGCGCAGCCGCGCCGCCCTGGCTGCCGCCGATGCGGTGCTGCTGCTGTTCGATCTCACCACCGGCTGGAGCGACGACGACCAGGAGCTGCGCGACCTGGTGCCGGACGGTGCGGTGCTGCTGCTGGTGGGCAACAAGGCCGATGCCGCCGGCCTTGCCACCGGTGCGGTGGCCCCGACCGGCCCCGGGTTTCCGCTCGAAGTGGCGATCAGCGCCCGCACCGGCGAGGGCTGTGATGTGCTCGTGGAGACGCTGCTGCAGCGCTGCGGTGCCACCGAGCTGCAGGGCCTGCAGGTGGCGCTCAATGGCCGTCAGCGCGAGCTGGCCGCCGCCGCTGCAGCTGCCCTCGGCCGCAGCCTGGAGGCCGCCGCGGCCCAGCTGCCGTGGGATTTCTGGACGATCGATCTGCGCGCCGCCGTGCGCAGCCTCGGTGAGATCACCGGCGAGGAGGTGAGCGAAGCCGTGCTCGATCGGGTGTTCGCGCGCTTCTGCATCGGCAAATGAAACGGGGCGGAGCAGAGGAAAGAGGGCTGAGCACAATGGCCTCACGGCGTGGAGCTGTGCGGTGATCGATCCCAGGGCTCAGCTTCCGTTGGCCCAACGCCAGGCCATCGGCGCCGCCGCTCTGGCGGCCCTGCTCACGGTGGCCCGCTGCAATGGCGCGCCCACGGCCAAGGCCCTTGCCGCCATCCGCGGCGTGCGTGATCACCTGCTGCAGATCGACTGCGACCTGGAGGCGCTGGCACCGATCAGCCCCGACCAGCTGGCCGAACGGGTGCAGGCCGTCACTGCCGATCCCCAGTGGCGCGAGCGCATCCTGCGTGGCATGACCCTGGTGGCCCTGCTCGACGGTGCCCCCTCCCCGGTGCAGCAGCAGCTGCTGGAGCAGGCGGCGGCAGCCCTGGCGGTGGACCCGGCGCCGGTGCGCACCTTCGGCCAGGTGATGGAGCAGCGGCTGGCCATGGTGCGCCTCGACATCGCCCGGCGCGGCTTCATCGCGTCGGCGGCGCGGGCCACCCTGGAGCAGGAGGGGCTGCGCGGTGCCCTGGGGGTGGCGCGGGTGTTGCTGCGGCAGGAGGACACCGCCATGGCGGAGCGCTACCGGGCCCTGCGCCACTACCCCGCCGGCAGCTTCGGCCTGGCCTATGCCGCCTTCATCGACCGCAACGGCTTCGGGTTCCCCGGAGAGCTGGGCGGCCCGCCGCCGCCGGTGATGCACCACGACTGCTGCCACGTGCTGGGCGGTTACGGCACCACCGCCGCCGAGGAGGGGGCCGTGCTCGGCTTCCAGGCGGGCTTCGAGCGGGTGGACCCGTTCTATGTGCTGATGTTCGGGCTGGCGGAATTCGAGCTGGGCATCGGCACGACCCCGTTCATCCCGGGTGAGCGTGATGCGCTGGATGTGGAGCGCCTGTTCGCCGGCATGGCCCACGGCGCCCAGGTGTCGGTGGATCTGATCGCCGCCATCGACCCCTGGGACCACTTCGCCGACCCGCTGGAGCTGGTGCGCCAGCGCTTCAACGTGCTGCCCCGCGGCCGGGAGCCCGAATGGCCGGCGTCGATCACGCGCTGAGCTGTCCTGCCTGCCGCTGCCTGCGGCTCCCTTCCCCCGCCTCTCCCCTTCTTTCCCGGTGACACAGCCGCCCCTGCTGCCTTTCAGCCCTGCTCTTGAACAGCAGCTGCGTGGCTGGCTGGCGGAGGACCTCGGCCGCGGCGATCTCACCGCCCCGGCCCTGACGGGCGCCCGGGGCCGGGCCCACTGGATCGCCAAGGCCGATGGGGTGTTCTGCGGCGGTGTGCTGGTGGAGCCCCTGTTCAGGCTGCTGGATGCGGGAGTGGTGGTGCGCGATCGGCTGGCGGAGGGGACGCCGGTGCGGGCCGGGCAAGCGTTGCTGGAGCTGGAGGGGGCAGCGCCGGCCCTGGTGGCGGGGGAACGCACGGCCCTCAACCTGGCCATGCGCCTGAGCGGCATCGCCACCGCCACCGCCCGGCTGGTGGCTGAGCTGTCGGGCAGCGGCGTGGCCCTGGCCGACACCCGCAAGACCACGCCCGGCCTGCGGCTGCTGGAGAAGTACGCCGTGCGCTGCGGCGGCGGTTTGAACCACCGCTTCGGCCTCGATGATGCGGCCATGCTCAAGGAGAACCACCTGGCCTGGAGCGGCGGGGTGGGGCCGGCGATCGCGGCGGTGCGGGCGGCGGCGCCCTGGCCGGCGCGGGTGATCGTGGAGGCGGAAACCGCTGCCGAGGCCGAAGCCGCCGTGCGTGCCGGCGCCGATGCGGTGCTGCTCGATGAATTCGCCCCGCCGGCCCTGCAGGCGTTGGTGCCGCAGCTGCGGGCTCTGGCGGCAGCGCAGGGGCGGGCGGTGGTGCTGGAAGCGTCGGGGGTGCAACCTGAACAGCTGCGGGATTACGCCGCCACCGGCATCGATCTGATCTCCACCAGCGCGCCGGTCACCCGCAGCCGCTGGCTGGATCTGAGCATGCGCTACCTCCCGAGCGGCGGCTAGGCGTGGCCACCACCCGGGCCTGGCGTCGTGGACCTGGCGTTGTGGATTTATGGCGTTGGTTCCAGGCTTGTGGCGCGCCTGGCCCAGTGGCAGCAGAGTGATGCCGGGTTATCGATGCCGTGAGCCATGCCGTTCTGCCGCTTCTCGAGCCCGAGCCTTCGGCTCACCTCGGTGGTCCTTGCGTTGCTGGCGGCCGTGATGCCGGCCGCAGCGGCTCGTGCCGAGGGGGTGCTGCAGCGGGTGGCCGTCACCGGTGAGCTGGTGGTGGGGAGCGAACCCCTGCTACCCCCCCTCAGCTTCCGAGACAGCAGTGGCCAGCCCGTCGGCTATGGGGTGGAGGTGGTGCGCCGGGTCCAGGCAGAGCTGTCCGCGGCGCTGGGGCGGCCGATCACTGTGCGGTTCGAGCCGGTGAGCGATCCCGCCGAGCTGGTGCGCCGGGTGGGCAAGGGAGAACTGGCCCTCGCCTGCGGTGTGCCCTTCTCCTGGGCCCGCGATGCCCAGGTGGATTACACCCTGCCGATCGGGCTCTCCGGCATCCGCGTGCTGGCCCCGGCGGGCCGGATCGATGGCTCAGCAGCCTCGCTGCTGGGCCGCCGCATCGGTGCGGTGCCGGGTTCCCTCGGTGAGGCGGTGTTGAAGGGCATCCAGCCCAAGGCACGCGCTGTTCCCTTCGCCGGGCTGGGGGAGGCGGTGGCCGCGCTGCAGGCCGGCCAGCTGGACGGCGTGATGGGGGACACCACCCTGCTGATCGGCAAGGTCAGCAGTCTCGGTGCCACCGGCCTGGTGGTCACGCCGGAGCTCCCTTATGAGCGCTACGCGGTGGGTTGCGTGGTGCCTGAAAACGATTCCGCCTTCCGCGACTTCACCAACCTGGCAATCGCTCGGATGCTGCAGGGCTATGTGGACGGCGATCCCGAGGCAGTGGCCAGCGTGGACCGCTGGGTGGGTCCGAAGGGGATGCTGGGGGTGCCGTCTGAGCGCATTCGCACCTATTTCGAAACGGTGTTGCTGAATTACGAGGCGATCCGTCCCCAGGGTCCAGCGGCAGCGTCTTCCGCCCCGTCTGCGCCCTGAGTCACCCCGCCCCACGCCCTCGCCCTCCGCTTCTTCCGTTCTCCAGGTTTCACTTCCGATGGCTTTCCTTCCGCGTCCCAGGCAGTTCGGCTTTCTGTTGTTCCTGGCGATCCTGCCGCTGATCCCGGCCGCCGAAGCGCTGGCTGCCGCTGGCGCCGCCAGCCCGAGCCGCGACGGTCCTGAACCGGACAGCCTCAGCGTGGAGGCCCGTCTGCGCCGCATCGCCGGGGCGGTTCGCGAGCTGGAAACCGGCGCGGTCCATGGCCAGGATCAGGCCGGTGATGGCCAGGAGCCGGCAGCAACCAAGGCCATCCCCGACGATGTGCTGGCCTACGTGTTTGTGAACGGGCCGCGGGTCGGTTGGCGCAATGGCGGCTTCTCTAACGGTGGCTTCCGCAATGGCGGCTTCTGGAACGGCGGCTTCCGCAACGGAGGTGGCTGGCCTAACGGCGGCTTCGGCAATGGGGGGTTCCGCAATGGCGGCGGCTTCCGCAACTTCTGGTGAGCCGTTGACCTCCCCCGCGTTCGGTCCCCTGCGGCTGCTGGTGGTGCAGCCCACCCCGTTCTGCAACCTCGACTGCGACTACTGCTACCTGCCCAGCCGCGACGACCGCAGCCGGCTGCCGCTGGAGCTGCTGGAGCGCACGCTGGAGCGGGTGCTGGAGAGCCCCTTCGCCACCGACGACTTCACCCTGCTATGGCATGCCGGTGAGCCGCTCACCATGCCGATCGCCTTCTACGACGAGGCCACCGCGCTGATCCGCTCCGTACTGGCCCGCCGGGACGGTCCGCCGCTGCAGATCGCGCAGTCGTTGCAGACCAACGCCATGACGATCGACGCCGCCTGGTGCGACTGCTTCGAGCGCAATGACATCCACGTGGGTGTGAGCCTGGATGGCCCCGCCTTCCTGCACGACGCCCACCGCCGCACCCGCACCGGCCTGCCCAGCCATGCCGCCA
Organism: Synechococcus sp. L2F; assembly: GCF_024345695.1. Lineage (NCBI taxonomy): Bacteria > Bacillati > Cyanobacteriota > Cyanophyceae > Synechococcales > Synechococcaceae > Synechococcus > Synechococcus sp. L2F. Next base: position 126,602 of record NZ_JAGQBP010000002.1, on the reverse strand, counting down.
GCCTGCGGGGCATCGGCTGGCTGCAGCGCCGCGGCATCCCCTTCCAGGTGATCGCCGTGCTCACCGACGACGCCCTCGATCACGCCGACACCCTGTTCGACTTCTTCCACGGCCAGGGCATGGACAACCTGGCCTTCAACATGGAGGAAACCGAGGGAGAGAATCTCAGCTCCACCCTGTCCCGCCCCCGCTCGGAGGCGCGCTACCAGGCGTTTTTGGAGCGTTTCTGGGAGCGGCTGCGGGCCGAGCCCGGCGCTCTGCGCCTGCGGGAGTTCGATGAGATCGCCGGCCTCGCCTGCGGCGATCAGCGGCTGGCGCGCACCGACATGAACCACCCGTTCGCGATCGTGAACGTGGATGCGCGTGGCAACTTCTCCACCTTTGACCCCGAGCTGCTGTCGGTGGCCACCGCCGCCTACGGCGATTTCGCCTTCGGCAACGTGATCACCGACAGCCTGGAATCCGTGGTGGATAGCGCCAAGTTCCAGCAGGTGTACAGCGAGATCCGCTCCGGCGTGGAGCGCTGCCGGGCCGAGTGCGAGTACTTCGGCCTCTGCGGCGGCGGCGCCGGCAGCAACAAGTACTGGGAGCGCGGCACCTTCGACTGCAGCGAGACCCAGGCCTGCCGCTACCGCATCAAGCTCAGCGCCGATGTGGTGATGGCGGGCCTGGAGCGGGAACTGGAGCTCACCAGCTGAGCGGAGGCTTCAACCGCCCACCGGCGGAGCAGAGCCTTCAGCCCTCATAGGGCCAGAACTCCGGCTCGTCGAGCATGGGCCGCTCCAGCGGCAGCACGTGGAAGCGGCGACGGATCTCCAGCAGGGGCTCGCTGGCGAGGGCGAGGTGATCGAGCCGGCTGAAATCACCGCTGCAGGCGGCGCCCCGACGCCAGGCTTCCGCCAGCAACTCGGGCGCACCCGGCAGATCGAGGGCCCCCCGTTTGCCGTTGAGGCCGTTGTAAGGCTCGCCGTCGCCGCCGTAGGGCACGAACTGGCTGTCGTTGCCGTGCACGAACAGGCCCACCTCATGGATGAGGAAGTTGGCGAGCGAGGCCATCCAGTTCGCGTCGTCGTTGCGGAGCGCCAGCTTGAAGGCGCCCAGGGCGATCTCACCCGGCCCCGTCGGTTCGTAGCCGGTGATCACGTGGTTCATGTCATGGCTCACGTAGTAGGCGGGGTTCGGGGTGTTCCGGGCCGGCAGGGGCAGGCCGTTGCGCGCGTAGAACTGCACGAAGGCCCAGCCAAGGCTGCCGTGGGGGCAGTCGCGCAGCCCCTGCACCTGGGCGAAGAAGGCGTCGCCGGGAGCGCCGCCCTGATCCTTGCCAGGCTGCTTGCTGGGATCCGCCATCAGGGCGCCGTGGCGGGCGGACAGCTCGGGCATGAAGGTGGCATAGCAACGCACGAAGCTGGCGGTGGCTTCCGCGGCGGTGCGGTGGAAGAGGTCCTGCACGAGGCGCAGCTCCACGCCGTGGATGCCGATCGCATCGCTGAAGGCCTCCAGCCGCTGCAGCTGGGCGGCGCTGCGGGGATGGCGGCAAAGCTCCAGCATCAACGCCAGCTGCAGGAAGCGGCGGCGGCTGTCGTCGTCTGGCAGCCGGGCCGCCAGCTCCTCGGGCGGCAGCGGTGCGACGGCCGTGAGTTCGTCTGGGGTGAGCCCGAGCAGGTGCACCGCCAGGCTGCTGAGCAGCCGCGCCTGCTCGCTGGTGGCGCCGCCCTCTATGGCGACCAGATCGCGCAGCCCGCCCACCAAGGTGCGTGCCAGCGGCGGAGGGAAGGGTTGCAGCATCGACGGTGGGGCCGCACCCCGCCATTCAAGCGCTGCCCGCCGCCGACGGTCCGCTCTCCGCCGCCGTGATCCGCTCCAGTTGCAGGGCATCGGTGCAGCCGTCGTGGCCCTGGTTGTAGTGGCTGGAGCAGAAGGCGCCCCGCCAGCCCGGCGGCAGCTCGGCCAGCAGCGACACGGCGTAGGGATGGCGCTGGGCCACCCGCTTGATCGTGTGGGCGGGGTAGAGGCGCACCGCGTGGCGGCTGACCCGGCAGAGCTCGCTCAGGGCCTGACGGTGCCAGGCCAGATCGAAGGCGTCACTGCTGGAGAGGCCACCATCGCGCAGGGGGGCATAGGCGAAGAGCAGATGGCCGCTGAGCACCAGATCGAAGCTTTGGTCCGGGAAGGGCAGCTCCGGCAGGGAGGCGTTGCGGTAGTGCTGTGGATGATGGCGGCGATCCTCCAGAAAGGCCTGCAGCGCCTGTATGTGCTCCTCGCGGCAGGCCTCCAGATCGAAATCCGGCCGCAGCGCGGCGCTGCTGCGCAGGCCTGCCATGGTGCGCTCCAGATCGGCCAGGGCCCGCCGTTCGAGCTCCTGCTCCGGCAGGGCATAGAGGGGATCCACCGCCACCACCTCCCCCACCAGGCCCCGCAGCCGCGCCGAGAGCGAACCGGGCCCGCCGGGGCAGTCGAGCACGCGGGCGTCGCGCCACTGCTCCAGGTCTCCTTCGAGGTTGAACATCGCCAGGGCCTGCTCCCCCAGACGCCCGTAGAACACCACGGAGGCAAGTTGCATGCGGTTTTGAGGCGGTGGGATTGTGCGGTGAACGGGGCGTTCACCTGCTCCGCCAGCGGGTTCCGCCATCCTGGCGGGCCACCCATGGCGTGGGCAGCCCCGTAGCGCTGCTCGCTCCATTTGTGCATGCTTCCAGAACCTGCCCGGCGGGTTGCCATCGGTCCAGAGGGGATGATCAGGGTGCCTCCCCCCTGCCGGGAGCGCCCTGCTTCTGCCCCGCTGCCCATGCTCCGCCTCGCCCAAGCCCTCGACAGCCAGCTGCGCGCGGCGATGCAGCGGGCCTTCCCCGTGGAAGCCATGGGCGAGGAGATCTCACAGATGTTCGGGGCAGGGGGCCTGCGGCTGGATCCGCAGCTGGCGCCGGCTACCAAGCCCGAGTTCGGTGATTTTCAGGCGAACGGTGCCCTGTCCCTCGCCAAGCCGCTCCGCCAGGCGCCACGGGCCATTGCCATGGCGATCGTGGAGCAGCTGGCGGCCGATCCGGCCTTCACCGCGCTCTGCCTGGAACCGCAGATCGCCGGCCCCGGCTTCATCAACCTGACTCTGCGGCCGGAGCGGCTGGCCGCGGAGGTGGCCGGGCGGCTGAGGGATCCGCGCCTGGGGGTGCCCACGGTGGCCGAGCAGAGCGGTAACGGGGCGCCGGCGCCGGTGGTGGTGGATTTCTCCAGCCCCAACATCGCCAAGGAGATGCACGTGGGGCACCTGCGCTCCACGATCATCGGCGACGCGTTGGCGCGGGTGCTGGAGTTTCGCGGCCATCCGGTGTTGCGGCTCAACCATGTGGGCGACTGGGGCACCCAGTTCGGCATGCTGATCACCCATCTCAAGCAGGAGGCGCCCGAGGCGCTTATCACCGCTGACGCGGTGGATCTGGGCGATCTGGTGGCCTTCTACCGCCAGGCCAAGGCCCGCTTCGACAGCGATGAAGCCTTCCAGACCACTTCGCGTGAGGAGGTGGTGAAGCTGCAGAGCGGCGATCCGATCAGCCGCCGCGCCTGGCAGTTGCTGTGTGATCAGTCGCGCCGGGAATTCCAGCGCCTCTACGACGCCCTCGACATCCGCCTCGATGAGCGCGGCGAATCCTTCTACAACCCCTATCTGGAGGCGGTGGTGGCGGATCTGGCCGCCACCGGACTGCTGGTGAGCGATGGCGGCGCCCAGTGCGTGTTCCTCGAAGCGGAGGACGGCAGCGCCAGCAAGGCCCCGCCGGTGATCGTGCGCAAGAGCGACGGCGGCTTCAACTACGCCACCACCGATCTGGCCGCCATCCGCTACCGCTTTGCGGCGCCCCCAGCAGGCGATGGGGCGCGGCGGGTGATCTACGTCACCGATGCCGGCCAGGCCAGCCATTTCGCCGGGGTGTTCCAGGTGGCCCGCCGCGCCGGTTGGATTCCCGAGGACGGGCGGCTGGAGCACGTGCCCTTCGGGCTGGTGCAGGGGGAAGACGGCAAGAAGCTCAAGACCCGCGCCGGTGACACGGTGCGACTCAAGGAGTTGCTGGAGGAGGCGGTGGAGCGCTGCGAGGCCGACCTGCGCCGTCGGCTGGCGGAGGAGGAACGCCAGGAAGAGGAGGACTTCATCACCGAGGTGGCCACCACCGTGGGCCTGGCGGCAGTGAAGTACGCCGACCTCAGCACCAACCGGATCACCAACTATCAGTTCAGCTTCGATCGCATGCTGGCCCTCAGCGGCAACACCGCCCCCTACCTGCTGTATGCGGTGGTGCGCATCGCCGGCATCGCCCGCAAGGGTGGCGCCGGGCCGGATACGGCCGCCGGTGCCGCAGATTCACCCTTGCCGGAGATGCTCAGTTTCAGCGAGCCGCAGGAGTGGGCGCTGGTGCGGGAGCTGCTCAAGTTCGACGGCGTGATCGCCGAGGTGGAGGAAGAACTGCTGCCGAACCGGCTGTGCAGTTATCTGTTCGAACTGAGCCAGATGTTCAACCGCTTCTACGATCAGGTGCCGGTGCTCAAGGCCGAGGAACCGGCGCGGAGCTCGCGGCTGGCGCTCTGCCGCCTCACGGCGGCCACCTTGAAGCTGGGGCTTGGCCTGCTCGGCATTCCCACCCTGGAGCGGATGTGAACGGCTATTGGGCTCTGGCCAGGTAATCCTCCTGGAGGATGTACATGCGCTTCACATCGCGGTAGCGGCCTTCGATGAAAAATTCGCCCACCAGGTGGCCTTCCTCCGCGAAGCCGCAGTCTTGATAGAGGTGCAGGGCCTTGGCGTTGTCGACGGCCACGGAGAGGTAGATCTTGTGCAGATTCAAGATGGTGAAGGAATAATCAAGCGCTTTGTGGATGCAGAAGCGGGCGAAGCCTTTGCCTTGATGGTGTGGTGCGATGATGATCTGAAATTCCGCTCGGCGGTGGATGTAGTCGATCTCGATCAGCTCCACCAGCCCGATCAATTCCTTTTCCCTGGTTTCCACCACGAAGCGCCGCTCTGCGTTGTCATGGATGTGCCGGCTGTAGAGCTCTTCGAGCTCATCAAAGGATTCGTAGGGCTCCTCGAACCAGTAAGCCATCACGCTTCTGTTGTTCACCTGGTCGTGAATGAATCTCAGGTCGCCGCGCTCAAGGGCCCGCAGAACCAGATCGGTTGTTGTCACCAGATCCTCCTCCCTATCCAGGATTCGATTCTGCTTCAGAACGCCAGGTTGAGCCGGCTGTGTGTTCCATCGGCGGCAGGGTCATGCCTGGCCGCCGCTGCCTCAGGGGCGGCGTCTGGAGCCTCTTTAGGCTGCTGCAGGTGGATGCTCCCCGTCGCCGTGAGGCCGCTTCTGTGAACAGCCCCAGCCCCGGCGAGCGCCCGGCCGTTTCCACCTGCCCGTTGGCACGCCCGGAGGTGGAAACGCTCACGGCCTACAGCGCGCCGCTGGAGGGGCGCCGCGGCCTGCTGCGGCTGGATTTCAACGAGAACACCGTGGGGCCCAGCCCGAAGGTGGTGGCGGCGGTGCGCGCCATTCCGCCCGATCACTACGCGATCTACCCCGAATACGACGGCCTGCGGGAGGCGGTGATCACCGCGCTGGTCGCCGAATCTGTCACCGGCCCCGGCTCAGACTCCGACACCGAAAGCCTTCCCGGCTCCGCCACCCTCACTGCCGCCCATATCGGCCTGTTCAACGGGGTGGATGAGGCATTGCATGCCGTGTTCCACGCCTACGGCGCCGCCGGCGAACGGCTGCTCACCACCAGCCCCACCTTCGGCTACTACACCCCCTGCGCCCGCATGCAGGGCATGGAGATCGAAGCGATCCCCTACCGGCTGCCCGGTTTCGCCTTCCCGTTTGAGGAGATCAAGGCGGCTCTCGCCGCCACAGCCCCGCGGCTGCTGCTGATCTGCAACCCCAACAACCCCACCGGCACCCGGCTGGCGCCACAGCGGATCCTGGAGCTGGCGGCCGCTGCCCCCGGCACGCTGGTGGTGGTGGATGAGCTCTACGAGGCCTTCACCGGCGACAGCGTGCTGCCACTGCTGCTGAGCGGGAATGGAGCGCCCTCCCCAGGAGTGTCCACAGCAGCAGGCACCGACCCCTTCGCGGCCTACCCGAACCTGCTGGTGCTGCGCTCGCTGGCGAAAACGGCCGGGCTCGCCGGGCTGCGCTTTGGGTTCGCGGTGGGGGCACCGGCCCTGGTGGACCGGGTGAGCCGGGTCAGCGGCCCCTACGACGTCAACAGCTTTGCCGTGACCGCCGCCCATGCGGCCCTGGCTGATCAGGCCTACACCGACGCTTACGTGGCCGAGGTGCTGCGGGCGCGGGCCTGGTTGCTGGAGCAGCTGGTGGCCGCCGGGGTGCGCCATCACGCCGCCGGTGGCAACTACCTGTTGCTCTGGCCGCGTCGGCCGGCGGCCGTGGTGGAGTCCGAACTGCGGGCGGCGGGCATCCTGGTGCGCTCGATGGCCGGCAAGCCCCTGATCGATGGCGCGCTGCGGGTGAGCCTGGGCACCACCGAGCAGATGGAGCAGTTCTGGGCGGCGTACCGGCGCATCGAAGGGCTGGCCTGAGGGCTGCCGGCGTGTGTCTGTGGGCTTGGGCCTGCCACGCCGGCCCGGCGTTCAGGGCGCCTTGGCGGCGGCCGGTTCAAGCACGGTGATCGGCTTGCCTTTCTCTCCCGAATACACCACCACGATTTCGGCCGGTTCGTTGCCGTTGTTGGTGCCGTAGTGGGGCTGATTCACCATCTCGATCAGCCCTTCACCGGCCTTGAGCTGCAACCTGGCCCCCGCCTCGCTGATCACCAGCAACTGGCCGCGGATCAACATGCCGGCGTTGATCACCGGATGGTGGTGCATCGGCAGCTTCACCCCCGGCGGAATGGTGATGTGCAGCACGGTGATTTCCGGTTCGCCCTTGGGATAGGCGGGCAGCCGCGTGCCGTTCCAGGCCTCGCCGGCTTTCACCAGGGTGCGCACCTTCACGGCCGCCGGTTCCCCATCGGCGAGGGCGGGCGGCACGGGCAGCAGCAGGCTGCCGCCCAGCAGCAGCAGAGCCAGCCAGGGCCGACAGCCGCTCAGCGGACGCTTGTTCTGAACCTGCAAGGCCATCGGGGCGGCGGGCATCTCTCGCTGGGCAGTCTGGGGGCTGGTTCGCTGGCGTGCAGGCCCGCCCATCGCCCGCCCATCCCCATAGCCTGCCCTTGCTCTGCTCCCGTTGCGGCCGCTGTGGATTTCACCGCCGATCTCCCCGTTGTGCAGATCCGGCGAACGGTGATGCGCCGGGCGCTGCTCTCCACGGCGATCCCGCCGCGGGTGGCCCTGGCGATGGGCCAGGAGCCGCTGTTGCTGCGCTACACGATCGGCCTGTTCGGCTATGGCCTGATCGGTTGTGCGGTGACCGATGCCGAGAGCTGCCTCCAGCGGCTGGCGCAACAGCCGCACGGGCTGCTGGTCTGCTCCGACAGCCTGGAGCGCGGTGACGTGCTCAGCCTCACCGCCACCGCCAAGGAGCGCTACCCCGCCTTGAAGGTGATCGTGATCAGCACGGGGCCCTGCCCCGAGCCGGCACTGGTGCGGGCCGCCTGGATCGATGGGCTGGTGGCGGAATGCGACATGACCTTCCACAGCGGGGCGCTGCAGGCGGCGGTGCTGGCGGCGCTGGGCGGCTGCCACTTCCGCAGCGCCTCGATGCGGAACCAACCGATGCCGGAGCCGATCAGCGAACTCAGCCCGCGGGATTACCAGATCCTGGAGGGCCTCGCCGATGGGCTCACCGACCGGGAGATCGCCGAGCGGCTGATGATCAGTCCGAACACGGCGAAGTCGTACACCAAGCGTCTGCTGCAGAACATGGGGGCGCGCAACCGTCTGCAGGCCCTGGTGATCGCGCTGCGGCAGGGGCTGATCCGGCTGCGCTGATGGCTGCTGCCCGAACGGCTGCCGTGGCGCCCACCCTCAGCGGAGCCGCCAACCACCCTCCGATGGGGGTCGCCCCGGCGGGGACATCCGGCGTAGGACCGTTGCAGCGATTTGTTTTGCGCGATGTCCAGCGTTGATCCACTCACAGGTATCGGCTTCAATTACGCCGAGGCGCTGCAGAAGAACTTCCTTTTTTATGAGGCGCAGCGCTCCGGCGACCTTGACGAAGCCAGAAAGCGGATCGACTGGCGCGGTGACTCCGGCCTGCGCGACGGCGCCGACGGGGTGTACTTCGGTGGGCAAACCGCCGCCAACCTCCAGGCCGGGCTGACGCTGAATCTCACCGGCGGGTATCACGATGCCGGCGACCATTCCAAGTTCAGCCTGCCGCTCGCTTCCACCCTGGCCACCCTCTCCTGGGGCGGGATCGAGTTCTCCGATGGCTATGCCCTCTCGGGGCAAACCGACGAACTGCTCGATGCGGTGCGTTGGGGCACGGATTACCTGCTCAAGGCCCACGCCGTTGATGCAGCGGGAGCGACGCGGTTCTTCGTGGCGCAGGTGGGCAATGTGGCGGCCGACCACGCCTTGTGGAGCTCGCCGGAGAGCCAGACCATTGCCCGTCCGGCCATGGCGGTGACACCGAGCAAGCCCGGCTCCGATGTGGCGGCGGGCTCAGCCGCAGCGCTGGCTTCCGCCTCGGTGCTGTTCCGCCAGAACGGCGAAGCCGCCTACGCCGATGTGCTGCTCACCCGCGCCATTTCGCTGTACGACTTCGCCGATCGTTACCGGGGCCGCTACTCCGATTCGATTCCGGAGGTGCGCAATTACTACAACTCCTGGAGTGGGTTCAACGATGAGCTGGCCTATGGCGCGGCCTGGCTGTCGCGGGCGGTCACGGCGGCGGGCGGCAGTGGCACGGCCTACCGCGACAAGGCCCTGTCGATCTATACCAGCAACATCGGCGGCCTCTCGCGGGGCTGGACCGGCAACTGGGACGACGCGTCTTATGCCACGGCGGTGATCCTGGCGGAGGACACGGGCTCGGCCCGCGTGCAGCAGGACGTGGAGCTCTGGTTGAACAACTGGGTGAACGGCGGCAACGGCGTGACGATCAGTGCCGGCGGCCTGCGCCACATCAGCCAGTGGGGCTCGCTGCGCTATGCCGCCAACACGGCCTTCCTGGCGGATGTGTACGCCGACAACGTGCGCGACCCGGGTGGGTCCTTCAGCCGGCTGTCTCAGGGGACGGTGGACTACATCCTTGGTGCCAATCCGCGCCGGTCGAGCTATCTGGTGGGCTTTGGGGCCAATGCACCCCGGCAGCCCCATCACCGGGCCGCCTCGGGTGTGGGCTGGGATGGGTTCCGCAACGGCCTGCCCAACGCCCACATTCTCTACGGCGCCCTGGTGGGTGGCCCTACCAGTTCCGACGACTTCTCCTATCAGGACCGCCGCGACGACTTCGTCGCCAATGAGGTGGCGATCGACTACAACGCTGGCCTGGCCGGTGCCTTCGCCCGCAGCGTGGAGCGTCGCGGCGGGCAGGCGCTCACCGATGCCCAGCTCGATGCTCTGCCGGGCATTTCCGTACGAACCAGCGGCGGCGGAACGCCGGTGCCACCCACCCCGACACCAACTCCAACCCCAACCCCCACACCAACCCCGACGCCCACTCCCACACCCACTCCAACCCCAACTCCAACCCCGACACCCACTCCAACTCCAACGCCAACACCCACGCCCGTCCCCGGCGCTCCCTTGCCCCAGACCCTCAACGGCATTCCGCTCACCTCCAACCCGAACCTGGCGGTGTCCGTGGGCGGATCGATCTGGACGGGTGGCATGACGGTGCAACTCACGCTCACCAACACCGGCACGGTGCCGTTGAACAGCTGGAACTTCAGCTTCGAGAGCCCGCACCGTCCCACCAGCACACCCTGGGGGGTGCGGATCAGCAGCACGGCGCTGGCGGGCGGCCTGTTTCGCCACACCGTGACTGGTGATGCCTGGGCCAGCACGATTCAGCCGGGCCGCAGCGTGAACGTGGGCTTCAACGCCAGCCAGGGAAGGCCCCTGGGCAACAGCGGCGCACTCACGGCGACGGCGCTGTTCGGTGATGGTGGCCGGCTTGGCTTCAGCAGTGTCAACCCCAGTTTCAAGACAGGCGGTGCCGCCGCCGATGTGATCAGCACCAGCGCCGCTGTTGATGCGCTCACCGGCCTGGCTGGCGCGGACACGTTCCGCATCACCAGCCTGCGCGATTCATTGCTGAACGCCAGTGATCAGATCACAGATCTGGCCATCGGCAGCGATCGCATCGATGGCCCCCGGGAGGTGTCGGCCGCCGATCTGCGTGAGCTGGGCAGCGTTGCTGACCTCAGCGCCACGGCACTGGCGGCGGTGCTGACCCCCACAGCGTTCGCCGCCAACGGAGCCGCCACCTTCAGCCTTGGCGCCAGCGGCGGCAGCCGCACCTTCCTGGCGCTCAATGATGGGCTGGCTGGCTTCCAATCCGCCAACGACGCCATCGTGGAGATCACCGGCTTCACCGGATCGCTCACGGCCCTGGCGATCGTGTGATCGGCGCGGTCAGAGGTGTCGTGGCGCCTTTGCGGCTGCTCGGCGTAGTTTGTGAATCAGAAACGACGTTGAACTTCTCCGGTGCCCCCAGCCGCCAAGACCGCTCTGATTACAGGCATCACCGGCCAGGATGGCTCGTACCTCACCGAGCTGCTGCTGGAGAAGGGCTACGCGGTGCACGGCATCAAGCGCCGCGCCAGCAGCTTCAATACGGCGCGTATCGATCATCTTTATCAGGATCCCCATGAAGAGAATCCGCGGCTCACGCTGCACTATGGCGATTTAACGGATAGCACAAATCTCATCCGGATCATCCAGCAGGTGCAGCCGGATGAGATTTATAACCTTGGCGCCCAGAGCCATGTGGCGGTGAGCTTTGAGGCGCCGGAGTACACCGCCAACAGCGATGCCATGGGCACGCTGCGCATCCTGGAAGCGGTGCGGATGCTGGGGCTCACACCGAAAACGCGCATCTACCAGGCCAGCACCAGCGAGCTGTATGGGCTGGTTCAGGAAACACCGCAGAAGGAAACCACACCCTTCTATCCGCGCAGCCCCTATGGGGTAGCGAAGCTCTATGCCTACTGGATCACGGTGAACTACCGCGAGGCCTACGGCATGTATGCCTGCAATGGGATTCTGTTCAACCATGAGTCACCACGGCGGGGTGAAACGTTTGTGACGCGCAAGATCACGCGCGGCCTGGCACGGATCAACGAAGGGCTGGAGGATTGCCTCTACATGGGCAACATCGATTCGCTGCGTGATTGGGGCCACGCCAGGGATTATGTGGAGATGCAATGGCGGATGCTGCAGCAGGAGGGGCCGCCGGAGGATTTCGTGATTGCCACGGGCCGGCAGGAAACGGTGCGGCACTTCATCGAGTTGGCGGCGTTGGAGCTGGGCTGGGGGGCGATTCAGTGGGAGGGCACGGGCACCGAGGAGATCGGCAAGCGCAGCAGCGGCGAAGTGGTGGTGCGGATCGACCCGCGCTATTTCCGCCCGGCGGAGGTGGAAACGCTGCTGGGGGATCCCACCAAGGCACGCGAGAAGCTGGGCTGGACGCCCACCACCACCTTGGAGCAACTGGTGGCCGAGATGGTGGCAGCCGATAAGGAGGAAGCGCGCAAGGAGGCGATCCTGCGGCTGAAGGGCTTCAAGGTGGTGGGCTCGATGGAGAACCCGCCCACCAACCCGGCGGCGACGGCGGCGGCCGGAGGCAAGGGGTGATGGCGCGCTTACCAGAGCAGGTTGCAGGGAAAGGCCCTGAGAGCTGGATCAACGCTCAACAGGGTGAGGGCCTCCAGCTCGGCCTGGGCGGCCAGCAAGCGATCAAAGGGATCGCGATGGGCCATCCCGTAGCTGCCTGCCCGCAGGCCATGGCGCAGCTCGATCGGCAACAGGTCGAACCCCTGGGCGGCCAACACGGCGGGCAGCTGCTCGAGCAGGGGAGTGGCGGCGGGAAGCTTGCCCAAGCGGACCTTGGTGGCGATCTCCCAGCCGGAAGCCGCACTCACCAGCACCCGTGCCGTGTCATCGGCAATGGCGGCATGGGCGGCTGGAGAGAGGCGATCGGGTTCAGCCAGCCACCAGAGCAGGGCGTGGGTGTCGAGCAGCAAAGCAGCGCTCATAGGAGGGGGTCTTCCAGAGCGGCGAGCTCCTCCTCCGGCAGCGGTTCGAGCAGCACCTCCGGCGGAGGCAAGGTGATGATCCCGCGCAACACGCCGGGATTGCGCTTGGGTGTGGGCTGCTCCAGAGGCACAAGCCGCGCCCAGGGACGTCCGCCTTTGGCCAGCACGATGGTTTCACCAGCATGGGCGGCATCGATCAGCCGGGAGAAGTGGGTTTTGGCCTCGTGCACGTTCACGATCCGCAAGGGTGTGCGCATGGCGACGAGAGGCTGCTGCCAACCAATGCACCTTAGTCCACTGGTGGACCAAGCGGGAGCTCAGGCTCGTGGCCGCAGGCCTGGAGTGCAGCTCTTGAACAGGTTGTTTAAGCCATGACCACCACCTCCACCACACCCTTGATCACCCCAGCCGACCGCTTCTTCGTGGCGGGCCACCGCGGCATGGCAGGCGGCGCGATCGTGCGGGCACTGCAGCGCGCCGGCTATGGGGATGAAGCCCAGGGCGGCGCCCTGCTCACCGCCAGCCGCGAGGAGCTCGATCTGCTCGACGGCGCGGCGGTAGCGGCCTGGTTTGCGGCGCACCAGCCCACGGTGGTGGTGCTGGCAGCCGCGAAGGTGGGGGGCATTGCGGCGAACAGCAGCTATCCGGCTGATTTCCTGCTCGACAACCTCAAGATCCAGAACAACGTGATCGAGAGCGCCTGGCGCAGCGGCGTGCGGCGGCTGCTGTTCCTGGGCAGCAGCTGCATCTACCCGAAGTTCGCCGCGCAGCCGATCCGGGAAGAGGCGCTGCTCACTGGAGCCCTGGAGCCCACCAATGCGTGGTACGCGATCGCCAAGATCGCCGGCATCAAGCTGTGTGCGGCACTACGGCAGCAGCACGGCTTCGATGCGATCAGCCTGATGCCCACCAATCTGTATGGGCCTGGCGACAACTACCACCCCACCAACAGCCATGTGCTGCCGGCCTTGATCCGGCGGTTTCATGAGGCGGCCCAGGCCAAGGCGCCCAGCGTGACCTGTTGGGGCACCGGCACGCCGCTGCGGGAATTCCTGCATGTGGATGATCTGGGCGAGGCGTGCGTGTTCGCGCTGGAGCGCTGGCAGCCGGGGCCCCAGGAGTTGCAGTTTCTGAATGTGGGCACGGGCGTGGATCTCACGATCCGCGAGCTGGCGGAAGCGGTAGCCGCGGCCACCGGCTTTGCCGGCAGCCTGGAGTGGGACAGCACCAGGCCCGACGGCACCCCCAAAAAGCAGCTGGATGTGAGCCGCCTGGCGGCCCTGGGCTGGCGCGCCCGCATCCCGTTGGCCGAGGGGCTGGCTGGCACGGTGGCCGAATTTGCCAGCAGTGGCAGCGCGAGGCTTTAGCCCCCATCCAGGTGACTGCGCCCGAAGGGTGTGCCTTTATGGGGTGGAGCAGGTTCACTGGAGCCTGGTGGAGGCGGCCATGGCGATTGTGAGCATTACCACCGAAAGGCCCACAATCGGCGCGCGTGTGTAAGGTGCGGCCAGGAGGATTGGATGTAATGATTCTGGATCTTTTCACTAGCAGAAATCAGATCTGCCACGTGATGAATGTGGAAACTGCAACCATGATCTGTTGCGAGTTCAGTGGTGTTTGGATTGGCTGAAGCCGGGGTTGAATTCCTTTGATTTCATGCTTAGGCTGCGGCTGCGTGAGCTTGCTGGCCATGGCTTCAAGGGATGATGCGTAAAGGAATTATCTTGGCCGGTGGCAGCGGCACGCGTCTGCATCCGATCACCCAGGCGGTGAGCAAGCAGTTGCTGCCGGTGTATGACAAGCCGATGGTGTATTACCCGCTGAGCACGTTAATGCTGGCGGGAATTCGCGATGTGCTGGTGATCACCACGCCGGTGGATCAGCCGTCGTTTGAGCGGTTGCTGGGCGATGGCAGCGCCTGGGGGATGGCCATTCGCTATGCGGTGCAGCCGAGCCCGGATGGGTTGGCCCAGGCGTTTTTGATCGGTGCCAGATTTCTGGATGGGGCACCGGTGGCGCTGGTGCTGGGGGACAACCTGTTCCACGGCCACGACCTGAGCGTGCAGTTGCAGGCCTGTAGTGGCGGCGGTGTGGGGGCCACGGTGTTCGCCTACCCGGTGCGTGATCCAGAGCGCTACGGGGTGGTGGATTTTGATGCGCAGGGCCGGGTGCTGAGCCTGGAGGAAAAGCCGAAGCGTGCGAAGTCGCGCTATGCGGTCACGGGGCTGTATTTCTATGACAACACCGTGGTGGAGCGGGCCGAGCGGGTGCAGCCCTCGGCGCGGGGTGAGCTGGAGATCACCGATCTGAACCGGCAGTATCTGGAGGAGGGGCTGCTGAGGGTGGAGCTGATGGGCCGTGGTATGGCCTGGCTGGATACGGGCACCTGCGATTCGTTGCACGAGGCCACCAGCTACATCCGCACCTTGGAGCACCGGCAGGGTTTGAAGGTGGGCTGTCCGGAGGAGGTGGCGTGGCGGCAGGGCTGGATCAGCGGCGAGCAGCTGGAGCGGCTGGCCCTGCCGCTGAAGAAAAGCGGCTACGGCAGCTACCTGCTGTCGCTGCTGCAGGAGGGAAGCGATGCAGGTTGAGCAGCTCAGCACGGCCAGCGGCGCGGTGATGCAGGGGCCGCTGCTGATCACGCCGCAGGTGTTTGGCGATGAGCGGGGCTTCTTTTTCGAGAGCTGGAACCAGCGCCGCTTTGATGCAGCGGTGGGCACGCCCACCACCTTTGTTCAGGACAACCACTCCCGCTCCAGCTGTGGCGTGCTGCGAGGGCTGCACTACCAGCTGGAACCTGAGCCCCAGGGGAAATTGGTGCGTTGCACCAGCGGCACCATCTTTGATGTGGCGGTCGACATGCGCCGCCCCTCGCCCACGTTCGGCCAGTGGGTGGCTGCCGAGCTGAGTGCCGGCAACCAGCAGCAGCTGTGGGTGCCGGTGGGCTTTGCCCACGGTTTCCTCACCCTCAGCGACACAGCCGAGGTGCTGTACAAGGCGAGCGGCTTCTGGAGCAAGGCCTGCGAACGCTCGCTGCGCTGGAACGATCCAGAAGTGGCGATCGCCTGGCCGCTGGCGCCGCTGGGGAACAGCGAGCCGCTGCTGGCCGTGAAGGATGCCGCCGCTCCCACGCTGGCGCAGGCTCTGGCCGCCGGGGAGGTGTTCGCGTGAAAGTGCTGCTCACCGGCGCTGCCGGCCAGCTGGGTCAGGCCCTGCGCCAGCAGGTGCCCGAGGGGGTGGAGTTGATCGCCAGCAGCCGCAGTGGCGGCGAGGGCGTGATGGCGCTGGATCTCGCGGATGCCCAGGCCTGCCGCGCGGCGGTGCGGTCACACCGTCCCGACTGGGTGCTCAATGGCGGCGCCTACACGGCGGTGGACAAGGCCGAAAGCGAGCCGGAGCTGGCCCTGGCCGTGAACGGCGCCGCGCCGCGCGCCTTTGCTGAGGCGCTGCTGGAAAGCGGCGGACGCCTGTTGCAGGTGAGCACTGATTTTGTGTTCAACGGCCAGCAGGGCAGTCCGTATCGCACGGAGCAGCAGCGTGCGCCGCTGGGGGTCTACGGCTGCAGCAAGGCCGCCGGCGAGGAGGCGGTGGAAGACGTGTTGGGCAGTGGCGGCAAGGGCGTGATCCTGCGCACCAGTTGGGTGATGGGGCCGGTGGGCAGGAACTTTGCGCTCACGATGCTGCGGCTGCACCGGGAGAAGCAGCAGATTGGTGTGGTGGCGGATCAGGTGGGCTGCCCCACCAGCACGCTCACCCTGGCGGCGGCATGCTGGCGGCTGATGGAGCAGGCCGGTTCACCACCAGCCAGGCCTCTACCGCTGATCCTGCACTGGAGCGAGGCCGGTGCCGCCAGCTGGTACGACGTGGCCGTGGCGGTGGGCGAGCTGGGCGTGGAGCTGGGGCTCCTGGAGCGAATGGCCGCTGTGAACCCGCTCACCACAGCCGATTACCCCACCCCAGCGCAACGCCCCAGCTATTCGCTGCTGGAAACCTCCAGCACCCGCCAGGTGCTTGCCCTGCCTGCGCTGCACTGGCGTCAGGCGCTGCGTCAGCTGCTGGAGGCCGTGGCGTGATCGCCACTATTAGGCTAGCTGGATCAGCTAGCCACCACAGCCATGGATGCCATCTGGACCCTCCAGGACGCCAAGAACCGCTTCAGCGCGGTGGTGGATGCGGCCGCCCGGGGCCAACCGCAAAAGGTGACGCGCCGTGGCAAGTGGGTGAGTGTGGTGCTGTCGGCCGACGACTACCAGCGGCTGCAGCGCCTCGACGTGGTCAACGCGCCATCGCTGTCCGAACTGTTGCTGCAGATGCCGCAAGACGACGAAGGCTTCGAGCGGATGCCCCTGACGCCGAGGGACTTCCCGTGTTCTTGATCGACACGATGGTGCTCTCCGAGCTGCGGCTGCGCCAGCGTGATCCGGGTGTGGTGGCCTGGATCGGCAGGCAGCGGCAGGAGGATTGTTTTCTGAGTGTGGTGAGCATCGGCGAGATCGAACGGAGCATTGCCCGCCAGCGCACAACCGATGCCGGATTTGCGCTGCAGTTGGCCGGATGGCTAGACCAGTTGCTGCGGCTGTATGGCTATCGGCTGCTGCCTGTGGACGTGGGCGTGGCGCGTCGCTGGGGGCAGCTCTCCGCCGAGATCGGCCACGACGGCGCCGACCTGCTGATCGCTGCAACGGCGCTGGAGCGGGGCCTCACGGTGGTGACACGCAACCTGCGGCACTTCACAGCAACCGGGGTGGCGACCCTCAATCCCTGGCAAGCGGAGCTGGAATCGTGACCAGTTCAGCAAACCCTGGCCGTCACCAGGGCGGCGCTGGATCCACATCCTGAGACGCTTCAACCGCCCTAAGCAGCCCAGCCCGATTCCGATCGCCACCACTTTCGTTCACCTGAACGGCATCACCAATTGACCTCTCCGCTCATGTCTGCAACCAGCCCACCCGACGTTTCAGAACTCCTCGCCGGCCGCCGCCGCATCCTGGTGACCGGTGGTGCCGGCTTTATCGGCGGGGCGGTGGTGCGCCGGCTGCTGCGCGAAAGCGATGCGCTGGTGTTCAACCTCGACAAATTCGGCTACGCCAGCGACCTCACCAGCATTGAGGCCCTGCCGCAGGCGGCCGAACGCCACCAGCTGCTGCAGGTGGACCTCACCAACGCCGAGGCCACGGCGGCAGCGGTACGGCAGGCCGATCCCGATCTGGTGCTGCACCTGGCGGCCGAGAGCCATGTCGACCGCTCGATCGAGGGCCCTGGAGCCTTCATCGAGAGCAATGTGACGGGTACGTTCCACCTGCTGCAGGCGGTGCGCGCCCACTGGGACGGCCTGCCGGCCGAGCGGCAGGCAGGCTTCCGCTTCCATCACATCAGCACCGATGAGGTGTTCGGCTCGCTGGGGCCCACGGGGCGCTTCTCGGAAACCACCCCCTACGACCCGCGCAGCCCCTATTCAGCCAGCAAGGCCGCCAGCGACCACCTAGTGAACGCCTGGCACCACACCTACGGCCTGCCGGTGGTGCTCACCAACTGCTCCAATAACTACGGCCCCTGGCAGTTCCCCGAGAAGCTGATCCCGGTGGTGATCCTCAAGGCCGCCGCTGGTGAGGCGATTCCGCTGTATGGCGATGGGGCCAACGTGCGGGATTGGCTGTATGTGGAGGATCACGTGGATGCGCTCCTGCTAGCGGCAAATCTGGGGGAGTTGGGCGGCAGCTACTGCGTGGGCGGCCACGGAGAGCGCACCAACAAGCAGGTGGTGGAGGCGATCTGCAGCCTGTTGGATGAGCTGAAACCAACAGGAGCTCCCCACAGCCGCCTGATTACGCCGGTTGCGGATCGGCCTGGACATGACCGGCGCTATGCGATCGATCCGGCGCGGATCAGCGACGAACTGGGCTGGCAGCCGCGCTACGGTTTTGAAGAGGGGCTGGCGGCCACGGTGTGTTGGTATCTCGACAACCTTGCCTGGTGCAATGCTGTGCGGGAGCAGGGCGGCTACGGCGGAGGCAGACTGGGGTTAGCAAAGCCAAACCGTCGTCTCGTCAGCCATGCAAAATCAATTTGAGAGTCACCCACAATTTAAGCGGCAGCCTCTTTCCTGCCTATGCTAGACCAGAATACAATTCAGTTAGGCAACCATCACAGCCCATGGTTCTTTCCAAGGAACCTCCGCGAAGCTGCAGCCGTTCAGAAACAGCTCTCCAACACGCACTACTTTTCGCATTGATTTTTCAATGGGGTCATCCACTGCTTCTGAAAAGACGGAAGGCTCAAAAGGTCGCGAGAAGGGTAATGAGATTATCCTTCTTGATTGCACCTTGCGCGATGGCGGCTACTACAATGCATGGGACTTTTCGCCCGCACTAATCCAGGACTACCTCCTTGCCATGAAGGCCGCCCAGGTCGATGTGGTCGAGTTGGGCTTCCGCTTCCTTAAGAACCAAGGTTTCAAGGGTCCCTGTGCCTTCACCACTGACGACTTCCTGGATAGTCTCTCGATCCCGCAAGGGCTGACGGTTGCGGTGATGCTGAACGGTGCGGACCTCTGCACAGACATCGGCTGCTTTGGCGCACTCGACCGGCTGTTTCCTCGTCCTGCTGGAGAGACGCCCGTTGAGCTGGTCCGCTTCGCCTGCCACTTCCGCGAACTGCCCGAGGCTCTTCCGGCTGCGGGATGGCTAGCCGAGCGCGGCTATCGAGTCGGTTTCAACGTCATGCAGATCGCCGACCGTAGCCACGCGGAGGTGCGCGATATCACTCGCATGGTTTGCGACTGGCCGGTCGAAGCTCTCTACTTCGCCGATTCGATGGGCTCGATGACACCCCAAGATGCCGCAGAAATGGTCGGCTTGCTCCGCGAAGGCTGGGAGGGGCCTCTCGGCATCCACACCCACGACAATATGGGACTGGCACTTGCAAACACCCTGCGTGCCGCGTCTGAGGGTGTGAGCTGGCTCGATTCAACTGTTACCGGCATGGGACGAGGCCCCGGCAACGCCCGAACTGAAGAACTCGTCATCGAGGTGGAAGCCCTGCGAGGGCGACGCGCCAACCTCGTGCCGCTGATGGCGCTGATTCGGCGCCACTTCGGGCCAATGAAAGCTCACTACGGCTGGGGCACTAATGCGTATTACTATCTTGCCGGAAAATATGGCATCCATCCTACCTATATCCAGGAGGTGCTGGGTGATGCTCGTTATGACGATGAAGACATCATCGCCGTGATCGATTTTCTTCGCGCTGAAGGAGGTAAGAAGTTCAGCTTTGATGCGCTTGATGGAGCGCGGAAATTCTATGCCGGCCCACCACGAGGCAACTGGAAACCCGCTTACGTCATGGCAGGCCGGGAGGTGTTGGTCCTCGGGGCTGGTCCTGGCGTGGCCGCACATCGCCCAGCTCTTGAGGCTTACATCTGCCGTGCTAGGCCGCTGGTCATCGCGCTCAACACGCAGTCGGCGATCGGCTCAGCCTTGATTGACCTGCGCATCGCTTGCCATCCAGTACGGCTACTGGCCGATGCCGAGGCTCACACTGAGCTGCCACAACCGCTGATCACTCCGGCCTCAATGCTGCCCGAGGGGTTGCGCGCCGAGCTTGGTGAGAAAAAGCTACTCGACTTCGGCCTCGGCATCGAAGCGGGCCGCTTCGAGTTCCACGACACCCACGCAATCGCGCCGTCCTCACTGGTGTTGGCCTATGCGCTGGCGGCCGCCACCAGTGGCCAGGCCTCACATATCCTGATGGCCGGCTTCGACGGCTACCCCCCTGGCGATCCGCGCAACGACGAAGTCGAGGCGATGCTGGCGGCCTTCGCTTCCAGCGGGTCCACCGAACAGCTCACCTCTATCACACCCACCAGCTACAAGGGCCTGCCCGCCCGAAGTCTCTACGGCCTGTGAATCCCTTACGGTGCAACCATGCGCGCCTGCGTGATCATTCCTGCCCGCTTCGCCTCAACCCGCTTTCCCGGCAAGCCACTGATTCCACTTCTTGGAAAGCCGATGGTCCTTTGGGTGGCTGAACTATCTGCACTGGCCGTTGGAAAGGATCACGTCTATATCGCTACTGAGAATGAGCAGATTGCAAAGGTTGTTCGAAGTGCAGGATTCAATTCCTTGATGACCAACCCGAGTGCGCTAACTGGAACCGACCGGCTTGCCGAGGCATCACAGATGATCGAGTATGACATCTACGTAAATGTACAGGGTGACGAGCCCCTTGTAGAGCCGACCGACATCAGGCGCTGCATTGCATTGAAGACAAGCCATCCAGAACTGATCATCAATGGATTCTGTTGGATAGGGGAAGATGAAGAACCTGCAAGTATCAACATTCCAAAAGTGATAACAACAGAGAGCGAGAAGCTGGTTTACATGTCACGCAGCCCACTGCCTGGATACAAAGATCAACGCAATGCCCCTGAACGCTATAAAAAACAAGTCTGCATCTATGGATTTACAAGGGAAGAGCTGGCAGCCTATGCCGGCTTCGGGCGAAAAAGTTCATTGGAAGCCTGCGAGGACATTGAAATCTTGCGCTTTCTTGATATCAATCGCGAGGTCTTGATGTACGAGTGCAGCCCAGGCAGCCTCGCCGTGGACGTCGTGGATGACGTTGCAAAGGTAGAGAAAGCGCTCAGTGAGAGGGTGGCAGCATGAACCTACTCCAGTACTCCTCAATCATCTTTGACTGTGATGGGGTGGTGCTTGATTCCAATCGGATCAAGACAGAGGCTTTCCGCATTGCTGCACAGCCGTATGGGTCAGCGGCGGCTGATGCATTAGTGGCTCACCATGTCGCCAATGGCGGAGTTTCTCGGTATAAGAAGTTTGCTACTTTCCTTGAATTAATACTTCCCGAACATGCACCCAATGCCGTGGCTGGCCAAGATGGCCCCGATGTTGAACAGCTGTTGATGACCTATGCGAAAGCAGTCCGAACAGGTCTCATGACCTGTGCCGTGGCCGACGGCCTAGAGGCCTTACGGGCTTCTACACCACATGCACGCTGGCTGATCGTTTCGGGTGGGGATCAGAAAGAACTTCGTCAGATCTTTGCCGAACGGGGCATTGCGCAACTGTTTGATGGAGGCATCTTTGGAAGCCCTGACACCAAGGATCAAATCCTCGCTCGTGAAATCGAAAGCGACACTATCACAAAACCGGCCCTATTTCTTGGCGATAGCCGATACGACTATACAGCTGCAACAGCCGCAGGCCTAGATTTTGCCTTTGTCCACGGATGGACTGAATTACCGGAATGGAATACCTTCGTTACGGATGAGAGTATTCCTTCAGTCGCGGCACTTCTAGATCTGCTAACATGATTACCGCGACATAGATTAGACCATTCTCTCTAAGGGTTTGGTCACGAAATCAGGCCATCTCACCGTCAACTGGCCATCTGCTCAGACTTTGATGAGAATTCATGAGGCGTACATCGGCCGTTGTTCCCATCAGTCTCTATCCAGAAGCGGATTCCTCAAAGTCATCCGCTGCTTCGAGCCAGGAAGCCGCAGTTCAGGCCCTTGATCTGAGGAGGCTTCCGCATTCTTTCATCTCGATACAGTAGAGGGGAGGCCATAAGTGAAGCACAACAGATGGTGCTGGTGAAACTGCGTGCTTTCTAGGAGACCTGTTCGGAACGATTGCTACTGAAACACATAACTGCAAGCTGATGCACGATATTAGTCGTGCCCACAATCTTCAGCTATTGAGGCGGTACTATCTCATATTTTGCTTGAGCACAATTGTGATGACATTCCTGCCCGCTAATGCCACCATCAAGGATGACAATGAACTATGGGCGAATAATTCAAGGGATCAATTGCTTCAATCCTCCTCGCCACAGTGGATTCGCTCAAGATATGCTGATCATCTGAGAGTTGTAATGCGGCAAGGATGCCTTGGGTGCCAATCAGATTGCCTGGGTTGTCATGTACGTATAGTAACATTTTCAAAGATTGCTTCCATAGCTGATCTGCCTAGAAGCCTTTCGAAGTGAATCTCATGAAGAATTGATGGCTCCAGGGTCATTGTACTGTGAAAATACGGCCTAGAAAAGTCTTCATAAAAATCAAATCCATACAGACTAGTATTTATCCGAAGCAAGCAGGCAACGTACAGAATAGATGCAAGCCCTGTTGTAGAAAACTTGTAGCCTATCTCGGCGAGGATCGCCCGAATCGGGGCAGGCATTGAAATTAGGCTGTTTTCGATTGATATACTTGGCGGCATAGGTTCTAAGGTTACATGGGAGCAATCCAATAGCATGCAAGGAGACTGAGTGAAACTGCTGAGATCAGATCCACTTCTTAATACATTGGATTGGCCCGTAAAATGCTGATTACTTGAGATTACCAAGTCAGTCCTTTCGCCTATATCTTTTACAAGGCTTTTGTCATATGCAAAGTTAATGCGGATTACACGATCATGCGAATCAATCTCCTCGCCCTTCTCGCGGCCAATAATCTTTGGGCCACTCCCAACGATGGCCACAGATTTTGCAGATTGAAGCCAGGTATTAATGTCTAAAAACATCTTAAGGTTATCCTGCCTTAAGGCCGCTTCATCGCTTTTGCTCGTTTGCGCCTGCAGAAAGTCAATAACTGATAAGTGTCTATCATTGAAAGCTTGGACGTCATTCTTCAATATTTTACTTGTATAAAGCGATGCAAAAATGGCTGAAGAATGATTTGATTGAGTCATGCTCTCCAGGAGCATGTGTGATCGCGTCCTTCTGTTCACAGCCTCTTCGACATATTCTCCGATGTCGCATAAAAAGTCGCACGCCTTGATGGATAGTTCATATCTTCTTGATCGGCTAAATAGGAGGCTGAGAAATCTCAGGTAGTCGGCATTGCCAGAAAAAGAAGGCGAAAACAATTCATCACCTGCAGAATAGAATAGTTCTCTATGATTGACAAAGATCGAAAAAAACTCCCATAGCGGCTGTTCTAATGAGTCTGCACGGGAGAACGCATCACTGACACAGTCTAATGCAGAAGAATACTGTTCAGGCATGTTGGCTAACAGGTGATGGCTTTTTGTAGCCCAAAACAACTTCGCACAATGATCCTATAATGCCCATTGATTGATCTGTTCTTTTGCTAATGGAAGAAAGTAAGAATGTGTGATCTGCAATAAAACTGCAAATGTCGTACCCCCAGTCTACAGTAACTAGCGATCCTGAAGAGTCTATTGGGTTTCCATGAAATTCTGGCTCTAGGTGGTGTATTAGATTCCCAGATGCATCAAGACTGGATCTACACCGTGTAGTAGAATACCCCATGACAAGAGGAACTGTCATAATTAGAAACCCTGCTGGCTTTAATGTTCTTTCAATTTCGCGAATTGCTTTAATGGGATCAAAAATGTGTTCGAAGACATCTTGCATAATAACTGCGTCGAATGAGCAATCTTGAAATGTTTGTTGCTCTATGTCTTCGCATTGATAGATCTTACAAGGCATAGAGGTCTCAACTCGACTTCCAGGTTTCTGATTCTTGTCATAATGGGATGCAACATAACTACTGCACTCGCTGGCAAGTCTCTTCGAGACAATGTCCCATCCCGGTGAGCACTCATGAATTGATTTGTTTTGCCAGTCGGGCAAAGCTGTGGTTATCTCAAGAAACAGCGCACGATGCCTTGGCGATGAACCACAGGATATGCATTTGGTTGTATTCCTATAGTAAGACTCTGTAATTATAAAGCCAGAGCTATCTCCGCAGATTGGACAAGAACCCCTAAGCTGGTAGGGGTAATCCGCCTCAAGGGGGATGCTATCAAAGGCCTGGATTTGAGTTGAATGCTGAGTCATCTTAATCACCTAATCCTGGTTTGTGATGGAGAAATAACAACTTTAGCTAGATTGAGGAAACATGCGTAAGCGCCATGCTTTGTTTCTTTCGGCTACGGAGCCCGATCTAGGGTCTTCTGAGATCATCGAGTATATCTCTTGATGAATGCGAATAGCCTCTTCTGCAAGTTCAATAGGACGGCTAAGATTGTGATTGACAACACTTGATGGATGCCGTCTGTGATAGTTTAAAGCTTTAGGAGAGAATGCAACTGATCCTTGAATTGCGAGGTTTGCATAGATCCACCAGTCCCCAGACAGCCGAAATGTTAGTGCATTATGCCATGATACTGCCTGGAGGGCCTGCAGTTTTAATATGCATGCGCTGGCATTGGGAATGACGTTGGTTATGCCGAGGCCATTAACAATAAAGTCAAGGCCCCCAAGTAAAAGATCGTTTCTAAATATAGACCCACAGATTTCTTCTGTTTGCAAGTGATATTCAAGATAAGTTCCACCGGGGACGCCTTCTGAGTCGGTCATCCAGCTCTCGCAATAGCAAATTGATGGAGAGAACTCATTGTATTTTGCTGCAATGCTGATCAACTCTTCAATCATCGTTGGCTCAGCATAGTCATCGGCTTCTGCAATCCATGCATAATCAGAACGAGCTAAGTCAATACCCATTTTCCACTGGGCCGAGACATTGCCCGAGTTTTCCTTGTTAGCAATGATTCGAAATGGAATCGGACATTCTCGTGCAAAATTGGTGGCATAGTCAAGACTTCCATCGCTAGAGCAATCGTCAAGAAAGATGATCTCCTTTACCGGATAGGTCTGCCTGGCGATCGATTTAAGCCTGCCTCCTAGATAGCGCTTGTAATTATAGTTCGGCACAATCGCTGTAACGGAAAGGGGCTCGTTGACTTCTGATATCACTGATGTAGAAGAGCTTTGAACTTCGCCCCGCAGAAGGTTGTTGAGGTACCGCACATAATCGAACTCTTGGCGCGCATAGGCATGATTCGCCTCAAAATTAATCCCGCTGCTCAGTTGATCCTTCAGCTCAAGCACCACTGAGAGCATTGCCTGCTCATCAAGATAAGGTACTAGCCTTCCCTTCCGCTCATCATCAAACAATTCGCAGAAGCCGCCCGCCCCTTTAAAGCCCACCACCGGGAGGCCTGCATCAAAGGCCTCCATCACCACGCTGGGCAAAGGGTCCTCGCGGCTGGTGAGCAGAAAGATGTCCGAGGCCAAGTAATACTCAAATGGCTGTTTGATCTCACCCGTGAGGATTATGTTCTTGCTCAGCCCCAGATTCTCGATATCGCCGCGCACATAGCTCTCAATCCCAGGATCAATCCGGCCTGCCCAGATCAGATGGGTGGTTGGATCACGCTCCACCAGCTGCATCGCCAGGCGCACAAAGATATCGATGCCCTTGCGGAAATCACCATGCCCGCATCCCATAAGCACCAGACCCTGCTCCGGGATGCTCAGCTCGGCCCGCAGCTTTTCGCGCACCTGCTGCTTCTTTCCATACTCGGGGTTGAAATTGATGCCCTGGGGTAGTACCCGGCTGTTGTTGAGTGCCAAAGAAAACTCGCTCTTTACTTTCTTGCGTACATACTCGGTGGAGAAAACCACATCATCGGATTTATCTGCCAGCTCATAGAGCGCCTCTTCCAGCTGATACGACTGGATCAGGCTTGGTAGCTCATGAATCAAGTTCGTCACCCGAACACCCTGAGCTTTGAGAAAGCCCGTGTAGCGGCCACATACCGTGGTGTTGAGGATGGCCCGGTCATAGCCGCGGGCTTTGAGGCCCGCAATCAGCTGCTCTAGTTGCTGATGACTGCCCTGAAGGTCTTCGCTGAGGATGGTGGTGGTGGCCACACGACGGTAGCTATCGGCCAAGGGGCCGCCTTCCAGAAGCACCACGTGCACCTTGCTCTTCATCTTCTTGGTGAGGTTCCTCACCATGCTCAGCAGGTTGATCTGCGCACCAAACGGATGGGCATCATGACCAAACACGATCAGGTTGTAATGATCGCTTTCAACCGTTACGCCCACCGGTAAGCCATTTTTGTAGCTGGTGTAGGGCTCCATCCACTCCGCTTGCACAGTTGCTCTTTGTGTGGCGCGCAGCAGTGCATGGCCGAAGTGCTGATCAGGCTCCAACGTGCAGCCTTCCGCCCACTCGTTCCAGGCGTTGATGAACACCAGGCTTTCGCTGTTCGAATCCTTTGGGTCTCGATAGGCTTTATCAATGATGGTGGCCAGCCATTCGGTATAGAGATCTGTCGTAAAGTTTACATACACGTGCCCGTTCTCCATGCGCCGGGCAGTGTTGTCCCAAGCCAGCATGCAACTGCGATACAGTAGATAGGGCTCCTGCGGGCGTTTCATGGCGCATTCGGCAAAGAATCGGTAATCGCGCAGTACTCCCTTGAAATCGGGATCAGCCCCTAAAGCCTCTTTCTCCTCGTCGGTGTGATCACGGCAATAAGTGAGGCCTTCATGCTTGTTCCACACGCAATGCGGAGGGAACTCCACGGCTGCATCAAAGCCCAGGGGGAATGGGTCATCAAAGGCAAAGCTCTGCACCGCACACAGGTGCAGTTCGCCGATGCCACTGGCGCGTGCAAACTCCCGCCAGTCCTGTACGGTCGCAAGCGGATCTTCCAGTTTCTGAGGGCAATACACCAGCACCACGGGCTTGCCATCCACCCGGATGTACTGGTTGTGTTTGAGGATCGGCTCGATGTCACGGATGAAGGCCTTAGTGCCCTGAAGGCTCTGATTGGCCTCGATCAGCACCTCGCCCGACATCCCATCCCAGCTGCGGGTCCAGGTTTCGTTCACCCAGCAGATGCAAAAGGGGAACTGATCAGTCTCCCCGGCCATGAGCATTTCCAGGGGCTTCTCCAGCAGCTTCCTACCGTTGAACCAGTAGTAGTAGAAGCAGAAGCCATCGAGGCCATAGCGCCGCGCCAGCTCAAACTGCTTGTTCATCGTGGCCGGTACCCGCAGGTCGTAGAAGCCCATCGGTCCGGGCCGCCTCGGTTGCCAGTGCCCAGGGAAGAAGGGCTTGGCGCGCGAAACGTTGTTCCACTCGGTGAAGCCCTCCCCCCACCACTCGTCGTTCTCCGGGATCGGATGGAACTGGGGTAGGTAGAATGCCAGCTTCTTCACCGAGATCGGCTTTCGAGCCAGGATCTCCACCGTTGATTCGTTTGCCGTTACCTCCGGCTGTGCGGCTGATTCCGCTGGATGGCTCGGCTCCTCCCTCGGGGGGGCCTCCTGAGTGCGCAGGGCCGTTTCGCTCCGGCTTCGCAACGCCTGGATGAACTCCTTCTCGCCTTCACTGAGCCTTGGAAAGAGGGGCGACTCAACCACCAGATCACATTCCGCCATGGCGGTGCGTGGTGCTTGGCTTTCCACGGCCAACCAGGCTTTGAGGATGTGCGGCCACACTTCCGTCGGATGGCAGATCCGAAAGGCATCCACGATTCGCTGCGCTCTGGCCAGCTCGGTCTGCTCAATCAGCTGTTTCACCTCCCCCACCCAGAGGCTCAGGTCACTGGGTTGATCGAGAAGCTTGGCGCTGGCAGCAGTCATGAGAGGGAGCTCTTGTGGAGCATGAATGAACGAACCGTGGCTGTTGGCTGAGTGGGGCCTCAGCGGTTGGACTTACTCACCCAGTACCCCTGGTCAATCGGATCTCGGCAAAGTTCTCCTCCTGAGGCTAATTACCACAGCCCAGCTGCAAATGAGGTCCATCCGCGAGGCATTCCTGGGCTGAATCGGGAAGCCGTGCAGACCTGCGGCTCTCTCCCACCCTCGCGGGCAATCAGGACCGGGTGTGGCGGGGCCTGCATTAAGGCGAAGGCACTAGGGGTTTAGCCTAGGTGGGCTTGGCTGGCTGGGCACAGCGGCACCACTGACAGATCATTCAGCACCGCCAGCAGCCGGCGCTGATCGTGGGGGTTGCTGGCCCGCACCTGGGGCTCTCCGTGAATGGTGAGCACCAGCCAGGGCGTTGTTTTTGGTTCAGAACGTACATCCACCACAGTCAGGCCGGGCTGGAGCCTCACTTGCCTGGGCTCATCCCAACCTTCCAGATGGAACAGCACGGCAGGCTCGGCTTCCATGACCCCCTCCTCCGGCAGATACAGCTGCAGCCTCACGCCTTCCGTCTTGTGCCCATCCCCCACTAGCTGAATCACCAGCCGGCATGGTGTCTCCAGCCAACCATCGGCATGCAGCCCGCTGGAGCTGGCCAGCACCCGCAAATCTGATCGTTCCCAGCCCGGTAGGGCCGGCATGGTGGGCTCTAGGGGCTGCAGTGGCAGCGCAGCTGCACTGGCCACTGCCTGCCATTCGGGGCGGGCGCGTTGCCACCGTTCCACCAGCTCTGCGGCTGCGCCTTCGGCCTGGCCCACCAGCACCACCTGCGGCCCACCGGCCTCAGGTAGCTGCTCCAGCACCCAGCGCTCAAGATCCCTCCACCCCAGCGGCAGGCCCAGCACATCCGCCTGGGGGCTTTCCCCCAGGGCCAACGGGCTGTAGCCCAGCCGTCGGCACTCCGCGCTTGCCTCACGGCTGGGCTGCAGTAAGACCGCCAGTGGCCGGCCCAGCAGTGCCCGATCCGCCGCAAGCAGCCAAGGGTGTCCTGCAGGCGGCTGTTGCGTGTCGAGCAGGTGCTGCCAGCGTTCGCGCAGCTGCTCCAGGTTGCGCCGCTGGTGTGCTTTCAGACCTTGGGCCATATCCCGCGAGTGACTCAGACCCTCCAAATGCAGGATCCGAGCCTGTGGCTGCACCCATACCGATTGCCCCGCCTGTCGTGCCCGCAGGCACAGGTCGCTGTCTTCCGCGTAGGCAGGGCAGTAGCGCCGATCAAAGCCAGCCAGCTCCTGCCAGAGCTGGCGTCGAATGGCGAGGGCGCAGCCGCTCACATAGTCACAGCTGCGCGCATAGGCCAGAGCAAAGCAGTGCTCAAGGGGAAAACCTCGGCCGTGGTTCCATACCTGCCCATCAGCCCACACGATGCCACCTACCTCCTGAGGTAGCCCATCGGCGCCCCAGGCGGCAGCCCCCACCACTCCCGCCTCGGAATGGCACGCAAACGTGTCCCACAGACGATCCAGGCAGTGATCGCCCACCAGCACATCGTTGTTGAGCAGCAGCAAAACCTCTCCTCGCGCCAGCGCGGCCGCGCCGTTGCACGTGTCTAGGAAGCCCTGGTTGTGCTCGCTGCGCCAGATCCGCAGCCACGGCAGCTGCCGGCCCAGCTGGGTGGTGGCATCACTGGAGGCATCATCGGCAACAATCACTTCAAAACTGGTGCCATTGGCCATGGCCACCAGGCTGCGCAGCGCGTTCAGGGTGATTGGCCAGTGGTTGTGCACGGGGATCAGCACCGTGACCTGTGGCACCGCGCTGCTCTCGGGGGCCACCAGCAGCGCCGGCGCCGGCAGCGCCTCCAGCCCCCGTAGCGCCAGCCCGTAATAGAGCAGGCGAAAGGCACCCTCCGGGTCGTGCCGCAGGCAACGCTGCACATCCGCCCAGCCCGGCCCGCCCGGCAGCAGCGCCGCCATGTCGAGATCCGCAAGGGCGGCCAGATCACCCATGCCGGCGATCGCCTCAGAGCCTTCCCCCAGGCAGTGGGTCCAGTGGCGCAACAGTGGCAGCCAGGCCAGCGGGTCGCGGGGCATGGGCGGCGCCTCAGCGCTCGGCTTCGATCACCAGCACTCCGGGCAGATCGGAACCCAGCACGCCATGCTTCCAGCTGGTGATGTGGTGCATGCGCGCTTCGGAGAAGCCCGCTTCCTGCAGTTGATCCAGCACGTCCCAGGCGGGGATGCGATACACCAGCGAGCCCGTGTGCGGCCGCACCGGATCACCATGAAACTCCTGCTCCGTGAGGTGTTCCGGCTCTCCGGTGCTCGGGTTGTGCCGCGCCTTCACGATCGCCTCCCGCTGTCCGAACGCCAGCGGGCAGGTGGCCACCAGCCGCCCCCCCGGTCGCAGCACTCGGGCGATCTCGCGATAGGCCGACTCCAGATCCGCCACATGCTCAAACAACTCGTTGCACAGCACCAGATCGAAGCTGGCATCCGCGAAGGTGAGCGCACACAGGTCCTGATGGGGAATGTCAGTGAAGGCCTGCTCCGAATGCTCGAGATACTCGCTGCAGACCAGCCGCCCTTCTCCCAGATGGCGCCGCAGCCACAACGCAAAGCCCGAGAGCGCTTCCGCCAGGTACACGTCTTGCTGGGCCAGGCTGCCCAGTGTTCCGTAGGCCTGCTCCAGCAGCCGCAGCACGGCCCGATTCCGGCTCAGCAGCCCATTGGCGATCAGTGACTCGCGATAGTTGCTGCCCTGGATCTGGATCGCCTCCGGTGGGATGTGCTCGCCCGTGAGCGGCTCCAAGAGGCCAAGAGCCTGCGTGACCGCGATGCAATCCTTCAGCAGGCTTCCCTGTTGCAGCAGGGCCGGCAGCTCTGGCCGGAAGTCGTCGAAGCTGCTGTAGCTGCGGAGCACATCGTGCAACGCCAGAACCCCCTCACTGGGCATGAGCTGCGGGCGGGTTTCGGCTTGCACCAAGGCGTCTCCCCATTGTTCGGGTCAGCCTAGGCAGGTGCCTCCATCCCCGCCAGCCTGGCTGCTGGCCCCTAGGGTTTTCAGCATGCTTGAGCTCGAGCACTTGCTCCACCGCCTCGACCAGGCGGTTGCCGCCGCCCAGGCTGGCCAGGGCAACGCACAGCCAAGCGATCTGCCAGCTGATCAGCCCCCCGATCCGCTCAGTGAGGTCTGTGAACAGTTGGCGGATGTTCTGCTTGGGCAGGGCCTCACCGCCGCCGCCGCCCGCTGGCGCACCTGGGCCCTGCTGCCACCGCCTGCACCCCAGCTTGCTGCGGCCATCGCTGAGGTCCGCCAGGAGCTGTTGCGCTCTGCGCCTGAAACGGATGGGCAGCTGCCGGTCGATCCCGTGGCGGCGGCCCGCCAGGCGCTGGCGCTGCAGCTTGATTTACCCGCGGCCGCCCAGGTGGCGGCCTGGGCTCGTGCACTGCTGGCGGCGGGCGATGGTGCCGCCGCCGTGGAGTTGTTGCAGCGGCAGGCCGTGGCCAGCGGCCTCAACCCGGATCACTGCAACGCCATGGCCTCCGCCTTGCTGCAGTTGGAGCAGTGGTGGGAAGCCGAGCGCTGGCTCTGCACCAGCCTCAGCAAGCAGCGCAACCAGCCGCGGCCCTGGTTCCTGCTGGCCCGTCTGTTGCTGCAGCAAGGCGTGCTCGATGAGGCCTTTGAGGCCGTGCAGCAGGGCCTTGCCCGTGATCCCACCAGCGATTGGGGCCGTAACCTGCGCGCCCGCATCCTGCTGGCCGGAGGCAGCTGGCGCAGCTACGACCTGCTCACAGCCGACCCCCAGGGGCTGCCGAGCGATCCAGCGCTTCGGCAGGATCTGCAAGACAACGCCCAGCGCCACCGCTTGAGCCACCGCACGGCGGCGGACGCACCGACGACTGACCTGCCCCTGGGTGAGCGGCTGCGGTTGCGGCACCTGTTCTCGCGCGATGGCTTGGTGGTGGTGTTGCACGGCCATCCCACCGGCGCCCTGCACTGGTGCCTGGCCCAGGAACTGCTGCCCGAGGGCCTTGAGGTGCAGCCGGTGGCAAGCCGTGAACCCTTGCTGATGGCGGAGTCACTGGCAACGGCGGGGCTGCGTTGCCGCAGCGAACAATCCTCCCCCCTGCTGCGCCAGCTGGCTGCCGACGCAAACCAAGCCGTGGCGCTGCTGGTGATCCAGCGGCCCAGCGGCAGCAGGTTCCCCACAGCTCTCGGCCTCCTGTGGCCCAAAGTGGCCCATCTGCTTGCGCCCGTGGGGTTGGTGGAGCCGCCGGGCTTCAGCGCTGTGGCCTCCCTGGGCGGCTGGCAGCTGCTCGCTTCAAGCCAGTTATGACTGAATCTATACGAGCGTGAAGCCTGCCCAGCACATGCTTTTGATTCTCAAGTGCAATCCTTAATACCATTTCCGGATCAAGAAAGTTGTAAGCGATACAGCTATCGGCATGGGCGCATGGCGTAAGGTGTACCATCGAGTTGGTCCGTTACTAGCCATGTCCTTCATTGCGCCCCCTGCCTCAGATATCTTTGGCACAAGGCCAGTTGATGAGGAAGATGGGGCACCACTCCCTCTGGAACCAGTGGATCCAGGCACGATTGATGATTTTGTCGGGGAGCGCACCCAGGTTGATGGAACCAGCGGTCCTGTCGAAGTTGGTGGTGTAGGCGCCTTTTGGGCAACCACGCCGGCTCCCGCCGGTGAAACGAACGAAATTCTTCTGACGGGCGCGAGCAATACCCTCATCCTGGGTGCTGGCTCCACCAATGTTCAGGTTCTTGGCAGCGGCAACATTGTTGAAGCTCGGCAGGAAGTTGGTGTGATTGACAGCCCCAAGGTGATCAGCCTTGGTGATTTTGGTGGCGGCAACGACTCCAACGATCCCAGTGTCACGGTCGACCTGACCAGCACCACTGCCGGCAACGAAATCGGTTCGACAACCTCCGTCCTTGACGCGGCTGGTGGTGGCCAGCTGGGAACCGACTTCCAGAACTACGCCCACGGCGGCACCGGCAACGACACCATCTACGGCGGCAGCGGCTCCGACTTCATCCGCGGCGGCTCCGGTGATGACCAGCTCTACGGCTTCGGCGGCAACGATCTCATCCGCGGTGGTTCCGGGTCTGACTTCGTCAGCTTTGGTGTCGATGGCAACGACACCCTCTACTACACCTCCGATCAGCTCGGCGGCGGTGACGTCGACACCATCAGCGACTTTACCTTTAGCGACGACAGGCTGGCCTTCGACGCCGCTGCTGTTGGTGGCCCCAACAACTTCAGCGCCTTCTCTGGCTTCGGCACCTCCACCCTTGCGGTCAGCGTCGACGGCAACACCACTCAGGTGGTGGCTGCCAACGGCTATGAATGGGCTCAAGACGACATTCTCTTCGTGGTTTGATAGCCGAATCAGCCGGTTTGCGGCCCTTTGGTTAGCCCTCCCTCAGCCCGCTGGTTTTCGCTTGAGATCCGCGCAGCTGCACCCACGTTTGGTTTGCCGCTGCAGCTCAGCTTCAACCTGAACGACGGCAGCAAGGCGCAGCATCACGTGCGTCTTGCTGAGTCTTCTTGTTCGGGGATGGTGGTGCTTCCGTTGGCGGATCAGCCGCTCGCGGTTCAGGCCGTCTTGCCGGATCGGCCCGGCTCACCGCTTCAGGTGTCCTGGCGCCCCATCACTCCGCGGCTGGCGGGCCTCGCCATGGCCCGCCAGCTCTGTGCCGAGGATCCGGCCACCCTCTTTCACGACGGCCTCGAACTCCATCGCCAGCTGGAGCCCCTGCCTCCCAGCCAGGCGCTCACCCGCCTCTGGCAGCGCTACGCCTGCTGGCTCGCCGAGCGGCCCCGTCCCTTGCTGGCGCCGCATCCCCTGGAAGGCCGGCCCTTCGCCGATGGTCGCTTCCAGCCGCCTGCCGCTGAAGCCACCGTGGCCCGCCTTCGCACCCTCTGGCCGCTGCTGTTGCAACGGCTCAAGCCCGCTCCCACCGTGAGTGTGGTGCTGCCGCTCTTCGGCCAGGAGGCCGTCACCCTGCGCTGTCTCGAAAGCCTGGTGCAGGAGCAGCTGCGCCGGCCCGATCCACCGGCCAACCTCGAGATCCTCCTCCTCGACGACGCCTCCCCCGCCGGCTCCATCGATCAGCTGGTCGCCCTGGTGGCCGAACTCGACAGCAAGCACCTGCGCCTGCTGCGCCAGCCCGACAACCTCGGCTATCTGCGCACCTGCAACAGCGGCGCCGCCAACGCCACCGGCGAACTGCTCTGCTTTCTCAACAACGACACCGTTGTGACCACCGACTGGCTCACCGAACTGATCGGCAGCCTGGAGGGATTTCCCGATGCTGGCCTGGTGGGCCCCATGCTGCTCTACCCCGATGGCCGCCTGCAGGAAGCCGGTGGCATCGTCTGGCGCGATGGCAGCGCCTGGAACTACGGCCGCGATGGCGATCCCACCGACCCCTCCTATGGCTTCTGCCGCGACGTCGACTACGTGTCCGGTGCCTGCCTGCTGATGCGCACCGAGCTGTTTCGCCGCATCGGCGGCTTCGACAGCCGCTATGCCCCCGCCTACTACGAGGACACCGACCTGGCCATGGCGGTGCGGGATCTCGGCTACCGCGTGCTCATGCAGCCCCTTGCCCGCGTGATCCACTACGAAGGCCTTTCCAGCGGCCGCGACCACGACAGTGGCCCCAAGCGCTTTCAGGAACGCAACGCCCGCCTGTTCCGCAGCAAGTGGGAGCGGCGCCTGCAGAGCCATGCCGAAAACGGCACGGCCGTCTGGCACGAACGCAACCGCGGCCGTGTGGGCCGCATCCTGGTGATGGAGGCCAGCCTGCCCACGCCCGACCGCGACGCCGGCTCCCTCTACATCCTTCACCTGGTCACCGATCTGCTCGCCCTCGGCTGGGATGTGAGCTTTCTCCCCACCGACAACCTGCTCTGGCAGCCCGACTACGGCACCCCACTCCAGCGGCTTGGTGTGGAAGTGCTGGTGCACCCCTGGGTGCCCTCCGTGAATCAGCTGCTCGAAGAGCGCGGCGATCACTATGAGGCGATCTTGATCGCCCGGCCCGAAGTGGCCGACCGCTGGCTCGAAGCCATCAAGACCCACGCCCCGCTCGCGCGCCTCCTCTACTACACCCACGATCTGCACCACCTGCGCATGGAGCGGCAGCTCGCCGTTCAGCCCGAGGCGATCAGTCGCGAGGCGATCGAGCGCATGCGCGCCTGCGAGAAGCGCATCCTCGACATCGTCGATGCCGTGCTCTACCTCAGCGAAGAGGAGCGCCGTCAGGCCGTGGAGCGGCTCAGCCCCCGTGCCGCCGGTTTCGTGCTGCCGCCCCGCGTGCGTCGTGAAGCCCTGCCCAGTTCCTTTCATGAGCGGCAGGGGGTGCTGTTTCTCGGTGGCTTTGGCCACCCCCCCAACGCCGATGCCGTGCTCTGGTACGTGCAGGAGGTGCTGCCCGCGTTGCGTCACCTGGCTGGTGATGCCGCCGTGCCCCATTTCCATGTGGTGGGTGCCAATCCCCCCGCCGCCATTCAGGCCCTCGCCGGTGAGGGTGTCACGGTGCATGGCTATGTGGCCGATCTGGGGCCCCTGCTCAGCCGCCTGAGGGTGTGCGTGGCGCCCCTGCGTTTTGGTGCCGGCGTGAAGGGCAAGATGCTCACCGCCATGGCGGCCGGCTTGCCGCTGGTGGCCACTGGCGTGGCGGCCGAGGGGCTGGGGTTGCGCCATGGCCTCACGGCCCTGCTGGCCGAGGATGCCGAAGCCTTCGCGCGTGATGTGCTGGCTCTGCATTCCTCCGCCGAGCTGTGGGAGCGCCAGGTGGAGGCAGCCACCGCCCACCTCGAAGCCGGCTGGGGCGCCGACGTGGTGCGCGAACACCTGGCGGACGCCTTGCGCGCTTTGGGCCTGCCTGTGGCTCCGGTGCCCAGGCCCCTGCCGGAGCAACACTGGCCGCTCCCCCTGGGCGCCGGTCCTGAAGGCCTGCTCAGCTTCTACAACCTCCGATGAACCCTGGCGCACAGGCGGGCGTATGGATCCCGCTCGATCAATTGCTCGCGCTGCCACTGCTGGCCGAGCCCCTCGCCTGCCTCTGGCGCGAGCTGCTGCGTGCCCTGCCCCCCGCTGCTGTTCGCGAACGCCAGGCCCTCGAGCAGGCCCTGCAGGCCCATGAGCTGCGCCGTGTGGAAGCTCTGTGCGAGGCCGGGGAGATCGATACGGGGCTCAGCCGGCTCGAAGCCCTCGCCGCTGGTCTCGATCCCACCGCCCTGGCGGCCCTGCTCCATCGCCTGATGCCCGGCCTGCATCGCCGGCTGGTGGAGCAGGCCGGGCCCTCCCCTGCCCCGGAGCTGGTGGCTGACCCACTGCGCGCCGAGCAGCTCTGGCAGGCCGACCGCTGGATGCGCCGCCTGGAAGCCCTGCCCTGCGAAAAGGTCCATCGACAGGAGGTGATGGCCGAGCAGATCTGCCGCTATGCGGCACTCGCCTGGATGGTCCAGCCAGGTGCTGTTGCCAGCGCCCGGGCGATCACCCTGCTTCAGCGTCTGCTGCAGCTTTTGCCCCAGGCGCGTCAGTGGGTGGTGCCGGCCATCCGCGAGCGTTTGCTTCAGGGCGTGCAGGCGCTGAACCATCCAGAGTCGCTCGCCGATCCGCAGCATCTCGGTGTGTTGCTGGAAGCCTGCGCGGCCATGGGAGCCGATCCAGAGCTGCCGGAGCCATCCAGGCAGGCCTTGGAGCTGGCCGTGTTCCGGGGCCGTGCCGCCCTCGATGTGTGGCAGAACCTGGAACGCCTCAGCGCCCCAGTGCCTTGACGGCCTGCTGCAGCTGCAGCAGCACACACCCCTGCAGCACGATCTCCAGCTGCTCGCTCGCTGCACCATCGCGCTCCGCCTGCATCAGCGCCAGCGCCGCCTGCTGGCGCAGCACCTGGCCCTGAAGGTCGGGGGTGAGGCTGCCCAGGTGCTCACGGGCCTGCTCGATCCATTGCTCTGCCGGCATCAGCTCCCCTCGCGGATCGTCCCCAGCATGCCCTCAGCTCCGAGGATGGTCCACTGGTCGCCGGGCTTGAGCTCCACCGCTGGTTGGTTCTCACGCAGGGCGGCGCAGCGCTCCGCAAAGGCCGCCAAACGGCCGGTGAGATCCGGGATAACCGCCAGCCGGGCATCCAGCCGGGCAGTGGCTCTGCGGTAGAGGTTCGCGTCCAGTTCCGTGATCTCCAGCAGCCGCTCCGCAGGCGCTGAGGTGGTGGGATCGACGTCGACGTCGATGCCATCGGTGGTGTTCATCCGCTGCGGATAGGCCAGATCCAGTGGGCAGCCGAGCCGCTCCAGCGCGTGCTCCAGCGCCACGATGGATTCGTCGTAGCGCTCCACCAGCCCCACGAACAGATCCTGCCGCTCCAGATCGATCAGCTCCGGCCGTGCCGCCCAGCCCTGCTGCAGCCGCCAGTTGTCTGGGTCTTGCGGGGAGAGATGGCGCGTCTGGAAGTTGGCCAGCAGCCCACGGCAGTAGTGCTCGATGTACTGCCGGAAGGACATGGCGGCGATGGTGCCCTGCAGATGAAGCTCAAAGCGGTAGGCCGAGGCGAGCCGGGCCAGTGGATCCCGCAGAAAGGCCACCTTGAGGCGCGCCAATGCTCCTGGCGGCGGCAGCGTGATCAGGTGGGAGGTGATCAGCTGGGGGTGCGCAGGGGCCGTGGCGAAGTGATCGCGCACCCGTTCCCAGGCCAGCCGCTGGTTCGAAGCCTCCGATTCCACATAGGCCACGCTGCCCCGGCTGGCATGCTCCAGCGACCAGATGAAGGTGGACCCGGCACACTTGAAGCCGTGCAGGTGAAGCACATCGGCCAGTGATCCGCTGGCTGTTCGATCAACGTGCTCGCCGATGCGGATCAGATCGGCACGCATCGCCGCCAACCAGGCAATCGGCTCAAGATGGAGTTCCTCCAGCCGGGCCAACAGCTTCAGCCCATCACGGGCCATCGCGGTGGCCTGTGGATCGCCCAGCGCCAGGCGGTGGATCCAGATGGCGCCACTGCGACAGCACTGCTCCTCATGAACAGAAACCCAATCAGGCTGCACGGGGTTCTGTTGCCTCAGCGCCTGGAAGATTCGCGCCCCCTCCAGCGCATGGGTGATGGCGGCGGCGCTATCGCTTTCACCGATCTCCAGCATGCGACTGTGCGCGGCCAGCCCCAACTCCAGGGACACATCGGCTGCTGGGGGTGATGGCATGGGAACTGGGTGACCCGCCTCAGATTCAGGCTGGCCTCTCAGCAAGGAACGACACCAGATCGAGAGGCTTCAAGCGCTTCCCAAATCACAATGATCGAATCAAGGGTTTGGAGATGTCGTTGAGAGGATGGGCATGTGAAAACCTCCACCTTGAAGCATGCGAACTCGCGTAGCCTAATCTAGGGAAGGCAAACTTGATTGCACTCGAGTGGCGCAGATCGATGTGCTGATGGTGGCGGATGGCGAGCGGCTCTCGCTCGGCTGCATGGTCGCCGCGATTATCGCCAGGAAATCCTTTCCAGAGGCGCACTTCTCTTTCGCTGTGCCTTCGGATGTTCCGTTCAATCTCGGCTTGCCGGAAGGCACTCTGGAGGCTCTGGATGTGGATCTGGTGCCCTTCACCTTCGGGGATCTGCAGGTGGAGGGCAAGGGCTACCGAATCCTCAACAAAGTGAGGGCGCTGGCGGCCTTCGGGTCTCGCCCGGTGCTGCTGTGTGATTCAGACCTGTTCTTCCTGCGCTCGATTCCAGCCGCTTATCTGATCGGCCGCACGGTGCCTTCAGCAACGCCTGAGCACGGTCGGCACGACTTCCCCTGGGAGCGCCTCTACGCCCACTTCAACCTCCTGCCTCCCTCGTTCCAGGTGCTCTGTGGCAGTGGCGAAGCC
Organism: Synechococcus sp. L2F; assembly: GCF_024345695.1. Classification (NCBI taxonomy): domain Bacteria; kingdom Bacillati; phylum Cyanobacteriota; class Cyanophyceae; order Synechococcales; family Synechococcaceae; genus Synechococcus; species Synechococcus sp. L2F. Next base: position 88,137 of record NZ_JAGQBP010000002.1, on the reverse strand, counting down.
AGCCCGCCCTGGTTCAACGCCGGGCTGGTGCATGCCCCCAATGCCGCTGCCCTCGGGGCGGAGTGGGAGAGGATCTGCCTGGCGATCAATGCAATGCCCTGGGTGCCCGAACGCTGGCCCTATCTGGATCAGATCGCCTTGCCGCTGGCCATGGCCAGCCTCTCTCCAGCCTCTCGGCTCACCGAGGCAACGGTGCTTGACAGCCGCCTGAATCAAAACCTCTTCCATTGGATGGAGAATCAGAGCTACGTGACCAATGGATTTGGTGTGCATCACCATGGCCGCGTTTCATTGATTAAAAAGTATTTCCCATCACTTCTGATGTGGCTGCACGCAGACTACCCACTGCTGGAGCAATTGCTGGAGCGTTACACCGTTTATGATGATCGTGGCGAATGAGGTGATCAGCGATCTGGCTGGAAGCTCTGCAGTGAAGATCGTTCTGGCAGCTTCTCCAGAGAGGGTCTCTCTTGGTGCAGAGATGGAGATTGGCGCTGGCAGTCCAGGCTGGTAACGCTCAGTTTCAGGTCACAGTTGTCTCTGCTGCAGCTCCTCGTTCCAGCGCGAGGGAAACCCAGCCATTGCTGCTGCGTGCCCTGCGTCCCACTCACAACGCTGTCCACAGCTCAAGCGCTTCTGCCAGCACTCCTTCCCGGCAGCGGCGCGCCAGCGCCGGATCGATCGGCTGGCTGGGTGCCACACCCACGTTGTGCGCCGGATAGCTGCGGCCTGCCGGCAGGCCCTCGCGCTCCAGATCGAGGAAGGCCAGGCAGCGGTGCAGCACCCGCTCGGGGTGGAGGGCCAGGTCTTCGAAACGCAGCACCAGCAGTTGAGACGCCGGCCATACCGCTTGCCAACGGCGTAGCTGTTCGGCGTAGAGGCTGCCGCTCAGCGCATTGGGCCGAAACCAGCCCATCGCTGCCCGTTCCGCCCTTCCCATCGCCTCCAGCCGGTCGGCTTCATCCGCCAGCAGGGCTCCGGCATCACCCGAGAGGCCGATCAGGCTGTGCATATGGCGCAGCCAGCTGAGTGCCCGATCCAGTGGTTCGCGCAGCAGCACGATCAGCCGCGCTTCCGGCATCAGGGCGCGCATCCGTTGCGGCGTTTCCGGGTTCTGTAGATAGTCAGGTGTGGCCTCCAGCCGCAGCAGCCCCGGGCTGCGCAGCGCCGGAAACTGGGCCCGGTACCAGGCCTCGCCCCGTTGCCAGTGGTTGTCGAAGAAGTGCAGTTCCTTGAGCGGATGCAGCCACACCCGCGGATGACCGGCCAGGTAGGCCGCCAGGGAGGTGGTGCCGCTCTTGGGAGCGCCGAGGATCAGCACCTCCGGCAGCCCACCGTCTGTTCCCGCTGCCAGGCGCCAGGCCGGCAGGCCCAGGCGGGCGGCCCGGCGGTTCAGGGCCATCGCCGCTTCCGGGTCGTCGTCCCGCAGCCAATGGGCCAACAGCGACAAGCCAAGGGAGTGGGGGGGTGCCGCCTCGATCAGCTGGCGCAGCTGGGGCAACAGCTCCTGACGGGCGGAGGCGTCGATCTGCAGGTAATACAGGCCCCGTAGGCTGCTGGCGTCCGCCGGATCCAGCGCCAGCACCTGCAGGTAGGCGGCAGCCGCGGCCTCGGGTCGGCCCTCCATCCGTGCCGCCGCCGCCTGTTGGAGTCCTTTCGTTTTGGCCAGCAGCATGGTGGCGAGATTAGGCAGGCTGCCCCAGATCATCTGCCGCTGCGTCCTGCTGGATCCGTCGCAGGGCAGCCGCCACACGCACGGGATCGAGCAGGATCGGCTCTGTGATCGGCGCCTCGAACAGCAGCTGGCTGTACAGCCTGGGTGGGGTAGCGGGCTGCAGGCAGTGCACCAGCTTCAGGGCGCCCGCTGCCGCCAGGGCATGGCCGTAGGGAGGGGCGTAGCGCGGCTGATGCAGCTCCAGCACCTGGGTGCCCGGTCGTGCAAAGGCCAAGCCCGCCAACGCTGCTCCATGGGCGAGCACCAGCAGTTCGGCGTCGGCGATCAGGGCCGCCTGATCTGCCAGCGGCAGCCCTTCCAGCACCGTGGGCTCCAGCGCCAACCCCTCCTGCTCCAGGTGCGCCAGCAGCTCCGCCTCCCCGAACACCGGTCGCCGGCCCGACGGGCCGCGCACCAGCCACAGCCGCCGGCCTGCCCCACGCCGGGGTCCCCGCTGCTCAGGTCGTAGGTAGCGGTGGCGCAGCCAGGCGCGGGCCCGCCGTGACGGCCAACCCAATGGATGCAGCGCAGCGGGCACCAACAGCCGCTCTGCCTGCAGGTGGGGGTGTTCACGCGCATCGATCAGCCGCTCGGGCGGAATGCCGAGGTCGTCCACCAGGCAGCGGCGCACCCGCTCGCTGCTGCCGCCGTTGTGCCAGAGGTGCCAGGCGGCCGGCCACCCCTCCGCGCCAGTGAGCGCCAGGCCCAGGCGCGGCAGGCTGTCAAGCAGCCAGTGGTAGTGGATCTCGGCGGAGAGGTCCGCCACGGCCAGCACCGTGCCGGCCACCACCAGCGGCGCTCCGGCCGGCGGCGGCTCGGTGCTGGTGGGAGGGTTGGGGCAGGTGGGCCAGGGCTGGGGATAGCGGCGACACAGCTGCGGCAGCAGCTCGCCCGCGCCATCGGCCACACCGAGTCCGTGGGTGGTGCCCCAGGGGTTGCTGCTGGGTGGGCGCAACCAGGCGCGGCCGTGGTGGAGCTCATGCAGTTGGAAGCGTTCCTCCCGCCACCCCTGCTCCTGCAGGGTCTGGGCACAGGGGAGGCAGTCGGTGCCGCGGCAGGCCCCGCCCGGTGCTGGCGCCGCCAGGCCCCCGAAGCGGGCGGCATCCGCGCCATCGCTGGGCTGGGGGGGCAGGTGGGCCGCCAGCTGCTCCAGCGCCGCCGCACCCCACGGGTAGCGGGGGGCTGCCAGCCGCGCGATGGCCCGGGCCAGTTCGCCGCCGGGTTGCAGCTCAAACACCTCCTGCAACCGCTGACGCGCCGTTTCGGCATTTTCCGGCCAGCTGATCAGGGCCCAGCAGCGCAGCAGCTCCGCCAGCTCCTCCGCCAGCTCGGCCGCGCTGGACTGCGGCTGCAGCAACGCCTCGCACCAGGCCAGCACCCGGAGCCGCAGGCTGGCCAACGGGTCAGAGCCGGCGGGCAGGGTCTGCCACCAGCGGGTCAGTGCTTCCGGCCGCCAAAGCGGGTCGCTGTCCTGCAATTCAGCCCTCAGCTGGCTGGCCAGGGCCTGCAGCCGGCGGCCTGTACGGCCGCGGCCGGAGTGGGCGAGATCCTCCAGCACCAGCGCTTCCAGGGCGCGCCAGGTGGGATCACTCAGCCACTGCTCAGCACTGATCTGGCGGCCGATGCGCGCGCAGCTGCGTCCCGCGTTTTCGGCCAGGTGCAGCCAGGTGTGGGCGGCTCCGTGCGGGCGGCTGCCCCAGGCGGTGCGCCACAGCTCCAGGGCCAGCTCAGGGTGTTGTTCCTGCCAGGCGTGCCAGCCCGCCCAGGCGCGGGTTCCAAACAGCAGCGCCGTGCGCCGGGCCCGCAGCGGATGGGCCGCAGGCAGGGCCTCCAGGCGCCGGTTCATCACCCACAGGAGCGCACGGGCCTGATCGGCCGCCTGCCGGCTGGCCGCGCCGCCATGCACCCGATAGCCGCAGAGCACTTCCTCCAGCCAGGCGCCGCGCTGGCCATCGGCGGCCAGCCGCAACAGCAGGTCCACATCCTCCGCGTGCCGCAGCCCGGGATCAAAGCCGCCGCTGCTGGCCAGCAGCGAGCGCCGCAGCATCCAGGCGCTCGGCAGAACGGCTTTGTGCTCAAAGGCCGCCTCCAGCTCGCAGCCAGCTCCCTCCTGCCAGGGGCACACGTCATGAAGGGGCTGGCCGGCAGCATCCAGGCGCCGCCAACCGCACAGCAGGTGCTGCAAACCGGGGTCGGCCTCGAAACGAGCCGCCTGGTGGCTGAGCCGGGCAGGCAGGGCGATGTCGTCGGCATCGAGGAAGGCCACCAGGGGCGCCTGTGCATTGGCCCAGCCGATGTTGCGGGCCGAGGCCACGCCTCGCCCGGTCGCTAGGCGGATCAGCCGCACCGGCTGCACACCTCCGTGCGACCACGCGGCGATCAAGGCGGCCGAGTGATCCGTGCTGCCGTCATCCACCGCCACCAGTTCCCAGTCGGCCAGCTCCTGGCCCCGCAGCGACGCCAGGCAGGCCGGGAGCCACCGTTCCGCATCGCGGAACGGAAGGATCACGGAAACGCGTGGCAACATATGGCGAAGCAAATGCAGGCTGAGGCTGGCTGATGGGTTTGCGTACGGCCTTGATCCGCATGCTCGGCGGGGAGAAAAGCTCTGCCGGCCCCAGCGGTTCATTCTCCCTGGATCAGCCTCCTGCCCCACCCCCCCATGCGCCGGCCAGCGCTGGTCCCGCCTCCCCGGAGCTGCAGTTTCGCTACGCCGAAGAGCTCAACGACCAAGGGCGGCCTGATCTCGCCGTTTCCCACTACCGGCAGGCCTATGTGATGTTGCGGGTGTTGGCCGGGCCTGCGGCAGCCCAGCTTGCCGGTTACACCCAGCTCGCCCTGCCGGATCGCACCTCCGGCCAGCCCATGCCGGGCCTGCCGCAACGTCCAGGCCAGCCTCCTGCTCCCGCCACGCCCAACCCCCTCGCGGCCCTGCGCCAGAAGCTCAGCAGCGCCAACGCCGCCGAGGTGGAGCAGGAAGTGCGCCAGCTGATTGTGGCGGGAGGCCGTGGTGCTGATTCCTTCAGCCTGCTGGGCATGTGCCACCTGCTGAAAAATCAGCCGGCGGAGGCGGAGCGCGCCTTCCGTGAAGCGCTCAAATACGACGGCAACCATTTCCGCAGCCTGGTGAATCTGGGCGGCGTGCTGCTGAAAACCGGCCGGATCGAGGAGGCGGTGCCGCTGCTGGAAAGCTCCCTTCAGCACACGCGCCCCGGATCGCCCGAGTCGTTGGCGGCCCTCACCAACCTGGCCGTGGCCCAAACCCAGCTCGGCCGCCCGATCGATGCCGCCCAGTTGGTCCTGCGCATCTTTCGCATCAAGCCCGATCACCTCCAGCCCGACAAACTCGTGGTGGCGGCCAAGCATCTCGAGGAGATGGGCGACGACACGGCGGCTATCGACCTGCTTCAGCACCTCCGCACCCGCCTGCGCGAGCCCGACCTCAACCGCCGCCTGGCCGAGTTGCTCGAACGGCGTGGTGATTATCAGCAGGCGGCCCTGGTGTATCGGGAGCTCGCCGCCGGCACCGGTAGCCCATGAACACCCTGCTGCCGCCCCAGCTGCAGGATCTCGGCAACACACTCCCTCTGCCGGATCAGGCCACCGTGCGGTTCCTGGCCCGGCATGAACTGCTCAGCGCCTGGTGCCAGCGGCGTCTGCTTGAGGAGTTGGCCGCTGCCCCCCTGCCGCTGCAGGCGGATCCCGAGGCCGAGGACGACGACGAAGCCTTGCTGCTCGGCTACGCCCGCCGTTGTGGCCTCGACAACCTCGACGCCCTGCAGACCTGGCGCGAGGCCCGCGGGCTTTCGCTGGAAGAGCTGGAAGCCCTGGCCAGCTTCGACACCCGGGTGGCCCGTGCCAGCCAGTGGATCTGGAGCCAGGAGGTGCCTGGCCTCTTCCTGAAGCGCCGCGGTCAGCTTGATGAAGTGGTGCTCACCCTGGTGCGCGTGCGCGACCCCGACCTGGCCACTGAGCTCTTCTTTCAGCTGCAAGACGGGGAATGCTCCTTTCATGAGGTGGTGGAGCGCCACGCCGACGAAGCCGATCGGCTGCGGCGTGGGGTGGTGGGTCCGTTGCCGGTGAACCGGCTCAATCCGCTGTTGATGCGGGTGGTACGCCGCTACAAACCCGGCGAACTGATTCCGCCGCTCGATATCGGCGGAGTGGTGCATCTGATCCGGGTGGAATCGCTCAAACCCGCTCAGCTCGACGACCGCCTCCGGGCCCAGCTCCTGGAGGAATGCCGCAGCCGCTGGCAGCGCGATCAACTCAAGAAGCTGCGTGAGCGGCTGATGCAGTTTTCCCCTTCCCTGGAGGACCAGCCCTGATGCGTTTTGACCAGCTTCTGCGCAACTCGGCACTCCTCGCCGACCTGCCTGACGACCTGATCAACCGGATGGCGGCCGAAGCCTCCATGCTTCAGCTGGGGGTGGGCCAGCCCTTCCAGCGGGCCGGTCAGTTGCCCCCCGGCGCCGCGCTGCTCGTGGAGGGGCGGCTGCGGCGGCTGCAGGTGCGGCTGGGGGAGCCACCCACCAGCCTCGGTCTGGTGGGCCCTGGCAGTTGGCTCGGCTGGACCTCCCTGTGGCGCGGTGAGCCGGAACTGGGCTTGGTGGCCTCTCAGCCCTGTGCCCTGCTGGTGCTGCCGGCGGCCCTGGCTGTCCGGCTGCTGCAGCAGGAGCCGCTCCTGCGCCAGGCCGTTGCCGGCCGGCCGTCGCTCGAAGAGCTCGCCAGCCTGATGGAGGTGTGGTGGCAGGCCCGGGGCCTGCGGCCCGAGCGGCCGCAGACGCGGCTGGAGCAGTTGCTGGGTGAGGCCCTGCTGCTCGGCCCCAACGACCAGCTCCCCCCTGGTCACCTGGTGCTGTACAGCGGGCCGCGCCAGCCGGCCGGGCTGCTGCCAGGGGATCGGCTCCAATCGGATTCGGAAGGCTGGCGCGGCGCGGTGAACCAGCTGCCGCCCCGGGTGGTGGCCATCCCGGAAGCGGCCCTCAACGCCCAGTTGCCCCAGGAGGGCAGTTCCGCCCTGGTCCCCCTGACCAACCGGGCGCCAATGCTGCCCGTCGATCCCCTTGAGCTGGGCTTCGTGGACACCCGTCCGCTGGGCGGCGACGCCCGCGGTGCCACCAATCCCTCTGCTGATCGGGTGGAGCAAGCCTTCCTCTGCATCCAGCAGCTCTGCCAGGCGCGGCAGGTGGTGCTGTCCAACGAGCAGCTGATGCGCAATCTGCGCGATGTGGAAGCACGGCTCGGTGCCCTGCGCTTGCCGCAGGTGGGGCTGCAGCTGGAAGCCCTCGGCTTCGATACCCGGCCGCTGCGGGCGCGCGCCTGGGAGCTGGCCCGGCTGGAGCCCCCGGCGGTGATGGATTTCGACGGCCAGTTCGTGTTGCTGCTGCTGGCCGGCCGCGGCAGCGGCGTGCTGATCGGTGATCCCCGCCGCGGGCCGGTGCGGCTCAGCCTGGCCGAGCTGGAGAAGCGCTGCCCCGAAGGCCTTGATGTGCTTGTGGTGCGCGAGGGCAGGGCCGGCCGTGATGTGGTGGAAAAGGCTGGCCTGGGCTGGTTCCTCAGTGCCTTTTCCCGCTATCCCGGCATGCTCACCATGGTGGTGTTCTCGGGCCTGGTTTACCAGGTGCTCGACATGGTGCTGCCGCTCAGCGTGTTGCTGCTGATCGATGTGGTGATCGGCCGCAACAATCCCACATTGCTGGGGCCCATCCTCTTTGTCCTCGTCACCGCCACGCTGGTGAACGCCGTGATCGGCGGCGTGCGGGCCCTGGTCACCGCCGATCTCTCCGATCGGGTCGATGTTCGCCTGGGATCGTCGGTGGTGGAGCATCTGCTGCGCCTGCCATTGCCTTATTTCGAGAGCCGCCAGGTGGGCGCCATCCTCTACAACGTGAACCAGCTGTATTCGATCCGCCGTTTCGTGGTGGATCAGGTGCTCGGCGTTGGCCTCGACCTGGTGCTCGGCCTGATCGTGTTGGTGATTCTCTTTTTCATCAGCCCCACCATCACCTACATCACCCTGGCGGTGGTGCCCGTGATGATCGGCCTCAATCTGATCGGCAGCCCGCTGATCAGCCGCAACCTCAAGATCAGCAACCGCTACATGGCGTCGGCCAACTCCTATCTGGTGGAGCTGCTCTCGGGCATGCGCACCGTGAAGAGCCAGAACTTCGAGGTGGAGGCCCGCTGGCGCTGGCTTGATCGCTACCGCCGCTACACCAATGCCCGCTACCGGCTCACGCGCCTCTCCACCCTGCTCAATCAGGCAGGCAAAACCGTCGGCAACGTCGCCGATGTTGTGCTGATGGGTGTGGCGGTCGTGATGATCCTGGCCAATAACCTCAGCCTTGGTGCCCTCTTCGCGATCCGCATCCTCTCCAGTCGGTTGGTGAGCTCGTTGGTGCGGCTTGGTGGGCTCTGGCAGGGCATTCAGGAGTTGCAGATCTCCCTGGCCGCGATCAGCGAAGTGATGGAGAGCATGCCGGAGGCCGGCCCTGAAGACCAGCAGCAGCAACCGCTGCCTCCCCTGCGTGGCGACCTCCGCTTTGAGCAGGTGTCGTTCCGCTACGGCACCCGCACCCCCTACCTGCTCGATGGCCTTGATCTGAGCGTGAAGGCGGGCCAGTTCGTGGGCATCGTGGGCCTCAGCGGCAGCGGCAAGAGCACCCTGGTGCAGCTGATTGATCGCCTCTACCTGCCCCAGCAGGGCAAGGTGTTTCTCGATGGCATGGATGTGGGCAAGGTTCAGCTCGCCAGCCTGCGCACCCAGGTGGGCTACGTGCCCCAGGACGGCCTGCTGTTCGAGGGCACCGTGCTCGAAAACCTCTGCCTCAACAGCCCGGATGCCGACATGGAGGCTGTGGTTGCCGCCGCGAACGTTGCCGCCGCCCATGAGTTCATTTGCGCCCTGCCGAATGGCTATGCCACCCGGCTGGGCGAGCGTGGCGCCGGCGTGAGCGGTGGCCAGCGCCAGCGGCTCTGCCTGGCCCGCATGGTGCTGCAGAACCCCACGCTGCTGATCCTCGATGAGGCCACCTCCGCCCTTGACGCCGAGACCGAGCGGCAGGTGTTCGCCAGGCTGCGGCAACGGTTCCAAGGCACCACCGTGCTGTTCATCACTCACAGGCTCACTACCCTGGGCGAGGCCGACCGCATCCTTTTCATGGACAGGGGCCAGATCATTGAGGATGGCCGCCACGACGACCTGATGCGCCTCGCTGGCTCCTACGCCACCCTCTATTACCAGCAGGTGGGGATTCCCTTCGATTCCAACCAGGGCAGCCAGGCCTGAACCCAACCCGCGCCCCCCGCCATGCAGCCCAACAAGCCCCCCGCCGCGCCATCCCGCTCCTTGCTTGGCAGGCTGCGGCCCACCGCCCCCGTCCGGTCTCACAACCGGATGCTGGGCTCCATCGAAGACACCGGCTTTTCCAGCGAAGACATCCGCCTCGAAAGCCGGCCGGCCTCCTGGATGCCCGTGGCGATCGGCTCGGCCCTCTCCGTGCTGGTGCTGGCTCTGGTGGCCAGTGCGGTGTTCATCAAGGTTGACCGGGTTGTCACCGTGCCAGGCCGCCTCAAAACGCTGCGCTCCACCCAGGATGTGGCCTCCACGGAGCAGGGGGTGGTGAGCAAGGTGCTGGTGAAGGAAAACCAGCTGGTGCGGGCGGGCCAGCCCCTGGTGGTGCTCGATCCTGAAACCCTCACGGCTGAATCGGCCTCGTTGGTTGACCGGCAGGGATCCCTTCAGGCCAACGCCATCGCCGAGCTGCAGCGGCTGGAGGCCGCGATCGGCGAGGCCAATGCCCGCTTGGCCGGCGCCCAGGAGCAGCTCACCATTACCAACGAACAGCTCGCCCGCCTGCGGCCCCTGGCTCAAGAGGGCGGATACGGCCAGCTCAACGTGCTCGACACTGAAAAGAGCCGGGTGGAACTGGAATCCAGCATTCGCTCCACCCGCGCCGAGATCACCAGGCTCCAGGCCGAATCGGCACAGAAGGAAGCCCTGCTGGCCGGTGAGCTCGCTTCAACGCGCTCCAGTCTGGTGGCCACCCGCAACCGTCTCCGCCAGACGGTGCTCAAGGCGCCGCTCGACGGCACGGTGCTCGATCTCCAGGCCAAGCCCGGGTTGGTGGCCCGTGGCACCGAACCCCTGCTCAAGCTGGTGCCCAGCGACAACCTCCGGGCCGAGGTCGACCTGCCCGATGCCGACCTTGCCTTCGTGCGCCCCGGCCAGAGAGCCGAAGTTGAGTTTTCCGCCTACCCGCGTGACCGCTACGGCTGGTTGCCCGCCGAGGTCGTCTCCATCGGTACCGATGCGCTGCCGCCCGCCGAAAACAGCCCCGTGCAAACCCCACGCTTTCCAGCAAAGCTGCAGCTCAGCCGCCAATACCTCGAAGCCGATGGCCAGCGCTATTCGCTTCAGGCCGGCATGGCCCTCACCGCCCACCTCAAACTCGACAAAGTCAGCATTCTCGAACTCTTGTTTTCCAGCTTTGCCGGCGGTGCACGCGCCCTGCGCACCATCCGCTGACGTTGGCGCTGCGGGTGCTGCTGCTGCACCAGAATTTTCCTGGTCAGTTCCAGCATCTGGCGCCCGCCCTGGTGAACCGCGGCGACGACGTGGTGGCGGTGGGACGCCGAACGGGCAGCTATCCGGCCCTGGCTGGCCGTCTGCGCTGGCTCGCCACGGGCGGCAACGTGCACAACGATCTGCGCCATGGCGATCCCGAGCGGCGCCTGCTGGCTCCCTGGCACCAGGCACGCCGGGTGGTGGACTGCCTCACGCCCTTGGCCGCATCGGGATGGCGGCCCGATGTGGTGCTCGCGCATTGTTTCTGGGGCGATGCGCTCCTGCTCGACGACCTCTTCCCCGCTGCTCCCCTGGTGGCCCTGCTCGAACTCGACCTCAGTTCCCCCCAGGTGTGGGGCGGGGCGGCCTCGCCCGGCCGGCGGCAGCTGCAGCAGTGGGCTGATGCCCTGGCCATCCGCCGCATGGCGGTGGGGCTCACGGCCAGCCGCTTCCAGCGCGACAGCTATCCCTCCTGGCTGCACCCCCGCCTCCGGGTGATCCACGAAGGCGTGGACCTGCAGGCCTGTGCACCCGATCCGCTCGCCCGCCTCCAGCTCCCCGGCGGCGTCAACCTCGGCCCCGAAGCGATGGTGCTCAGCTTTGCGGCCCGCAGCCTCGAACCCCTGCGGGGCCTCGATCGTTTGCTGGCCGTGCTGCCGGCCCTGCAACGTCGCCTGCCCCGCCTGCAGGTGGTGCTGGCCGGTGCCTGCGACCGCGGTTGCTATGGAGCCGCCCCCCCCGGCAGCGAGAGCTGGTTGGCCCATCTGCTGGCTCGCCTCGGCGACAGCATCGACCGCAGCCGCCTGCACACCCCCGGCCTGCTGCCCCGTTCCCAGCTCAGGCGCCTGTTCCAGATCAGCCGCTTGCACGTCTACCTCAGCCGCCCCTACGTGCCCAGTTGGAGCCTGCTGGAGGCGATGGCCTGCGGCGCTCCCGTTCTGGCCAGCCATGATGCCGGCGTGGAGGGGCTGGTGCTGGAGGGGGTGAACGGCCGGCTGCTGCCCGCCGACGATCCGCACGCCCTGCTCGACCTGCTCGTGCCCCTGCTGGAGCAGCCCGCTGCTGCCGCTGCGCTGCGGCTCGGTGCCCGCCGTCATGTGGCCGCCCACTTCGATCACCGCCGTTGCGTCAGCGCCCAGATCGAGCTGCTCGATGCGGTGGCCCGTGGCCAGGAGCTCCCCTCACCATGAGCACCCCGTCGGCGTCATGGACGGAGCTGCTGCGGCGCGCCCTGGCCGAGGCCGACTGGCCCGTGGCCGAAGGGGCCCTGCAGCGGCTGCTGTTGCTCACCCCCGAGGCGCCTGATCTGCTCGACCTGCTCGGCTACGTGCTGCTGATGCAAGGGCGCTTCGATGCCTGCGAAGCTGCCCTGGAGCGGGCCCTGGCCGCCGGCAGCCGCAGCTTCTGGACGCCCCACAAGCTCGGCGACGCCCATCGCGGCCGGCAGCGCCTGACGGCCGCGGCCGAGGCCTACGAGCAGGCTCTCACCTGGGGCAGCGACAGCCCCCTCACCGTGCGCAACCTGCTGGAGGTGCTGGTGCCCCTCGATCCGGCGCGGGCGCTGCAGCGTCTGCAGCAATTGGCGAGCCAGCAGCAACCCGGCTGGCAGGAGGGCGCCTGCGCCGCCGCCAGCTCCGGCTTGGCCCCCGAACTGGCGGAGTGGCTCTGCGCCAATGGCGCCGCCGATCAGACGGTGCGGGCCCTGGTCTGCATGCGGCGCCTCAGCTGCCTGGACCTCGACAGCGCCATGCAGCTTCTGCAGGCCATCGATACCCCCTGGTCAGCTCCCCTGCGGCAGCGGCTCGAACGGTTGCAGTCGCCCCTGCCGCAGCCCGAGGGTCACTGAAGCCGGCGCAGCGGGTGATCGGGGGGCAGGGCCTTCACCAGTTCGGCCCGGCCCCCCCAGCGCAGCAGGCAGCCGATCCGTTCGGCCACCACGGCGGCGAGGGCCGCTGGATCGAGGGCCTGCCGCACCGCCCGCCGCCCCGCCGTGCCCAGCTGGGCCGCTTGGTCCGGATGCTCGGCCAGCCGCCGCAGGGCCGTCGCCGCCACCTCCAGATCCGGTTCGCCCCAGCACCAACCGGCCCGGTAGTCGCCCTCACTGCGTTGGATCGCCACCCGGCGGCAGGGCACCAGCACCGCACTTCCCGGGGGCATGAAGCAGAGATTGCCGCCATAGCCACTGGCCACCGTCGGGATGCCAGCGGCCATGGCTTCGGCCAACAGCAGTCCGAACCCTTCGGCCCGATGCAGGCTGAGCACCACGTCGGCTTGCGCGTAGAGCGCATCAAAGGCGCCCGCAGACAGGTGGTTGGTGATCAGCTGCAGGCGGGAATCGCCGGCGCAGCGCTCGACCAGTTGGGCGGTGGCCTCCGGAAACTGGCTGGCACTGGCGAGTTTGAGCACCAGCCGCGCCTCCAGCGCACCGCCTGCCGGGAAGGCTGCGAGGAAGGCCTCGATCACGCCGTCGGGATTCTTGCGGCCGCGGGTGCTCCAGAAATCGAAGGCATAGAGCACGGTGAAGGGCTCCCCACCGCCACTGCGACCGGCGCGCAACTGCGCCAGCCGGTCGGCGCGTTGCCAATCGATCAGATGCGGCAACGCCGTGACCGGCACCGGGCTGCGCTGACCAAGGGCGGTAGCGCAGAAGGGCGAAGGGCACCACAGCTGATCGAGGCCTGAGAAGCCCACCTCCCAGCCGTCGGGGAAGGCCTCCAGCTCCCAGGCCCAGAAGCCGATCCGCAGCGGTGCCTCCAGCTGCAACCGCTCCGCCAGGCCATCGGTCTGCCGCAGCACATTGGGGTTGGTGTGCACCAGATCGATCGCAGCGGCGGCGGCTGGCCCCGCGGCGGCACCCTCAGCTCCATCGGCATGGGTCGCCAGGGGCAGGTGGCGCAGCTGCACCGTGAGCCCGGCGGCACGCAGGGCTCGCGCCGTGCACAGCGCACCCTCGCCCAGGCCGAACCCACCGCCGAGATGGCCCCACAGATTCACAACCAGGGGCGACACTGAGCTGTGGCAACCCATCCAGTGTGGCCTCCCCTTGGCTTCCACACCGCAGCACTGGTATTCCCTCGGCGAGCAGGCTCTCGAGCGGGAGCACTGGGCTGAGGCGGAAGCTGCACTGTGGGAATGCCTGGCGCTGCAACCGCGCCATGCCGCAGCCCTGCATCTGCTGGGCCGCCTGCGAGCGCGCCAGGGGCGGCGCCCGGAGGCCATCCGCCTGCAGCGAGAGAGCACCCGCTGCGATCCAGGCCTCGGCTGGAATGCCTTCGCTCTGGCGGAACTGCTGGAGGAGCAGAACGACTGGCCGGCTGCCGCCGGGGCCATGGCCGCGGCCGCGACAGTCCTGCCGCACCAGCCCTGGATCGCTCGCCGCCGGCAACGGCTGGAGGGCCTCGCCGCTCTCGACGGCGAGACCCTCGCCGATGGGCTGGGCCCCGCCGCTTATCGCTACTGGCGCCGGCACCTGGAGCCGCCCTTGCCCCCCCTCGAGCCGGCTGATCCGCTGCCCGGTTGGCAGGTCTGCGTCGGTGCTGGTGCCCAGCTGCGGGCGGGGGCTCTGGGCTGGGTGGCGGCCGAACTGAAGCGCCGGCAGGACGCTGGTGAACGGCTCCCCGATGGCCTCTACGCCGACGAAGACCTGATCAGCCCAACCGGCGAGCGTTTTGGGCCCTGGTTCAAGCCGGGTTGGCAGCCGGAGAGCTTCTGGAGCACCCCCTGGCTGGATGGGCTGAGCGTGTGGCGGCTCGACTGGCTGCAGCAGGCCGGCCTGTCACCACCGCCTGCCGCACCCGACGCCCTGTTCGCCTGGCAGTTGCAGGCCCTCGCCTGCCAGCCGCGCCTGGTTGCCCTGCCGCGGATCCTGGTGCACTGCCGTGCTGCCGCAGGCGGCCAGCCCTCCGCCAGGCCGGCGATCGCTCGCTCCAACCTGCTGCACCGCCACCTGCGCGAGCTGGGTGAGGCGGTCACGGCCGTCACGCCCCACACGGTGGAGCCGCCGGGATCAGCACAGCCTGGCGGGGCGGCCGGTTTCCGTTTCACCTGGGCCCTGCCTAGCTCGCCACCGCTGGTGAGCGTGATCGTGCCGAGCCGCGATCGCCCCGATCTGCTGGCGGCTTGCCTCGATGGGGTTGACCGGGCGCAGACGCTCCGGCTGCGCCTTGAGGTGTGGGTGGTCGACAACGGTTCACGCCAGCAGGCCAGCGCCGAGCTGCAGCGCCGATGGCAGGAGCGGCCAGGTCTGCGCGCCGGTTGGCTGGATGGCGATGGCCCGTTCAACTGGAGCCTGCTCAACAACGGGGCAGCCCGCGCCGCCCGTGGAGATCTGCTGCTGTTTCTCAACAACGACGTGCACCCTCTGCAGCGCCGTGGGCACCACTCCGGCTGGCTCGAAAGCCTGGCGGCCCAGGCGCTGCGCCCCGTGGTGGGCTGCGCAGGCGCCCTGCTGCTCACGCCTGCAGGGCGCCTGCAGCACGCCGGGGTGCTGCCGGGGCTGGGCAGGGATGGCTGTGCCCACCCCTACCGCGATCTTCCGCCAGACCATCACGTGCACCGCTCCCGCAGTTCCTTTCTCACCACCTGGCCCGCCCTCACCGGCGCTTGCCTGATGGTGAGGCGGCCGCTGTTTCTTGAGGCGGGTGGATTCGATCCAGCCTTGCCGGTGGAAGGCAACGATGTGGACTTCTGCTTGCGGCTTGGAGCCTTCGGCCTGCGGCATGTGCTCACCCCGGAGGCGGTGCTTGTTCATGCCGAGGGGAGCAGCCGCCACAGCCGCGGCGACGACCGTGTGGCCCGCCATGCCGGCCTCACCGGTCTGCGGCAACGCTGGCCCGCAGCCATGGCCGGCCCAGGCCTGTGCTGGCCGGCCGCGAGCAGTGCACTGCACCACGATGGCCGCCCCCGCGAACTGCAGATCCCCGGCTGGGACTGACGTGCTGCCGGTTCAGCGGCTTCGCTGGGCTTCGTGGCGATGGAGAAACAGGCGGAACTGCTCCAGTTGCAGCTCGATTTCGTCCAGTGATGGGAGCCGTTGTCCCTGTGGCACCAGCGCACGATCCGGCCAGAGCGACAAGGCCGCTTCCTGGCGTTCCCGCTGGGCGAACTCGGCTTCCACCTCGCCCAGCGCCCGTTCAATGAGGCGGTGGTGGTGCTGATTCTCAGCAGGCTGCAGAGCCAGGGCGCGGCGAAGGCTGCCCATGGCGTGCTCAAGATCGCCTTGGTGCCGCAGCTGGCAACCGAGCTCAAACCAACCCCAGCAAAACGTGGGAGCCAGCTCCACACAGCGCTGCTGCGCGGCAATCGCTTCGGCGCAGCGCTGCAGCCGGGCGAGCGCCCGACCCTTGATGTGGTGGCTGAAGGCGAAATCCGGGCGTCCGAGCAGGGAGCGACCAATCAGCGCCAGGGCGCGCCGCTCATCGCCAAGTTCCAGGGAGGCCTTCGCCAGCAGGTAAGTGATCTGCGCTTCCAGCGGTGTGCCGGCCTTCACGTGCTGGAGCTGGGGCTGAAGCGCCTCAACCATCAATGGCCAATCGCCGCTGGCCTCAAGCTCTTGCCCCAGCCGCTGAATCATCCCGGCATCACCGGGGAACCGGCGCAGACTCTCCAGCAGTGTTTCCCTCCGCAAGGCGAGCCCCTGGTGGTGTGCTCCCATTGTCTGGCCTTGGCCAGCAGCCAACCACCAAAGAGCTGGCCGGGCAGCCGTGAGGCAAGGGCGGCAGGATGGAGCCACGGGATCGGCGATGGCCACCAATCCATGGGTTTATCGCCCCAGACCAGCTCCTACGACGGCCATGGCGCCCTCTGGCTGTATGGCCTGCCCGGCAGCGGACTGATGTACAGCCAGGCGGCTGGGGCTCCTTCGCTGCAGGAGCTTGCCTGTCAGGAACCTGCGGCAGTGGGGGAGTCCACACGCATCTGGATCTGCTACGGGGAACTGGCGGACGGACTGGCGGACGTGGTGATGCGCTCTGACGCTCCCCAGGAGCTGGAGGCCGCACTTGATCAATGGCAGACAGATCTCTCCAGATCGGCGGCACTGAAGCGGCGCTGGCGGGAACGGATCCAGTTGATCAACATCTGTGGCGATGGGGCAGCGCTGTTGGCCGCAGAACTGCCAGAGCTGGCCACTGGGCAACGCCGCGGGATCCTGGCGAGCGGGGTGTCGAGCGGCGCCATGGAACTGGCCACGCGTGCACTGCTGGAGGCCCGCCCGAGCCTTCTGAAGGCTTGGCTTGACGCCCAGCAATGGGCCGATGCCAGCGGCCACGCCGAGGGTGTCGACTGGCGCCGACCAATGCCATTGGCCCGGATCCTGTCAGCGCTGGAAGGCCAGGGGTTGAAGGCGAGCGCAGGACAGCGCCAGCTGGAGGAGCGTTGTGAACAGCTTGAACGCTCCCTTGACCTGGAAAAGGAGCATGTGGGATTGCTGCAGGGCTATCTGCTGCAGATGGAGCGTGAACTCGACCACTTCCTGGCCAACCATGAGCGGACAGCAACGCTGGCGGAACAACTTCCGCAGCTGCTGGAGCGGGCTCGGCGCCTGATCGGAGTCAGCAGTTCCGCAGCACCCGGTGGTCATGGGCTCCATGGCTGAGGCCTAAGGCTCGCTGTTCAGCAGGCCGCCCGTCTTCAGCGCAACACCAGAATCTGCGTGGCGTCGCTCAGGGGCGCCCCCAGGGTCACCGTGCGGCCCGGGCGCTGCACGGGGGTGCCGGGCATGGCATCAAGGAAGGGCTTCACGCTGCCCTGGTCGCAACTGGCGGGGGTGGTGCCGCTCACGTATTGCACCGGGATCACGCGGCGTGGTTGCAGTTCGCGCACCACTTCAGCGGCTTCGGCGCCTGTGTACACCTTGGCGCCGCCGCCCACACCGATGATCAGCACATCGGGCTTGCCGAGCAGCACGCGGTCTTCCGGTTTCAGCGGTGCGGCCGTGCCGCCGAGGTGGGCGATCTCCAGTCCTCCCTGCTTCCAGCGCCACAGCGTGGCCATGCCGAAGCGGCGGCCGCCGAGGCGGTCGTGGGGGGCGGCGAAGCCTTCGATGCGCAGCCCCGCCACCCGGTAGGAGCCTGGGCTGACCAGGAAGCGACCGGTGGCCACCGGCGCCCCTTCATCCAGCAGGCGGCTGCTGGCCAGGATCACGTCGGCGCTCACCCTCGGTTCCGGCAGCCCGGCGGCGCAGCCCACCGCCTTGAACGGATTCAGCAGCACCGTGGCGCCACCGCCGCGGATCAGCAGGGCGCTGTGCCCGTAGCTGGTGATGCTCACCCCACCGGCGGCATGGCCGGCCAGCGGCATCGCCAGGGCCAAGGGCATCGCCAGGGCCAAGCCCCCCACCAGCAGCTGGGCAAGCAGGCGGCGCCGGGACGGGGCCGGTGCCGGGGAGTCGGACGCCATGGGCTGCTTCGCGCCCCGATGGCGCCGGATCTTGGCGGAACCTAGCAGCGCTGCCGGGGCGAGCCCTACCGGCTGGTTCCGCTCGTCGTGCTGGCGGCCTGCCGCAGGAAGTTGGCCAGCAGCTGATGGCCGCTCTGGGTGAGCACGCTCTCCGGGTGAAACTGCACCCCCTGCACGTGGCGGTACTGCCGGTGCCGCAGGCCCATGATCGTGCCGTCTTCCAGCCACGCGGTGATCTCCAGGCAGTCGGGCAGGCTCTCACGCTCAGCGATCAGGCTGTGATAGCGGGTGGCCGTGAGCGGGTTGGGCAACCCCTCGAACACCCCCACCTCTGTATGCAGCACCGGTGAGGTTTTGCCGTGCATCAGCTCATGGGCGCGCACCACCTTGCCGCCGTACACCTGGGCCAGGCACTGGTGCCCGAGGCACACCCCCAGGATCGGCACTGTCGGCCCCAGCGCCGCCAGCACCTCCAGGCACACGCCCGCCTGATCCGGATCACCGGGGCCCGGCGAGATCAGGATCGCGGCAGGCTCCAGCTGGCGGATCTGCTCCAGCGTGAGCGCGTCGTTGCGCTCCACCCGCAGCTCGGCCGCCAGCGGGTGCTGCGCCGCCAGCTCGCCCAGGTACTGCACCAGGTTGAAGGTGAAGCTGTCGTAGTTGTCGAGAACGAGAAGCATCCCGGCTGCCGGACCTGCCGCCATTCAACCCACCCGCGCCAGGGAGCGGCGGTTTGGGCGGCTCAAAGCCCCAGCCGCAGGAGCAGGGCCGGCACCAGCAGCAGCGCCGCGATCAGCACGGCAGCCAGGGCGGCCACCAGCACGGCGGCGGCGGCGCAATCCTTGGCGATCTTGGCCAGCGGGTGGAAGCGGCGCCCGATCGCCAGATCCACCACCGATTCGATCGCCGTATTCAGCAGTTCCAGCACCAGCACCGCCGCCACCGTGAGCACCAGCACTGCCAGGCGATCCAGGCTCAGCTGCAGCCATAGCCCCAGGCCGAACACCACCGCGCCGGTGATCACATGGATGCGGAAGTTGCGCTGGCTGACGAAGCCGTAGCCCAGCCCCTGCATCGCGTAGCGCAGGCTCAGCGGCAGATCGCCGGCCACCCTCCAGGCTCCGCCCCGGCGGCCGCGCCCCCGGCGAGGAGCTTCACTCGCCATCGGTTCGGTGGAGCGTGGCAGCAGCGTGGTCATGGGCGCCGCAACTCGGGCCTGCGTCGAACCTTACCGCTGGTTTGACTGGCACGCTCCCCCTGCCGGTCACGGCTCGCACACCGGGCCGGCGTCGCCGCTTTCTGCTGGCGCCGCCGCAGCGATGCCCTCCAGCAGCTGGTCCTGACGGGCGAGCATGGCCTCCAGGCGGGCGTCGTCGGGGTGGTCCCAGCCCAGCAGGTGCAGCAGGCCGTGGCTGGCCAGCCAGGTGAGCTCCCGCGCCAGGCTCTGGCCCGCCGCCTCGGCCTGCCGCGCGGCCGTCTCCACGGAGATCACGATGTCGCCGAGCTCGAGCGGCTCGCTGTCCTCGTCGTCGTCGCCGGTCGGCAGCGGTGGCGCCTCCTCCTGGGCCGCGAAGGCCAGCACATCGGTGGGGCCCTCCTTCTGGCGCCAGTCGGCGTTCAGCTCCGCCATCGCCGCATCGTTCACCAGGGTGAGCCCGAGGCTGTAGGAGGACGCGGCCAGCTCGGGCGGCAGTTCGCCCTGCAGCTGCGCCAGCCACACGCTCAGAGCCCCGTGCCAGAGATCGGCCCCCGCCAGCGGATCGGCCAGATCCCCGGCGGCGGCCAGCAGCTCGTCCGGCAGGTCGTCGTCGCTGGAGAAGGCCAGGTCGAGGTCGGGCAGGAGCGGCAGGTTGCCGTGGGCGGCTGGCAGCGTCATTGCGGCAGGGTGGGGCGGCCGAACCAGGCCAGCAGCAGCAGCAGGGAGCTGAGCCCCACGGCGGTGAGCCCGAAGTGCAGCAGGCTCTGACGCCCCTTGCGCACCATGTTGCGCATCGCCAGCTTCACGAAGCTCGGCGGCGGTACCGCCGGGGCGGCGGCGGTTGTGGTGGCAGTGGCAGGGGTTGTGCCCGGGGCGTCCGGGGGGCTGCTCTCAGGCATCTGGGGATCGGCCATCAGGGGATCAACGGGGCTCAGGCGGCCTCATCGGCGGCGATCTCCACACCCTGGCGCAGCAACGCCTGGATGAAGGGATCGAGATCGCCATCCATCACCCCCTGCACGTCGGTGGTTTCCACGGCAGTGCGCAGATCCTTCACCATCTGGTATGGGTGAAACACGTAGTTGCGGATCTGGTTGCCCCAGGCCGCCTCCACGATGTCGCCGCGGATGTCGGCGATCTCCGACGCCCGCTGCTCCTGGGCGATCACCAGCAGCTTGGCCATCAGCAGCGCCATCGCCTTCTCCTTGTTCTGGAGCTGGGAGCGCTCCTGGGTGCAGCGCACCGCCAGGCCGGTGGGGATGTGCAGGATGCGCACCGCCGTTTCCACCTTGTTCACGTTCTGGCCGCCGGCGCCGCCCGAGCGGGAGGTGGTCACCTCCAGATCCTTGTCGGGGATGTCGAGCTTCACGTCTTCGTCGAGCTTCGGCATCACCTCCACCCCCGCGAAGCTGGTCTGGCGCTTGTCGTTGGCGTTGAACGGCGAGATCCGCACCAGCCGGTGGGTGCCTTTCTCGTTGCGCAGGTAGCCGTAGGCGTAGCGGCCGTCGATCTCGATCGTGCAGCTCTTGATCCCCGCCTCCTCCCCTTCCGAGAGTTCGTCCACCGACACCTTCATGCCGTGGTCTTCGGCCCAGCGGGTGTACATGCGCATCAGCATCAGCGCCCAGTCCTGGGCATCGGTGCCGCCGGCGCCGGCGTTGATCGAGATCACGGCGCCTTCCTTGTCGTAGGGGCCGCTCAGCAGCCGCTCCAGTTCCCAGCGGTCGAGGGCGCCCTTGAGCTGCTGCAGGCCGCCGTTGGCCTCGCCCAGCAGTTCCTCGTCGGGTTCCAGGTCGTAGAGCTCCAGCGTGGCGCGGGCATCGTCGATCGCCGCCTGCCAGTGCTGCAGTTGCTCCAGCTGCGCCTTCACCTCATCGAGCTGGCGCATCTGTTTCTGGGCCTGCTGCTGGTCGTCCCAGAAGCCGGGCTGAGAAGCCAGCTGCTCGAGGTCCTGCTGGCGGGCGTTCAGGGCCGGTACGTCAAAGACAGTCCTGGGCATGGCCCAGGCGGTCAGTGAGCTCGGAGAGATCGCGCTTGAAATCGGTGAGATCGAGCACCGGCGGGTCTGGGGCGTGGTGGATTCGACCGTATCAGCCGCGCCTGCTTGCCACGCCCGCGTCGGCGCTCCCCGACCGGGGCCGCTCCTAGGATCCAGCCAAAGCACCGGTCCAGCCTGATGGCGGCATCCCCCGCTCCCTCCTCCGCCAGCCCCAGCGTGGAGATCTACACCTGGCGGTTCTGCCCGTTCTGCATGCGCGCCAAGGCGCTGCTGGATCGCAAAGGGGTCGCCTACACCGAATACGGCATCGATGGCGATGACGCGGCCCGCGCCGCCATGGCTGACCGCGCCGATGGCCGCACCAGCCTGCCCCAGATCTTCATCGCCGATCGGGGCATCGGCGGCTGCGACGAGCTCCATGCCCTCGAACGCACCGGTCGCCTCGATCCCCTGCTGCAGGGAGCCTGAGGGGTGGGGGCCACAGCACGCACCCCGGCGCCCGCTTCCCAGCTCTTCGTCGTCGACCCCATCGAGCGGCTGCGGCCGGCTAAGGATTCCAGCGTCGCCCTGATGCAGGCCGCCCAGCGGGCCGGCCAGGAAGTGTGGGTCTGCACCATCGCCGAGCTGGCCGTGGAAGGCGAGCGGGCCGGCGCCGCTGGCCCCGGTTGCACGCCGCTGGTGCGCGCCCGCCCCGTCACCTTCGCCCCCATGCACCCTGACGGTGACGGCTGGCAGGTGCCCGATCCCTGGTTCAGCGCCGGGGAACCGCTCTGGTTGCCGCTCTGCGACTTCCCGGTGGTGTGGATGCGCAAGGATCCCCCCGTCGATGAAGCCTTCCTCTACGCCACCCTGCTGCTGGAGCGGGCCGAGCACCAGGGCGTGCGCGTGCTCAACCGGCCCGCAGCCCTGCTGGCCTGGAACGAGAAGCTCGGCGCGCTGCGCTTCAGCCACCTGATGGCGCCCTCGCTGGTGAGTGCCGATGCCCAGCAGCTGGCCGCCTTCGCCGCCCTGCACCACGAGGTGGTGCTCAAGCCGCTGGGGGGACGCGCCGGCCAGGGCGTGGTGCGCACCGCCGCCGCCGCACCGGGCCTGCGTGCCCTGCTGGAGCTGGTCACCCACCAGCAGACACTGCCGGTGATGGTGCAGGCCTTCCTGCCGGCCGTCACCGCCGGCGACAAACGCATCCTGCTGGTGAACGGCGAGCCGCTGGGGGCGATCAACCGCCGGCCCCTGCCCGGCGAGTTCCGCAGCAATCTGGCGGTGGGCGGCGCCCCTGAACCCACGGCCCTCACCGCCGCCGAAACCGCCATCTGCTCCGAACTGGCGCCGGTGCTACAGGCGGAAGGCCTGTTCTTCGTGGGCATCGATGTGATCGACGGCCGCCTGAGCGAGATCAACGTGACCAGCCCCACGGGCATCCGCGAGATCGAACGGCTGGGCGGTGTGCCCGTGGCCGATCTCACCATGGAGCGGCTCCTGAAGGTCTGAGGCCTGGCCATCCGCCAGGGCCCGTCCACCAGAGGAGCCGTTGCTGCTGATTCGTGGATCGGGTTTAGTCTCTGGGTCCATCTTCGCGACCGGAACCATGACGTCCGACGCCAGCCTGGTCCCGGGTAGCGATTCCAATCAGGACACCGGATTCAGTAAGGAGCAGCGTCGCGCTGACCGCCTGATGACCGAAGGCATCGAGGACCTGGTTCAGCCCTTGTTCAAGGTGAATCAAGGCCTCGGCTGGCTGCGTCTGTTCGCCCTGCTGGTGCCTTCGCTCGCCTGTCTGTGGATGTACTGGCAGGAACCCCGGTTGCTTCTGGCCCTGCCCTGGCTCGTGGCGAGCACGCTGCTCTACGCCTTTGTGATGATCAGCACCCACGACATCAGCCACTCCACCCTGCTTGACCTCGGTGACATTGAACAGGCCGTGGGCTGCGCGCTGAGCTGGCCGATCGGCTGGCCCTATCGCACTTACCGCAATCTGCATCAGCTCCATCACCGCATGAATGGGATGGACCTGCGCGACCCGGAGCGGCGGGAACCGTCCGAGGAGGAGGAGGCCAGGGCCGGTGCGCTGCGGCGTCTCCACTTTCAGCACCCGTTCTGGATCAGCGTGCTCGTGTTCGGCGGCCTGCAATTGATTGTGTCGATGTTCTGGTTCGGCTGGAAACTGCGTGACAGCCATTCACGCCTTGTCGCCGGCATGGTCAACGACCTGATCGGCATCCTGGTGGTGCAGACCTGCATGTTCGCCTGGGCAATCAGCCAGGGCGAGGTGATCAAGCTGATCCTGATGCTGGTGGTGGTGGAGCGCCTCGTGGGCGGACTGATGCAGGTGCGCGGCATGATCGAGCACCACAGGCTCTGGCATGCCAATACCACCTATGAGCTCACTCAGCTGTACACCTCGCGCAACATTGCCGCCGGTCCGCTGGTGAATGTGCTGATGGGAGGCCTGCCGCATCACTCGCTGCATCACGCCTACCCGTCGATCCCCTACGACCGGCTACCCGAGGCCACGGCCATCGCAGAGAAGACACTGCTCAGCCATGGCAAGCCACCGCTGCCCAAGGTGGACAACTACATCGAGGGACTGGCCTTGCTGATGTGATGCCGTGCTTCACAACCCTGGCAGCAAGCGGGGCAGGAAGACCAGCACCAGTGGAATCCCGATCGGCTGGATGCCGATCCAATGGCCAAGCTGACTTGGTGGGTGGCTGATGGCTAAGCGCGCAGCGCTCGACCCACTCGCTCAGAAGCTGCTCGGCTTGCTCGGCGTCTGGGGGGTGTTTCCCGAAGCGAGTGAACTGGGGAGTTGGCTGCGTGCATGGTTGTAGCCAGCTTCAAAGATCTGGCTGTAACTCTTCCATTCCATGAAGGGGTAGTGCCCGATCTCAGGCCTCAGCACCACATCGGCAAGGTGCTCCTGTGACTGGGAAGCAGCGTGGGAGGCACACATCATGGCGTTGATGATGGTTTTGCCGAGGGATGGTCTGCGCCGCTGCCGGTTCACACCACATTGATTGGCGGAATCTGGCTCTACATCCAGTGAGATGGCGATGATCCTGCCATCGGTCAGGTGCCGGGCCGGAGCGATGGGAAGATTATTCAGGATTCCGCCATCCACATGCAGTTCGCCAGTGGTGTCTTCAACGGGTGGAAAGATTCCCGGCACTGACATGCTGGCGATCACAGCCGTGGGAATGTCGCCAGCTGTCCAGGCTTGAAGCTGATTGGTGGAGAGATTGGTGGAGAAACACTGCAGCACCAACCAGCTGTCTTGAATCATCGAGCAACCGAAGAAGGCGGCGAGCTCACGCTGGGAATTGGACAACGAAAACAGGGAGTCGCGGGGAATGGTGATGGTGTAGGGCTTGGCGTCGATGATCACTCGCTCAAGGTGTCCGAGGATTTGCTGCGCGGTCAGCTCAAAGGCTGCCAAGGAGGAAACGAGTGCTCCAATGCTCACGCCCATGACCATGTCGATGTCGTCCACCGGAAGTTCCTGTAGGGCCGCGATCGCTCCAACATGAGCAAATCCCCTGGCACCACCACCGCCCAGCACCAGAATGTTCTGGAGGCGCAGCACCGTGCGGGCCAGCCGTTCCATATGGCTTTGCTTGGCCGCTTTGATGTTGAGCACGAAGGCAAAACTCTTGTCGCTGAACCAGCCCTGCGTGCTGGGGCAATCCTGCTCCATGGGCCAGAGCCGCACCAGAATCGCCTCCGAATCCATACGGCTGGGCAGATCGGCATGGTCAACGGTGCCATCACTGAGAATCACCAGCCGGTCGATCAACTTCTGATTCCTCCAGCTCACTGCCAGCGGATCGTCCGTGATCAACACCTGAAGATCGCGCGCTTTGGTGGCTTCCGTCAGCTGGTGGTGAAGTTCAGCCTCGCTGCTGCAATGACGTGTGATGACAGGGTTTTCTAAGGCGATGGTTTTGCCCGCCTGGCTACGTAGATGGCTGGCCAGCTCCACAAGGACCTGGCGTGTGAGCAAGGACTCCGGGTGGACATTGTGAATCAGAATGGTATTGAGAGGAGATTGCCTTGGATCCCTGCCGATGGAGGCGGCTTCGGCCAGCGATGCCAACAGCTGAGTCTGAAAATCAGCCGATTGATGCAGCATCTGCTGGAGATCTTCCTTGCCGAACTGGAAGTACTTCAGATCGGTCAGCGCGATTGCAGAAGCGGATCGTGGCTGATCACAGAACAACCCGTATTCACCCACCAGATCCCCCTGCACCACTTTGCGGAAGCAGCAGGTGGTGTGCTCCAGTCCGCCGCTGAACAGGCCGAGAATTCCTGCTTCAATCACATAGGCGAAGTCGGCTGACTCCCCTTCTTGGAAGAGAAGATCGCCTTCCTTGATCGTGCCTGTCTGCGGGTTCAGAGCCTCGATGCAGCTGGACGGAATGCTTCTGAACATCCGGGAGTGTTTGAAGACCTTCTGCAGCCGCTCCCTCGTCGTCATCCCGTCTGTGCGGCACTGTTGAACTGCGTGTGATTATCCCTCTACCCCTGCAGGCTGCTACTGGCGGGCCTGCGTATGTGCGGGATCGCTGGATCCAGCGGCAGATTGAGTTGTTGTTGCAGGACACCCAGTTTCAGGGCCACTTCCTGCAGCTCCCGCTCCGGTTCCGAACCCCGCACCAGGCCCGCACCCGCCGTGAGTTCCAGCTGGTCACCGTGCAGGCGCCCGCTGCGGATGGCCACCCGCAGCTCGGCGTCGCCAGCGCTGTCGATCCAGCCGATCGGGGCGGCGTAGTGGCCTCGTTCGAACGGTTCCAGGCTGCGCAGCCAGGCCATCGCTTCCCGCCGGGGGAGCCCCGCCACCGCCGGTGTGGGGTGCAGCGCCGCCGCTAGGGCCAGCAGCTGCTGGTCCCCGAGGGCTGCGGTGATGGGGGTGTGCAGATGCACCAGCTGGCCGTGCCGAGCCAGCCGCGGATGGCGCGGCCGCCGCGGCGACAGTCCGGCGCCGGCCAGCACCTCAGTGATCGCCTCCACCACCAGCTCGTGCTCGTGCCGGTCTTTGACAGACCGGCTGAGCTGGTCGGCCAGCGGCCCGCAGGGGGCGGTGCCGGCCAGGGCGTCGCTGCGCAGCTGGCCCTGGCGCACGGTCAGCAGCCGCTCCGGCGAGGCGCCGATCAGGGCCGCACCTTCCCGTTGCTGCCACAGGAAGCGACAGCTGCCGGGCTGATGGCGTCGCAGATGGGCCAGCAACTGGAGTGGATCCAGCGGGCGGTCGAGCTGCAACTGCTGCCGCACCGCCACCACCAGCTTGCGCAGCGCACCGCTCTCCACCAGTTCCAGGGCACGCGTCACCGCTTCGCGGTAGCCCGCTTCCCAGGGAGAACGGCTGGCGATGCCCGGGCCCCTGCCCAGGGGGAGCTCCGCCTCGTGATCCGTCGGCAGCTGTTCCAGACGGCGGGCCTGCTCCCAGAGCTCTTCGGCCATCGCTCGGGTGGTGACATCCCCGCCCAGATTGCGCTGCAACCTCAGCCAGCAATGGCGGCCCTGGCGGCTGAGTTGCCAGCGGGGCAGGACCGCCTCCACACCGGCTACACCATTGCCTTCCTGCAGCGGGCTGTCGAAGAAGGAGAAGGCCAGCAGCACCCGTGGCCGCGCCGCGGCGGGGCAGAACTGGGGCACCGTCACCAGCCGGCTCAGGCTCACGGCGCTGAACCGCTGGGCCATCTCGAAGCGGCGTGGACCGCTCAGAACAAGGCTGTTCGTGTGGCCCGTTGCCGCCAGGCAGAGCCCGGGGGCGCCATCCCAGAGGAAGCGGAAACGATGGCCATCTCCCAGGTGGGGGAGGAGCGCCAGCGGGTCCCGAGCGGGAATCGGCAGGGCCAGGCTGAGCACGCCCTCCTCCTCGAGCTGCCGTGCCCCAAGGGCGGCGGCTGCCAGCAGATCGGTGAAGGAAGGGGCGACCTGCACCAGGGGGAGGGCCGGGAGCGGCGGGCGGAAGCTGCTCAAATGTATGGGTCCTCTTCGGTCCGACGTCTCCGCTGCCCATGTCCGACCCCAAGGTCGTCGCAAGCCGTTACGCCTGCGCGGATCCCGCCCGTCGCCGGTTGTGGAAGGCAGCCATCAAGTGGCCGATGTATTCGGTGGCGGTGATGCCCGTGCTGCTGGCCGCTGGCTGGCTGGCCGGCCAGGGACAGGTTCCGCGCTGGGACCAGCTGCTGGGGTTCCTTGTGGCGGCTGTGCTCCTGCTCGGCTGGGAGAACCTGGCCAACGATGTCTTTGATGCCGATACCGGCGTGGACCGGCTCGGCAAGCCCCATTCAGTGGTGAACCTCACCGGCCGCCGCGACCAGGTGGCTGTGCTGGCCAATGGCTGCCTGGGGCTGGGTCTGGTCCTGATCGCCGTGGTGGCGGCCCGCAGCACTCCGGCGGTGCTGGCGCTGGTGCTGGCCTGCTGCGGGCTCGGCTACGCCTACCAGGGGCCGCCGCTGCGGCTGGGTTACAGGGGGCTGGGGGAACCGCTGTGCTGGCTGGCCTTCGGGCCGCTGGCCACAGCCGCTGCCCTGCTGGCACTCGCCCCCGCCGCGACGGCCACAGCGATCCCTTGGCGCACCGCCTTGCTGCTTGGCGGCGGGCCTGCCATTGCCACCACCCTGGTGCTGTTCTGCTCCCATTTCCACCAGGTGGCGGAAGACGCCGCCAATGGCAAGCACTCGCCGGTGGTGCGGCTCGGCACGGCACCGGCGGCGGCGCTGGTGCCCTGGTTCGTGGCCCTCACCCTGGCGCTGCAGTGGGCGCCGGTGCTGCTGGGTCGCTGGCCGCTCACGGCCCTGCTCGGGGTGGTGGGCCTGCCACCGGCCCGTGCCTTGATCCAGCTGCTGCGGGAGCACCACGCCGCCCCTGAGCGGATCACCAGCAGCAAGTTCCTGGCGCTTCAGTTTCAAGCCCTCAACGGACTCGGCCTGGCCTGTGGACTGGCGGTGGGGCCATGGCTGAGCCGCTGGTGACGCTGACCTGGCGGCCCTTCCGGCTGCCGTTGGCACGTCCGCTCGTCACGGCCCAGGGTGCCATGGCCGAAAAGCACGGCTGGTTGCTGCGGCTCCAGGCCGAAGGCCCGGGCAACTCCCGCATCGACGCCCCCAGCCATGGCAGCACCAGCTCCTGCCTGGCCGCCCCAGCCGGCCTTGGCTGGGGAGAAGCGGCGCCGCTGTGTTTCACCCCAGCCACCGCCCAGGAGCGCCAGCGCTCGCTGGCCGCGGCGATCAAGGCCCTTGGCAGCGCTCTGCCCCGGCAGGAGCTGGAGGCGTCCCTGCCTTCCCTGCCGCCCGAGCTGGCTTTTGCGCTCGGCCTGGCCCTGGCGGAAGCCGATGGGCTGCTGGGCGCGGCCGCCGGCGGCTGGCTGGCGGCGCCCCCTTCCGCCGTGCTCCTGCCGGCAGGGGAAGCGGCGGTGGCGGCGCTGGACGCGGCGCTCGATCGGCGGCCTGTGCCGCTAGAACTGCCAGCTGAGCCGCCGTTCACCTGCAAGTGGAAGGTGGCCGCCGCAGGCGATGAGGTCGAGCGTGAGCTGCTGGAGCAGCTGCTGGCGCGCCTGCCTGCCGGCAGCCGCCTGCGCCTGGATGCCAACGGTGGCTGGGACCGCGCTACGGCCTGGCAGTGGGCCGAGCGGCTGGCAGAGGATCCGCGCCTGGAATGGCTGGAGCAGCCCCTGGCTCCCGCTGACCTTCCCGGCCTACAGGAGCTGGCCCGACAGGTGCCGGTGGCGCTGGATGAGTCGCTGCAGCTCGATCCCGCCCTGCGCCGCCACTGGCCGGGCTGGCAGGTGCGGCGGCCTGTCGTGGAAGGGGATCCCCGGCAGCTGCTGGCGGCGTTGCAGCAGGGCGACGGCGGCGCCAGTGCAGTGGTGCTGAGCACGGCCTTCGAAACGGGCATCGCGCAGCGGTTGGTGGGGCATCTGGCGGCGCTGCAGAGCCGGAGCGCCACCCCCGCCGCTCCCGGCCTGGCGCCCGGCTGGGCGCAGGCCTCAGCGTTGTGCGCCGCCGATCCGGAAACCGTGTGGCAGGCGGCTGGCGCCGGCCAGCAGGCCGAGGAAGGCCATAGCTTGTGACGCCTGATCGGGCAGACGATGGCCCTCAGCATCGAAGTGCACGCCGAGGTGGCGCCTGAGCCGCAGGTGGCCCGGTTGCTGGCCGCCTGGCAGCGGGGGCAACTGGTGGGGTTGTGTGCGGCAGGGGAAGGGGAGGAGCTGGTGGCGGCCATGGCCGGCTGCCCGCCGCTGGCGGCGCCGGGAGTGGTGATTGGCAGCGGCGGCAGCCGTGGCGGGCGCCGCTGGTGCCTGCAGCCGCTGGCCCATCTGCAGGCCTCGGCCCGCGCCACGGCCGCCTGGCTGCAGGCCTTGGGCCTCGATCCCGCCGCCTGCCTGCAGCTCAATCCGCTGCCGCTGCAGCACACGAGCGGCCTGATGCCGGTGCTGCGTGCTCGCCAGTGGGGCGGTCAGTGGCGTTGGTTGCCGCCGCAGCTGCTGCGCGCGCCGGCTGAGCTGCCGGAGGCGGTGCCGCTGCCGACGGATCGTCCGGTGCTGCTGTCGCTGGTGCCCACCCAGCTGCAGCGCCTGTTGGCGGATCCGGCAGGGCGGCGTTGGTTGCGGGGCCTGGCAGTGATCTGGACGGGTGGGGCTCCCCTGGCTCCGGATCTGGCCGCCTGGGCCCGGCGCGAGGAGATCCGCCTCGCCCCTTGCTATGGGGCCACCGAAACCGCCGCCATGGTCACGGCGCTGCCGCCGCAGCGCTTTCTGGCCGGCGATGGGGGCTGCGGCCACCCCCTCGACGATGTGACCCTGCGCCTGAACCCCGCTGATGGCGCGATCGAACTGCGTTGCGGGCGGCTCAGCCCGGGCTGGCTGGCCCCCGACGGCAGCGGCCTGCGCCCGTTCGTTGAACCCGGCGGCGAGGGCTGGTGGGCCAGCGGCGATGCCGGGCAGCTCACACCGGCCGGTCTGCAGGTGCTGGGCCGGCTCGACGGCGCCATCCACAGCGGCGGCGAAACTGTGTTTCCCGAGCAGGTGGAGCAGCGGCTGAAGCGGCTGGCCGCCGCCGCCGGCCTGCCACTGGCGGATCTGCTGTTGCTGCCGGTGCAGGATCCTCTATGGGGGGAGCGGTTGGTGGCCCTGGTCCGCCCGCTGCCAGTCGGAGCTGCTGCGCCGTTGCGCGAAGGCCTGATGGAGCTCGCCCGCCGCCTGCCGCCGGCCGAGCGGCCGATGCACTGGTGGACCTGCACATCCCTGGCGCGCACCGACACGGGCAAGTGGCAGCGGCCGCGCTGGCATGAATGGTTGCGGCAACAGCATGAAATCAACCCCGAACCCCGCTAAAGAGGGTGCGCGTTGACTGCCACCGATGGCTGACCTGACTGATTCCGAGATCGCCAACAAGAAACTGGTGGCAGGGCTGCTGGGGCTCTTTCTTGGTGCACTGGGCATTCACAAGTTCATGCTCGGTTACACCAAGGCCGGCATCATCATGCTGCTCGTCACTGTGCTCACCTGCGGGTTCGGCGGCTTCGTGATGGGTGTGATCGGCCTGATCGAAGGCATCATTTATCTCGCCGCCACCCCTCAGGATTTCAAGGCCACCTATATCGATGCCCAGAAGGAGTGGTTCTGATGGCGAAGCAACGCGTCGGCACAGCACGTCGAGCCCTGCTGCTCGTGGTGCTTGGTGTGGGAGGCGTGGCCAGCGTCAGCCTGGCTCCCGGGCTCGCGCTGGAACCGCTCCATCCCCTCACCCTGATCGCTTCCCTGCTGCCGCTCCAGCTGGCGGGGCTGCTGTGGGTCTTCGGCCGCTAGCCCGGAACGGACTCCGCTGGTGGTGTTGCCGGCTCCACTGGCGCTGCAGAAGCTGATGACGCAGCCGGTGCTGAGGCCGCAAGCCACCGTTCGACCGCATCCGGCAGCGCCTGCCGTTGCCGGACCGTTGGATCGATCGCCACATGGCGCAGTCGGGCCCGCGCCACTTCACGCCCTTCAGAAGTGAAGCGATAGGCCACCTCGAAGCTCGATGCCTCCAGGCGCTGAGGCTCCAGCCTGATCCGCAGGGGCGCGCCGCAGACGAGGGGCCGCCGGTAGTCGGCGTCGCAGTGCACCACCGGCAGCGCGCGGGCGGGCGTGGCGGCGGGGGTCGGAAAGATCTCTGCGGCCGCAATGCCGAAGCGCTCCAGGCTTTCCTCCCAGGCTTCGTGGCACCAGCGCAGCAACTGGTGGAACTGCATCACGCCGGCGGCATCGGTGTCGCCGAAGCGCACCATTCGCCGCAGCTCCAGCCAGTCGGCGGGATCCTGGCGGGTGCCGGGTTCCCCCACCTCCGGGTTGATCGCACCCTCCCCTGGCTGCATCACCTTCCTCCATCCTTCCCGCCGTCTGACCATCCTGGTGGGCCGCCCCACAAAGCCGGCGTGGTGGTCAAGCCACCCACGCCGCCGGAGTGGCGGACGAGGCCTGCAGCGCCGTGTCGTGCTTGCGTGTCGGCGGGAGATTTCCGCCGTTCATGACAGGTCTGTTGTCGGCTGTGGTCACCACGACTACGTTCCCCTCAGTGCGTTGTTTTTTCTTTTGGCCGCCGAGATCGCTTACGAGCCGCCCAGCATCAACAAGGCCTGGGCGGCGTTTGTGGCCCACATCCCCACCATCCTGCTGATCTGGGTGGCCACCATCGTCATCGCTGTGATCGGCTTTGTCGTATCGGTGATCTTTTCGTTGATCGGGATCGGTCTGGCCGGCGGCAATACCGATGCTGAAGCCGTGGGGTCGTTGGCCGTTTGGCTGGGCAATCTCTCCCAGGTGCCGTTCGCGATCCTCTCCAATCTGGTGGGGGTGCTGTTCGTGGCCGTGCCCGCCATGCATTACGACAGCGGCGAGAACATTTCCTCTCAGGTGGCCTTCCGCGCCCTGCTGCAGCGGCCCTTGCGATACCTCCTCGCCGGTGCGTTGTTTTCGGTGGTGACCACCGTGGGCTTCCTGCTCTGCATCCTGCCCGGTATTGCCGTGGCCTTGGTGACGCCGGTGTTCGTGAACAGGATCTTCCTCAGTGATCAGCCGATCGTGGAGGCCTTCGTGTCTTCGTTCCAGGCGGTGTATCGCTCACCGCGCGGTCGCACGTTTGCCGGCATCCAGCTGCTCACCTGGCTGGTCGTACTGATCGTTTCCGTCTGCACCTGTGGCCTCGGAGCTCTCGTGGCCGTGCCGGTGGGAACCTTCTACATCCAGAACTCGGCGTATCACCAGGGAGCCATCAGCTAGCTCCCCGGAAGCATCACGCCCATATCCGCTGAGGTGGAGTGGGCTACCCGCTTGGAAACGCAGGCAGACCGAGCCCGTAACTGAACAGCATCCGTGCGGCCCAGTAGAGCAGCAATGCCGCGGCGGCCAGCACCAGATGACGTCCGTTCAGAGCCCGGGGCACCAGTCGACCACTGCGCAACGCTGCCACCGACCACACCACCAGGGCGGCTGCGGCGAGCGGCCCGAAGCCGTGCAGCTGCACTGAGGTGGCCAGCTGGCCGTTGAGAGCGGCTGCCGTGGCACGGGTGAGGAAGCAGGTGGGGCAGGGAATTCCCGTGAGCGCCCGCAGCGGACAGGACAGTCCCGGCAGGCCAGCGTGCCAGCCCTTCAGCCAGAGATAGCCGGTGAGCAAGGCCGGAAGGGCAACGCCGCAGCGCCGCAGCTGATCGAGCCAGCGCTGACGCCGGCTCCGCTGCGGATCACGGCGGCGTGAGGCGCTCAGCGATCCACCGAGCCCATGATCACGTCGATGGAGCCGAGGATCGCCATGATGTCGGCCACCTTGGCCCCGGTGAGAATGTGGGGCAGGATCTGCAGGTTGTTGAAATCGGCGGCGCGGATCTTCCAGCGCCAGGGGGTGACGTCGTCGTTGCCCATGATGAACACGCCCAGCTCCCCTTTGCCGGATTCCAGCCGCGCGTAGAGCTCACCACCGGGGATCTTGAAGGTGGGGGCCACTTTCTTGGCGATGTACTGATAGTCGAAGCCGAAGGATTCACCCCCCTTGCCCTCGCTCATGCGCCTGGCTTCCAGGTTTTCGGTGGGGCCGCCGGGAATTCCCTTGCAGGCCTGCCGCAGGATCTTCAGGGATTGACGCATCTCCTCGATGCGCACCTGATAACGCGCATAGCAATCGCCTTCCGTGCGCCAGGCCACGTCCCAGTCGAAGTCGTCGTAGCACTCGTAGTGATCCACCTTGCGCAGATCCCAGGGCACGCCGGAGGCGCGCAGCATCGGGCCCGACAGGCTCCAGTTGATCGCCATCTCACGGCTGATCACGCCGAGGCCCTGGATCCGGCGCTTGAAGATCGGGTTGTTGGTGATCAGCTTTTCGTATTCATCGATCTTTGGGCCGAAATAATCGAGGAAATCGAGGCACTTCTCCAGCCAGCCGTAGGGAAGATCGGCAGCCACGCCTCCGATGCGGAAGTAGTTGTTGTTGATCAGCCGCTGGCCGGTGGCCGCTTCCCAGAGGTCGTAGATCATCTCCCGTTCGCGGAAGATGTAGAAGAAAGGGGTCTGGGCGCCCACATCCGCCAGGAACGGGCCCAGCCACAGCAGGTGGTTGGCGATGCGGTTGAGCTCCAGCATCAGCACCCGGATGTAGCTGGCCCGCTTCGGCACCGGGATGTCGGCCAGCCGTTCCGGCGCGTTTACCGTGATCGCCTCGTTGAACATGCCGGCGGCATAGTCCCAGCGGCTCACGTAGGGCACGAACATCACGTTCGTGCGGTTCTCGGCGATCTTCTCCATGCCGCGATGGAGGTAGCCGATCACCGGCTCGCAGTCCACCACGTCCTCGCCGTCGAGGGTCACCACCAGCCGCAACACCCCGTGCATCGAGGGGTGGTGAGGCCCGAAGTTCACCACCATCGGCTCGGTGCGTGTTTCGAGCTGCGTCATGGCGCCGGGGCGGGCGAGCGATCCGCCGGATCTTAGGAAGGGATCGCCGCAACCAGGGCCTTTGCCGCCAGACGCCCCCTCCGGGTTCCACCATCTGCCGGTGCTCGCCGATGCCGTGCTGGCGGCCTTCAGCGACCTGCCTCCTGGCGCCACCGTGATCGATGCCACCGTGGGCGGTGGCGGCCACAGCGCCCTGCTGCTGGAGGCGCACCCCGACCTGCAGCTGATCGGTCTGGATCAGGACGCCACCGCCCTGGCCGCCGCCGCCACGCGGCTGGCCCCGTTCGGCGAGCGGGTGCGCCTGATCGCCACCAATTTCGCCGCCTACGCCCCCGCCACCCCTGTGCACGGGGTGCTGGCCGATCTGGGCGTGAGCAGTCCCCAGCTGGATGTGGCGGAGCGCGGCTTCAGCTTCCGCGCCGATGGTCCCCTCGACATGCGCATGAACACCAGCGCCGGCGAGAGTGCCGCCGAGCTGCTCGACCGCCTCGACGAGAAGGACCTTGCGGATCTGATCTATTCCTACGGCGAGGAACGGCTCTCGCGGCGGATCGCCCGCCGCATCGTCGAGCAGCGCCCCTGGAGCCCGGCGGACCGAACGGGCGGCGGCACCAGCGCCCTTGCCTACCTGGTGGCCGGCTGCTACCCGCCAGCGGCCCGGCGCGGCCGCATTCACCCCGCCACCCGCACCTTCCAGGCCCTGCGCATCGCCGTCAACGATGAACTCGGCGCCCTCGACCGCTTCCTGCAGCAGGCTCCGCAGTGGTTGCTGCCGGGCGGCCTCCTGGCGGTGATCAGCTTCCATTCGCTCGAAGATCGCCGCGTCAAGACGGCGTTTCTGAGCGATGAACGCCTGGAGCGGCGCACGCGCAAGCCGCTGATCGCCACGGCGGCAGAGCAGGAGGCCAATCCCCGCAGCCGCTCCGCCAAGCTGCGGCTGGCGGCAAGGCGCTGATGGCTTCGCTCGATGCGTTGTGGTGGGTAGCGCTCACGCTGCAGCTGGTGGCCATTCCCGGCACCCTGTTGCCCGTGCTGCCGGGGCTGATCTTCCTGCCGCTCGGGGCCGGCCTGTGGGTGTGGGCGGCGGGCTGGAGCACCGCCTGGCCCACCCTGCTGCTGGCCTGCCTGATCCTGCTGCTGGGCTGGGGGGCCGACGCGCTCGGGGTGGTGCTGGGGGCGGCCCGTCTGCAGGCCACCCGCTGGGCCTACATCGGCGCCGGCCTCGGGCTGGTGGTGGGCTTGCTGGGGCTGCTGCCCGCCCTGCCGGTGGGCGGACCGCTGCTCGGTGCCCTGGTGGGGCCGCTGCTGGGGGCCACCCTCGGGGAGCTGGTGTCGGCGTCGTCGGCGCTGGGGCCGCTGGGGCTGGAGCGGCTGCGCCGTGCGTTGCTCGTGGGGCTGGCGGTGGTGGCCGGCATGTTGGTGAGCCGGGTGGCTCAGTTCCTGCTGGCGCTGCTGGGGGTGGCGGGCTTTGTGCTGCTCAGCACGGTGCTGGCGCCCTGAGCGCCTCCGTGTCCAGCGCGGTCACCGCGGCGGGCGCCTGGCGTAGCTCCGTCACGGCGGCGGCCACAGCGGCGATTGCCTGATCGATGTCGCCCGTGGTGGTGCCGCGGCCCAGCCCGAAGCGCACCGAGGCCGCCGCCGCGGCGCGGTCGAGCCCCAGGGCGGCGAGCACATGGGAGGGGCTGCCGGCACTGCAGGCCGAGCCGCCGCTCACCGTGAGCTGGCGCCGCAACAGGCTGTGCAGCCGGTTGCCATCGACACCGACGATGCGCACGTTGAGGTTGTGAGCCAGGCGCTGCTCAAGGCTGCCGTTCACCGCCACGCCCTCGATCGCCAGCAGGCCGTGCAGCAGCCGCTGCCGCAGGGCGCCGAGCCGCTCCTCGCGCTCCTCCCGGTCGGCCAGGGCGAGCGTGGCGGCCTTGGCCATGCCCACGATCAGCGGCACCGGCAGGGTGCCGGCCCGCAGGCCCCCTTCCTGGCCGCCGCCGTGTTGCTGGGGGTTGAGCGTGAGTCCTTCGCCCACCACCAGCGCGCCGATGCCCTTCGGCCCGTAGAACTTGTGGGCGCTCATGCTGAGCAGATCGATGCCGAGGGCGTCGGGTTGCAGCGCCAGGTGGCCGAAGGCCTGGGCGGCATCGCAATGAAACGCCACACCGCTGGCGCGGCAGAGCGAACCGATCGCCGCCAGCGGCTGCAGCACGCCGATTTCGTTGTTGGCGGCCATCACGCTCACCAGGATCGTGTCGTGGCGCAGCGCCGCCACCAGATCGCCCAGATCCAGCAGGCCATCGGCGCCCACCGGCAGCACGGTGAGAGCAAAGCCGCGCCGTTCCAGCTCGCGCATGGTGTCGAGCACCGCCTTGTGCTCCGTGGCCACCGTGATCAGGTGACGGCCCAGGTGCTGGCGCGCTTCCGCCAGCCCCTTGAGCGCCAGGTTGTTGGCTTCGGTGGCGCCGCTGGTGAACACGACGCGCTCGATCGACACGCCCAGCTGCGCCGCCAGCTGCTCCCGCGCCCGCTCCACCGCTGTTGCCGCCTCCAGCCCCGGCCGGTGCAGGCGGCTGGACGGATTGGCGAACAGCTCGCTCCAGTAGGGCGCCATCGCTTCCACCACCGCCGGCTCGCAGGGGGTGGTGGCCTGGTAGTCCAGGTAGGGATGGGTCACGGGATCGCCTGGGGCTGGGAAGAAGGGTCGGGACGCTGCGGCGACCCCGCTTCCCTTGTAGCAGTGGCGCCGCACGATCACAGCGGCGTTGTGGCTTCGATGTTGGCGCGCTGGCCGGGAAGAAGCGTGGAGAATGGCGGCAGGCGCCAGATCCTTGGCTTGCTGTCCTGCCCCTGCGCTCTCCTGCTGATGCCTCGCTGCGCACTGGCCCTCAGCTCCATGGTCCTGGTGGTGGCCGCGGCCCATGGCCAGGGCGTTCCGGTGCTGATCCCTTCCCAGAACCGCCCGCCGGGCATGGCACTGCTGGTGGAGCGTGTGGTGCCCGGGGGCGTGCAGGCGCTGGGGGTCTATGCCGTCACTGCTGATCCGGCTCGCCCCGGTCTGCTGCGCATCAAGGTGTGGGAGGAGCTGCCGAACGATGTCAAGGTGCGCAGCGAAACGATCGGCTGCTCCGCCACGGCGCCGATGCGGGTCACCAATGACGGCCGCCAGCTGATCCTGCGCCAGCTCAACCCCGGCGGGGT
Organism: Synechococcus sp. L2F; assembly: GCF_024345695.1. Lineage (NCBI taxonomy): Bacteria > Bacillati > Cyanobacteriota > Cyanophyceae > Synechococcales > Synechococcaceae > Synechococcus > Synechococcus sp. L2F. Next base: position 51,148 of record NZ_JAGQBP010000002.1, on the reverse strand, counting down.
GATCACCAGCGTCAACCGCCGGGACCATCTCGTCTGGTGGGCCTCGTGTCACCCACAGCATGCGGGCCAGGACCCGGAAGGGCTGCGTGCCGTGGCGCTGCAGCTGGGCTACAGCGGCAACCTGCAGGAACGGGAGCAACTGCTGCCCGCAGGATCGCTCTGAAGCCGGCCCGCAGCCGGGTTGGCGGCCCTGGATAGATTTCCGGCACCACCGGTGGGTCCATGAGCCAAGCCATCCCAGCAGCCGCACCCGACGGCGACGCCGCCCCGGACCACCCCTTTGCACAGGGTCTGGAGCCCACTGCCGCGGCCCATTCCGGCGAGGCCAGCGCCGCCACCCCTGTGGCCGCCCAGCCGCCGCGCCTGCTGCTCGTCGACGACGAGCCGGGGCTGCGCACCGCGGTGCAGGCCTACTTGCAGGACGAGGGCTTCGAAGTGGTCACCGCCAACGACGGCGAAGAAGGCTGGAAGGTGGCCCAGGAGATCGTGCCGGATGTGGTGCTCACCGACGTGATGATGCCCCGCCTCGATGGCTACGGCCTGCTCAGGCGCCTGCGGGGCGATGAGCGGCTGGGGGGTACGCCGGTGATCTTCCTCACCGCCAAGGGCATGACCGCCGACCGCATCGAGGGCTTCCAGGCGGGCGTCGACGATTACATCCCCAAGCCATTCGACCCTGACGAGCTGGTGGCCCGGGTGCGCAACATGGTGCGGCGCCAGGAGCGGCTGCTGGCCGAGGCCGCCCGCTACGCCGATGCCGACATCGGCCAGATGGCGCGCCAGATCACCGAGATCCGCTCGCTGCTGCAGGGGGGTGGCGGCAAGAAGGCGCCGACCGGCGTCAAGCTCGACTTCACGCCCCGCGAGGCGAGTGTGCTGCAGCTGGTGGCCGAAGGCCTGATGAACAAGGAGATCGCCCGCCGTCTGGAAACCTCGATCCGCAACGTCGAGAAGTACGTGAGCCGCCTGTTCACCAAGACCGGCACCACCAGCCGCACCGAACTGGTCCGCTACGCGCTCGAAAACAGCCTGGTGGAATGAGATAGCCACCGGCAGCTCCAGCACCGGTCGTGGCCCGGGCAGGGTGTCCTTCTCCTCAATCCCGCGCAAGCCCGTGCCTGCAGGGTCGCTCAACCAGGGCTGGATCTACACCCACCGGGCCGGCAGCGCCGCGGCGGGCCAGAAGATCTCCGCCTTCTACGCCGCCCGCTACCGCCATTCCGATCAACAGGTGTGGCAGGCGCGGCTGGAGGCCGGCGAGATCCACAGGAACGGCCAGCAGCTCCGGGCCGATGGCAGCCTCGCGCCGGGGGATCGGCTGGCGTGGCATCGGCCCCCCTGGCAAGAACCGCCGGTGCCGGATCAGTGGCAGGTCGTCCATGACGACGGCGACATCCTGGTGATCGACAAGCCCAGCGGCCTGCCGGTGCTGCCGGCCGGCGGCTTCCTGGAGCACACCGTGCTGCGTCTGATCGAGCGGAGACAGCGGCACTCGGCCGCCACTGCCACCACCGGCGTGCCCCGGCCCGTCCATCGGCTCGGCCGCTTCACCTCCGGGTTGCTGGTGCTGGCCCGCCAGCCGGCCACCCGCGCCTGGCTCAGCGCCCTGCTCCGCGAGAGCACCGCTGCCCCCGAGAGCGGCTGTCGCAAGCTCTACCGCGCACTCACGCAGGCAGGCCCCCTGCCGATCGCGGTGGGCGAGCGGCTGGAGATCCACACGCCGATCGGCCGCTGGCCCCATCCGCTGCTGGGCCAGGTGTGGGCGGCCGCCTCCGCTGCGGACTCTGCGGCGGCGCCCCTGCCGGCCTGGAGCGAGCTGCACCTGCTGCAGGTGCGCCCGCAGGCCCATCTGGTGGAGGTGGCGATCCGCAGCGGTCGCCCCCATCAGATCCGTATCCATGCCGCCAGCGTCGGCACGCCGCTGCTGGGCGATCCCCTCTACCTGCCCGGCGGCCAGGCCCGCCCCCAGGCCCTGCCGGGCCTGGGGGGCTACCAGCTGCACGCCCACCGGCTCGTGCTGCCCCGGCCCGAAGGCACCTGGCTGGAGCTGGAGGCGCCGCTGCCGCCAGCTCTGGAGCTCGCCCCGGCAGCTGGCGGCTGATGCTCAGTGGCCGGCGCTCAGTGGCCGGCCTCGAACCAGCGGGCCAGCACCGACACATCCTCTTCGGCGTGGCCGGCGGCGATGAGCGTGTCTTCCATCGCGGCCACCTGGGCGGTGAGCGGCAGCTCCAGCCCGGCGGCGGCCGCTTCCGCCAGGGCGATCGCCAGGTCTTTGCGGTGCAGGGCGAGCCGGAAGCCCAGCGGGTAGTGATCGCTGAGCATGTTGCCCGCCCGGTGGCGCAGGGCCCAGGAGCCGGCCGCACCCCCTTCGAGCGCGGCGCACACCTGTGCCATTGGCAGTCCAAGCCGTCGGCCCAGCGCAATCGCTTCGGCCACGGCGGCATAGCTGCCGGCCACCAGCACCTGGTTCACCGCCTTGGCCTGCTGGCCGGCGCCCACGGGGCCGAAGTGGCTGATCGAACTCCCCACCGCCTCCAGCAGCGGCCGTGCCCGCTCCAGCGCCGCCGCGCTGCCGCCCACCAGCACCGCCAACCTGCCGGCGCGGGCCCCCTCGGTGCCGCCGGTCACCGGTGCATCGAGGTAGGTGATCCCATCGGCCTCCAGGCGGTTGGCGAGGGCGCGGCTGGTGGCGGGAGCAATCGTGGAAAAGTCGATCACCAAGGCGCCGGGGGTCAGGGCCGCCAGCGCTTGCTCCAGCAGCACCGCCTGCACGGCCGGTCGTCACTGAGGCAGAGGCACAGCACCGCAGCAGCGGCGGCGGCCTGCGGCACCGAGGCGGCCCGGTGGGCGCCGGCTGCCGCCAGCGGCAGCTCCCGCTGGCGGCTGCGGTTGTGCACGGTGAGCGGGTGGCCCGCCTGCAGCAGCCGGGCTGCCATCGGCGCTCCCAGGGCGCCGAGGCCGATGAACGCCACCGGCTCCCGGTTCGGCGTTGACGCCCCAGCCCCGGCGGTGGCGCTCATGCCCGCTCGAAGGCGATCAGGCGGGAGAAGTAGAAAGGCGCCTGGTTGAGGCTGCGGCGCAGCGGCTGGAAGCCGGCGGCGGCGGCGGCGGCCACGATGCCGTCTTCACGCAGGGTGTAGGCGCGGGTGGTCTTGCTGGGGCCGGGGAACAGCTGGCCGATCCCCTTGAGCAACGCCAGCAGAGGCGTGTAGGGGGCGAAGCTCACGATCAGCCGCCGCTCCGCCAGGCCGGCCAGATGGCGCACCATCTCCTCGGCGGCGGCCTGGGGGTAGTGGATGAACACATCGAGGCACACCACCGTGTCGTAGCGGCCGCTGAGGCTCTCCAGATCGGAGGTGTGGAAGGTCAGCCGGGCGGGATCGATGCCGGCGGCGGCGGCGCGGCGACCAGCTTCCTGCACCATGGCTTCCGAGAGGTCGCTGGCCGAGATGCGGCCGGCCCCCAGCTGGGCCAGCGGCAGGCTGAGGCTGCCCACCCCGCAGCCGGCGTCGCAGAAGCTGCGGCCGGCCAGGTCGCCTTCCTCCTGCAGCCAGGCCAGCACCTGATCCACCGTCTTCTGGTGGCCGATGCGGATGTTGCGCTGCACCTTGTTGACGTCGTCACTGTCGCTGTAGATGCGATTCCAGCGCTCGAAGCCGGTGCTGTTGAAGTAGTCGCGCACCTCCAGCTTCTCCGCTGCCTTCTCGCTGGTGGTGGGCGCCGCGTCGGTGTCCAGCAGCGGTTCGGCGGCCATGCGCTCAGGGGGTGTGGGTGGCCGGATCCTAAGGAGTGCGGGTGGCTGCGCCGGCACGGCGCCAGCGCAGGGGGTCCACGTCGCCACCGCTCCAGCGCAGGGCCTCCGCCAGCGGCTGACCCAGCAGCAGCTCCTGCACGGGGCGGTGATCACCCAGCACGCGCCGGGGCAGCACGGTGGCCGCGGCGATCGCCGCGCCCGGCGCCCGGCTCCAGCCCGCCAGCCGCACCACGCCCTCCAGCAGCGGCAGCGTCACCCCCGCCAGGGTGCCGTCCTCCAGCCGGCAACTGCCGTTTTCCACCAGCAGGCTGCGGCTGTCCCAACGGTGCCGCCCCTCCGGCAGCCCGTAGGGCGCCAGGGCATCACTCACCAGCACAACCTGCCGGGGCGCGAGCCGCTGCAGCAGCACCGCCTGTGAAGGCGCCACATGCACCCCGTCGGCGATCAGGCCCATGGCCACGTCGCCGCGCAGCACCGCCGCCGCCACCGGCCCCGGCGCCCGGTGGTGCAGGCCGGGCATGGCGTTGAAGGCGTGGGTGAGCATGCCCACGCCCGCCTCGAAGGCGTGCTGCGCCTGCCGCTCACTGGCTTCGCTGTGGCCCAGGCTCACCACGATCCCCTGCGCACACAGGGCGGCGATCACCGCTTCGGCCCCGTCCAGCTCCGGCGCCAGCGTCATCAGGGCGATCTCGGATTCGAACCCCTCGATTCGCGCCTGCAGAGCCGCGAGGCTGGGCAGCGCCAGGTGCGCCTCCGGGTGGGCTCCCCGCCGCGCCTTCGCCAGGAACGGACCCTCCAGGTGCGCCCCCAGCAGCCGGGCCCGGCCAGGGGCGGGAAGGGCGCGGGCCGTCCGCAGCACCGCCAGGGCCTGGCGCAGCGGCGCCACGCCGCAGGTCACCAGGGTGGGGCTGATCGCCTCCACGCCATCGCGCCACAGCAGTTCCAGCAGCTCCAGCAGGCGGGGCAGATCCGCGTCGGTGAGCTCCGGAAAGGCCAGTCCCAGCCCGCCGTTGATCTGCAGGTCCACCCCGGCCGGGCTGAGCCAGTCGCCGATCCAGTCGTCGCCGGCGGCGGCGCTGCCCGCCTCCAGTGGTTCAAGGCAGGCGATCGTTCCGGCCGTGTCCACGCCGACGCGCCAGTGCCCTGGGCTGCAGGGCGGCACGGCCTCCGGGAGGCGAACGTTGCTGAGCCAGCGCATCAACGTCAGCGGCGGGCCGCGGTCGGCGGGAGAATGCCATCCTCGCTGCCCTGCCCCCTGTGGTTGCTGTGTCTGCTTCCGCTGCTGCCGCCGGCCCTGGGCAGGCCGCCTGTCCCCGTGTGGCCGTGGTGATGGGCAGCGACTCCGACCTGCCCACGCTGCAGCCGGCGGTGGCCGTGCTGGAGCAGTTCGGGGTGGCGGTGGAGGTGCGCGTGCTCTCCGCCCATCGCACGCCGCTGGAGATGGTGGCCTTCGCTGAAGCCGCCGCCGGCCGGGGGCTCAAGGTGATCATTGCCGGCGCCGGCGGTGCCGCACACCTGCCCGGCATGGTGGCGGCGCTCACGCCTCTGCCGGTGATCGGCGTTCCGGTGCAGAGCCGGGCCCTGTCTGGGGTGGATTCACTCCATTCGATCGTGCAGATGCCGGCCGGCATCCCGGTGGCCACCGTGGCGATCGGTGGCGGCACCAATGCGGGCCTGCTGGCGGCACAGATCCTGGCCACCGCCGATGCCGAGCTGGCTGACCGTGTGCTCGCCCATCGCCGTGCTCTCCACGACCAGGTGACCACCAAGGACCGGCGTCTGCAGGAGCTGGGCAGTGCGGCCTACCTGCAGGGCATGGGGAGCTGATCGATGGCTGAACGCTTCACCATGCCGCTGCCGCTCTGGGTTCGCTTCGGGCTCACTCTGCCGCTGCTGGTGCTGAACATGTTCGTGCTGCGGCAGGTGCTGGTGCCGCTGGCGCCCTTCCCCTCCCTGTTCCTGGGCGCTGCCCTGATCGCCTTCCTGCTGGACATCCCCAGCCGCTGGCTCACGCAGCGCGGCATGCCGCGCGTGTTGGCGCTGCTCCTGGTGCTCGGGCTGGGGCTTGCCCTGCTGGTGCTGGCGAGCCTCTGGCTGCTGCCGCGGCTGGTGCAGCAGCTCGGCGATCTGCTCAATGCCCTGCCCGGCTGGCTGGTGCAGGGGCAGATGCTGCTGGATCAGACCCAGCTCTGGGCCGCCGCCCATGGCCTGCCCGCTGATTTCAGCGATTTCAGCAGCGAACTGCTCACCGGCTCCACCAAGTTCGCCAGCCAGCTCAGCCAGCGCCTGCTTGGGCTGCTCGGCGCCACGCTCAACCTCACGATCAACACCTTGATCGTGGTGGTGCTGGCTGTTTTTCTGCTGGTGGGCGGCGAGGCGATCCCACGCGGTCTGGCCCGCTGGCTGCCCTCCAGTTGGCGGGCGATGGTCCTGAACACCCTGGTCACCACCTTTCGCGGCTACTTCGGCGGCCAGGTGGTGCTGGCCCTGATCCTCAGCGTGGCGCAGATCGTGGTGTTCACCCTGCTGCAGATCCCCTACGGCGTGCTGTTTGCCGTGGCGATCGGCTTCACCACCTTGGTTCCCTATGCCAGCGCGCTGACGATCCTGCTGGTGAGCGGCCTGCTGGTGCTTGAAGACCCCCGCACAGGCGTGGAGGTGCTGGTGGCGGCCATCAGCGTGGGGCAGGTGGTGGATCAGGTGATTCAGCCCCGGCTGATGGGCCAGATCGTGGGTCTGCAGCCGGCCTGGCTGCTGCTCAGCCTGCCGGTGGGTGCCCGGGTGGGCAGCCTGCTGGGGCTCGGTGAATTGCTGGGCCTGCTGCTGGCGGTGCCAGTGGCGAGCTGCCTGAAAACCTTTCTCGATGAACTGGCCCGGCGGCTGGGGCTGCCGGAGCCCCAGCCGCTCACCCCCCCGCCTGCTTCGGTCGGAAGCCCGCTGCCGTAAGCGCTTCCAGCGCCGGCCCTACCTGATCGCCCTGCAGCTCGATCACCCCGTCCTTGAGGGTGCCGCCGGTGCCGGCACGGGCCTTGAGCTGCTTCAGCAGGGTGCGGGCGTCATCTTCCGGCAACTCCAGGCCGGTGATGGCGGTGACGGTCTTGCCGCCTTTGCCCGCCTTGGTGCGCTGCACCCGCACCCGTTGCTGGTTGCGGGGTGCGGCCGGGGACACCGGGCCCGCCGGCCGTGCCGTGCTCTCGGCGCGGCTGAATTCCTGCCAGCTTCCCTTGCCCATGGCGATCGTGGTGGCGACGCTTCCATCACAGCGCACCTGCCGGGCATGGACCTGCCACCCCTCCGTCTGGAGATGCTTCGCCTCGATCTGGACACGCGCCAACCCCTGCCCTGCCCGCCCGCGGGGCTGACTCCCTCGCCGCCGCCAGACGCCGCCATCGGCGGCACCGGACCGCCGGCGCCGGGCCAGGTGCGGGCCTTGCGCTTCGTGGTGCCCGGGCAGGCGCCCTGCGTCCCGCCGGCCGGTCCCCCCAGCCAGCGTGCCCCGTCGACCTGGCCGCGGCTGACGCCGCCACCACCGCTTCCCCCCTGAGCTGGTCAGCAGCGCTGACGCCCGGGAGTGTGGCAGCGACTTCCGCTTCCTAGGCTGGCCCGATACCGCCCGGCACCGGTGACCAGCACCTTCCCCCCGCTCTCCCCTAATCCCGCCGACCTTCAGGTGTCCGTGCGGCCCACTCCCCAGGGGCGCTTCGGACGTTTCGGCGGGCAATACGTGCCGGAAACGCTGATGCCCGCCCTGGCGGAGCTGGAGCAGGCGGCTGCGGAGGCCTGGGCCGATCCCGCCTTCACCAGCCGGCTCGACCACCTGCTGCGCACCTATGTGGGCCGCCCCACGCCGCTCTACGAAGCCGAGCGGCTCACCGCCCACTACGCCCGCCCGGAAGGAGGCCCGCGCCTCTGGCTGAAGCGCGAAGACCTCAACCACACCGGTGCCCACAAGATCAACAACGCCCTCGGCCAGGCCCTGCTGGCCCTGCGCATGGGCAAGAAGCGGGTCATCGCTGAAACCGGCGCCGGCCAGCACGGCGTGGCCACCGCCACCGTCTGCGCCCGCTTCGGCCTCGAGTGTGTGGTGTACATGGGCGCCGAAGACATGCGCCGCCAGGCGCTCAACGTGTTCCGCATGCGCCTGCTGGGCGCCACGGTGCAGCCGGTCACCGCCGGCACCGCCACCCTCAAGGACGCCACCAGCGAAGCGATCCGTGACTGGGTGACCAACGTGGAAACCACCCATTACATCCTCGGCTCGGTGGCCGGCCCGCACCCCTACCCGATGCTGGTGCGTGATTTCCATGCCGTGATCGGCCAGGAGGCCAAGCGCCAGTGCCAGGAGGCCTTCGGCCGTCTGCCCGATGTGCTGGTGGCCTGCGTGGGTGGTGGCTCCAACGCCATGGGCCTGTTCCACCCGTTCGTGGAAGACACCTCCGTGCGGCTGATCGGCGTCGAGGCCGCCGGCGAGGGCGTGGCCACGGGACGCCATGCCGCCACGATCACCGAAGGGCGGATCGGCGTGCTGCATGGCGCCATGAGCTTGCTGCTGCAGGACGGCGAAGGGCAGGTGCAGGAGGCCCATTCGATCAGCGCCGGCCTGGATTACCCGGGCGTCGGCCCCGAGCACAGCTACCTGCGGGATGTGGGCCGGGCGGAGTATGCCGCCGTCACCGACGACGAGGCGCTCACTGCCCTGCGCCTGGTGTCTGAGCTCGAGGGCATCATCCCGGCGCTGGAAACCGCTCACGCCTTCGCCTGGCTGGAGCAGCTCTGCCCCACCCTGGCGCCGGGCACCGAAGTGGTGGTGAACCTCTCCGGCCGCGGCGACAAGGACGTGAACACCGTGGCTGACCGGTTGGGGGATCAGCTGGCCGGCTGAGGCTCCCAGGGCAGCCGGGGCAGGTTGCTGAGCGCATCGCGCTGGCTGTCTGCCCAGATCCGGGCCATCTCGCCGAGCAGCTTGGAGCCCCGCTCCAGGCGCAGGTGCTGGGAGATGGCCAGCGAATTGCGCGGATAGAGCGCCACCTCGAACGGGGGCCCCACCGTGAGGTTGGAGCGCCGGGTGATCACCTGGGAAATCAGGCAGAGGCGGGTGGCATCCTCCAGCGACATCCCGTAGTCACCCACCACATCGAGGGGAGGCTTGCCGTATTTGCTCTCGCCGATCTGCAGGAACGGCGTTTCCGGCGTGGCCATGATCGCGTTGCCCTGGGCGTAGATCCGGTAGAGGCCGTGGTCGTTGCCGGCGATCTGGCCGCCAAGGATGAAGGTGGCCTCACCGCTCGCGCCCACCTGCTTGAGGGCGCTCTCGTTCTCGTTCTGCACCGCCACGCTCAGGCGGCCGATGTAGGCCGCCGCCTCGAACAGATGACGGCAGCTGAGCAGGTCCGGTCCGGCGGTCCGGTCATCAGCTGCAGCGCTGGCCGGCGCCCCCACGGCCGCCGGAGTGGCGGCGGCGCTGAGGTCGCGGCGGATCCAGTTGAGGATCGCCTGGGTGGTGGCCAGGTTGCCCGCCGCCAGAAGTACGAACAGCCGGTCAGGTGCCGGCTGGAACACGTGCAGCTTCCGGTAGCTGGAGATGTAGTCCACCCCCGCATTGGTGCGGGAGTCGGCGCACATCACCAGACCCTCCTTGAGCAGGAAACCGACGCAGTAAGTCATGGCGCCATGCTCTCAAGCCGCCGGCCGCTCAACTGAGCAACCGCTGCAGGCTGGCGGCCACCGAGCGCACCGCCGCCCGGGCGGTGGCGTAGGCCATCCGCATCGGCCCCACCAGGGCCACGTGCCCCTGGCTGCCGTCGCCGGTGCGGTAAGTGGCCTGCACGAGTGCGCAGTCCTGCAGGGCGGGATGGGGATTTTCGGCACCGATCCAGACGCCTTCGCTGGGTCTGCCGTCAGGTTGCAGCAGCAGATGGGGGTCTTCCTCCACCAGCTGCACCAGCGGCCGCAGCGTGGCGGTGCGGCTGAATTCCGGCTGCCCCAGCAATCCCCCCAGCCCGAGCGCGAGGGCGCCGTCGGCATCGCCCGGACGGGCCATGCGGTGGCTGCGGAGCGCCTCGCGCAGCAGCCAGCCGCTGCGCTGCAGCTGAGGCGGCAGGGCGTTCCAGGGGATTGGCTGGCCCGGATGCAGGCTGAGCTGATCCATCACCCAGCGCTCGAGCGGCAGCAGCTCGGGGGCCGCCGCCGGTGGCAGATGCAGGTTCAGGCAGCTGGTCATCACGGCGTTCTCCACCAGGAACACCAGCAGGCGGTCGCCGCTGGGCACCAGGCGCACGGCCTGAAGGGCGGAGCGATCGCCCTGGGGGCGTGTGATCAGGCTCAGCAGGCCGGTGAGATCGGCCAGCCGCCGCGCCAGATGCAGCAGCAGATCGTCGAGGGCAGCCCAGCGCAGGCTCAGCCCCAGCAGTTCCTGCTCCAGTTGCAGCGCTCCGGCACCGGGGGGTGGCAGCAGGCTGTCCACGTAGAGGCGGTAGCCGCGCTGGCTTGGAATACGCCCGGCGGAGGTGTGCGGCTGCACAAGCAGGCCCTGTTGCTCCAGCGCCCCCATGGCCGAACGCACCGTGGCAGGTGAGGTCTGGAAGCCGAAGCGTTGCACCAGGGTGCGGCTCCCCACGGGCTCGACCGTGTCCACGTAATGCTGCACCGTTGCCTGCAACACCTGCTGATGGCGGCGGCTGAGGTGAGGCAACGAGGGGCTAGTCAACGGATGGTGCGCGAACCGTAACCGATACCAACGACGCCGCTGGCCAACAGGAACACCATTTCGTCTGGGCAACAAGGCCGCTAGGTGTTGGTTCGGGTTTCATGGCTGATCGCTTGGATGGCAGCAGGCAGAAGCCAGTGAAGCGTTGGCAGCGGCCGCAGTCGACAGCGAATCCAACCTGACCCTTGAGGACACCAGCGTGCCCAGGATCGCGGAGACCACTCCGCTCACAGGCGCGGCCCCTGTTGCTCATGGAGTGGTGCGGCTGGAGCAGGCGATCGCCCTCCACGATCTCCATCACCAGCACGTGCAAAAGAGGAGCGGGGTCCGAACCCGCCGGGTCGGCCACAACCTGCTCGTTGCGCAGCTCAGCACCATCAGCGCCACAATCGTGGAGCTGCTCCGGCGTCAGGTGATGGAGCCGATCTGGGCCAGCCCGGCTTACCGCCGCCGCTCCGCTGACTGCGGTAAGACGAGGACCTGTACCGCGCCATCGGTCTGGTAGCGCTGCTCAGTAACGCGGCACCGACCGATCGACCTGGACGCTCCAGGCATCGATGCCCCCCTCCAGGTTCCAGACCCGCTCGAAACCCTGCTGCTCCATCAACCAGCAGCCGAACTGCCAGCTGCGCATGCCGGCATGGCAGAGCACCACCACCTCACGCTCGCGGTCGAGCAGCGCGTCGATCCGGCTGACCCATTCCGAGGAGCGGCTCAAGGGCAGATGGATCACTCTCTGCTGCAGCGCGGCCATGGCCAGCTCTGCCGGTTCCCGCACATCCACCAGCTGCAGATCGGCACCCTCGTTGAGCCGCTGCTGCAGCTCCCGTGCCTGCAGCGGGGCCGGGGTGGGGGTGGTTTGGCTTTCCTGGGGCATGGGTGCGGGCATGGGCGTGGTGGCTGGCCGGGTGTGCGTTGACGATGCACGGAGGCGGCTTCATGCATAAGGATGAGGCCATTCCTGCGCGCTACGCATGAAGATCCGCCCATTCCTGGCGGCGATCCTGGCCGTGGCCGTCACGCTGCTGCTGATCGGAGCGGCGGGCTGGGTGGTGCTCTGGCGCAGCAGCCCTCTCGCCCTGCAGCACCAACCCCTCACCCTGCCACTGGCGGCTCGCTTCATCCCCCGGCAGGCCTCGCTGAGCCTGCACCTGCTGGTCCCGCCCGACCAGCTCGGGGCCTACGCCCGGGCCGTGGCGCCGCCCCGCCAACGCCGCCATGCCGCCGCCGCCCTTGAGCAGCTGCGGGACGGGGCCTTCGCCGCTGCCGGCCTCGACTACGCCGAGGAACTGGCCGGCTGGGTGGGGGAGGAGTCCAGTGTCGCGCTGCTCACCCCGGCGGGTGCGTCACAGCCGGCGGGCTGGCTGCTGGCCCTGCGCAGCCGTGAGTCGGAGGGGGCTCGGCGCTTTCTGCAGCGCTTCTGGCAGACCCGCAGCCTGGCCGGCAACGAGCTGCAGGTGAGCACCTATCGAGGCATGGGGCTGATCAGCGGCCGGGGCGCCCTGCTGGGCCAGAACGCCCTGCCCCTGGCCACCGCCTTGATCGACGACCGGCTGGTGCTGATCGCCTCGGGTCGGGGGGTGCTGGAGCAGGCGCTGGATGTCTCCCAGATCGACGAACTCAACCAGGCCGGCGACCCCCGCCTCGCCACCGCCGTGGCCACCCTCGGCCAGGGCGTGGCCCTGGTGGTGGCCCGCCCCGACAGCTTCACCCCTTGGCTGGCTGCTTCCCCTTTCGTCGCAGCACAGCAGGAGGTGCTCGGCCTGGTGGCAGCTCTGGCGCCCCGAGGCCGCACCCTCGACCTCAACGGCCGCCTTGAGCTGCGCCACGCCCCCGCAGCACTGTCGCTCACGCCCACGCCGGATCTGCTGGCGGGCCTGCAGGGTCCCTCGGACAGCCTGGCGATGATCCAGAACCCCGCTCTGCTCTCAGCTCCTGCTGCACCAGGAACAGCTGCCTCAGCGGCAGCCATCGCCGTCGCCCAGGCGATCCCTGAGGCCACCGCCTCCAGCCCGGATTCCGCCGGCTCCGATGGGGACGCCACGGACAGTGCCGCTGCCGATGGTGACGGAGACACCACCATCCCCAGCCCTGAAGCCACCAGCAGCGTCCCCGCCGACATTCCGGATGTCTGGTCGGAGCTGGTGGCACCTGTCCTCGCCCAAGCCCTCGCGAGCCTGCCGGGGGTGCTGCCCCCGCTGGTTGTTGCCCAGGATCCGGGCCCCCTGCTGTTGAGCCATAGCTCCCGCGGCTGGCTGCTGGCCACGGCTCCTGACAGCCCCGCCATCGCCTCGATCAGCGACGTGCTGGCGCGCAAAGGCCTGATCGCTGCTCCGCTGAGCCGCAATGGCAAAACGCTGCAGCTATGGACCCAGCTGACCGCCGGCAATTCCCGCAGCCACCCCGACCAACTGGACGCCGCCATCGCCGGCGCCCGCCTCGACCAGCGCGGTGTGGCCTGGTGGAGTGAGGGCATCACCGCCCTCACCGGTCTGCTGGAGGGGGCCGCGCCGCCCAGCGAGAGGCTGGCCCAGCTTCAGGGCCTGGAGGATCAGGCCGCGCCCCTGCAGTGGGCCATGGCCGCCCCGTCGGCCCGTGCGCTGCTGGCCCGCTGGGACCCCTGGCTGCTGCTCACCGGCCTGGCCGGCGAGCCGCTCGCTCCCACTGTGCAGGGGCTGGCCGTGAGCCTGGAGAGCGATCCTGCAGCCGCGGCCCCGGCACTGCGGCTGCATGGCCGCCTGGAGCTGGGCTGAGGCCATGGCCGCTGCGGAGCTGCTGCTACTGCGCCATGGGGTCGCGATCGATCGCCAGCTGGCGGCCGATCGCGGCCTGGACGACGAGGCACGGGCGCTCACCGCCGCCGGCCGCCGGCGCACCGCCGCCGTGGTGCGCCGTCTCGTGACGCTCGGACTGGCTGTGGATCCACTGCTCACCAGCCCGTTGCTGCGTGCGCATCAGACCGCGGAGCTGGCCCGCGAGGGCGGACTGGCTCTCCACCGCTTCGAGGTCTGCGCGGAGCTGGCCCCGGGTGGTGACCCAGCGCCGCTGCTGGAGCGCTGGTTCAGCGCCGGGGGCGAAGGCGCCGAGCGGCCCAGCCCCTGGCGGCGCCTGGCGCTGGTCGGGCATGAACCCGACCTCAGCGAGCTGGCCTGCCGGCTCTGCGGCGCCCCTCCCGGCGCCCTGCGCCTGCGCAAGGCCGGTGTGGTGGTCCTGGCGCTTCCCTGGCAGGCTCCGGTGCCTTCCGGTGGTTCCGGGGAGGCGCGCGGCTGGGAGGCTGCCCTGGGCCGCACGCGGCTCACCCTGCTGCTCTCCCCCCGCGCTCTGCTGGGGGAGGGCTGAGGCGCGGACGGCGCTGAAACGGGGCCCTGGTGGCCGGTCGGCGGTGTTACGGCGCGGCTGTCAGGAATGGATCTAGGTTTCGATCAACAGCGTGGAAGCTCGGCATGGCAACGGATGGGGCGCCGGCGGTCACGGATTTCTCAGCGGCCGGTGACTCCGCCACAACTCCAGCGGCCACCCCGGTGGCCAGCGAACCTGTCGCGGCCCAGCCGGCCATGCCGGCGTTCCGCCCCGGCCTTGAAGGGGTGCCGGCCACCCAGTCCGCCATCTGTGACATCGACGGCCGCAACGGCGTGCTCACCTACCGGGGCTACCCGGTGGAGCAGCTCGCCAACCACAGCAGCTTCCTGGAAACCACCTACCTGCTGATCTGGGGTGAGTTGCCCACGGGCGAGCAGCTGCGGCGCTTCGAGTACGAGGTGCAGATGCACCGGCGGGTGAGCTTCCGCATCCGCGACATGATGAAGTGCTTCCCGGCCGACGGGCACCCCATGGATGCGCTGCAGTCGAGCGCAGCCTCACTGGGCCTGTTCTATTCGCGCCGTGCCCTCGACGACCCCCAGTACATCGAGGAGGCGGTGGTGCGGTTGATCGCCAAGATCCCCACGATGGTGGCGGCCTTCCAGCTGATCCGCAAAGGCCAGGACCCGATCCAGCCCCGCGACGATCTGTCCTACTCGGCCAATTTCCTGTACATGATCACCGAGCGGGTGCCTGACCCGATGGCGGCCCGCATCTTCGATGCCTGCCTGATCCTCCACGCCGAACACTCGCTCAACGCCAGCACCTTCAGTGCCCGCGTCACCGCCAGCACCCTCACCGATCCCTACGCGGTGGTGGCCTCGGCAGTGGGCACCCTGGCCGGCCCGCTGCATGGCGGCGCCAACGAAGACGTGCTCACCATGCTCGACCAGATCGGCAGCGAAGACCGGGTGGAGGCCTACCTCGAGCGGGCGGTGGCCGAGAAGCAGAAGATCATGGGCTTCGGCCACCGCGAATACCGCGTCAAGGATCCCCGTGCCGTGATCCTGCAGGAGCTGGCCGAGGAGCTGTTCGACCGCTTCGGCCACGACCACATGTACGACGTGGCCCGACGGCTCGAGAAGGCTGCTGAAAGCCGCCTCGGCGCCAAGGGGATCTATCCGAATGTGGATTTCTATTCCGGGCTCGTGTATCGCAAGCTCGGCATCCCCCGCGACCTCTTCACGCCGATCTTCGCGATCGCGCGCGTGGCCGGCTGGCTGGCCCACTGGAAAGAGCAGCTCGGTGCCAACCGCATTTACCGGCCCACGCAGATCTACACGGGGGCGTCCGGCAAGACCTGGTTGCCCATCGACACCCGATCCAGCGGTGCGGGCGCTTAACTTGCCCTCGTCGGTTCGGTTTCGAGTTCGGACGCCGTGGAGATCATGACCACAGCCGCGACCCTGTCGCCTCCCCCGGTCCTCGAGGCGGCGGTGCCCCCCGGCATCGACCTGCAGAGCGGATTCACCACCATCCTGGAGGGCTTCGGCCTCAGCCCCGCCGCCGCCCATCTCATCTGGCTGCCCCTGCCGATGCTGCTGGTGCTGGTGGCCGCCGTGGTGGGTGTGCTGGTGAACGTGTGGCTGGAGCGCAAGATCTCCGCCGCCGTCCAGCAGCGCATCGGCCCGGAGTATGCCGGTGCCCTCGGGGTGCTGCAGCCCCTGGCCGATGGCCTCAAGCTGCTCTTCAAGGAAGACGTGATCCCGAAGCGGGCCGATGGCCTGCTGTTCACGCTCGGCCCCGTGCTGGTGCTGATCCCCGTGATCCTCTCCTGGCTGGTGGTTCCCTTCGGCCAGCACCTGGTGATCAGCGATGTGGGGGTGGGCATCTTTCTCTGGATCGCCCTCAGCAGCATCCAGCCGATCGGTCTGCTGATGAGCGGCTACTCCAGCAACAACAAGTATTCGCTGCTGGGCGGCCTGCGGGCGGCGGCCCAGTCGATCAGCTACGAGATCCCGCTCGCCCTGGCCGTGCTGGCCGTCGTGATGATGAGCAATTCGCTCAGCACCGTCGACATCGTCAACCAGCAGAGCGGCGCCGGCATCCTCAGCTGGAACATCTGGCGTCAGCCGGTGGGCTTCCTGATCTTCTGGATCTGTGCCCTGGCCGAATGCGAGCGCCTCCCCTTCGACTTGCCCGAGGCCGAGGAGGAGCTGGTGGCCGGCTACCAAACGGAGTACGCCGGCATGAAGTTCGCCCTCTTCTACCTGGGCAGCTACATCAACCTGGTGCTCTCCGCCCTGCTGGTGGCGGTGCTCTACCTGGGTGGCTGGGGCTTCCCCCTGCCTGTCGAATGGCTGGCCGGAGCCCTTGGCCAGTCGGTGGACGCTCCGCTGGTGCAGGTCATCACCGGGTCTGTCGGCATCGTGATGACCGTGCTGAAGGCCTACCTGCTGGTGTTCATCGCGATCCTGCTGCGCTGGACCCTGCCACGGGTGCGCATCGACCAGCTGCTGGATCTGGGCTGGAAGTTCCTGCTGCCCATCGCCCTTGTGAATCTGCTCGTCACCGCCGGGCTCAAACTGGCCTTTCCCGCCTTTTTCGGCGGTTGAGCCACGGGCCAGCCATCATGACCCCACCGGCCCTCAGGCCTTGATCCAGGCCCCCTGAGCCCACCCCTTTCCTCCTCCGTCCCTCTCCTCGAATTCCGCCACGCCCATGTTCGGTTTTCTCCAAAAGGTCGGCGACTACGCCAAGGACGCCGTCGGTGCCGCCAGCGCCATCACCCAGGGGCTTTCGGTCACCTTCGATCACCTGCGCCGCCGGCCGATCACGGTGCAGTACCCCTACGAAAAGCTGATCCCTTCGGAGCGCTACCGCGGCCGCATCCACTTCGAGTTCGACAAGTGCATCGCCTGCGAGGTGTGCGTGCGGGTCTGTCCGATCAATCTGCCGGTGGTGGATTGGGCGATGAACAAGCAAACGAAGAAGAAGGAGTTGCGCAACTACTCGATCGATTTCGGGGTGTGCATCTTCTGTGGCAACTGCGTGGAGTATTGCCCCACCAATTGCCTCTCGATGACCGAGGAGTACGAACTGGCGGCGTTTGATCGCCATAGCCTCAACTTCGACAACGTCGCCCTCGGTCGCCTGCCCACCAGCGTCACCAGCGACCCTGCCGTGGTGGCTCTGCGCGAGCTGGCCTATCTGCCCGCCGGCGAGCTCGATCCCCACACGGTGGATCCCGCCAGCCCCCGGGCCGGCAAACTGCCTGAACAGGTGCTGGCCGCGTCCAGCTCCACCACCACCGCCAGCGAGGAAGGGGTCTGATGACGATCGCCTCCACCACCCAGCTGATCTGCTTCGTGGCGCTCTCCATCACCTTGGTGCTGGGAGCCCTCGGGGTCGTGCTGCTGCCGAACATCGTCTATTCCGCCTTCCTGCTCTGCGGTGTCTTCCTCTCGGTGGCGGGCCTCTACCTGCTGCTGAACGCCAGCTTCGTGGCCGCCGCCCAGGTGCTCGTGTATGTGGGCGCAGTGAACGTGCTGATCCTGTTCGCGATCATGCTCGTGAACAAGAAGGAAGACCTCTCCGAGATCCCCCGTCTTGCCCTGCGGCGCCTGCTCTCCGGTGGCGTCTGCCTCGGCCTGTTCCTGCTGCTGCTGCGGGTCGATCTCACCACCCCCTGGGCCGTTCCAGGTCCGGCCTCCCTCGGTGAAGGCGCCACCATCCGTATCGGCGAGCATCTCTTCAGCGACTACCTGCTGCCCTTCGAGCTGGCTTCGGTGCTGTTGCTGATGTCGATGATCGGCGCCATCGTGCTGGCCCGCCGCGATGTGTTCGGCACCGACCTCACCACCGGCGAAGACGTCGATCAGGGCCTGATCGAGAAGGTTCGCCCTCCCCTGCTCCTCGATCCCCCCACCCCATCTCCCTCCGCTCTTCAGGAGACCCTCTGATGCCGATCGAAACACCCATCGATGTGCCGCTCCAGGCCTACCTGGTGCTGGCGGCCGTTCTCTTCTGCACGGGGGTGTGGGGCCTGATCAACAGCCGCAACGCCGTACGCGTGCTGATGAGCATCGAGCTGATGCTCAATGCCGTCAACATCAACCTGATGGCCTTCTCCAGCTACATCGATGGCCAGGAGATCCGCGGCCAGGTGTTCGCCATCTTCGTGATCACCGTGGCGGCCGCAGAGGCGGCGGTGGGGCTGGCCATCCTGCTCTCCCTCTACCGCAACCGCGAAACCGTCGACATGGAGCGCTTCAACCTGCTGCGCTGGTAGCGGCACGGTTCCGTCATGCAGCTCCAGCGGGTCTGGCTGATTGTTCGTGCCCACAGCCAGGCCGCCCAGCGTAAGGCCCGCATCTGCGCGGAGGATCTGCGCAACCAGGGCGTGCATGTGGCCGTGGCCGTCAGTGGTCTCGCCTCCAACCCCTTTCCGGGGCTCCTGGCCAGCGAACCGCTCCTGCCCGATCTCACCGTCGTTCTTGGCGGCGACGGCACGGTGCTGGGGGCGGCCCGCCATCTGGCGCCCCTGCAGGTGCCGATCCTGAGCTTCAACATCGGCGGCCACCTTGGCTTCCTCACCCACGAGCGCAAGCGGCTCGTGCTCAGCTCAGGCTCCAGTGAGGACAACCTCTGGCAGCGGCTGCGCGATGACCGCTTCGCCCTGGAGCGGCGCATGATGCTGGAGGGCCGGGTGGTGCGCAGTGACGGCAGCGTGGATGGCGAGCCGATCCACCGCGCCCTCAACGACTTCTACTTCCGCCCCAGCCTTGATGAGGTGTCGCCCACCTGTGTGCTGGAGCTGGAGATCGACGGCGAAGTGGTGGACCAGTTCCGCGGGGACGGCCTGATCATCGCCACCCCCACCGGCTCCACCGGCTACTCGATGGCGGCGGGCGGTCCGATCCTCCATCCCGGCATCGACGCGATCGTGGTCAACCCGATCTGCCCGATGAGCCTCTCCAGTCGGCCGATCGTGGTGCCACCCCGGGCGATGCTGGCGGTGTGGCCACTGGGGGAAACCAGTCGCCGGGTGAAGCTCTGGAAAGACGGCGCCCATGCCACCGTGCTCGAACCGGGTGACCGCTGCGTGGTGCAGCGCTCCAGCCACGACGCACTGATGGTGGTGCTCGATCAGAGCCCCTCCTACTACCGCACCCTCAGCCACAAGCTGCACTGGGCCGGCGACCTCACCGCTGCGGAGCCGTCGCCGAACTAGGCCGTCGCCCAACGGGTCTGTTGCGGCCCATGCTGGAGGGGTTAGCCCCGGAGAACGGCGTTGGCCCTGGAGATCGAGCGGCGCTTCCTGGTGCATGGCGACGGCTGGCGGCCGCAGGTGCGCTGGAGCCGCCCGCTGCGGCAGGGCTACCTCACGCGCGACGCCGCTGGTGTCACCGTGCGGGTGCGCCTCGGGGAAGACACCGCCACCGACCAGGCCCGGCTCACGATCAAGGCGGCCGCCGCCGGCATCGCCCGCCACGAGTTCGAGTATCCGATTCCCGCCACCGATGGGGAGGCGTTGCTGAATCTGGCGGCCCACCGCCTCGGCAAGACCCGCTATGGCCTCGATCTGCCGGGCGGCGACTGGGTACTCGATGTGTTCGAGGCCCCGAATGCGCCGTTGGTGCTGGCGGAAGTGGAGCTGGAGCGGGCCGATCAGCCCCTGGTGGTGCCGCCCTGGTGCGCCTTGGAGGTCACCGGCCGCCTGGAGCTCAGCAATGCCTCCCTGTCGATCACGCCGCTGTCGCAGTGGCCTGAGGACGAGCGCCGGGCCGTACTGGCGGCGATGGGCCTCAGAGCCCCGGCGACGGGGCCGGCAGATTGCAGCAGTTGAAGCCATCCCGGCAGATCTTGCCGTTGTCCATCGCCCAGTTCAGCAGCGCCACCCGGTTCTTCGCGCCGGTTTTGGTGAAGATGTTGCTGACGTGATTGTCGACGGTGCGTTTGCTGATCATCAGCTGCTCGCCGATTTCCTGATTGGTGAGGCCGGTGGCCACCAGGCTGATGATCTCCAGCTCCCGTTCGGATAAGCCGGTTCGCGGCGCGCTGAGGTCGTCTCGAACGGACATCAACGCACTCCGCCTGACTGGACGCATCCTAGACAGCCCCTCCAACACCTCCCCACGGACGCCCACCGCCACGGTCAGGCCGCACTCGAGCCAGCCGGGGTGCTGCCGGCTGGGTGGCCTGGATGGTGCCGCTCTTCACGCATGATGGGCGCTGGTTGTTTCCCGGTTGTCGTGCTGCTGCAGCGGGCCATCGCGCGTGGAGCGTTCGCGGTCACGGCGGAAGTGATGCCGCCCAGGGGCGGTGATCCGAGCCGCACCCTGGCGATGGCCAGGCTGCTGAAGGGGCGGGTGCACGCGGTCAATGTCACCGACGGGAGCCGTGCGGTGATGCGCATGAGCAGCCTGGCCCTCTGCCGCCTGCTGCTCGACGCAGGGCTCGAGCCGGTGCTGCAGCTGGCCTGCCGGGATCGCAATCGCATTGCCCTGCAGGCAGAGCTGCTGGGCGCTCATGCGCTGGGAATCCGCAACCTGCTCTGCCTCACGGGCGACCCGGTGCGGGCCGGCGATCAGCCGAACGCCCGGCCGGTGAACGAGTTGGAGGCGGTGCGGCTGTTGCAGCAGGTGAGCGATTTCAATGCCGGCCGTGATCCGCTGGGAGGCTCGCTCCCTGATGGCCCTACCGCCTTGTTCGCCGGCGCCGCCGCCGATCCCCAGTCCCCCAGCTGGAGCGGCCTGCGCCGCCGCCTCAGCCGCAAGCAGGCTGCTGGCGCCAAGTTCCTCCAGACCCAGATGGTCATGGAGGCGAGCGTGTTGCGCCGCTTCTGCGAGGAGATCGCCGCGCCGCTGGGCCTCCCGGTGCTGGCGGGGGTGTTTCTGCTCAAATCCGCCCGCAACGCCGAATTCATCAACCGTGTGGTGCCCGGCGCCTCCATTCCCCAGCACGTGATCGAGCGTCTTGCGGCAGCGGCAGATCCGGCCAGTGAGGGGATCAGGATCGCAGCGGAGCAGGTTACGAGTTTCCGTGAGATCGCCCAGGGCGTGCACCTGATGGCTGTGAAGGCCGAAGAGCGGATCCCCAACATCCTCAGCCTCGCCGGCATCGAGGCGATCGATCCGCTCACGGCATGCCCATCCGCCTGACACTGGGGCAGGCCCAGCCAGAGTTGTTCAGCCGCCGCGCTGGCTGGCGGTGAGATCGTTGCCCAGCAGATCGGCGAGGGCCTTTTGCTCGGGGGAGGGTAGAGCCACATCCTGGCGGCGTACATCGGTGATCAGCCAGTCGAGGGCGGCCTCTTGGAGGTCGAAATGGTCACCATTGCTATCCACGCAATAACGGCCAAACACCAACTTCTCGGTGAGCCTGACTCCGGCCCCGATGCGGGAGTAATCGAAGATGATCGAGTTGTCGATCGTGGCGCCTTCGCAGATGTGGCAGCTGGGGCCGATCATGGCTGGGCCGATGATCGTGACCCCCGGTTCGATCCTGCTCATGCCGCCCACGTAAACGGGCCCCTGCACGTTGATCTTGTCCCAGTCGGCCGCTACGTTCAGGCCTGTGAACACGCCGGGCCGCACCTCGCGGCCAGGGATCGAAACCTTGCGAACCTTCCCCAGCAGCACGCTCCGGATCGCCTGCCAGTAATCCGGCACCTTGCCGATGTCCACCCACTCGAAATCCATGGGCAGCGCGTAGAAAGGTGCCCCTGCCGCCACCAGACGGGGAAACAGATCAGCGCCGATGTCGAAGGGCACGCCGGCGGGAACGTGGTCGAGCACCTGGGGCTCGAAGATATAAATGCCGGTATTGATCATGTCGCTGGCGGCCTCTTCCACCGAGGGCTTCTCCTGAAAGGAGAGCACTCGAGAGTTGTCGTCAGTGACCACGACACCGTAGCTGCTGACCTGATCTTTCGGCACCCGCTTGGTGATCAGGCTGGCGACCGCTCCTTTCTTCTTGTGCCGCCGCACCGCTTCGGTAAGGTCGAGGTCGATCAGGGCATCGCCGCAGAGCACCACGAAGGTGTCGTCGAAAAAGGTCTGAAAGGTCTGAATCTTCTTGATGCCGCCTGCAGAACCCATGGCTTCGCCAATCAGTTCGCCGTCGTCCTGAATGTGGCCTTCGAAGCTGTAGGCGATCTCCACGCCGAAGCGCTGCCCATCACGGAAATAGTTCTCGATCTCTGCCGCCAGGTGCGACACATTGACCATGATCTCGTTGAATCCATGCTCCCGGAGCAACTCCAGCAGGAATTCCATCACCGGCTTCTGCAGGATCGGAATCATCGGCTTGGGAATCGTGTGGGTGATGGGCCTCACCCGTGTTCCCTTGCCGGCTGCGAGGATCATCGCCTTCATGGGCGCCTTACTGCTCGGTTGGTTCTGCATGCACCCTAATTAAGGGCGTCAGGCTGCCAGTGCCGGCCTAGCCGGCAAGGGAGCTGGCACGGCCGGCCAGGAGCCTGTGGCGGTTGCGGCAGCGCTCTGACTGGGAAGCGGAAGCGTGCATTCGGCCTCGCGTGCGCGGCGCAGGTGCAGCGGCCCGAACAGGCCCCCTTCCTGCCGCAGATCGATGCGTCCCTGTGAACAGAGGAACAACAGCGCCCAGAACACCCCCACCCGGTCGTGATCAAGATCGGGGGGCGCTGCGTCTTTCCAGGCCTCCACCAGCGCATCGAAGTTCACCCACTCCAGGGCCTCTGGCCACTGCTGCAGGAAGAAGCTCAGGGCGGCAGTGGTTTCAGGCAGTTTCTCCCGGTGGGCCAGGGCGCTCACCTGCTCGATCGCGTCGCGTTCGCTGTAGGGGCGGCTGCGCGGCTTGTGGCGCCGCTGGCCGCTATCGCTCTCCAGCCGCTCGGCGATGTCTTCCAGCTGGCGGATCAACTCGCCGAGGCTCACGGGCCGCTGCAGCGGCGGCGGTGCCACGGGCCTGCGCCAGAGTTGTCGCTCCGGCCGATGGGGCAGCTGGATTCCCAGCGACCAGCTGTCCTCGCCCGGATCCTCGCTCTCGCAAGGATCGGCGACCAGGGCAATGGGCGGAAAGGTCTGGCGTTCCAGCACTTCGGCCTTGAGGCCCACCAGCACTGATGCCGCCAGAAATGCCTCGCTGGTGGCGGCGAGATCCTGCTCATAGCTGCCGCCCTGGCCGGAGCTGAGGGCCACCAGGCGTGGCACCTCGATGCGCTGACGCAGCTGATCGAGGAAACCGTCCACCACGGCGATCACATCGACATCCCAGGGGTCGAGGTCACCGCGCTCGGCGGCCTCCTGCAGCAGGCGGATCGCCAGCCTGGCGCCTGCGTTCGGCACAGTTCTCCCCGATCTGCCGGAAACGTACCCGGTCTGAGGCGACTCAGCCAGCGGCATCCGCTGCCGCGGAACCCCCTGAACTTTCTCCGGCGGCCGGCAACAGGGCCAGCTGGGCGTCCACGGTGGCGCGGTAACGCTGCAGGTCGTCTTCCAGCTCGCGGATGCGCACCTGCTGGGCGTCAATTTCGCTGCGGTCCTGCATCAATTCCACTTTCTTCACCACGCCGATCCACACGGCGAACACCCAGGCGGCGGTGGCGCCGATGCCACCCACCACCAGCAGCAAGGCCGCCAGCGGCAGGGTGACCGCCGCTCCCGGCAGGAAGCGCACGGTGGTGGGATCGGTGTTCTCCAGCGTGAACATCACCGTGGCGAGGCCGAAACTGAAGATCAGCAGGAAATTCAGCTGTCGCATGGCGGGTGGTGGGTCGAGGCTCTGAATCGGGGGCGCATGGCTGGCAGGCCGGTGGCAGCCTCAGCGGAGCGATCCCGTCGACCAGTTTGCGGCACCTGAGCGGAATTGGGCGCAAGCCGTCGCACAGTGCTGGTGATGGTGCTGGGCAGCCGGCAGGATCTCGATTCGCTCAGCCCAGGGCGGGCGCGTGCAGCAGGGGCGGCGCCAAGGCCAGCTGCTTGCCCACCGCCCCCCGGATCAGCCCCTTGGGCGTGGGGCCCACCACCTTGGTGAGGGCAACGTCCTCACGGGCCACGAGCGCTTCGATCGAGGCGCGGTAGCTGTCGGTGACGAGGCGAGGGTAAAGACCGATGCCGATGATCGGCACCAGCAGGCAGGAGATCACGTAGATCTCGCGCGGTTCGGCATCCACCAGGCGGGTGTGGGCCGCCAGCTCCACGTTCTCCTTGCCGAAGAAGATCTCGCGCAGCATCGAGAGCAGGTACACCGGAGTGAGGATCACCCCCACGGCCGCCAGGGCTGCCATCACGATGCGGAAGCTGAGCGCATAGGCCTCACTGTTCACGAAGCCCACGAACACCATCAGTTCCGACACGAAGCCACTCATGCCAGGCAGGGCCAGGGACGCGAGCGAGCAGATCGTCCAGAGGGCGAACATCTTGCGCATCTTCTGGCCCACGCCGCCCATCTCATCGAGCTGAAGCGTGTGGGTGCGGTCGTAGGTGGCGCCCACCAGGAAGAAGAGGCTGGCACCGATCAGGCCGTGGCTCACCATCTGCAGCATGGCGCCGCTGGTGCCGAGGGCACTGAAGCTGCCGATGCCGATCAGCACGAAGCCCATGTGGCTGATCGAGCTGTAGGCGATCTTGCGCTTGAGGTTGCGCTGCGCGAAGGAGGTGAGTGCCGCATAAATGATGTTCACCACCCCCAGCACCACCAGCAGCGGCGCGAACTGGGCGTGGGCCTCGGGCAGCAGCTGAACGTTGAAGCGCAGCAGGGCGTAGCCGCCCATCTTCAGCAGAATGCCGGCCAGCAGCATGTGCACCGGTGCTGTGGCCTCGCCGTGGGCGTCTGGCAGCCAGGTGTGCAGCGGCACGATCGGCAGCTTGACCCCGAAGGCGATCAGCAGGCCCGCGTAGGCCAGCATCTGGAAGCGGGTGCCGAACTCCTTCGCCGCGAGAGTGGTGAATTCGAAGCTGGGCGTGCCGCCGCCATAAAAGCCCATGGCCAGGGCGGCCAGCAGGATGAACACCGAGCCGCCAGCGGTGTAGAGGATGAACTTGGTGGCGGCGTACTGGCGCTTCTTGGCGCCCCAGATCGCCAGCAGCAGATACACCGGCAGCAGCTCCAGCTCCCAGGCCAGGAAGAACAGGAGCATGTCCTGCACAGCAAACACGGCGATCTGGCCGCCATCCATGGCCAGGATCAGGAAGTAGAAGAGTCGCGGCTTGAAGGTGACCGGCCAGGCGGCCAGCACCGCCAGCGCGGTGATGAAGCTGGTGAGCAGGATCAGCGGCATCGACAGCCCGTCGGCGCCCACCGACCAGGCCAGCCCCAGATCAGGCAGCCATTCCACCCGTTCCACCAGCTGGAGCCCCGCCACCGAGGGGTCGTAGCCGTTCAGGTAGGCCCCGGCGGTGACCAGAAAGGTGAGCAGGGCAACGCCGAGGGCGTACCAGCGGATGGTCTTGCCGTCGCCTGGGTCGGGGATGAAGGGGATCAGCAGCGCGGCTCCGATCGGCATCAGGATCGAAACGCTCAGCCAGGGGAAGGCCCCGGTGGAGGCTGTGCCCAGGGCCGCAAGGGCCTCCGGAGCAACGGCAGGGTCAAGCGGCACTGGCCAGGGAATTCAGTTCTGGACGGAGTGTAGAAATGCTCAACTGCCCAGTACCGCCCAGATATGGGATGACACACAGAGCCCGCGCCGAGGCGCGCACGGAGCGGACTCAGAAGCTGCTGAACAGCAGCACCAGGGCGATCACGCCGCCGAACACGATCAGCGCATAGAACTGGGCGCGGCCGGTTTCGAAGTACTTGAGTCCTTCGCCGCTGCCCAGGGTCAGCAGGCCGGTGAGGTTCACCACCCCGTCCACCACCTTGGCGTCCACCTCCAGCACCTGACGCGCCAGCTTGCGGCTGCCTTTCACGAACAGGCGGTCGTTGATCGCATCCAGGTACCACTTGTTGGCCAGGAAGGCATTGATGGTGGGGAAGCGGGCGGCCACGGCGGTGGCCAGATCCAGCTTGTGCAGGGCGTAGGCCAGCACCGCGATGGTGATGCCGATCACGGAGATCGTCACCGAAGCGCCGGCCAGCGGCAGGAACTCGCCCCAGCTGAAGTGTTCGGCCATCTCGGCGGCCTCGCCGGGGTTGAGCAGGGCGGCGAAGCGGCTGTTCCAGGGCGTGCCGAGCAGGCCGATCAGCACCGAGGGAACGGCCAGCACCGCCAGTGGTGCGGCCATCTGCCAGCCCGATTCGTGCGGGTGGGAGGCGTGGGAGCCATGGCCCTCCTCATGGCTTTCCGGAGCCTTGCCGGCAGCCTGGAGCAGGGCACTGCGGACGCTGAGGTCACCGCCGCGGAAGCTGCCCTCGAAGGTGAGGAAGTAGAGCCGGAACATGTAGAAGGCGGTCATGCCGGCAGTCAGGAAGCCCACCGCCCAGAGCAGCGGGAAGGCGTTGAAGGCCTGGCCGAGGATTTCATCCTTGCTCCAGAAGCCCGCCAGCGGCGGAATGCCGCTGATCGCCACGCAGCCGATCAGAAAGGTGGTGGAGGTGACCGGCATGAAGCGGCGCAGCCCTCCCATCAGGCGCATGTCCTGGGCAAGCACCGGCTCATGGCCCACCACCTCTTCCATGGCATGGATCACCGAGCCGGAGCAGAGGAAGAGCATGGCCTTGAAGAAGGCGTGGGTGACGAGGTGGAACATGCCCGCCTCGGGAGCGCCGCAACCCATCGCCAGCATCATGTAACCCAGCTGTGACACGGTGCTGTAGGCCAGGCCCTTCTTGAGATCCATCTGGGTGAGGGCGATCGAGGCCCCCAGGAAGCAGGTGATCGTGCCGATCACGGCGATCACGGCCTGCACCAGCGGGAAGGGTTCGTAGACCGGCTGCAGCCTGGCCACCAGGAACACGCCGGCGGCCACCATCGTGGCGGCGTGGATCAGGGCGGAGATCGGGGTGGGACCCTCCATCGCATCGGGCAGCCACACGTGCAGGGGGAACTGGGCCGACTTGGCCATCGGGCCCATGAACACCAGCAGGCACAGCAGCACCGCCACGCCGTTGGAGAGCGAGCCTTCAGCCACGGCGGCGGAGAGGCCGGCGCCGATCTCCTCGAAGCCGAAACTGCCGGTGGCCCAGAACAGGCCGAGGATGCCGAGCAGCAGGCCGAAGTCGCCGACGCGGTTCACGATGAAGGCCTTCTGGGCGGCATGGGCGGCACCCTCGCGGTCGTACCAGAAGCCCACCAGCAGGTAGGAGCACATGCCCACCAGCTCCCAGAACACGTAGATCTCAAGCAGGTTGGGGCTGATCACCAGCCCCAGCATCGAGCTGCTGAACAGGGCGAGATAGGTGAAGAAGCGCACATAGCCCTTGTCGTGGGCCATGTAGCCATCGGAATACACCATCACCAGCAAGGCGATGGTGGTCACCAGCGACAGCATCACGGCGCCGAGGGCATCAACACGGAACCCCATCTGCAGGTTGAAGGTGCCGGCGCTGGCCCAGTTGAAGAGCACTTCGGTGGCTGGCGCTCCGGCCAGCTGCTCCGCCAGCACGGCGTAACTCAGCACGGCTGCCGCCCCGATCAGGGTGATGAGCAGCAGGGCAACGGGCTTGCGCAGCCGGTTGACGGTGCGGTTGAAGCTGATCAGCCCGAGACCGGTGAGCGCCGCCCCCGCCAAGGGCAGAACGGGAATCAACCAGGCGATTTCAGCGGCCGATGTCATCCAGCTCCAGTTAGCGGCCCCGCGAGTGTAGGCAGCTTCCTGGGCACGGCCGGCCTGTGTGTGGGTGTGCGATCAGCCCAACGTCCGTCCCAGGGGTCCGCTCAGAAAGGCGCTGGCCGCAGGCCCGATGTAGCGATGGCTCCACCAGAACAGGCCGATGGCGATGGCGATCCCCAGCTGGGAAGGCCGCAGGAATTCTGTGAGTTGCAGCGTCTGGCGTCCGTCGATCACCGCCAGGAACGGCACCACGGAGGTGCGCGCCTTGAGCTGCTCGAAGGCCTCGCCGAAGCGCGCCCGCAGGCGTCGGTCGCCGTGCCAGACGGCAAACAGGTGGTGGGCGATCAATCCGGCGCAGGTGACCACCATGAAGCTGCTGCCGATCCAGAGCAGGTGGGTGGCGCACCAGAGGATCTGACCGACGGCCTGGGGGTGGCGGCTGATGCGGATGATCCCGGTTTCGTAGAGGCGCACCTGGGGCTGCAGCAGCGCGGGAATCTCCAGCAGGTTGTAGGTGGCGGGATACAGAAAGAAGAAGCTGATCGCTGTTCCGACCCAGATCACAGGGATGAGTCCGGGGGTGCCCTGCAGGGTCCAGAGCCGCACCCCGTCATAGCGATGGGCGAGGAAGTACCCCACCACCACCACAGCGGCCGGAATGCTCACAGCCGCGAACAGCAGGCGCCAGGCCCGGGCCCCGATGCGCTGCTCCCCCCACACGCGCAGGGCGGCCCCGCCGCTGTGCAGCACCGCAAAGGCCACCAGCAGGGCAACCATCACCAGGCTGGTGTGGTGGAGCGGGGAAAGCACGGGGCAGAAGCTGCAGCGGCGATTCTGCTTCGTCCGCCGCGGCATGGCGTGGAGGGTGGCCCGGGCTTTGCTCCTAAAGTTCTCCGTTCATGCCGGCGTCCAGCCCCGGGGTCGTTCCATGGCTGATCTGCCGTTCACCCTCGATCAGCTGCGCATCCTGCGGGCCATCGCCAGCGAAGGCAGCTTCAAGAAGGCTGCCGACAGCCTTTACGTCACCCAGCCGGCGGTGAGCCTGCAGATCCAGAACCTGGAGAAGCAGCTCGATGTGTCGCTCTTCGACCGGGGCGGCCGCAAGGCCCAGCTCACCGAGGCGGGTCATCTCCTGCTCAGCTACTGCGACCGCATCCTGGGCCAGTGCCAGGAGGCCTGCCGCGCCCTCGACGACCTGCACAACCTCAAGGGTGGTTCCCTGATCGTGGGCGCCAGCCAGACCACCGGCACCTACCTGATGCCGCGCATGATCGGCCTGTTCCGGCAGAAGTATCCCGACGTGTCGGTGCAGCTGCAGGTGCACAGCACCCGGCGCACCAGTTGGAGCGTGGCCAACGGCCAGGTGGATCTGGCGATCATCGGCGGTGAGTTGCCCGGCGAACTCAACGACCTGCTCCAGGTGATTCCTTACGCCAGCGATGAACTGGCCCTGGTGCTGCCGGTGAACCATCCCCTCGCCCGCCTGCCGGAACTCCACAAGGACGACCTCTACCGGCTCAGCTTCGTCTGCCTTGATGCCCAGTCCACCACCCGCAAGATGGTGGACCAGCTGCTGGCCCGCTCCGGCCTGGAAGTGCAGCGTCTCAAGATCGAGATGGAGCTCAATTCCTTCGAGGCGATCAAGAACGCCGTGCAGTCGGGATTGGGTGCCGCCTTCCTGCCGGTGGTGTCGATCGAGCGGGAACTGGCGACCGGATCCCTGCACCGTCCCAACGTGACCGACCTGCTGGTGCGCCGCCAGCTGAAGCTGATCACCCATCCGGCCCGCTACTGCTCCAGGGCTTCGGAAGCCTTCCGCCGCGAGGTGCTGCCGGTGTTCGCCAGCCCCGACAGCCCCTTGCGCCAGACCCCCCGCACCACCCCCCCGGCCGAAGCCGCCACCACGGTGCTTCAGCCCGCCCCTTGAGCCCCCTGCACGAGCCCGGAGGCTCCTGCAGGCGGGGGCTCGGGATCAAACTCAGAACTGGTCGCCTTCCGGGGTGATGCCCACGGCGTCGTCGGCAGCGCCGGCAATGCCCCGGGTCTGAAACTTGTTGCCGCTGATGTCTGTCTGGTAGACGCAGCGGACGATCGGCTTGTCGCGGATCGAGCCGATGTAGGCGAAGGTGTTCATGCGCTGCTTGCACTGGCGCATCTGCTCGGAGGTGACGGCGCCCTCCTTCTGCAGCACGCTCCAGTTCTCGCGGCGGATCACACAGCCCGGCTGCAGCGTCGGCTGGGTCACGAAGCTGCTGCTTGGGTTCATGGTGGTGTAGAGCTCCACGTCCATCACGAAGGCGCTCGCCCCCCACTGCTTGCAGAACTCGGGGTCGGGCACGGCCAGGTCGAGTTGCTGGCTGCTGGCGATGTTCCCCTGGTTGCCCACGGTGTTGCTGGAGAGCGCCGTGCCGATGCCGATGCCCACCACGAGCACCCCGGCCAGCACCGCGATCGTGGCCACGTTGAACACGAAGGGGCCGCCTCCGGGCTTGCCACCACCCCCACCCGGTGTGGCACCACCGCCACCGCCGCCACCCCCGTTGCGGGTGGGGCGGGCGGCGCGGGAGCGGTCGCCGGGATCCCGCTCATCGGCGGCGTCGTAACGGGCGGCGTCGTAGCGGGAGCCGCGGCGGTCGTAGGCGTAGTCGGAGCTGGCGTAGTCCGACCCGGCGTAATCGGCGCTGGAGCGGCCGCGGCTGCCTCTGCCATCGCCTCTGGAGAAGGCGCTGCCATCACGGGAGCGGGTCATGTGGAAGCGGCACTGCGGGGCAGGCCCATGGAGTAGTTGAGAACCCGCGCGTCCGGGTTGTAGCGGAGTTCGCCCGCCTGCAGCAGCTGGCGGATCGTGCCCTCCAGCTCCGAACCGATGCGGCGCAGGTTGTATTCGGTGAGCTCGGCGCCGGCGAAACCGGCCACCAGATCACGGAAACGCTGCTGCACCTTCTGCAGCACGCCGGCGTCCCAGAGGAACTCGTTGTCCGGGTCGAGGTCGAGGGTCAGCTGGTGCGGGTCGGGGACCAGTTCACCCCCCTCGAGCCGTGCCGTGAACAGCCGCACATGACGGGTGGTGGACTTGAGCAGCAGGTCGTCGGCCATGGAACGGAGGCGAACGGACGGAGATGGGCCACCGCAACTCTAGGAACCGCCGGTGCGGGCAGGGCCACGGCAGCCAGGCGCCCGACGTTGGCAGGGGGCATCCTTTTAGGTTGGCGTCTGGTTTTCGTCTTTGCATGCGCGTCGCCATTGCCGGAGCAGGACTCGCCGGCCTGTCCTGTGCCAAATACCTCTGCGATGCCGGCCATACGCCGGTGCTGCTCGAGGGGCGCAACGTGCTCGGCGGCAAGGTGGCGGCCTGGCAGGACGAAGACGGCGACTGGTACGAAACCGGCCTGCACATTTTCTTTGGGGCCTACCCCAACATGCTGCAGCTGTTCGCGGAGCTGGGCATCGAGGATCGCCTGCAGTGGAAGGATCACGCGATGATCTTCAACCAGAAGGAGGCGCCAGGCACCTACAGCCGTTTCGATTTCCCCGACCTTCCCGCCCCTCTCAACGGTGTTGCCGCCATCCTCGGCAACAACGACATGCTCACCTGGCCTGAGAAGATCGCCTTCGGGCTCGGCCTTGTGCCCGCCATGCTCCGCGGCCAGGACTACGTGGAGGAGTGCGACAAATACTCCTGGTCGGAATGGCTGCGCCTTCACAACATCCCTCAGCGAGTGAACGATGAAGTGTTCATCGCCATGAGCAAGGCGCTCAACTTCATCAATCCCGATGAAATCTCCTCAACGGTGATCCTCACGGCCCTCAACCGCTTCCTGCAGGAGAAGAACGGCTCGAAGATGGCCTTCCTCGACGGCAACCCCCCAGAGCGTCTCTGTGAGCCGATCGTGGCCTCGATACGGGAGCGCGGTGGCGAGGTGCACCTCGACAGCCCCCTGCGCGAGATCCGCCTGGCCGCCGATGGCAGCGTGCGCAGCTTCCGGATCGGGGGCATCCAGGGCCAGCCCGGCCGTGAGGTGGAGGCGGATGCCTACGTCAGCGCCCTGCCGGTGGATCCGCTCAAGCTCCTGCTACCGGATCCCTGGCGCCAGCTGCCCTACTTCCAGAAGCTCGACGGGCTCAAGGGGGTGCCGGTGATCAACATTCATCTCTGGTTCGATCGAAAACTCACCGCGATCGACCATCTTCTGTTCAGTCGTTCGGACCTGCTCAGCGTCTACGCCGACATGAGCAACACCTGCCGCGAGTACGCCGACCCCGACCGCTCCATGCTCGAGCTGGTTTTCGCCCCTGCGGCGGAGTGGATCGGCCGCAGCGATGACGACATCGTGGCCGCCACCCTCGAGGAGCTGCGCCGCCTCTTCCCCGACCACTTCAACGGCGACGACCAGGCCAAGCTGCGCAAGGCCCGGGTGGTCAAAACCCCCCTCTCCGTCTACAAGACCGTGCCCGGCTGCCAGCAGCTGCGGCCCTCGCAGCAATCGCCGATCGCCAACTTCTTCCTGGCCGGCGACTACACGATGCAGCGCTATCTGGCTTCGATGGAAGGGGCAGTCCTGAGCGGCAAGCTGTGCGCCGAGGCGGTCAGCCGGCAGGCGTCCGCGCTGGTGCAGCCGGTGGCGGTGTGAGCGTGCTGGCCGCTTCACCCACCGCCGCTTCCCTCCGCTCCGGCCTGAACCTGGAGCACGCCTACGAGGCCTGCCGCCAGGAAACCGCCCAGTGGGCCAAGACCTTCTATCTCGGCACCCTGCTGATGCCCCCCGCCAAGCGGCGGGCCATCTGGGCGATCTACGTGTGGTGCCGCCGCACCGACGAACTGATGGACAGCCCCCAGGCGCAGCGGCTGCCCACTGACCAACTCGCCGAGCGGCTCGATCGCTGGGAAGCCCGCACCCGCCGCCTGTTTGCTGGCGAGGTGCACGATGCGCTCGATCTGGCCATGGTGGACACCATCCAGCGCTATCCCCAGCCGCTCCAGCCCTACCTCGACATGATCGAGGGGCAGCGCATGGACTTGGTCTGCCATCGCTACGCCAGCTTCGATGAACTGCAGCTCTATTGCTATCGGGTGGCTGGCACCGTGGGCCTGATGACCCAGGAAGTGATGGGGCTTGATCCGGCCTACACCACGGCCCCCTGGAGCGAACGGCCCGACACCTCCGAAGCGGCGGTGGCCCTTGGCATCGCCAACCAGCTCACCAATATCCTGCGCGATGTGGGCGAAGACCGCAGCCGTGGCCGCATCTATCTGCCGCAGGAAGATCTGCAGCGCTTCAACTACTCGGAATCCGACCTGATGGCGGGGCTGCTCAATGAAAACTGGCGGGCCCTGATGGCCTTTCAGTTGCAACGCGCCCGCTACTGGTTCGGCCGTTCGGAGGCGGGGGTGCGCTGGCTGGCGGCCGATGCCCGCTGGCCGGTGTGGGCCTCGCTGCGGCTGTATCGCGGCATTCTCACAGTGATCGAGCAACTCAACTACGACGTTTTCAACCACCGGGCCTACGTTCCCAAGCCCTTCAAGCTGCTCGACCTGCCGCTCTCCTACGTGATCTCCCAGGCCCGCTGAACCTCTGCAGTGGCCCCGGCCTCCGCCTGCAGCCAGTCCAGCAGGATCGGATTCACCCGTTCGGGAGCTTCGTCATGAGGGCAGTGCCCCAACCCCGGCAGCACCTTCAGTTCCTGCACGCAGGGGAAGAGGCGCGCCCAGCATTCGGCTTCGGCTGGCGCTTCCCACGGATCCTCTGCTCCCCACAGCATGCGCACCGGCACGGTGAGCTCGGCAAGCAGCTCCGGTGCCAGGTGGTCGTCGAACAGGTTGACGAAGCCGCGGAAGCTCTCGGGCGCTCCGGCATCGGTACTGGGCCGGTGCAGCAGCTCCACCAGGGCGTCGTCGATGTTGGCGCCGCTGGGGTAGGCCCGCTCCAGCACCTGACGGATGAAGGCAGGCCGGGCCAGGGCGCGGAACAGGGGAGCCACCAGCCAGCGCTGCCGCACCAGTTGCTTCACCAGAGGACGGCTCCAGCGCTCCAGCAGCGGCAGTTCCGCCACGCGCTTTTCATCCAACGTGCGCTGGGCGCAGTCGATCAGGATCACCTGGGCCAGCGGAACGCCGCGGGCCATCAGCAGCTGGGCCGCCCTTAGGGCCACCACGCCGCCGATGGAATTGCCCACCAGATGCACGCGGGCGGAGGGAGCGTGCTGCAGGGCCACCTGCTGCACGAAATCCGCCACCTGCTCGGCCCACAGATCGAAGCAGTAGCGCACCGCTCCGGGCTGCTCGGCTTCATCGGCCAGGCGGGAGCGCGGCTTGTCGCTGGCGCCGAATCCGAGCAGATCGATGGCGCACACCGAGAAGCGGCTGGCGATCACCGGCAGGTTGTGGCGCCAGTGGCCCAGGCTCGCGCCGAACCCGTGGATCAGCACCACACGTTGAAGCCCCGCCGGTTCGGGGCCGGCGAGGCAGCGGTAGCGGATGGTGTGACCCTGCCAGGTCCAGGAGGAGGAGGCAGGGCTTGGCGCGGTGGAAGCCAGCGGGTGGGTCAAGGCAGCATCGCCGCCGACCGGCGGAACGGGGTGCTGGCTCAGACCGTGGTGGCTGTCTGGTTGGCCAGCAGGGATTTCAGTTTGGCGAGCTCACCGGCCCAACGCGGATCGGGGGCGCCTTCGGTGATGGTGTCACTGTGCACCACCTTGTTGACGGCCTTGCGGGCCGCCACGGGAGCGGCACCGCCGGCGGTGGGCCGGCGATCGCCGGTGCCGGGGCGGCTGTCACGGCGCTCGGAGCGCTCGATACGCAGGCTGTTGCCGCCGAAGTCGTGGCCGTTGAGCTGCTCGATCACGGTGTCGGCCAGTTTCTCATCCTCGACATTGGCGAAACCGAAACCACGGCAGGCACCCGTTTCCCTGTCCTGAACGGTCTTGAAGCGCACGCCCTCGGCGATGGAAGTGAACAGAGCATCGAGCTCGGCGGCATCGAAAGTCTGCGGCAGATTGCCGACGTAGAGACGAACACTCATGGGAGGAGGGGGGAGAGAAGGGAGGTGGCGGCCTGCGCCATCGGGTGAACGCACCGGCGAAACGCAGGGCAGCGCAGGAGGCGCCAAAGAGCGATCGGGGAGGTGTTTCTGACGTTCAGGAACTGGACGTCAACCGTTGCCGTTCGGGCTTCGATGAAGCGATGGAAGATGCCTGTACACAGAGCAGTCAATCACGGCGCCGGTCCAGCCAGCCAGCGACGCGCCGCCGCCAGGGCCTCCTCGCTGCTCTCCAGGCGGCCGAAGGCGCGCTCGATCGTCAGGTGGGCCAGCAGTTCGCCCAGCCGCCGTGACGGGGCCAGCCCCAGCCGCTGCTGCAGTTCCGTGCCGTCGAGCGGGGGCCTGGGATGAAAGAGAGGATCGCCCGGATCACGCCAGCGGGGCAGCCACTCCCGCGCAAACGGCAGCGGCAGCATGAGCAGCAGGGCGGGCAGGTCGTCCTCCAGGTCGCGGTGAAAGTGCACCTGCTCCCGTTCCGAGCCGAACGGGGCGGCGGGATCCCGCACCCCGCCGGGCCCCTCCAGCTGCGCCCGCCAGCTCCGCAGCAGACCGCAGCGCCGCTGCAGCGCCCGGCTGGCGTGCAGCCGCCCCCAGCTGGCGGCATCAAGCAGCGTGGCCAGGCGCGCCAGGGGCAGGGCCACGCGGGCTTCGTCTTCGCTCAGGCCCCTGGCGTGTGCCGTCGCCGGGGTGAGCTGTCGCAATGCGGCACCGGCGGCTTCATTGCCGGCTGCACTGCCTTCCACAGCGTCCGGCTGGCGCCAGGCGTCCAGCAGGCCGATCGTCAGCACCCGGGCCAGCCCTTCGCCGCCGCCGGCGCACGCCGCCAGCTTCTCCAGCTCCACCCGCACGCGCTCCACGGCTACTTGGTCGATCCGGCGGCTGTGGTGCTGGATCCAGGCTGCGCTGGTGGCGTCGAGGTGAAAGCCCAGTTCCGCGGCCAGTCGCTCACCTCGCAGCAGTCGCAGCGGGTCGTCCAGCAGGTTCGCTTCGCTCACGGCCCGGATCAGTCCCGCCGCCAGATCGGCCAGGCCGCCGCTCGGGTCGAGCAGCTGGCTGCTCGCCGCCAGGGGCAGGGCCAGGGCGTTGAGACAGAAGTCGCGGCGCAGCAGATCGGTGGCCAGGTCCGCGCCGGCCTGGCGGGCCAGATCCACGCTCCAGCCCCGGATCACCAGCCGGGCGATCGAGCGCTCCTGATCCAGCACCACGCAGCGACCACCGTGCTCCCGGCTCAGCCGCTCGCCCAGGGCAATGGCCTCCACCGGCACCACCAGATCGAGGTCGGGCCGCTCCCCCAGCCGCCCGAGCAGGCCATCGCGCACGGCGCCTCCCACCAGGGCGGTGCCCGCAGGGAAGGCCGCCGGAGGCACCGGCCAGCGTTCCGTCGCCAGGCGGCGGCGCAGCAGAGCCGTGGCGGCGGCCAGATCCAGAGGCACGCTGGCCTTGCCCGCCAGAATGGCTGCATTCGGAGACCACTCAGGCATGTGCATCTGCGTGGATTGCCACTGGGTGGACCGCTGCCAGGCCTATCACGCGGTGGAGCGCCAGCACGGCGTCGAGCATCTCGCCGTTGCCCCCGACTTTCGCCCGGTGGATCCACGCATCCATGTGCAGGTGATGGATCTGCCAGAGAACCGCGTGGGCGTGGAATGGGACGTGCGGTCCTGCGCCAGCTTCCAGGCTGAACCGGGCCGCTGGCAACGGCTGCGTCCTCTGGCGGCGGTCCCGCGGTGATGGACGCTCCTGCCTGGGGCCTGGCCCTGCACAGCAGCAGCGAGGTGCTGGGAGTGGCGCTCCAGTCGCTGCTGGAGCCGGAGACGCCGCCCTTGATCCACACCTTCCCGCTGGGGCGCCGGCTCTCCAACGATCTGCTCGCCTGCGTGGAGGAGGTATTGCCAGCCTGCCGCTGGCCGCAGCTGGCACGGCTGGCGGTGGCCACCGGGCCCGGTGGCTTCACTGGCACCCGGCTCACCGTGGTGATGGCCCGCACGCTGGCCCAGCAGCTGGCTCTGCCCCTGGATGGTGTCAGCAGTTTCCTGCTGGTGGCGCGGCGCCTCTGGCAGGACGGAGAGCCGCTGACGGCCGCCGATCCGTTCTGGCTGCTGCACGAGCTGCCGCGCCGAGGTGTGGTGGCGGGTGCCTACGTGCTCGATGCAGGGGCTCCAGGGGGGGTGGTGGAGCGCCAGCCGCCGCGTCTGTTCGCCGACGCCGATGCCGTGCCTCCTGGCCCACGGCTGCCGGCGGTGGTGGAAGCCAGAGCTGATGTGGCCCAGTTGCTCGCCTTCAGCAAGGCGGCGGCGTTGGCCGGCGGGCCGGCCCCCTGGAGCACGGTGCTGCCGATCTATCCCACCAGCCCCGTGGGGGGAGAGGGTTGATGCGCCGCCTGGTGCTGCTGACGTTGCTGACGGCGGGCAGCTTCTGGCTGGGACGTTCCCTGCTGCTGCCGCCGGCTTCGTCGCCCCAGCTCATCCTCGTGCTGGGCGGTGACGTGAAGCGCGAGAAGGTGGCCGGGCGCTTGGCGACTCAATACCGTCTGCCGGTGGTGGTCAGCGGCGGCAGCAACCCGGAATACGCCCGCTGGCTGTTCGATCAGGAAGGCCTGCGGCAGCAGCAATACCGGCTGGATTACCGCGCCCATGACACGCTTTCCAACTTCACCACCGTGGTGGATGATCTGCGCCGGGGCGGCATCCGTCACGTGCTGCTGGTCACCAGCAGTGATCACATGGACCGGGCCCTGCTGGTCGGCCGGGTGGTGGCCGGCAGCCGCGGCATCCAGCTCACGCCCGTGGCGGTCTCCTGCGGGGAGCACTGCCATCCTGAGAGCCTCACCAAGCGCTGGGGCGACGGCCTGCGGGCCGTGGTGTGGGTGCTCAGCGGGCGGGATCTGAAGAACTGGGCGCAAGCGCAGCACGCTCAGACCCGGGCCTGATCAGGCCCTCGTTCAGCAAGGCATTGATCTGGTCCTGGCAGGCCTGGGTGGTCGCCAGGAGGTCTTCACGACGGCGCGAGGCGGGCGGCGGGATCGGCTGGCCGATACGGATGTGGATCGGCACCAGGCGTGGCCAGGTACGGCCTGCGCCCATGGCCCGGTGGCTGTTGACGATCGCCACCGGTAGCAGGGGCACGCCGGCCCGTGCCGCCAGCAGAGCAGCGCCCGCCTGCGGCTGGTTGACGCGGCCGTCCAGCTGCCGGGTGCCATCGATGAACACCCCGGTGGCCCAGCCCTGGGCCAGCCGTGCTGTGGCGACCCGAATGGCTTCGCGGTCGCTGGCCCCCCGC
Source organism: Synechococcus sp. L2F (assembly GCF_024345695.1). Taxonomy (NCBI): domain Bacteria; kingdom Bacillati; phylum Cyanobacteriota; class Cyanophyceae; order Synechococcales; family Synechococcaceae; genus Synechococcus; species Synechococcus sp. L2F. The sequence continues at coordinate 13,378 of NZ_JAGQBP010000002.1, read as the reverse complement.
TGCACCGGGTAGGCCCCGCAGGCGCGAATGATCGGGCCCAGCAGGGGGACCCTGAACAGCTCTGCTTTTGCCATGAAGGCCACGGGTCGGCCCAAGGCGTGGCCCAGCAACGGCGGGTCGAAGTGGGAGCCGTGGTTGGCCACCACCACCAGTGCACCCTCCGTGGGCACATTTCGATTGCCGCTGGTGCGCCCACGGAACAGGATCCGGTAGAGCGGGAACACCAGCAAATAGCTGATCAGCCGGTAGGTAAGGCTGGGGCGGGGATTCAACAGCGCCAGCGGATCGGAGGAATCCAGCCCTTTGGATTCGCTCAAAGCGCCAGGTCGGCCGCCGCGCCGATCTGGGCGGTGGCGAGGCCGGGGACTGCCCGGCGCAGCAGGCCGCTCAGCACGTTGCCCGGCCCGACCTCCACCACGGTTTCGATCGCTAGCCGCGGGAACTGGTCCATGGTTTCGCGCCAGCGCACCCCCGTGACCATCTGCTCGCTCAGGCGCTCCTTGAGCAGGGCGCCGTCAGTGGCCGGGGTGGGATCGGTGTTGCTGAGCACCGGAATGGCCGCATTGGCGAATGGGACCTGCTCCAGGAGCTGGCGAAAGGCGGCCGCGGCTTCTGCCATGAAGGGGGAATGGAAGGCCCCCGACACAGCCAAGGGGATCGCCCGCTTGCAGTTGATTCTCTGGCACAGGGCCTGAACTGCCTCGGTGCTGCCGGAGAGCACCACTTGGGAGGCGCTGTTGTCGTTGGCGATCACCACCCCTTCGCTGGCGGCGATCCGTTCGTCCAGCTCCTCCCGGTTGAAGCCGATCACGGCGGTCATCGACCCGCCACCTGCGGCGGCCATCAGCTCGCTTCGCTGCCGCATCAGGGCCAGGCCTGCCTCAAGGTCGAAGACACCAGCGGCGTAGAGCGCCACCAGCTCCCCAAGGCTGTGTCCGGCCACAAGATGGGCGCAGCGGCCCATCCCCTTGAGCGCATCGACCAGCAGGCTTTCCAGCACGAACAGGGCCGGCTGGCTGTTGCGGGTGTCGTTCAGGTCGGCCGGTGCGGTGGGATCACTGAGCGGTTCACCGGCGCAGATCGCCAGCAGATCCCTGCCCAGGAGATCCGAAGCAGAAGCAAACCGCTCGCGCGCTCCGGGCAGGTCGAGCAGATCGCCCACCATTCCCAGCTTCTGCGATCCCTGGCCGGGAAACACCCAGGCAATGCCCATCCTGTTCGTCTTGAACGGAATCTGAGATTACGGCGACGCCCTGGCCAGCCCCCTCAGCCGCCGGGTCCACGCCAGCGGAGCAGCGCCGCTCCCCAGCTCAGCCCGGCGCCGAAGCCACTGCTGGCGATCAGGTGGCCAGGCTGGATGCGGCCATCACGTACCGCTTCATCGAGCATCAGCGGGATCGTGGCGGCAGAGGTGTTGCCGTAGGCCGCCAGGTTGCTGAGCACCCGCTGGTTGGGAATGGCGAAACGCTGGGCCACCGCATCGAGGATGCGCTGGTTGGCCTGATGCAGCAGCAGCCAGTCGAGCTCGGCCGCGGTGGTGCCAGTGGCGGCGAGCAGCTCCTGCAGCACGGCCGGCACTTCCTTGACGGCGAACTTGTACACCTCCTGGCCGTTCATGTGGATCGGCGCGAAGCCTCCGCGCTGGGCCGTGTGGCCGTCGAGCAGCGCCTGCCGCTCCTCCCGCTGCGCCAGGGTCAGGCAGGCGGCGCGGCGGCCGTCAGAACGCATGCGGAAGCCCAGCAGGCCATCCCGCTCGCCTTCACAGGCCTCCACGGCGATGGCGGCGGCGGCGTCGCCGAACAGCACGCAGGTGCGCCGGTCGTCCCAGTCGACCCAGCGGCTGAGCTGGTCGGCCCCGATCACCAGCACCTTGCGCGCGCTACCGGCGCGGATGTATTGGGCTGCGGTGATCAGGGCGAAGAGAAAGCCGCTGCAGGCGGCTGTGAGATCGAAGGCCACGGCGTTGGTGGCCCCCAGCCCCGCCTGCACCCGCGGCGCGGTGCCGAACAGATCGTCCGGGCTGGAGGTGGCCAGCAGGATCAGATCCACCGTCTCCGCCGACCAGCCGGCGTGATCAAGGGCGTTGCGGGCGGCGGCTGTGGCCATCGACGTCACCGTTTCCGTGGGCCCGGCCACACGGCGCGCAGCGATGCCGGTGCGGCTGCGGATCCACTCATCGTTGGTGTCGACGCGAAGGCTCAGCGCGTCGTTGCTGACGATCAGAGCGGGGAGCGAACTGCCGCATCCCACGAGCGCCATGCCTGCGCCCATCCGGCCAAGCGCCACCGACTCACCCACGGTTCGGCTCAGTCAACCACAGGCAGGAACGGAGCTCTCCTCGCTGCTGAGCTTGTGCAGATCTTCCATCACCCCATGGCTGGCGGCCAGGTGCGCCAGACGCAGCGCGCTGACCACCGAAAGGGCCTTGCTGCTGCCGTGGCCGATCACGCAGACCCCATTGACGCCGAGCAGCAGGGCGCCGCCGTGCTCGGCATGGTCGAGGCGCTTCTTGATCCGCACCAGGTTGCTGCGCAGGAAGGCGGAGCCCACCTTGCCGCGCCTGCCCCGGGGCAGTTCGGCCCGCAGCACATCGAGCAGCACGCTGCCCACCGACTCCAGGAACTTGAGCAGCACGTTGCCGGTGTAGCCGTCGCAGACCACCACATCGAAGCTGCCGGAGAGGACGTCGCGGCCTTCGCAGTTGCCGGCGAAGCGCAGCCGCTGCTCGGCAGCGAGCAGGGCGTAGGCCTTGATGGTGAGCTCGTTGCCCTTGCAGGCCTCCTCGCCGATGTTCAGCAGGCCGATGCGGGGCTGGGGGATGCCGAGCACGTCGCGGCTGTAGATGCTGCCCAGCAGGGCGAACTGCTGCAGGTACACCGGCTTGCAGTCCATGTTGGCGCCCACGTCGAGCACAAGCACCTGCCGGCCCGGGTCCTTGGTGGGGAAGAGGGCGCCGATGGCGGGGCGGTCGATGCCCTTGAGCCGGCCGAGCCGGAAGATCGCCGAGGCCATCACGGCTCCGGAGTTGCCGGCGGAGTACACCGCCGCCGCCTCACCGCTCTTGACCAGGTCCATGGCCATGTTGATGCTGGCGTCGCGCTTGCGGCGCACCACCGTGGCTTCCTCGTCCATGCCCACCGAAGGGCCGCTGGCGACCAGCTGCAGCAGCCCGGCCTGCAGGCTCTCGCGCAGGTCGTCTTCCAGGTTCAGGGCGGCCGCGGCCTGCTGCACCGCCGCGGCTTCGGCCACGAAGCGGATCTTCACCGGCAGGCAGCGCACGGCGGCCAGGCAGCCCTCGAGGATCGGGCCGGGGGCATGGTCTCCCCCCATGCCGTCGACGGCCATCCAGATGCGGTCACGGTCGCGGATCGGGGCGGACCCATCGCCACCGGTCTGCAGGCGCCGGCGGGGGTAGCTCATCAGCGGGTGCAGCACTGTGCCGGCAACCGATCCCGCCATGGTGCCGGCGGAGGAGGCCACCGAACCTGCCGCCGAGGCCATCGAGCCGGCCACCGAGGCGGCGGCGGAAGCAGCGGAGGCGGCAGTGCTGGCTGAGGAGGTGGCCGTGTCAACCAGGCTGGTGACCGTCGCATTGCGGCGATACCAGACCACCAGCCGGCGGATCGCGCGGCTGGGTTTGGCGCGGCGTTGTCTCAGTTCTGAATCAGAGTCCTTCGGAGGCAACGGCTTCCACGATGCGCTGGAACAGGTAACCCGTACCCCGTGCGGTGAGGATCAGCTCGGGGTTGGCTGGATCATCTTCCAGTTTGGAACGCAGCCGTGAGATGTGGACATCCACCACCCGGGTGTCCACGTGACGCTCGGGGGTATAGCCCCAGACCTCCTTGAGAATCTCGCCGCGGCTGAAGGGCTCACCCGAACGGCTGACCAGCAGCTCCAGCAGGCTGAACTCCATGCCGGTGAGGCGGATGCGCTCTTCGCCCCGGTACACCTGGCGCTTGTTGGTGTCGATGCGCAGCTCGTTGACCTGGATCACGCCGGAGTTGGGGATGCCTACCACCTGCTCCTTCTCCACCCGGCGCAGCACGCAGCGGATGCGGGCCTCCAGCTCCTTCGGGCTGAAGGGCTTCACCACGTAGTCGTCGGCACCGAGCTCCAGACCGGTGATGCGGTCGGCCACATCGCCCAGAGCGGTGAGCATCACGATCGGCACATCGGATTCCTTACGGAGCTCCTGGCAGACGCCATAGCCGTCGAGCTTGGGCATCATCACGTCGAGCACCACCAGATCCGGGCTGGAATGGCGGAAGGCCTCAAGCGCCTCCACGCCGTCACAGGCGGTGACGACGTCGTAGCCGATCATCGTGAGGCGGGTTTCGAGAATCCTGCGGATGCTCGCCTCGTCGTCAACGACCAGGATGGTTTCCTTGGCGGAGGAGGAAGCCGTCATGGTTGCGCCGGCCTGGGTACACAAGTCCTGACCACTGAACTGGTCGGAGGGGCGGCAAATTCACCCAACGCCACCATTCTTCACACACCGCCGTGGCCCGATCCGCACCGCTGTTCATCTGCCAGGCCTGTGGAGCTCAGACCCGCCAGTTCTTCGGCCGCTGCCATGGCTGCGGTGCCTGGAACACGCTGGTGGAACAGAGCGGCCCCGCCGCTGATGGCCGCCGCCGCCGCGCCGCCCCTGAGGGCGCGCCTGCCCGTACCGGTGCGGGCGAGAAGGCGGCCCTGGCCCCAGGGCGTCCCCGGCGCTCGGAATCGATCCTGATGGCGGTGGAGCGGCCGCTCCAGCGGTTGCCCAGCGGCTTCGCCGAGTTCGATCGGGTGCTGGGCGGCGGGCTGGTGCCCGGGGCGCTGGTTCTGGTGGGGGGCGATCCCGGCATCGGCAAATCCACCCTGCTGCTGCAGAGCGCCCAGGCGCTGGCCGCCATCACCTCGGTGCTCTACGTGAGCGCCGAGGAGTCGGCGCAGCAGGTTCGCCTGCGCTGGAGCCGGCTCGCCCCGCCAGATGCCGGCGCTGCGGAGCAGCCGGTTGGGGCCGATGGGGCCGTGCCGGCGGGTGCCGGGCTGCAGCTGCTGGCGGAAACCGATCTGGAGCTGGTGCTGCAGGAGCTTGAGGCGCTGCGGCCGGCGGTGGCGATCATCGACAGCATCCAGGCCCTGCATGACGACCAGCTCAGCAGCGCGCCGGGATCGGTCGCCCAGGTGCGCGAATGCGCCGGTGCCCTGCAACGGCTGGCCAAGCGCCAGGACACCGCCCTGCTGCTGGTGGGGCATGTCACCAAGGAGGGGATGCTGGCAGGGCCCAAGGTGCTCGAACACCTCGTCGATGCGGTGCTCACCTTCGAGGGCGACCGCTTCGCCAGCCACCGGCTGCTGCGGGCGGTCAAGAACCGCTTCGGTGCCACGCACGAACTGGGCCTGTTCGAGATGCGCGACCGGGGGCTGGCGGAAGTCACCAATCCCAGCGAGCTGTTCCTCGGCCATGACGGCCCCGCCGCCGGCACCGCCACGATCGTGGCCTGTGAAGGCACCCGCTCGCTGGTGGTCGAGCTGCAGGCCCTGGTGAGCACCACCAGCTATGCCAGCCCACGCCGCACGGCCACCGGCATCGGCATCAACCGGCTGCATCAGATCCTGGCCGTGCTTGAAAAGCACATGGGGCTGCCCCTCTCCCGCTTCGATTGCTACCTGGCGGTGGCCGGTGGCCTTGACGTGGAGGAGCCGGCGGCCGATCTCGGCGTGGCCGCGGCGGTGGTGGCCAGCTACCGCGATCTGACCCTGCCGGCCGGCACGGTGCTGGTAGGGGAGCTGGGGCTGGGGGGGCAGCTGCGGCCGGTGGGCCAGCTGGAGCTCCGCCTCCAGGAGGCGGCGCGGCTGGGGTTCCGCCGGGCGGTGGTGCCGCGCGGCAGCGGCCTCGGGGCGATCGCCGCCGGGCTTGATCTCCAGCTGCTGGAGGCCGCCACTGTGGCGGAGGCCCTGGTGGCCGGGCTGGGGTTTGACCCTGCAGCCGACTGAGCCGGGCCGGCGGCTCCACCCTGCCCCGGCCAGGCCACACCCCGCGCCGTGCAACGCCCTGCCCAGGCGCCCCGACGAGGCTCAGAAGTAGACGTCGACGTTGCCGCGCCCGCTGGTCTTGAGCCAGTTCTGGGCTTCGATGTAGTTGTTCGGCGCCATGCGGATCGCCTTGGTCCAGTAGTCGGCGGCGCGGGAGAAGCAGCGGTCCGACTCATCGGTGTCGCCCCGTTCTTCCGCCAGGGAGCCGAGGTGGTGGTGAATCACCGCGATGTTGTTGAGGGCCTGCGGCATGTGCTGGTTGAGATCCAGCGCCTGCTCGTAGAACTCCAGCGCCTTCTGGTGATCGCCGTTGCTGGTGAACACCAGCGCCATGTTGTAGAGGATGAAGGCCTTGTCGTTGGGGTCGTCCTCCAGCTTCAGGGCTTCCTCGTAGTTCTCCAGCGCTTCGGCATATTCGCCGTCGCCCTGGGCGCTCATGCCGTCGCGGTAGTACGCGAAAGCCTCCTTCGCCCGCCGGTTGGTGGGAATCACCTTGAGGATCAGGTCCGCCATGACCGTGAAGCTCTTGTCGATGAAGTTGTCGTTGCGTTGGCTGCGGGGCACGGGAACGGTCTGGTTTGTGGACCCATCCTGACGCCTGCGCGGCGAGCCAGCTTCTGCCGGAGGCCATCCCTAGCCTGAAACCCAGCTGCCGATCCCAGTGGTTCAGGTTTCCCCCGGCCCCGCCGTCTCACCGCTTCCGGCTGCACCGTCTCCCCGCCCCCTGGTGCCGGTGCTGCTCGAGGTGGACGGCATGAAGTGCGGGGGCTGCGTGCGTGCCGTGGAGAAGCGCCTGCTGGCCGTGCCCGGTGTGCACCAGGCAAGCGTGAACCTGCTCACCCACACCGCCTGGGTGGGCCTGGCCGCTCCTGTCGAGGCCGCGCAGCCAGGCCTCGACACCCAGGTGGCGGCCCTGCTGGCCAGCCTGGAGGGGCTCGGCTTTGCGGCACGCCTGCGTGATCAGTCGCTGCCGGCACCCACGGCGGCCGAGCTGGCCCAGCGCCATCGTTGGTGGCTGGAGTGGCGCCAGCTGATCGCGGCGCTGACGCTGCTGGTGGTGTCGGTGCTGGGCCATCTGGCGGAGGCGGGCAGCCTGCCGGCATCGCTGCTGGCGTCCCCGCTCGGAGCCCTGCTGGCGGCGCTCTGGTTCCACGCCCTCGTGGCCACCCTGGCCCTGGCGCTGCCGGGTCGTTCGATCCTGGTGCGCGGCGCCCTGAGCGCCTGGCACCGCATGCCCAGCATGGACACCCTGGTGGGCCTGGGCATGGGCAGCGCCTACCTCGCCAGCCTGGCGGCCCTGCTCTGGCCGGCGGCGGGCTGGCCCTGTTTTTTCAATGAGCCGGTGATGCTGCTCGGCTTCGTGCTGCTGGGCCGCTTCCTGGAGGAACGGGCCCGCTTCCGCACCGGCCGGGCGCTGGAGCAGCTGGCCCAGCTCCAACCCGAAACGGCGCTGCTGCTGGTGGGCGATGGCCCCCCGCGAGAGGTGCGGGTGGGAGGGCTGCGGCCCGCTGATCGGTTGCAACTGCTGCCGGGCGACCGGGTGCCGGTGGATGGGGTGGTGCTGGAGGGCTGCTCGGCGGTGGATGTGTCGAGTCTCACCGGCGAGCCCCTGCCGCTGGAGGCCCGCCCGGGCTGTGAGCTGGCGGCCGGCATGCTCAACCTGCAGGCGCCGCTGGTGCTGGAGGTGACCCGCGCCGGTGCAGAGACGGCCCTGGCCCGGATCATTGCGCTGGTCGAGCAGGCCCAGGCCCGCAAGGCGCCGATACAGCGCCTGGTGGACCGGGTGGCCGGCCGTTTCACCGTGCTGGTGCTTGTTCTCGCCCTGGCCACCTTCCTGTTCTGGTGGCTGTGGGGCACCCGCCTGTGGCCGGACGTGCTGATGGTGGCTCCGCTGCTGGGCCATGGGGCCGGGGCTGCTCACAGCTTCGGTGGGCACGGCCTTGGTGGTATGGGCATGGGAGGTTCCAGCCACGGGCTGGCGGGGGCCGCCGCCGAGACCCCGTTCAGCCTGGCCCTGCAGCTGGCGATTTCCGTGCTGGTGGTGGCCTGCCCCTGTGCGTTGGGCCTGGCCACCCCCACGGCGATCACAGTCGGCTCAGGGCTGGCGGCCCGGGCTGGTGTGCTGTTCCGGGGCGGCGATGCGATCGAGACCGCCGCGCGTCTGCAGGCGGTGCTGTTCGACAAGACCGGCACGCTCACCCTGGGCCGCCCCCTGGTGGTGGCGATCGAACTGTCCCCCACGGATCCAGCTCACCAGCTGGCGGGCGAGCTGGTCGACGCCGATGCCCTGATCCGTGTGGCGGCCAGCCTGGAGCAGCAGACCCGCCACCCGCTCGCCCATGCCCTGCTGCAGGAGGCGGAGCGCCGCCAGCTTCCTCTCTGGCCGGTGAGCACCTGCGTCACCTTCGCCGGGGCCGGGGTGGAGGGGGAACTGGAAGGGGTCAGCGGCCCTTGCCGGGTGGGTCGCCTCGACTGGCTGGAGCGGCGAGGGGTTGCTCTGGGCGCTCCGCTCCGCCAGCGGCTCACAGCACTGGAGGCCGACGGCGGCTCGGTGTTGGCCGTGGCGGTCGGCAACCACCTGCTGGGCCTCGTGGCGGTGCACGACCAACCGCGCGCCGATGCGGTCGCCACCGTGCAGGAGCTCGGTGCCATGGGGCTGAACCTCGGCGTGCTCAGCGGTGACCGGCAGCCTGCCGTGCGGCGCCTCGGTGAACGGCTCGGCTTGCCGGACGACGCCCTTGCCTGGGAACTGCGCCCCGAGCAGAAGCTCGACCAGATCGTGCGCTGGCAGCAGTTGGGGCCGGTGGCGATGGTGGGCGATGGCATCAACGATGCGCCCGCTCTGGCGGCGGCCGATCTCGGCATCGCCGTGGGCACCGGCACCCAGATCGCTCAGGACACCGCCGATCTGGTGATCCTTGGCGACCGCTTGTCCTCGCTCGTGCTGGCGCTGCAGCTGGCGCGGCGCACGCTGGCCAAGGTGCGCCAGAATCTTTTCTGGGCCTTCGGCTACAACCTTGTGGTGCTGCCGATCGCCGCCGGCGCCCTGCTGCCAGGCTTCGGTGTGGTGCTCTCCCCACCCCTGGCGGCCCTGCTGATGGCGATGAGCTCGATCACCGTGGTGGTGAACGCGCTGCTGCTGCATGGTCCAGCCTGACCCCGATCGCCCCAGGGGGCGCTTTCTCGTGCTGGAGGGCATCGATGGCTGTGGCAAGACCACCCAGCTCGAACGCCTGCAGGCCTGGTTGCCCAGCAGCGGCCTGCTGGCGCCCGGGGCGGAGCTGGTGGTGTGCCGCGAGCCGGGAGGGACGCCGCTGGGCCAGGCGCTGCGGCAGCTGCTGCTGCATCCGCCGGAGGCGGCCAGCCCCTGCCCCACCGCGGAACTGCTGCTTTATGCGGCCGACCGCGCCCAGCACGTGGAGGCCCGCATCGCGCCCGCCCTGGCGGCGGGCCACTGGGTGATCAGCGACCGCTTTGCCGGCTCCACGGCCGCCTACCAGGGCTATGGCCGTGGCCTGGATCTCGCGTTGATCGGCCAGCTGGAGGCCATCGCCACCGCCGGCCTGACGGCCGACCTCACCCTCTGGCTGGACCTGCCCCTGCCGCTCTCACTGGAGCGTCGCGGCCACCGGCCCGCCGATCGGATCGAGTCGGCGGGACTGCCCTTCCTGCAGCGGGTGGCTGGAGGATTCGCCCAGCTGGCGGCGCAGCGGGGCTGGGCGCGGGTGGAGGCTGCCGCTGCTCCCGAACAGGTGGCGGAAGCGATTGCGACACTGCTGCGGTGCCGTTTCGCCGCTGCTGGTGGCTGCGATGGCTGATCTGTTCGCCGACCTGATCGGCCAGCCCCAGGCCGTGGCCCTGCTTGCCGCGTCGCTGCAGCGCCAGCGGCTGGCGCCGGCCTACCTGTTCAGCGGGCCGGATGGGGTGGGACGGCGCCTGGCGGCTCTGCGCTTCCTCGAGGGCATTCTGGCTGGGGTCGCTGGCTCAGCCCCGCTGCGACGCCGGCTGGAGGAGGGCAACCACCCGGATCTGCTCTGGGTGGAGCCCACCTACCAGCACCAGGGCCAGCTGATCCCCCGTTCGGAGGCGATCGGCCAGGGAGTGGCGAAGCGGTCGCTGCCCCAGCTGCGCCTGGAGCAGGTGCGGGCGATCAGCCGTTTCCTGGCCCGTCGGCCGCTGGAGGGCGACCACTGCCTTGTGGTGATCGAGGCGGTGGAGATGATGGCGGAGGGGGCGGCCAATGCCCTGCTCAAAACCCTGGAAGAGCCCGGCAACGGGCTGCTCGTGCTGCTGACCAGCGCGCCCGAGCGCCTGCTGAGCACGATTCGCTCTCGTTGCCAGCAGATCGTGTTCAGCCGGCTGGATCCGGCCTCCCTGCAGGCGGTGCTGCACCGCCGCGCCGATCTCTCACCCGTGGCGGAGGGGCCAGAGGCCGCCGGCCTGATCGCGCTGGCGGCCGGCTCGCCGGGGGCGTTGCTGCGCCACCGGGAGCAATGGCAGGCCCTGCCACCGGGGCTGGCGGAGCGGCTGCTGGAGCGGCCGGGCCAACCGCTGGAGGCGCTGGCCCTGGCCCGTGAGCTCACCGAAGCCCTGGATCTGGATCTTCAGCTGTGGTTGCTCGATTGGTGGCAACTGCAGAGCTGGCGCCGCGATCTCTGTCAGGCCGATCAGCAGCGGATCGAGCGCCTCCGGCGCCAGTTGCAGGGGGCTGTGCAACCCCGGCTGGCCTGGGAAGTGGCACTGCTGGAGCTGGGCGGATCGCTGGTGTGAGCCTGGAGTTCCAGGGGGATCTGACCGCCACCTGCGCCACGCGCCCCTTGACGGACAACAGCGCGAAGCTCTCATCGGCGCCTGGGGAGTCTCTGAAGCAGCGCTCCGGCTGTGTCGGTGCCGCTTCAGCAGCAGATGGTCGGTGGAATCAGGCGGATTCGAGCGAGCGCAGCTGGTCGCGCGTGTCCTGCCGAAGCTCTCGCACCAGCCGCTCCTGCTGTTCCAGCTGGGGGCCAGTGGGCAGTTCCAGGCAGTAGCCGGCTCCGTAGACCGTTTTGATGAACCGGGGTTTGCGCGGTTCGGGTTCGAGCTTGGTGCGCAGGTGGCGCACGTGTACCCGGATGGTCTCGATGTCGTCGTCGGGCTCGTAGCCCCACACTTCCTTGAGGATGAGCGAGGGGGCCACGGTCTGACCGTGACGCTGGAGCAGGCAGTGGAGCAGTTCGAACTCCAGGTGGGTGAGCCGGACGGCTTGATCGAACCAGATGGCCTCGAACCGCTCGGGCACCAGGGTGAGAGGCCCGAAATTGAGAATCTCGTTGTGTTTTTCGGCCAGAGGGGCGCGATCGATGCGCCGCAGCAGTGCTTTCACCCGCACCAGCAGCTCTTCGAGATCGAAGGGCTTGGTCAGGTAGTCGTCGGCGCCGGAGTTGAAGCCGCTCACCTTGTCTTTGGTGCCGCCGAGCGCCGTGATCATCATGATCGGGATCCCGGCCGTGCGCTCATCGCGGCGCAGGCGCTGGCAGAGGGTGAGGCCATCCACCTTGGGCAGCATCAGATCGAGCAGGATCAGGTCGGGATGGGCCTGCAGGGCCAGGGCCTGGCCCTTGATGCCGTCTTCGGCGCATTCCACCTGGAAGCCGCCGTGCATCAGATGGGCAGCCACCAGCTCACGCATGTCCCTGTCGTCTTCGATCAGCAGGATGCAGGGCTTCATGGGCGGCGCAGGGCGGGTGACAGCGGCAATCCGTTGGATTCGAAGAGGCCGTATGAGCTGCTTTCGCAGAAGTATGGAACACGATCCTGGCAACCGCTCCACTGGAACGTGAACAACCGGCAGGCAGCGCTGCGGCAAGGCGAACAGGAACTCCCCGGGCAGGATTCGAACCTGCGACCAATCGGTTAACAGCCGACCGCTCTACCGCTGAGCTACCGAGGATGGCAACCCGGTGAACCTACCCCTCGGTCGCGCCGCCAGGCAAGAGGGAGACCCTGCCGCGAAGGCGCCGGCACAGTTCCGGCCCGTCCTGCCAGCGGCCCATGCGCCCGCTTTCCATCAGCACGGCCCCGTCGCAGCGCTCGAGTTCCTCCAGCCGATGGGTGATCCAGAGGGCGGTGAGGGGTCGCTCCTGCCGGTGGCAGAGGCGATGGATCAACTCCAGAACCTCCGTCTGGCTGATTGGATCGAGCAGGGCGGTGGGTTCGTCGAGCAGCAGCAGGTCGGCACCGCTGGCGAGGGCACCGGCGATGGCCACCCGCTGTTTCTGGCCGCCGCTGAGCGTGTGGATCGGCCGCCCTTCCAGGCCAGGTAAGCCGACCTGGGCCAGGGCTTCGGCCACCCGCCAGCGCCGCTCCTCACGGCTGAGGCCCTCCGCCAACGAGAGCTGGAGGTCGGTGCCGCAGCTGGGCAGCAAGAGTTGGTGGTCGGGGTTCTGGAACACCAGAGCCGGCGTGCGCTGGCGGTGAATCCGCCCTCGCTGCGGATCGAGCAGCCCGGCGATCAGCCGCAGCAGGGTGCTCTTGCCGCTGCCGTTGCCCCCCACGAGCATCCACAGCCCTGGACGGGGCACCTCGAGGTTGATGTGGTCAAGGGCGAGGCTGCCGTTGGGCCAGCGGAACCCCAGGTTCTCCACCACCAGCGGAGGATCAGGGGCGGAGAAACCGGCGCTGGCATGGGCCGGTGGCGAGCTGGTCAACTGTCGACGCTGAAGCCGGGACGTTTGGTGCCGGTGCCACCCGCGGCCGAACGTTCGTAGAGCTGAACGGCCACCAGCTCACTGCTCAGCAGGCTGACCCGTTTCTCCTCGGCTTTCTCGCAGCTGAGTTCGAGCACGCGCGGTTGACCGCTCTCCAGGACCGCCTTGATCTGGCCATACAGGGCCTGGGCGTCGGCCAGTTCCTTGCGCTGGACCGAGACGGGCATGGGGCTGAGCTTGAGCGAGAGCTCGACGACGTACACGGCGGTTTCGGTGAGGGCAGCCGCCACTCTGGCGAATGGCGCGGCGCTGCGGTTTCCGCTGAAGGGCCGGCCGGCTCCCGGTTGGCTCCGGTTTGGCTCGGGGCTGGATTCAGGGCTGCTTCCGGTGCGGTTCAGACGACCGGGGCGGCCGCAAGGCCTGGGGCTGACAGAGCCGGTGAGTGCAAGTACTCATTGCCCCCGGGCCAGGGCGGCGGAAGCCCCGGCCACCGGCTGATTTCCGTACAGTGCCCTTGTAAAGCTTCATGAAGCCTCTTCATCATGACGATTGCTGTAGGGCGCGCGCCTTCGGCTCGGGGATGGTTCGACGTCCTCGATGACTGGCTCAAGCGCGACCGCTTCGTGTTTGTCGGCTGGTCCGGTCTGCTGCTGTTCCCCACGGCCTAT